>CACZYC010000039.1:7200-9887 GCA_902785365.1 uncultured Ruminococcus sp. | reverse complement strand
GGACCATAGGGGGATCGAACAGGGCGCGCCTGTGATTTAAGCCGCGCGCAAATCACAGGTAAAATCGTTTCAGTGAAACGATTTTAGCCCGCCGCGTTGCAGAAGCTTAACCAATCCCACACACCGCAACAAACGAGAAGAAACTTTTAAAATATGCGAACTAATCTATGGTCCACCATATAGATTCAGGACGGAGATATTTTTATATCTCCGTCCTGAACTATTTTAGTTAAGTGTACCATAGGGGGATCGAACAGGGCGCGCCTGTGATTTAAGCCGCGCGCAAATCACAGGTAAAATCGTTTCAGTGAAACGATTTTAGCCCGCCGCGATAATGATGCTTCACCAATCCCACACACCGCAGCAAGCGAGCCGGAATTTTTGAATCATTTAATCTAACTCCCCCACGAATTTTGGGAGTATGATCACGATAATCCCTCTTTTCATATCTATAGCAAAAAGCCCGCCTGCTCATTGTGAACAGGCGAGTAAATTTTATGCCGTAATCGGAATATTCTCTGTTTCCTCCATACCGAGGAAGAACTGTCGGATATTCATATTCAGCTCTACATTCAGTTCATAGTTGCGGTAAACGTCAACGCGTTTGATCATCGAATTTACTATCATTTTCTTTGCTTCGATCGGAGCGCTGTCGTACAGGCTTGACCAAGAGATGATTTCGTCATGCTGTATATATGCGGACTGCCCTTCACACGGGGTTATCTTTCTTGTCTTACCGTAACAGACGTATCGAACTCGGGGTTTCCTGACCTTTGCGCCGTCGGCTTTGGTGTAACACTTATTCGCCGTGGATAAGTGAAGCCGGGCTCCGCAGTGTCCGCAGAATACATTGCCGGACAACAGCGCATTACCTTTCATATTCAATGGAACACGCGGCGTGTTTTTTAGTGTATCGGCACGCTGCGCAGGATTTCCTGTGCTCTGTCGAATTGCTCCTGTGAAATGATTTGTAACTCAGGGATAAACGGAGAACGGCTTTCTCCGCTTCGCAGATAACCCGTGTAGGTCGGATTGT
This sequence comes from uncultured Ruminococcus sp., assembly GCA_902785365.1. Classification (GTDB taxonomy): domain Bacteria; phylum Bacillota; class Clostridia; order Oscillospirales; family Acutalibacteraceae; genus Ruminococcoides. The sequence continues at coordinate 8,851 of CACZYC010000039.1, read as the reverse complement.
GAAGTACGTTTCGGATGGTGTTGTACGACTAGCGGTTGCCCGGAGTGTTTCAGCACTCGCTACGCTGACAAAACCGATTTAGACGAAAACGGAAAGCCGAAAGAAAAGCCAATCAAACCTCTGCCCTATACCGACATCGCCACCGATCACGGGTTTAGTGATGCGGATACGGCTAAAAGGGTTTGTGAGAGGGCGATAGCCAAACTAAAAAAGTCCATATAACAAAAAGCACCGCTGTCAGATAACGGTGAAGTGTTATCCGGCAGCGGGGTTGTGATTTTGTATACTATTCTGTTGTCATTTTTTGATAGAGGCGCATAAGCCAAGCGACGCAGGCGGCTTCATCGGTTTCCATGATTGGCATACCGTAAGCCTGCATAACGGCTTTGTCGTTGGCTTGGTGAGCACGGCGCAGCTCGGGCGGCATCGTCAACTCGTCGTAGAGGTCGGCAAGCGAGCTATCGGGATAGAGCGCGCGGGCGTCGAGTATCGCCTGAGCAGTCTGCTCGATTTTCGACTTTTGCTCGGGAGTTGGATTAGTCCACGGGAAGTTGTTGTAGACGATAGTAGTTGAATAGCTATAATCACTTTTTAATCATCCACAAACCGCTCTCATCCACGCCATAGAGCGAGTATTTGCCGACGCAAAAGAAAAGCATGCTATGCGTTATACTCCTTACAGAGGCTTGACAGCAGTTAAGAATTGGGTCAGGCTTAAATTTGCTGCCATGAATCTAAAAAAATTCGCAATACACAAAGATTATGATAGGAAACGGAAGTCAACACATATCCAAAATCCTTGCATTTTCTTAAATTTGCTTATTCTCTCTTTTACATGCTAAAACCCGAAATCCAATTTGCCTGAATTTCGGGTTTTTCTACAGTCTGAAAGCCCGATTTTATCGGACTTTTTGCTATTTAGGATACAAAAAATGTTGGCATACGCGCAAGGTGTGCTCGTGAGTTTGTTGGAGGTTTACAACAAATTCACAGCAGTTTTGAAGTCTTATGTTCAATCAAGCCGGTCATTTTTTGATATAATTCCGGAAAATCTTTTCTAAACGATAAATACGGCTTATAGCTTCCGTCCTTTGCAAAAAAATGAGAACTGACGCCCTTGTAACAGAGCTCGTTTGTATCGGTGTTGATGATCTCATAGGCGAAGCTCATCTTAACGCCCTTAAAGTCGGTCAAGCGCATAACCACCTTGAACGGATCGTCATAGCGCAGGTAATTTAGAAAGTCTCCCGATGCGGAAACGCAGGGGATGATGACTCCCGATCTTTCAAGCTCGCTGTAAGAGATGAGATTGTCGCCCAGCCAATCCATTCGGGCGTCCTCAAGCAGACGCAGATAGTTAGAATGGTGCACTACGCCCATTCGATCGGTTTCATAATATTTTACTCTTCTGTGGTATTCCCAACTCATAACGGCTCCTTAACAAATCTTAGTTCTGTCAATGCTTCTTATGTCGGTGCGTTTGATTTTTCCGCTTATGGTTTTCGGCATTTCGTCGGCAAATTCAAGCACCTGGATATGCTTGTAGGAGGACACCTTTTTGTTGACAAAACGCTTGATTTCTTTTTCGAGCTGTTTGCTCTTTTCAAAACCGTCGGCAAGCTTTACCGTTGCTTTGATAGCCTGTCCTCTT
>CACZYC010000039.1:0-7177 GCA_902785365.1 uncultured Ruminococcus sp. | reverse complement strand
GTGATAAACGCCGTTTCTCCACACGCTTTCGTACAGCTTTTCATCACCGCAATAGCCCATAAATATACCGTACTGCTGCTTTTGCGGCACGACTACGATTTCTCCGATCTCATTCTCCTTAAGCTCGTTGCCGTCTTCATCAACTATCATGGTGTTGTACAACGGCGTCGGCTTTCCGAGCGAGCCGGCCTTTGATTCGGTACCGACAAGATTACCGAGCATAAGCACGGACTCTGTTTGACCGAAGCCTTCCTTTAAGTTCAAGCCCGTCTGATCATAAACCTTTTCAAATACCGAAGGGTTAAGCGCTTCTCCGGCGGTGGTCAGGTGCTCCAGCGCCGATAAATCATACTTGCTCATATCACGCTTGATAAAATAACGGTAAACCGTCGGAGGCGCGCAAAAAGAGGTAACCTTGTATTTCTCCATTATCCGCAGCAGCTTGTGCGGTGAGAAGCTGTCAAAATCGTAAACCATAACAGCGCAGCCGCACAACCATTGTCCGTAGATCTTTCCCCAAGAGGCTTTGCCCCAGCCTGTTTCGGCTACGGTCAGGTGAAACCCGTTTTCACGGACATTCTGCCAGTATTTAGCGGTGATTATGTGCGAAAGCGAGTAGGTGTGATCATGCACGACTGCTTTAGGGTAGCCTGTTGTGCCGGAGGTAAAGTAAATCAGCATAGGTTCTTCCGCTTTGGTATCAACAGGCGTGAAGCTTTCGTCCGCCGAATCTATCAGTTTTGTCAGATTTATCGCTCCCGGCAAATCGCGGCGCACAACGAACACTGATTCTAACTGCCGTTTTTGCGCTGCGGCTTCAAGCATATCCTCGGCTGTGCTGCCGTCCGGAGTACAGATCGCAAAACGAATATCCGCTGTTTCTATGCGATAGGTAATATCGTCAACTGTCAGCATATTGGTCGCCGGAATGGCAACCGCGCCTAATTTATGGAGTGCCGGTACAATATACCAGTACTCATAGTTACGCTTCAGAATAACGAGCACTTTATCGCCTTTTTTAACGCCTTGTGCTTTCAGCGCATTTGCCGCTTTATTGCTCAGCCGGCTTATGTCGCCAAATGTAAATGTTTTTTCAACCTTGTCAGGGTTAGTATAGACAAGAGCCCTGTCGCAGGGTGCAAGGCGAGCCATCTCATCAACTACATCATAGCCGAAATTATAGCTTTCGGGTACGTTCAGCTGAAAATCAACTAATAAACCGTTTTTGTTTACCGTTGGGGTACAAAAGTTTTTGAATAACTGCATAATTATTCTCCTTAAATAAATGGAATAATCATGACTGTACAGTTCATTAAAGGTTGATCGTCACCAACCGTCATTATTATAAAGAAAGAGTTGAAGAAAATCAACAAATCGGCTATGCAAATTATCCCGAAACCGGATATAGTTATTTGAATTTTGCATAAGTATATATTTTTATTGCTTTAAGATTATAAGAGTTACATTTTTCTGATTACAAAAAGCAGTGATAAACGCAACGAACAGATCAAACAAAGTCCGGAAAACAAGGATAACAATAAACCGCAGTTTTAGGAATAGACCCCAAAACTGCGGTTTTTATATTACTTACAATGCTTGATCAATCGAATGTGCGAATCGGTATTTGTGAAAAATTATGGTGGACCATAGGACCATAGGGGGATCGAACAGGGCGCGCCTGTGATTTAAGCCGCGCGCAAATCACAGGTAAAATCGTTTCAGTGAAACGATTTTAGCCCGCCGCGTTGATGAACATAACCTGCTAACGTGAACCCCACAAACGAGCTGAAACGCTTTACAATAGTGAACATACCTTATCTTCATAAAAATCCGCCTGTTCATTACGAACAAGCGGATTTTGTGCTGTATTATTCTGTAATTGGTATACTTTCGTATGCTAAGTTACTACTTTTTATATACTGTTTTTCCGTTGATGGTAACGGATTGGATATTCTTGCTGTTGACAAAGATGTTTTCGGGTTCGAGAGGCGGTCCGATTACCGTGGAGTATTTGAGATGAACCGTCGTATGATAAACGCCGTTTTCGTCTGTGCGATGCTCTCCGCCCTCGTTAGCGTATAGATAATACACCGTACCGTCAGTAAGGGTGACCTTGCTGGTATCGTCCCATTTCGGGAGCAGGAAGCACTTATCAAGACCGTCCTTATCGGGTGAATCAGGATTATCAGCGTCGCACTCTCCTGACAGATAGATGCTGAACGGAGAAACTGTCATCTTAGCGTTCCGTGTATTTTTAACAACGATTTCGGGAGCGCTCTCCGCGCTGAGGTATTTCTCGATAAATTTGTCGGTACGATAGTTGAGGTCGTAGCTGATGGTAAAGGGAAGCTCAAACGCCTTTTGCTCCGCTTGACAATAAATACGGTTGCCTTTGTAGTCGATCGTAGTGCAGTCTTCTTCGGACAATCCCAATTTGCCGCGCTTTTTAGCAAGCTCTTTTTGGTCAAACAGAACGTCGTCCGCGCTTAATTCCTCATTATTTTTCATGTCGCTAAAGATGGGGTCCATCAACCCGGGAAGCTTAACGGAGGCTAACTCGTTGGTTATTTTGTTTACATGGAACTGCTTGCTGACAAAAGTCAATCTGCCGTCCTGCAAGCTCTTGCCTGAGCCGACGGTGGTGGTTGTAAACAGATAGATTGTCAGGGTTTTGTTGCCGTCGGAAAGGACATATTGCGGCGACTGCATAGCGTTTTTGGTTTCGTCTCTGCCGTCTACTGTCAGCTTATCCTCCCATGATGAGCCGTCAAAGGGTTCACTGTTGGAGGGATAGGAGTAATTTTTGTCAATAACGGGGCTGCCGTCCTTTTTTGTGATTTCAATGGCGGAGCATAGCTTTTCGCCGTCGCCCGTGATGCCGAGCAGCTGAATATCGAGGCTGCTGTCCTTAGATTTTACCTCTATATTGCCGCCGTCAAAAAGACCGAGCTCGTTCATTTCTCCGCTGTTTTGAAAGATTCTGCCGAACACCTGCTGCACGCTGCCTGTCGCAAAAGCTCCGATTGTTCCTCCTACTAGGATGACCGCCGCCACAAGCATAACGATTATTTTTTTGCTGAATTTCTTTTTTTCGCTTTTTTCGCTGTTGATTTGCATAAGCACCTCATTTTTTATTTTGTCGATGTCGATATCCGACGCGTTATCCCGGATATCAAGCTCCATCAGTTCATCATCTAATTCGTTGAAAACTGTCTTGAATGTTGTCTTCATATCTCGTAACTCCTTTCAATCAGTTTCGCTTTGATTTTTTCTCGCGTACGTCTCAGTTTTGATTTGACCGTTTCCAAATTGAGCTGCATTTCATCCGCAATCTGCGGCAGTGTTTGAGAATAGTAATAGTACCTAACCAATATTGCTCGGTCGGGCATTTCTATCTCTGCTATTATTTCCCTCAACTCACGGTGTATATCCTTCTTTTCAGTTTCGTCCGCAATCGAAAAATCGTCTTCAGGGTCATAATCATCAATATTGAGTACGGTATTGTTGTTTAAACTCTTGATCTTATTCAATGCGCGTGTTCTGGCTATGCTGCCCAGATAGCCTCTGAGCCTGCCCTCCTGCACTTTTTCGGCGTTATTCCACAGCGTCACAAATACGTCGGCGGTCACTTCCTCAACATCCTGCTTTATCAGGTTTCCTTTAGCTGTATTGTATATTACGGAAGCCACAAACCGCGACTCCTGATCTATGATCTGTTCCAATGCCTTTTCGTCGTGACGTTTCAGTTTTTCAACAAGCCTGTCCCTCATAACGATCATCTCCTTTGCTTAGCTTTGAAGCGCTTCTATATATTATAACAGCTTTCACATTGATTTGGGTTCATGATTTTTCAATATTTTTAAATTTTTTAAAAAAGACAGTCCTTTCTCTGTAGTTTAGTGGACAATAGGGAGTCAAACAGGGCGTACCTTCGTCGCCTGCGACTTTTGTTCATTGCGGTTTTAGCCCGCCGCGCTGATAAAGCATTACCCACTAACGTGAACCTCACAAACGAGATTGAACGTTTTACAATAATTGACGTATCATTATAACTTTGATAAACTATAAGTAATCGTTATGTTTAAGAAACAAGAATTAACAATGTATTAAGCTTAAGATAAAAGGAAGAAATTATGTTTTCAAGAAAACGTATAAGCCGAAGCCTATACAAAGTCATCCAAAGCTACATAGAACAAAATCTTATTGAGGTTAAGTTCGCGCCGAGGTTTGTCGGAGCTGCCCGCAAAGAGTGTGCCGCGCCGACTGCTATGCCCGAGCCGATGGTTTGTAATGAGAGCGCTGTTCCTGATGACCTTGATAAAGCGCTTGAAAACATCGACGAGAGCTTTTCCGAAATGCTTTTGCGCAAGATTGACGAAAAGGGAATGAGCGACTCAGAGTGCTATAAGAAGGCGATGATTGACCGTAAGCTGTTCTCCAAAATCCGCTCAAACCGCCTGTATAAGCCAAGCAAGCAGACGGCTATATCATTTGCGATTGCGCTGGAGCTCCCGATTGATGAGGCTGAGGATATGTTGTCCAAGGCGGGATACGCCTTGTCGCACAGCAGTAAGTTTGACATTATTATAGAATATTTTATTCTTAAAAAGAATTATAACCTTTTCGAGATAAACGATGCGCTCTACTCATTCGACCAGCCTGTGTTAAGTGGTAAGTTGTAAGTGGAGCTTTCCCCCGGGGGGAAAGTGGTTTTGGCGTTCTCGCAGAGAATGACAAAACCGATAGAGGGTCGGCGTAAGTAAGTATTATTGCAATATTGATAGTTAAGTGCATCGACTTTTGTATTTATCCGACTTTGTTCAAACCTTGTTCCAGTCTTTTTATCAGACGTATGATAAAGCGCTCTTTAATAAAAACGGACCCTCTTCCGCCTCGCTATGCTCGGCACCTTCCCCCAAGGGAAGGCTTTCGCTTTAACAAACGTCAGTATAAACCTCACCTAGTTAAAGCGTGCAAGGTTTGCAGATTTAAAAAGTCGCTTGCTAAGCGACCTATTAAAAATTTAAGAGTTATATAATACAGTCACAAGGTAAAGAAAACCTTGTGACTATATTTTTTGTAAAGGAGAACATACAATGAAAATGCAGAACAACATTACTGAACTCGTATTTATACTCGACAGGAGCGGTTCAATGAGGGGACTGGAAAGCGACACAATCGGAGGTTTTAATTCTTTAATAGAAAAACAAAAGAAACAGGACGACGAGTGCTTTGTAACGACAGTGCTGTTTGACAATGAGCTTGAAACCATCCACGACAGGGCGGAGCTCTCACAAATTAAGCCTATGACCGAGGACGATTACACCGTGCGCGGATGTACCGCTCTGATTGACGCTATCGGCTCAACGATTGAGCATATCGGACGTATCCACAAATACGCCAGAGCCGAGGATGTTCCCGTGCACACAATGTTCGTGATTATGACCGACGGTATGGAGAACGCCAGCCGCAAGTATTCGAGCAGAAAGGTCAAGAAGATGATTGAACGCCGCAAAGAGGCGGATAGCTGGGAGTTCCTTTTTATCGGCGCTAATATCGACGCTGTTGAAACCGCGGCTTACTTCGGAATAGGCAGGGAGAGAGCGGTAAATTATCACGCCGACAGGAAAGGCACGTCAGTTGTGTATGAGACTGTGGCAAAAGCGGTAGGAGCGGTCAGAGCGAGTAAACCTCTGGCTGAGAGTTGGAGCAGGGATATTGACGAGGATTATAAAAGCAGATAAATTGAACAAATAAGCTGTACAAGCATATTATGTAATAACCGTGTGTATATTGGGGAGGCAAGCCCCTTCACACGGATTATCATGAAAGGAAAGTTTTATGTTCAGTACAGAAACAACAAAGTGCTCCTGCGGATGTTGCGGCAGTAAGTGCAAGTTTAACCCTTGCGCTGTGACTTGCGGACAGTGTGTTGAGAACTTCGGCGATTACGCTTATGTCTACAACACCACCGCTCAAACCGTAACCGCTGGCGACGCGTTCACATTCTCGGATAACGGTCCGCTCTCAGGTTCGATAACTCACACCGCGGGAACAGAGAATATAGTGATTAACAGAACGGGTATGTACCTCGTTACGTTCTATGTTGACACAGGGGTAACCGACGGTGAAGCTACTCTCTATAAGAACTCCCAGCCTGTTCAGGGAGGAGTATATCCCGCTCAGTACGGACAGGTTATAATCTCCGCTCAGACAGGTGATGTCATCACTCTCGTCAATACAAGCAGCGTGGAAGTCAGTCTTGCCGACCTCGGCGGAGAGGTAGACGCCTCAATGACAATTATAAGATTGTTTTAATTATCGGAAGTATGGGCTCCCTCAATCGAGGGAGCCGTTTTTTTATGTATAAATACGTAGGGGAGCTGCTTACGCCGCTCCCGTGTTTCTTAATAGATATTTATAACTGACTTGGCGCGTAACGTATTGTGACGATACGCACCTCTTGATTAGCCTTGTAAATACGATAAATAATTGTGTAATTCTTGACGAAAATCTGACGGTATCCTTGATTCGCGTACGCGCCAACGCGCCGTATACTTCCGCGTTCTGGAAACTGTTCCAAGCTGATGATAGCTTCTTCCAAACTTTCAAGCATCTTGTTTGCTGTGGCAGGTTCTGAAAGATTTACCGCTATATATGAATAAATCTCATCCAAATCCCGATACGCGCGCGGATATAGCTTCACTGTGTACTTCATAGGCTATGCTTTCGCCTTAGAGAAGTCAGCGCTTCTCTCGCGTCAACAAGCTCTCCGCCGTCGGCGATTTCTTGCTCCGCCTCTCTGATTACGGTGTCAGTGTGTAGGACATCCATTAACTCCTCATATGCTTCAATACTCAGAACAACCAAGTCACCGTATCCGTTTTTCGTTATGAAAACAGGCTCTTTTTTTGCGTGACAAAGCTCTGAGATTTCGTTTGTATTTCGAAGTTCTGTTATAGGTTTGATTTGCGGCATTTTATACAACTCCTTTCTGTACATTATCATAACATAATTATGTACAAAATTCAAGAGTTTTATTCTTTTAATATACCCCTTTAATGCTGCCTGAAAATCAAAAAGGGGCTGTGAAAAAACAGTCTGAAAAAACAAGAAGGCACATAACCGAAAGAAGTGACGGTTATGTGCCTTTTGTGGTATAATAAAGTTGTGAACA
>CACZYC010000038.1 GCA_902785365.1 uncultured Ruminococcus sp. | reverse complement strand
GTCAAGCCTTTTATTAAAAATTTCTTAAAATTGTTTCAAAAAAAACAAGGCACCCACTTTTCGTGAGTGTCTTGTTCCTTAACTAAATGATATTGCCTTCGCGGAGGGCTTTTTTCTATTTGTTATGATCTGAGATTAACGTCTATTATAGAGAGGTTTTCGATGATTTTTTCCATAATTTCCTGAACCTCGGTGGATTCAAGAGTTCTCTCGTTGGACTCAAATTCAAATCGAATTGTAATACTGTGGATTGTATCAGTGTCATATGTGTCCACGATATTAACGCTCTTAAGTATATCGTCGGCTAAGCCCGTCCACGCTTTTTTGAGGTTGGAGAACAGTATATCGGGGCTGAGCTCCAGGCTCAAATCATATGTCATTGGCGGGAATTTAGACGGTTCGCTGTAAGTTATGCTGTCATTTGATATCTCAGCAAATTTTTCTATATCAATTTCAGCAAAAACTATATTAGCCTTTTTGTCAATCTTCTTGCTTACAACAGGGTGAACAATACCTATTTCACCAATACTTTTGTCCTCAAGTGTAATTTCATAGAGATTTACCGGATGCTCATAGGCGTGAGTTGCCTCTTTTGCGTTAAAACCGAGCTCCTTATGCTTGAGGTCATCGGTAATTGTTGCAAGTATATCCCTGAGTTTAAAGTAAACTGTTTTCATACTATCTGTTTTGCTGAAAAGAGTAATAGCAAGATTTTTCTTTTCAACAGCCAGATTATTCTTATCAACGCCCTCTACAACTCTGCCAATCTCAAAGATACCAAACTCGGGAGCGTAGCCTGTGTTGGAATTCACCTGACAAAGCTGTGTGGGTATCATAGAGCGTCGGATAGTCTCAATATTGGGGTTGGTCGCGCCCGTGAGCTTAATGTTTTCCTCGACAGGAAGTTCAATCTTTTTAAGCTCGTCCGCGTACTGCCATACATATGAGTGAACCTCATGAAGGTTATAACGCTTAACAAGAATATCCTTGATTTTCTCCTCGTCACGCTTAACACCATCCGGACGAACAGGATAGAGGGGAGAGCGTGTTGTGTGTATCTCAAAGTTGTCGTAGCCGTAAATTCTTGTAATTTCCTCAATAATATCGGCTTTGATAGTAACGTCCTTTGTCGCTCTCCAAGACGGAACCTCAACGGTGAATGTCGGGTTGTCGCCTGTTACTCCGTGAGCCGACAGAGCTTTCTCCAGTATGTTTTTGCCTACTTCAACCTTGAATCCAAGATTGGTTAATGTTTTATTAATGGTTTCATTGCTGATTTCAATGCCCGTGTATTTATCTACGAACGCCTTGTCAAACTCAAGAACAACAGTATCGTACTTGTACGCGTATTCGTCCGTTAGAGCGGAAACTACATTAACGTTCTTGTCATACTTCTTTAAAAGCGCTACAAATCGAGCGATAGCAGGTACGGTCAACTCAGGGTCAAGCGACTTTTCATAACGCTGTGAAGCGTCTGTGCGGTGACCTAAGCGCACACTTGATTTCCTTATGGAAACGCTGTCAAACGTGGCCGACTCAAGTGTAAGCGTAGTTGTGTCTTCAACAATTTCAGAGTCCAAACCGCCCATAATGCCAGCGATAGCAACGGGAGTATCGTCGTTGCAAATCATCAGAGTGTCTTTGTCTATGTTGCGTTCAACTTCGTCGAGAGTTGTGAACTTAAAGGGCTCGTCAAAGCGTTTGATTCGGATTTTACCGACCTTGCGCGAGTCGAACGCGTGCATGGGCTGTCCCATTTCGAGCATAAGATAGTTAGTCAAATCCGCAAGGAAGTTGATAGCTCTCATACCGCAGTAGAACAGGCGTATGCGCATATTTACAGGACTTACGTTTCTCTTTATGTTTTCAAACTGCAAACAGGAATAACGCTGACACAGCTTGTCCTCAATCTTCATATCAACTTTCGGCAGAGAATCGTACTGGCTCAAATCGTCCATAGGAGCTTCTTTGAGCGGTCTGCCTGCCAAAGCGGCGAACTCACGGGCAATGCCGTAATGTCCCCAAAGGTCGGGACGGTTTGTAAGTGATTTGTTGTCAACCTCAAAAACAATATCGTCAATATCATAAATATCTTTTAAGTCTGTGCCTAAAGCCACGTCGTCGGTTATTTCCATAATACCCGAATGGTCGTCACTGATACCGATTTCCGATTCGGAACAGCACATACCGTATGAGGTGTAACCTGCTAAATCTCTCGGTGATATTGTAATCTCGCCGATTTTAGCGCCAACCTTTGCGAAGGCGGTTTTCATACCGGCTCTGACGTTCGGAGCGCCGCATACTACATCAATATCTTCATCTTCGCCTATATCAACTTTCAAAAGATGGAGTTTTTTGCTTTCGGGATGGTCAATTACGGATTTGATTTCGGCAACAACAATGCCCGAAATGTCCGAACCTTTATAGAAAATCTCATTTTCAACTTCAGCGGTAGACAAGGAGAACTGATTGATAAGCTTAACCTTATCAAGTCCGCTTAAATCTACGAAGTCACAAATCCAATTCATTGATAAAAACATAATTCAGTCTCCTTTCCTTATTCGTTATCGTCGTCAGTAAACTGACTTAATGCTTTAAGGTTGCCTGAGTTTAAATCACGGATATCCTTAACGCCGTACTTCATCATCGCGAGTCTGGTAAGTCCCAGTCCAAACGCGAAGCCTGTATATTCTTCGGGGTCAATACCGCCCTCTTTGAGCACCTCGGGGTGAATCATGCCGCAGGGGCACAACTCAAGCCAACCGCTGTGGCCGCATGAGGGGCAGCCCTCACCGCCGCAAATGAGGCAGTTGATGTCAAGCTCAAATCCTGGTTCTACAAAGGGGAAGAAGCCGGGGCGCAATCTTACTTTAATGTCCTTGCGGAACACTTCGGAAAGCATAGTCTTCATAAAGTAAATGAGGTTTGATATGCTGATATCCTTGTCAACCATTACGCCTTCCATCTGGAAGAACGTATTTTCGTGAGTGGCGTCGGTAGCCTCGTTTCTGAAACAGCGTCCCGGGAAAATCGCCTTAATCGGCACGCCGTTTTCCTTGAGATTCTTGCCGTATTTACGCAGTATAGCGTTTTGAGCCGCCGAAGTTTGTGACTTCAGGAGCTGACCGTTCTCAAGATAATAAGTGTCCTGCATATCTCTGGCGGGGTGGTGTTTTGGAATGTTTACCGATTCAAAGCATTCGTAGTCTGTAACTACCTCGGCGTAATCCTCCACAGTAAAGCCCATAGACTTGAATATGCTCTCACACTGACGCTGTACAAGTGTAATAGGATGGTATGAACCTCTTGTCAAAGAAGCGGGAGTTGTTATGTCGTATTTAGGCATAGAGTTGATTTCAGCCTCAATCTCCATCCTTTTTAACTCTTCGGATTTATCTTCAATTAATTGCGCGATATCCTGTTTGAGTTCATTAACTTTTTTACCGAACTCTTTACGTTCATCGCCCGATAAATCTTTCATACCTTTAAGCAAAGAAGTAACAGAACCTTTTTTGCCCAAAAACTCAACACGTACTTTATCGAAATCCATTGTATTCTGAATTTCGCTCAGCCTTGTGTTGAATTGCTGTTTCAATTGATTAATCTTATCATCCATAGTTTTTGATTCTCCTCATTAAACAATGTAGTTCCTGTATATTATTTTTATCCGGTTCACCGGGTGTTTTGGTGAAGAGTCGGATATTTCAGCAAAAATAAAAAGCTCCTGTCCCAATATGGGACAAGAACTGATCCTGCGGTACCACCCAAATTCCCGTATATAACAGGCGCTTCAGCGACATATAACGGTGTCAACCGTCAGAGCCTACTAAGGGTTCAGCTCCGCCGCTCGGAAGGGAACTTCATATTTTCAGCTAAGTCATCCGATTTCAGCGATACGGACGCTCTCTTTACGAAGCTATAAAAAATACTACTTCCTTCGTCACTGCGTTTTCTGTAACTTTAGTAATTCTATCACTTTATATAAGGTTTTGCAATAGTTTTGTTGAAATATTTTTAGTGTTATGTTAAGATTAATTCGTTATTTATACTCAATACTTAACGAGGAGAATTATAAAATGAATGATATTTTTATAGAACAGATTGTCAAAAGAAAACGCACTATGCGTGACAGAGCTGTTTTTATCATTACGATTATACTTGTTATACTTATACCCGCGACAATAATGATTCTTGCTTTAAATGACATGATTATGCATTATTTCGCGGTGCTCGCGTTGTTTATTTTTCTAATGGGTATATGGTTCATATGGTTTACCCGATCACATCAGAACGTTGAATTTGAGTACCAGATGGTACAGGATATTTTGGTGGTAAGTAAGATTATAGCAAAACGCAAGCGCAAAGAACTTTTGAAGCTCGACACCCATAATATCGAACAATTGGCTAAGGGTGACGAACCTGATAATAAAAAAGTAAAATTTGTCAGAGTAATCGACGCCGCGGCAGATTCCTCGGATGAAGAGAATACATGGTGCGCCGTCTACACTCAGGCCGGCGGCGGCAGACGCGCTCTATTCTTTAATCCCAACGAAAGGGTACTGAACGCGATGAAGCCTTATCTCAAGAAAGAAATTGTATTAAAAATATTTTACAACAGATGATTATGCGTTATCCTATTGACAAAAATTTAGTTAAAGCCACAGTCAAACGCCGTTCTCCTGACGCTGATAAATCCACGGTAGGCTCTCTGCTTTCTGTTTGCGGAAGCTATGGAATGGCGGGCGCGGCTATAATGTCCTCAAAAGCGGCTTTAAGGAGCGGAATCGGTCTCTTAAAACTATGCGTTCCTAGCTCTATCTATCCGATTATGGCGGGAGCTGTGCCCGAAGCAGTTTTTTATCCTGTGGAAGATATCACCGTAGGGGAATTTGATTTTTTGTCCAAATCAAAATACTGCGGTGCTATACTCGTCGGCTGCGGGCTTTCAGTTAACAGCGGGACACGTTCTCTTGTAAAAAACATTGTAGAAAATTCAGAGATCCCGTTAGTTCTTGACGCCGACGCTCTCAATATTATAGCAGAAAATCCCAAAGTGTTAAAAACTTCAAAAACAGTTATTACAATTACTCCGCACGATAGGGAGTTTTCAAGACTTTGCGAAAAGGATTTAACAGAGGTAAAAAACAACAGAGAAGAGCTTGCCTTGAGCTTCGCAAAGGATTACAACGTCATTGTTGTGCTCAAAGGGCATAAGACAATAGTAGCTTCACCCAACGGAGACCTGCTCTATAACGATGCTTTAGGTAACGCGGGTATGGCGACAGGCGGCAGCGGAGACGTCCTCGCCGGTGTAATAGCTTCACTTACAGCACAGGGATTTGACCCGTTCAGAAGCGCGTGCTCTGGTGTGTATATTCATGCTCTCGCCGGAGATATCGCAAAAGAAAAATTCGGAGAAATCTCAATGCTGCCAACCGATATCATTAACTGTTTGCCGGACGCGCTTATTTCAATTATCGGTAAATAGCTCTTGAACTTTGTGAAAAGCCGTGTTATAATAACACGGTTGAATATTGAGCCGTCGCCAAGCGGTAAGGCACAGGACTTTGACTCCTGCATTCGTGGGTTCGAATCCCGCCGGCTCAGCCAATAAATAAAGCACCCGTCAGGGTGCTTTCAGCTTGTCGAAAAAGTCCAGTATAGACTGGGCTTTTTCTTATATCTATGGTATAATAGATACGGTGATGAAAATGTTGGAAAAGAACGTAAAGA
>CACZYC010000037.1 GCA_902785365.1 uncultured Ruminococcus sp. | reverse complement strand
AGTGGAGCGTAGCGCAACGGAAAAGGCAGGCAAAAACATTCTACCATATCGTTACTTTATTTTTTACCTGAAATGGGTCACATCTATTTACAACGCAGAAGATTTAAAACATTAATATAGCAAAATCCCTTGCACTGACTGGTAATATATGTTAAAATAATTTTGTATATAATGAAAAGGTAGGGGTAAAACGTTATGAAATACGGCGTTTTATATAACAAAAATAATCTGAATATAGGTGACGATATTCAGGCTTTCGCCACGGCTCGTTTCTTACCGCAAATCGACTACTTTATCGACCGCGAGCACATTGACGAGTTCAAGCCCGAAACCGAAGAGCCGGTTGCGGTTATTATGAATGCCTGGTATATGTGGGCTAAGTGGAACTGGCCGCCTTCAAAGTACATCGTCCCAAAAATGATTGGCTTCCACTATGCTGACCACCAGCTGGCAAGACAGCCGGGTTCACCGATAAAATACGAATTTCTCACAGGCTTGGGCGGAGATTATCTCAAGGCTTACGGCCCCGTAGGCTGTCGTGACTATTTCACAAGAGACAGGCTTAACGAAATCGGCGTTGACGCTTATTTCTCGGGCTGTATCACTATGACTTTGCCTAAAATGCCCGAACGCGAAAACAAGGGCGAATACATCTGTCTCGTTGACCTTGAAAAGCGTGTTTTGAAGAAAATTGTTCCTCTTCTTGAGGAAAAGGGCATTGAAGTCAAGGTAATGACTCACAACCGCAAGCGCGACTCCGAGATGAGTTGGGACGAACGGTGTGAAATGGTCAAGGATATGCTCACAACGTACCAGAACGCGCGTTGTGTTGTAACCAAACGTCTGCACTGCTCGCTGCCGTGTCTGGCTATGGATGTTCCCGTTTACCTTATTAAGGAAATGGAAGACGACATCCGCTTTGAGCCGTACAACGACCTTTTGCACCGCACCACGGTAACGAACTTCCTGCATGACAACTACGAATATGACTTCCTCAATCCGCCTCCCAACAAACCCGAAGCAAAGAAATATCGCGAAGAGCTGATAAAGGCTTGCGAAAGCTTTGTTGAAGAGGTTAAAGACGAAACCCGCGGTGTTGATGAGCTTGTAAAGACAACATATACTGAAGCTGACGTCAGAGAATGGCGTCACGACACCATGAAAGAGGCAATGAGCACGTGGCTTGCGTTCAGCCGTGATTATCAGATTGACCGCAAAAAGCTGTGGAAGCTCGAAATGAAGGAAGCCAAGCAAATCAAGAATCTGAAAAAGAAGCTTGAAATCGAGAGAGAAAAGGTCAGAATTCTGAATGATGGAGCAGAAAGCTCTGCGGAACTTGAGAATTCCGCGCTCTCTTCCGTTCATCAGAAAGCCGAGATACAACATCTTGAAAAAGAAATAGAATCTCTGAAGAAAAAGAATAAAAAGCTCAAAAAGCAGAACAAAGAGCTCGAAAAAGAAAAAGAGAGAATTCTCTCCAGCTCAACTTCCTCACTCATCAAGTTTATTTTCAGAAGAAAATTCAAACACGATAAAACACTTTAGTAAAATTTTAACAGCATGTATTTTTTGAATTCTGTAACAAAATATTAAACCATATCTCATATTTACTTCATATTTAATTAATATAATTCGATTCAGAAAATCATAATGCAGGAGTAACATTATATGAAATATGGACTTTTGATACACAAGCCCACAACAAATTTAGGCGATGATATCCAGACTTACGCAAACATGAAACTTCTTCCTCATGTTGACTATATCATCAACCGTGAAGACATTTATAAATTTAAGCCCGTGGACGAAAAACCAGTAGCCGTTGTTATGGCCGCTTGGTGGATGTGGAACAAATGGTGCTGGCCGCCGTCAAAATACATCCTGCCCTATTTTACAGGTTTTCATTACTCGGATAACAAAGCCGCAAAGCAGGCAGGCTGTCCCGTCGGATATCTTTTCCTCACGGGAACAGGTAAAAATACTTGAACAATTACGGCCCTGTAGGCTGCCGTGATTATTATACGCGCGACAATCTCCGTAAACTCGGAATAAATGCCGATTTCACGGGATGTATCACTCTTGCTTTGCCAAAACAAAAACGTATAAAACCCGAGAAAGAATATGTGTGTCTGGTGGATGTTGCCAAGCCTGTTGAGCGAAAGGTTAGAGAGCAGCTGAAAGACACCAACATTGATGTCAAGGTTATTACACACACCGTTCTTATGGAAGACCAACTGGCGACGCCGTTTGAGCAGCGTATGCAGAAAGCCGAAGAACTCCTGACTCTTTATCAGAACGCCAAATGCGTAATCACCCGCCGCCTTCACGCGGCACTGCCCTGTCTGGCTATGGATGTTCCCGTATTACTTGCTATGAAGAATGCGAAAAGCATACGTTTTAATCCTTACGCTGAGTGGCTTAATTACTGTGTTCCCATAAACTATGTAAGAGGAGAATGCGACTACGACATAACCAACCCTCCCGCAAACCCGACTGCATACCGTGAATACAGAGATAAAATCATCAAGTCAGTCGAAAGTTTCGTTAAAAAATGCGAAAGTCTCGGCGATGTTGACACAGACGATATTGACCGATTCAAAAAAAGCGATATAAGCGTTGCGATTTGGCGAAATCGGAAGATGAAAAAAACCGCTGAAATATGGGAAAAGGAACTGAACGGAGATCTTACCGAGGATGAGATAGCGAAAAACAACGAGTTGAAAGCTCAAATCCGAAAAAACCGCTTTAAATTCCGCACTCAGAATAAAATATATGATAAGCTGCTGCTTCGTTACCTGGCACAGGCAAGACGAATTTATGATTCTCCCGAGAAAAAAGAAGAGCGCAAACGCGCGCGTGAAGCAGCTAAAAAGGCAAAACTGTAAGCTGAGCAAGCCTCGCAAAATAATAATCCATAAAAAATTCAGGGAAGCATTTACGCTTCCCTGTTTTTCTTTCTGCTGTTATTTGCCCGAAATATGTATACCAAAAATTTTCTCGGCGTTCTTATACATTATATTGTCATAATCTTCCTCTGATACGAGCGTCTTGAACTCATTGAAATACTCCTGATACAGCGACCTCTCCCCCCACTTGTTGTACTGGTAGGTGTCCTTGCCGTCAATCGGGTTGTCAGAGCCGAACAGCGTCTTTGCGCTGCCGTATCTTTTGACAGCCTCAAGGGTTGTTTTCAGCGATACCCACGAAGTGTCGCCATAGAGATTCGGAAGTTTGCCGAGCAAGTCGAGCGCTTCCCTGTTGTCGGTGTTAAGGTCCATATGTACCATAACAAAGTTTATTTCGGGGTGTTTTAAGGCGGCGTTATAAAGGTGAATTGACCTCGCCTGTTCACAGCCCCCCGTGTGCGAAACCACCGCGAGATTGTACTTTTTCGCAATCTCATAATACGGCTCGGCGCGCTCGTCGTCGGGAGCCACCAGAGAATGGTACGGGTGAAACTTCAGCCCGTAAATTATTTCCCTGTTGTTTTTGATTAGGTTCTCAAATTCCTCGTCGGGCTTTTCAGAAAACAGCTTAACCCACACCAGAACACCGATTTTATCGGGATATTTTCGGGCAAAATCAAGCGTGTTTCTCAAAACCCTGTTCTGAGATTTCTGCAATATACGAGGTACTTTTTTACCGTTTTTGTTAAACTCCGCGCACTCTATATTGCTGACAAGCGAAAAGTCAATGTTGTATTGCTCCATGGAATACAGCACATCAACCTCGCGCATATTAAATCCGAGCATACGTCCTATGTGGACGTGAGTATCAATTATCATCCTGTTTTTCCTCTTTTTTGTCTATTTCCTTTATTCTCTTTTCCGCCTTATAAATCGCCATTCCGAGCTTTACCGCGCCGAACACGAACACAGCTCCGCCAAGTATAAGTATGACGTTTACGACTTCATTTTCTAAAATATCAAACATTTTTCTCCGCTTTCAACAGCGCGACGCTCTCAATATGAGCCGTTCGGCTGAATAAATCAACAGGCGTGATTTCCTGAGTTTTATAACCTAATTCGTCAAAAGTTTTTAAATCACGAGCCAGAGTTTCGGGGTCGCAGGACACATACACAACCCGCTCGGGAGACATTTCCGCAACAGTTTTGCAAAGCTCCTCTCCGCAGCCCTTACGAGGAGGGTCTAGCACCACAACGTCAGGTTTTAAGCCGTTTTTTCTGAGCTCATCAGCGGCAAAAGAAGCGTCGCCGCAGATGAATTCAGCGTTATTTACACCGTTAATCCGGGCGTTTTCACGCGCGTCTTTGACAGCGTCCTCGACAATTTCAACGCCGATTAATCTGTCAAATTTATCCGCCATCGTAAGCCCGATTGTACCCGTTCCGCAGTACAAATCGAGCAGCAGTTTGCCGTAAGGCGCGGCGTAGTTTTTGGCGATTTCATATAGCTTTTCCGCCTGTGCTCTGTTCACTTGATAGAACGACAACGGCGACAGCTTAAACCGCTTTCCGCAGAGCTCGTCGGTGATGTAATCCGAGCCGTAAGCCGTGCGGTTTTTTTTGCCCATTATAACATTTGTATTTTCTGTATTAGAATTAAAAACAACGCTTTTCAGGTTCGGGAACTCCTTTTTCAACGCTGAAATCAGTATGTCCTCGCGCTTGAGTCCTTTGCCGTTTATGACATAACAAATCATTAACTCATCGGTGGCCTCGGCATACCTTATATACAGGTGTCTGAGCTTCCCTTTTCGTGTTTTTTCGTCGTACGCGGACTGCTCGGTAAAGCGCATAAAATTCCGCGTAATGTCCATAATTTTACTGAAGAATTCAGGCTGCAAAAGGCAGTCCTCGCACCCCACAATTCTGTGGCTGTGAAGCGCGTAAAACCCAAGCTCTATGCCGTCTGAGGTGTTTCCCGCGGGCAGTTGAGCCTTGTTGCGGTAACGGTCGGTTTTGTCGTTTGAGACGACCTCGTTTATCCTCACATTTTTCAGTCCGCCGATACGCTCAACAGCGTCCTTTACGCGATTGAATTTTATTTCTTTTTCAGAATTATAATCTATGTGTCGATAGACGCACCCGCCGCATTTCGGAAAGTGCGGACAGTCGGGCTCAATACGGCTTTTTGAGGGTGAAATTATACGCTCGATTTTGCCGTACGCGTAGGTCTTTTTTGTCTTGAGGATTTTGACCTCCAGCTCATCGCCCACAGCTGCGCACGGGACAAACACAACTATGCCGTCCGCTGTCTTGCCAACAGCGCTGCCCTGAGCGGTCATTGAGGTAATATTGAGTTTTATTATGTCATTCTTCTTAAGTTCCATAGAATTATTTTATCATTTGTCGCGATATTTGGCAATATCTGAGAAAAAATAATTATTTTCTCAAAAACTATTTATTTTTATCACAAAAAGCAATATAATAAAATAGGCTTCCCTTGGGAGACTCCCTTTTTAAGGGAGATGTCGCGAATGCGACAGAAGGTTTGCCGTCTCCCGCTAGGGAAAAGCTGTCGAGCAGCGCGAGACTGAAGAGGGTCCACTTTAGAAACTTCTCTTCAACCAACATTTACTATACAGACTGGAATGAGGTCTGAACAAAGTCGGATAAATACAAAAGTCGGTGCACTTAACTATCAATATTGCTATAATACTAACTAACGCCGACCCTCATCCGATTTTTGCATCAATAGAATTGACGCAAAAACCACCTTCCCCCCGGGGGAAGGCATAAAGGTGGAGTGATACTATGAAATACGACAATATTTTAGAAGGCAAAAAAAGAATACATTTCATCGGCATAGGCGGAAGCGGAATGTGTCCGCTTGCCGAAATACTTATGAGCGAGGGCTTTGAGATTCAGGGCTCCGATATGAACGAGGGCGAAACTCTCGATAAAATCAAAAGCTACGGAATCCCGGTGTTTATGGGACACAAGGCTGAGAATATTGACGGAGCGGAGCTCATCGTGTACTCCGCGGCGATTAAGGAGACCAACCCCGAGCGCGCCGAAGCCGTAAAGCGCGGCATCCCCTGCATTGAGCGCAGTGTAATGCTCGGTATAGTTTCACGCCGCTACAACCGCAGTATAGGCATTTCGGGTACTCACGGCAAGACCTCCACAACGGGTATGCTCACGCAGGTTCTCATAGGAGCGGGCTTTGACCCCTCGGCTATAATCGGCGGAAAGCTTCCGTTCATCGGCGGAAACAGCTACGTCGGCGAGAGCGACATCATTGTATGCGAGGCGTGCGAGTACGTCGATTCTTTCCTGGAGATGACTCCGTTTATTTCTGTCATTCTCAACGTTGACGCCGACCACCTCGACTACTTCGGCAGTCTTGAAAATATCAAAAAATCATTCAATAAATTTGCCCGTCAGACGACCCACGCTCTGGTAATCAACGGCGACGACGAAAACACTGTCGACAGCGTAAAGGACGTTGATATAACTAAAATAACTTTCGGCTTAAATGACTCCAACGACTACTACGCCGCCGATATCAGCGCTGACAAGGGCGTGCACGAGAGTTTTGCGCTTATGCACAAGGGCGAAAAGCTCTGCGATATCAGCCTTATGGTACCCGGAAAGCACAATATCTATAACGCGCTGGCAACAGCCGCTGTGGCTCATTACCTCGGAGCGAGCCCCGAAAGCATTGCGGAAAACCTCGCCAAATTCGGCGGAGTTCACCGCCGTTTCGAAATCCTGGGAAATCCCAAGGGCATTACCGTGGCGGACGACTTCGCTCATCATCCCACGGAGCTCAGAGCAACTCTCAACGCCGCTATGAATATGGGATTCAACAAGGTCTGGGCGGTATTCCAGCCTCACACATTCTCACGGACAGCTATGCTTCTGGACGATTTTGCCGACGCGCTGAAAATTCCCGACGAGGCAATTATCTCCGAAATTCTGCCCGTGCGCGAGACTAACACCTACAACATCTACAACACCGATCTGGGCGCGAAAGTTCCCGGCTCCAAATGTATAGATACGTTCGAGGACATCACCGAATATGTCACCACTCACGCCAAAGAAGGCGACCTCATCCTCACAATGGGCGGCGGCAACGTGTATATGTGCGCGAATATGATTTTCAACAAGCTGAAAAGCGAGGAATAAGGTGATATTATGGACGAATTGACAAAGCGAATAAACGAGCTTGCCAAGAAGAAAAAGGAGCAGGGTTTAACCGCCGAGGAACAGGCGGAACAGAAAGAGCTCTACAAAAAATACCTCGCGAATTTTCGCCGTAATTTTGAGAAGCAGCTCGACAACACCGACGTTGAATTTCCCGACGGCAGAGTAGTACCTTTCAAGGATGTCAAAAACGTCGAAAAAGAAAACAATAAATAAAAAACTATATTATAAAAATCAGCCTTCCTTCGGAGCCTTAAAAGTGAGTGTTTATCACCTTTCATCGAGGGGAGGCTTTTGTTATATCTTTAACATATTTCACACCGCCAAACAGCAGCTCGGATAAGCATAAATCAACGGGGTTATAATTCTGTTATAGAAATATGCGCGAAAAAGTCTGCACAAATTTACTACCCTTTGTTTGTGCATTATGCTAAATTACAATTTGTAACCAAAAAACCGACTTCATTCTATTGAATTTTATGCAAAAAAATGATAAAATAAAGTACGTTTTTAGTATGAGAAATTTTGTGCATTGAGTTTGATTTTCAAACGGAAATCACCGGGGAGGTCAGGCGGTAAAAAAACCCAATTATCCCCATACTAAACGATGACATTAAAATTTTAACGGAGGTTAAATTTCATGAAATCTATGACACGACGTTCATTAGCTGTAGTTCTTGCTGTCCTCATGGTTTTCTCAACTATGATGGTTGGCATGATCACAGCTAACGCTGCGACTACAGTTTACTTTGTAAACTCTAATAACTGGTCCGGCACAATCAACGCGTATGCATGGTACGGCTCTGGCACAACTACTCTTGGCGCATGGCCTGGCACAGCTATGACTGTTGTTGATTCTGCGAATAAAGTTTATTCCGCTGATGTCGGTTCGGCAACAAAAGTTATTTTCACAAACAAAAATACAGGTACTAATCAAACTGCTGACCTCAGTGTCCAGGCTGGCAAATACTATGAGCCCAAGACAGGCGCTTGGTACGACACCAAAGAGGCTGCTATCACAGCTGCAGGCTCTGCTGTAGCTTATGACTGGTACGTTTGCGGTACACTCGGCGGCAACAACTGGACACTCGCTCAGGGTAACATGGGTATGACAAAGCAGGCTGACGGTTCTTACACAAAGGTATTTGAGAACGTTGCCAAAGGCAGCTACGAATACAAGGTTAACAACGGTACTTGGAACACAGCTTATCCTTCAAGCAACAAGACAGTTACAGTTGCTACTGCAGGCTCAACAGTTACTGTTAAGCTTTCAGGCACAACAGTTACAGATACAGTAACAGCTCCTGTTGCTCCTTCATCACAGCCCGCTTCTTCAGAGGTTGCTTCTTCACAGGCTGCTTCTTCTTCACAGGCAGCTTCAAGCGAAACACCTTCTGAGAAGGTAACAATCCTCTACTCTGACGTTCACAGCTGGGGTAAGGTTTACGTTCACGCT
>CACZYC010000036.1 GCA_902785365.1 uncultured Ruminococcus sp. | reverse complement strand
CTTTTCGTTTTGCTTTTTTACGAAAAAACACACCTGCTTTCGCAAGTGTGTCTTTTTTTGATTTGCACCCTTTGGCTTATCTTAATGATATTGCCGAAAGGGTGTCTTTTTTCTTGGCGGAGGACAAGAGATTCGAACTCTCGCGCCGGTTACCCGACCTACTCCCTTAGCAGGGGAGCCTCTTCACCACTTGAGTAATCCTCCGTATATGGCAAAGCGTTAATAACAATATGGCGGAGAGGAAGGGATTCGAACCCTTGGTCCCTTGCGGGATCACTAGTTTTCAAGACTAGCTCCTTAAACCACTCGGACACCTCTCCAAGCATTTTTTAGCATTTATGATGATATCACAAAGCGCCCTCTTTGTCAAGGTTTTTGTCTTGACAAAACACAGTGTCTATTATAAAATATTAAAGTCAATTGCGCCAATAGCTCAGTTGGATAGAGCGTTCGCCTCCTAAGCGAAAGGTCGGGGGTTCGAATCCCTTTTGGCGCGCCAAAACAACAGGCACCCGTATGGGTGCCTGTTGTTTTGCCAAAAGGGATTCGAAGCCGACCGTTAAAAAAATGCTCCGGTGGAGCATTTTTAGGGAGGAGCGTTGATGAAACGTATCCTGCTAACGTGAACCCAACAAACGAGATGGAAGTTTTCTAAAGATGAAACAAACTTTCAGCGCGCTTTGTGCGAAGCACAAACAGAAAGGGGCTCGAACTCTTCTCACCAAAATATAGTCGTTGTGCGGAGCGCTTGGAGCGCACTCCTTCAACTCCTTATTTTGGAGAGCGCTTTTGCTCCCTTGTTCCGCCACAGGCGGCGGTCGCAACGCTACATTTTTAGGGAGGAGCGATGATGAAACGTATCCCGCTAACGTGAACCCAACAAACGAGATGATACACTTCAAAAAAACTTGTGTACTTTTGGCGCGCTTTTTATGTCATTCTGAGGAACAACGTGACGAAGAATCTTAAAGATCCTTCGCTTACGCTCAGGATGACAGTAAAGGACGCTCAGGATGACAGTGAAGGGCACTCAGAATGGCAGGAGAGTGGCTTTTGAGCGAGTTGCTACTTTTTAGGCATTACCATTTTATTTTCATTCACTGCTTTCAAGAAGAATAATGGACCCTCTTCCGACCAATCCGCCTACAAGGCGGATTGCCCACCTTCCCCCAAGGGAAGGCAATAAAAAAGGAGCTGATTACTCAGCTCCTTAATATTTTATATTACCAATATCTTACGGGTACTTCGGGCTTTTTCTTCTCGCCTTTCATACGAGCGCCGCTGTAAGCCGCGTTGCGCTTGCTCATAATGAACATTACACAGCTGACCGCCGCCGCGATACCGAGTACCACAAACAACCATACGAGGAAGCCCGCGTTGTTGTGTCCCTTGGCTGTCACGTCAACCGCTTCTTTGTCATAATTCTTCAGCGCGTTCTTTGTAAGACGGTTAGTCTTTACGACAACCTTCTGAGCAACCTCGAGGTTGTCTCCCGCGATTTCGGAAATAGACGGTGCTTTTTCAACCTTTTTCGGAGCCTCTGTGGCAGGCTCTGTTTCAGGCTCTGTGGGCTCTTCGTACTCTTCCTGATCCTCTACGACATTTGCCGCCGCGTTCTCTGAGAACAGAAGGTCAAATGTAGTTTCGTCAACAACACCTGTTGCCTCCAGTCCGTTTACAGTCTGGAAGTCCTTGACAGCCTGCTCGGTTACTTCGCCGAAGTAACCTGTGATTTCGCCAGCGTAATAGCCTAAGTCAGCGAGCTTCTGCTGAATCTCGGAAACCTCATCACTCTGGTCGCCCAGGCTGTATGTGCCGTCGTCCTTCTTTTT
The DNA here is from genome assembly GCA_902785365.1 of uncultured Ruminococcus sp. Taxonomy (GTDB): domain Bacteria; phylum Bacillota; class Clostridia; order Oscillospirales; family Acutalibacteraceae; genus Ruminococcoides. The sequence continues at coordinate 7,687 of CACZYC010000036.1, read as the reverse complement.
CTCTGTATCTTTCTTCTTCTCAGTCTTGGCTGTGGGAGCCTCGTCCGAGTAGAGAAGTTGGAGTTCGTCCTCGCCCGCGATACCGTCAGTTGTGAGTCCCGCGGCTTTCTGGAACGCCTTGTAGGCAGCCTCGGTAGCTTCGCCGAAATATCCTGTGATTTCGCCGTTATAGAAGCCGAGTTCCGCGAGACGCTCTTGAAGCTTGGTTACGTTATCACCGCTGGAGCCGACTTTTAATACTCCGGGTTTGGAGTTTTCTTTAGGCTCGCTGTCGGATTTTGATGACGAACTGTTATTACTTGAATTTGATGAACCGCCGCTGTTGTTGACGACCGCGTTCATATCCGCGGGAGTCTTGTCAGACGCGCCGTTTGAGCCGAAGTGGTATGTCACACCACCGATATTACGGCTTGTGTTTACAACATACTGACCGTTCTCATAGTAATAATACTTGCCGTTGAACTTCTCCCAGCCGTTTGTAACATAGCTGCAGGCGCCGACTTTGAACCATTCTACCCATGACTTTGTGGCTACAGATTCATAGCAAACGCCGTATTCATCGCCGCGGGCGTCAACAGCCATACCGTCGCCTACATATACGCCGTAGTGACCGGGCTGATGAAGTCCCAGACCGTGTACTCTGGGAATACCCGAACTTACATAGCCGATTTCGGAAGCGTACTGCTCCAAATCGGTGCGGGCACCGCCGCAATATGAATAAATAAGACCTGAGCAGTCAACCGCTCCGGGTGAAGCTCCGCCCCATTGATATCTCCAATGACTGTTGTAGGCGTTAAGCGCCCACTCTGCAAGACCCGCGCCCGTGCCGCTTGCGTTTGAGGTAATAAAACCTGCCAAAGCTATCGACGCGAGTATTACGACAGCGAGTGAAATTGTCAAAATTTTCTTTAAATTTCGTTTAAAAAATATCTTCATACATTATCCTCCAAAAACCGCGAACGATTACAATTAACCAAAAATCCAGTGATAACGCGGCTTGTAACAAATCTGTAATAATTATAACAAAAATCGCTCCTGATTGCAACCGTTTTCAGCAAGAAATTGTAAAGAATGTATAAATCTAATAAAATAATCCCCGATAATTATTGCGTTTTAGTCAGTGTTACAAAATGTAACCAAATCAACCGACAAATTGTGTTTTTTATCATCCTTATACCCCATATTTTGTGTAATACGCCAAAAAGAGCCCGACACCTAACGTGTCGGGCAGAGGTGTTTTATATTATTTTTTCGATTGATTCCACTGACTTTGGTACCGATTAACTCTATGCGAAATAATCCCACCAATCATCCTCATCGCCGTAAATAAACTCAGCGCAACAGCCGTCTTTTGAGCCGTCGGAGAATTTGACTACGCACTTAACAGTTTGCAGATTGTCGAATTTTCCCGTGCATTTTACAATGCCTTTTTCGCTGACTTTGAGCTTGTCGGGACAGGATGATTTAAAGGTCATTTTGTAATCGCTTGACTTGAACTTTTTATATCCTATGCCGCTGAACATATCCAGATAGTGATTGTACACGCGTTTTTTAGATTGATTTTTTCGCCCTCTTTTATAGCAAGCTCAATACCCTCATCATCATAGGATCTGATATAACGCATAACCTCAGCCATCTTTGCCTTGACAACTCTGAGAGCAAAGTAACCGATTTTTGTTTTATTTCCATTGCGTTTCTCATATACATTCACACGGGTTCTGCCGACCTTCTTTTGCATAATACACGGTTCCTTGTCGCCGTAGCGGCAATATTGGCACTCACCTGATTCCGCTATTTTTTTATTCTTTATTTCAACCGAATATTTCGCGTCGGCTCTTCGGTGATTAATTACGGTAAGAAGATACATACCGTGTTTAGCTACTAATCCGTACGGGCTGTTGCGTAAAGTAACTGTTTTGTACTTTTTGCTGACAGACGCTTTAACGTCCTTTACGGTGACAATAAATTTACCCAGAGTGACGTTTGTTCCCTTTAGTTTTACAGTAACCTTTGTTTTGCCGTATTTTCGCCCTATAGCGCACGCTCCATAATCAGAATCATCCGCCCATGTTGTTACATACAGCTCTTTTGAACGCACGCTTTTATCCTTTACTGACACGATGCCCTTGTTGCTGAATTCATACTTCAGTTTCTTTGTGTATTGGTAGCTGTTAAAGGGAAGCAGCTTTTTCTCTCCCTTGTAGAGCAGAACTTTTTTCGTCTTAAACTTGCGTGTAGGCTTAACTGTAAAGCGGAACTTCTTGACTATCACCTTTTTGCCCGAGGAATTATTGTAGTAAATCGTGATAACAGGCTTCTTTTTCCCTGTTATTTTTCGGGCTGATACAGTGAGCTGATAGCCAATCCCGCCGACTTCTCCGCCATCGAAATCAACTTTGATATACTTCTTGTTCTTTACAGAGTACTTGTATGCGTGATTCCCATTACCGCCATCCAGACTTATTCCTTCGGTGTACATTTAAAGAGTCTTGTTCTTTATCTTTACGGCGGCATTTACCGAAGCTGGAACTGACACTGCGGAAATTATTATCATTATAGAAATGAGTATGGAAAGTATCTTTTTCATAATAACGCTCCTTTCCGGTTTATATATATAACCTTTTAAAAAATGAATATGTGACAGGGTTTAGTAATTCTGCATTAATTATACCATATTTCTGTATACTATTTTATACTACTTTATACTACTTGTCAATATAAAGTCGTAACTGAGGTTATAATATCTATATTGAGGGGTGAAAATATGAAGCCGTTAAAAAGCAAGGTGAGCATAACGCTCGACGACGACGTTATCAAAAAGATTAAACAACTGAGCGAGGAGGATGACCGTTCATTCTCGCAGTATATAAACATTGTACTTAAAAACCATATAAGCAAAAAAGATTAGGAGCTGTTTTGAAAACAGCTCCTATTTTTTATTTATACTCTTTTGCCCTTTTTCAGCTCATATTGAACGTCGCTGGCTTTTGCCACGTCGGGCGAGTGGGTTACGATAATAACGCACCTTGCTTAATATATATAATACAGGCGGTTTATGAAAGTTAGTTATCGGTAATTTGAACATTTAGTGAAAAAAATTGAAAAGGAGCTGACTGAAAAGTCAGCTCCTTTGCTATATTAAACTTCCAAACCGATTCACATCAGTTGAAGATATCCCAGGGATTCTCGCCCCAGTCATCTTCGGGGACTTGCTGCTGTTGCTGCTGAGAAGATGAGTTGGAGGATGAACCGACATCGGACTTTGATTCCTCAAGAGTCATTTCTATTGAGCCCTTCTGTCCCGAGCGATAAACCGTAAACTTGACCTTATCCCCTACCTTATGCTTCTTGAGCGCGGCTTTGAGGTTAGCAGTGGTCTTGATTTCGGTACTATCAATAGCGGTGATAATATCGCCTGCCTTGAAGCCTGCCTTGGCGGCATTGCTTCCCGAATATACGCTTGTTACATATACGCCTGTCTGGTCGCTTCCGTACATCCATAGCTGAGCGGTGGAATTGACGTCAGCAACAGACATTCCGAGTTCAATCTGACCTTTGACATAGCCGTACTGCTTGAGGTCGGAAATCACTTCCATTACATCGTTTACGGGAATCGCGAAACCGATACCCTCGGCAGAGTTTCCGCTGGACTTAGCGTTTACGATGCCGATGAGCTCGCCGTTGCCGTTGAAAAGGCCGCCGCCCGAGTTACCTGGACTTATTTCAGCGTTTGTCTGGAGAAGGTTGTATGTCTCGTTATCTATTGTCACCTCACGGTCGAGCGCGCTTATGATTCCGTCCGTTACTGAACCGCCGAGCTGTCCGAGAGGATTGCCGATTACTACTGCGTAATCGCCTACCGTGATTTTATCAGAGTTACCCATAGTCGCGGGTTTGAGTGTCTTTTTGGGACTGATTTTAAGGAGTGCTATGTCTCCCGCCGCGTATGTTCCGACAACCTTTACATCGGTATACTCGGTCTTGTCACGAAGGGTTACTGTGATATTTGAAGCACCCTCAATAACGTGGTAATTAGTTACAATATAGCCTTCCTTGGCTATTATAACTCCTGATCCCGCGCCGCTCTGAATATACTGCTGAGAGAAGTTGCTGGTAGCGACTGATTCTGTTGTAATCTCTACAACCGAGTCCGCGGCCTTATCAACAATCTGTGTTGTGGTAAGCGCGGATGTTGAAGAAGCGTAGGTTGAGCTTCCGCTGTCTGATTTGTTGAGGTTAACAGCGCTGCCGGAAGAATCAGATGAGAAAATCTTCGCCGCGAAGTATCCCCCGCCTATTCCGAGAAGCATTGAACTCATAATGCTTATTATTAAAACTAACGCCAAAGCTCCGCGTGTTACAGGTCTGCTCTCCTTTACAACTCTTTTGGGTTGCGGCTGCTCGCTGTAATACGGCGATGAACTGTAAATGTTTTCGTAGTTATTCGACGGAGCGGATTCGGGTTCAATCGGAGCCTCGGTCTTAGTGCCCCGCTCTTCGGAATAGAAACTCTCTCCGTATTTGGCGTAACTGTCGGCGGAAATATTTTCGTCGGCAAAGTGCTCCTTGTAATACTCGTCCACCGAGAAATCGGGAGCGTTAGTTGAAACGGGCGGCTCAACCGCGGGCTCAGTGTAGTTGACGGGCTGTTCCTGATTTGGAACGAAAGCGTCCGTATTCATCTGATTAAAGCCGTCAGGCTGTTCGGGATTAAACCCGTTCGACTGTGTGTTTTTATCTTCATAAGGATTATAAGTCATAGTGGATTACCTCCAAATTTATTTTCGATGATAAAATAATAATCGCCTTATGTGAAAATTGTATGAAATAAGCTTGAAAGATTAACGAAAAACAAAATAATAGTTAATGATAATTCTATATAAGAAATATAAGCGCTTATAACCTTGTAGTATTATACCCTCGATTGGATTTCTTACCAATCGAGGGTTATTTATTGTCTTTTATCACATTTGAAAGAGCAGTTTTCGCAATTGTACGAACAGCCCTTTCCTTTTCGCTTACGTATTATAATGCAAGTAACTGCCAATGCCGCCAAAACCGCGAGCAGACACACGATAACTATATCAGTAATATTCATAGCCGTCAAACCATTCCGCACAAGAGGCAAACGAGATGTACAATAGCGGCAACCAGATAAGCCACCACGCATTGCCAAACCACAACAATCCCTGCCCATTTGTATCCGAGCTCGCGCCGTACGGAAGCAATTGCCGCCACACACGGAGTATAGAGCAGGCTGAACACAAGAATCGACACAGCCGACAGCGCGGTAATCGCGGTCTGTATGCCGCCGTTATACAGGATTTCGAGCGTGGAAACCACACTCTCCTTTGCCATAAATCCGCTTATCAGAGCTGTGACAATCTTCCAGTCGCCCATCCCAAGCGGAGCGAATATCGGAGCGATAAATCCCGCGATATTCGCCAGAATACTTTCCTGCGAATCGTGCACCATATTGAATTGCAGATTGAAGTTCTGCAAAAACCATACAATAATTGTGGAAATAAAAATAACCGTGAAAGCCCTTTGAATAAAGTCCTTTGCCTTGTCCCACAGTAGTCTCGCAACATTCATAACACCCGGCAAGCGATAGTTGGGAAGCTCCATAACAAACGGAACCGCTTCGCCATTAAAAATTGTTTTTTTCAGGCATAAAGCCATCAGAACACCCACAACAATGCCGAGCACATACAGTCCCGACATTACGAGCCAGCTGTATTCTCTGAAAAACGCGTTTACAAAGAAAGCGTAAATAGGAAGCTTTGCGGTACAGCTCATAAACGGAGTGAGCAGAATTGTCATTTTACGGTCGCGTTCACTGGGGAGCGTTCGCGTTGCCATTACGGCGGGAACCGTACATCCGAAACCTATGAGCATTGGCACAATACTTCTTCCCGACAAACCGATTCGCCTGAGCAGTTTATCCATAAAGAAGGCGACGCGAGCAAGATAACCGCTGTCCTCCAGAATAGACAAAAACAAAAACAGCACCACTATAATTGGCAAAAAGCTCAGAACGCTTCCCAAACCCGCGAAAATACCGTCCGTTATAAGTCCGGTAAAAATCGGGTTGACATTGAAGTGTTCCAGCGAATTACGCATAAGCTCGGTCAGATTGTCAATTCCCATTTCAAGCAATTCCTGAAGCCTTCCGCCGATAACGTCAAATGTCAGCCAAAATATAGCGACCATAATCAAAAGGAACATAGGAATAGCTGTAAACTTTCCTGTGAGTATCTTGTCTATCCTAGCGCTGCGGCGGTGTTCTCTGCTCTCCTTTGGTCTGACAACCGTCTGTTTGCAGATCTTTCGGATAAAAGTAAATCTCATATCCGCAATCGCGGCGTTGCGGTCAAACCCACATTCTTTTTCCATCTGGGTAACGATGTGTTCAATCATATCCAGCTCGCTGGTGTCAAGTCCAAGTTTCTCAATAACAAGCCTGTCGCCCTCAACGACCTTGCTCGCCGCGAAACGAAGCGGAAGTTCTGCTTTTTTCGCTTTATCCTCAATCAAATGACTGACGGCGTGCAGACAGCGGTGAACCGCTCCGCCCTTGTCGCCGCTGTCACAAAAGTCCTGACGCAAGGGTTTTTCCTGATAATGAGCGATATGCAGCGCGTGCTCCACAAGCTCGTTAACGCCCTGATTCTTAGACGCCGAGATTGGAATAACAGGCACTCCCAACAACGCCTCCATATTGTTTACATCCACGGAACCGCCGTTAGCTGTGAGCTCATCCATCATATTCAAGGTCACGACCATCGGAATATCCATCTCTAAGAGCTGCATTGTAAGATAAAGATTCCGCTCGATGTTAGTGGCGTCCAAAATATTTATAATCGCCTTGGGCTTTTCGTCCAGAACAAAGCTTCGGGAAACAATTTCCTCATTTGTATAGGGCGACATCGAGTAAATTCCGGGCAAATCGGTAATCAACGTATTTTTATGCCCTTTTATAACGCCGTCCTTGCGGTCAACCGTCACACCGGGAAAATTGCCAACATGCTGGTTAGAGCCTGTAAGTTGATTAAACAGCGTGGTTTTTCCGCAGTTCTGGTTTCCGACCAAAGCGTATGTAAGCGTTTCATCGTCGGGCAGAGGATTGCCACTACCCTTTTTATGATACTTACCGCCCTCGCCTAAACCTGGGTGGGGTTTCTTTTTTATTTTCTGAAATTGCTCTTGTCTTTCCGCCTTAACAGGCTCAACGATAATTTTCTCCGCGTCAGCAAGTCTCAGCGTAAGCTCATACCCGTGAATTGTAAACTCCATCGGGTCACCCATAGGCGCAAGCTTTACAAGCTTGATTTCTATCCCGGGTATAACACCCATATCAAGAAAATGCTGTCTGAGTTGTCCTTCGCCTCCGACCGTCTTAATAACAGCGGTCTGACCGATTGTCAATTCATTCAGATTCATTAATCTTTCCCCTAAATCAAAATCTAAGTTATTATATCAAATTAAAAATCTTTTGTCTATACAGATTTATTATTCTAAAATGAATTATGAGCAAAATAGTCGCTTTTGTTTTGGTGAGATATATTGAGCCCGGTTGGGCAAAAAGAAAGGGGCTGTGAAGAAATGAAGTTTTAATGCTTCGTTCTTCGCAGCTTCTCTGTTTTTTGTGGAATAATAATACGATTGATGAAAAAAAGGGTATACT
>CACZYC010000035.1 GCA_902785365.1 uncultured Ruminococcus sp. | reverse complement strand
TTGGTCTTTTCGTTTTGCTTTTTTACGAAAAAACACACCTGCTTTCGCAAGTGTGTCTTTTTTTGATTTGCACCCTTTGGCTTATCTTAATGATATTGACGCTCAGGCGTCCTTTTTTCTTTATTTATGCTTTAATAACATACAGTAATTATATAATAAATTTGTCGTAATTTGTGTGAAGTAACAGAAAACGCAAGTTAGCATCAAAAAACTTGCAATAATTTATATTTTATAGTATTATATCTAATGCATATGAAATATTTAGATAGGGAGTTATCAAAATGAATTATAAATACGCCTCAAAAGAAGCGTTAATTACAGAAAGAGAATCTCTCGTAAAAGAATATGAGCAGTACAAGGCAAAAGGCTTGAGCTTAAATATGGCTAGAGGAAAGCCTTCACCTGAGCAACTTGACCTTTCCATGTCTTTGCTTGATTCTCTTAACAGCGCTGACGCCTGCAAATCCGAAAACGGAACTGATTGCAGGAATTACGGTGAACTTGACGGTATTTTTGAGTGTAAAATGCTTTTTGCAGACATAATGGGAGTAAATCCCGACTCTGTTTTTGTAGGCGGAAACTCAAGTCTTAATATGATGTTTGATACTATTTCCGCTTTTATGACAGGTGCAGTTTATGACGACGTTGAACCATGGTTTAATGTTCCGGACAGAAAATTTATATGTCCTGTACCCGGATATGACCGACACTTCGGAGTAACAGGCTATTATGGTTTTGAAATGATTACTGTTCCTATGAACAGTGACGGACCTGATATGGATATTATCGAAAAGCTTGTCAGTGAGGACAGCTCTATCAAAGGCGTTTGGTGTGTTCCTAAATACAGCAATCCGACAGGAATCACTTACTCTGACGAAGTCGTTAAGCGTTTTGCTAATCTCAAGCCCGCCGCGAAAGATTTCAGAATTATGTGGGATAACGCTTACGCTATTCACGATATAAGCGACACACCCGACACTTTGTTAAATATTGTTGATGAGTGTGAAAAGAGCGGTAATGCCGATATGCCCATTGTTTTCAGCTCAACATCAAAAATTACTTTTTCAGGCGCAGGTGTAGCTGCAATGTATGCGTCCAAGCTTAATATGGATTTCCTAAAAAAGCGTTATACGTACGCTACAATTGGTTACGACAAGATTAATATGCTTCGTCACGCTAAATTCTTTGGAAATTATGAAGGCTTAAAAAAGCATATGGAAAAGCATAAAGCGCTTTTAGCTCCTAAGTTTTCCACAGTAATTAATAAATTGAACGAGAATTTTAAAGATAATGATATTGCAGCGTGGACTAATCCCAACGGCGGATATTTTGTTAGTGTTGATGTTTATCCTTCAACCGCGAAGAAAGTTGTTGAACTTTGTAAACAGGCGGGTGTTGTCCTGACAGGCGCCGGCGCTACTTTCCCAAATTCAAATGATCCGGAAGACAAGAATATTAGAATTGCTCCTTCTTTTCCTTCTGTTGAGGAATTATCGCTTGCTATGGATATTTTTTGCGTATGCGTCAAGCTTGCCTCTATCGAAAAGATTCTTTAATATGTCGTTGTTTTAAGTTATTTTTTAACAAATTAATAAAAAATCTTACTAAATCACTTATAAATCATTGACTTTTATATCAAAAAAAAGTATAATAACTCTGTTACGTCTGTACGTATGTAGACGCGGCAGAGTTATTTTGCCTTTACGTATGGATTTTAGATTTTATTTGGAGGTCTTATGGCATGAAAAGAATCCCAAAGCCCGTGTTTTTCATTGTTGCCATTCTTATCCTCGCGTTCTCATTCACAGCCATTTTTGGCGTTTCCTACTATGTAGGCGATAACAAAGTGACCGCGATTAAGGGTATTTCTGACATCAGATGGGGCACGGATATTCGAGGCGGTGTCGAGGCTACATTTGAGCCTGCTGATGGTTATAACGCTACTGACGCTCAGCTCGATTCAGCAAAAGCTATTATCGAAACCCGTATGGTAAGTTCGGGTATTACCGATTATGAACTTTACGCTGACTATAATACGGATCGTATCATTGTACGTTATCCGTGGAAAACAGATGAAAAAGAATTTAACGTTGAAAAAGCTATTGAAGAAATCAGTTCAACAGCCAAGCTGACATTCCGTCCCGGTAACAGTTACGAAAACACTACCATGGGTTCGGACGGTAAGCCCGTATATTCTACTCCTACAGGCGACACCGAGACAGTTCTTATGGACGGTTCTTATGTTAAATCCGCAAAAGCCGGTGTTAACCAGGATACATCCAACGGTTCATCCGCTTCTTCCAATTATGCTGTATATCTTGAGTTTAATAGCGAAGGCGCTAAGAAATTCGCTGATATCACAGAGAAGTATAACGGTCAGGTCGTTTCAATCTGGATGGATGACATTATGTTGTCAGCTCCTACAATTCAGGATGTAATCACAGGCGGTAACGCTCAGATTACAGGCGACTTTACTGCTGCCGAAGCTACTGATCTCGCAAACAAGATTCAGGCAGGTGCACTTCCCTTTAAGCTTGAGACTGATTCATTCGGCTCCGTATCCGCTTCGCTTGGTGAGAATTCGCTCACAGCTATGGCGTACGCGGGTGTTATCGCGTTTATCTTAATCTCACTATTTATGATTTTTATGTATCGTTTACCCGGTTGTGTAGCTGTTATCGCTCTTATCGGACAGATGGGCATCACAATCGCCGCTATCTCGGGTTATTTTCCGGCGTTCAGCTCTTTCACAATGACGCTGCCCGGTATTGCGGGTCTTATCCTTTCAATCGGTATGGGTGTTGACGCGAACGTTATCACATCCGAACGTATCATTGAGGAAATGCGCTCAGGACGTACTCTTGACGGTGCTCTTGACAGAGGTACAAAGAGTTCGCTCTCAGCTATCATAGATGGTAATATGACAATCATTATTGTCGCTATCATTCTTCTGCTTGTTTTCGGACCTACAAATATTCTTTCGTGGATTTTCGGTCAGTCAACAACAGGTACAATCTATTCATTCGGTTATACACTCCTCGTTGGTGTAATCGCCAACTTTATTATGGGTGTTGGTTTGAGCCGTGTAATGCTCCGTTCGGTAGCAGGATACAGGGTTGTACGTCACAAATGGCTTTTCGGAGGTGTTAAGGATGGCAAATAATTTTGTTAGATTAACAGAAGAAGAAAAGCTGTTGGTTAAAGGCAAGCCCGCAAAGGACTTTGTAGGACACAGAAAGATTTTCTTCGGAGTTTCACTTGCTATTATACTTATTGGTTTAGTTTGTAACTTTATTTTTGGAACAACGATGGACATTCAGTTCACAGGCGGTTCAATGATTAAGTACAGCTATACTGGCAGCCTTGACAACGCCAAGCTCAAGCAAATTGTCCAGAAAGCTACTCCCGATGATATAGTTACATTCTCCGAGTCAGAGGATTTGGTTAATAACAAAAAAGATTTAACCGTTCAGTTCTCAGGAAATACAACAATTACAACTGATTTACAGAAATCAATTACAGACAGTATTCAGAAAGCATTCCCCAAAAATAATATCAAAATGGAGCAGAACAGCTCTGTTGACGCTACAATGGGATTCAGCTTCTTGCTCAAGTGTCTTGTTGCCGTAGCGATTGCCGCGGTTCTGATGGTTCTGTATGTAACATTACGATTCAAGAAGATTGGCGGTCTTTCCGCGGGTGTATTCGGTCTTGTGGCTTTATTCCATGACCTTGCTATCATCTATTTCTTCTACGTAATTTTCCGTATGCCTATCGACTCCAGCTTTATGGCTGTCGCTCTTATGATTCTCGGTTACTCACTCAACGATACCGTTGTAGTTTATGACCGTGTTCGTGAGGAACGCAAGAGAATCGGTTATAAGGCTGATATCAAGGATGTATTTAATGTAGCCGCTTCTAAGGTTATGCGTCGTACTATCATCACATCAATTACGACTATTTCCGCTGTTGCTATCGTATTTATCCTTGCAGTTGTTTATAACCTTGACTCCGTTAAGGCTTTTGCTATTCCTATGATGGTAGGTTTGGTTTCAGGTTGTTATTCTTCGCTCTGTATCGCAGGTCCGCTTTGGGTTATGTGGCAAAAGAGAAAAGAAAAGAAAGCAAAGTAATAATTTATTATTTAAAGGCTGTCTCAGCGAGGGACAGCCTTTTGAATTAAGAAGGTGATTGTCATCAAAAAGTTAATAGCAGTTTTACTAGCGGTTTTGTCGGCAATTACTATTCTTTGTTCTTGTGCGGCGGATTCAAAAACAGAATCGGACAAGCTGAGTATTACTACAACAATTTATCCTTACTATGAATTTGTTAGGGAAATTGTCGGCAATAAAGCTCAGATCAATCAGCTTATTTCTCCTGGTACAGAAATTCATGAATTTGAACCCACTCCCAAGGATATATTAAAAATTAATAACTCTGATATTTTTATATATAACGGCGGAGAAAGCGACGAATGGGTTGATAAAGTGCTCAATAGTATAAATTCCGACGTTAAAGTAATGTGTATGTTTGATTATGCTGATTTACTTTACGAGGAAGACATAGAGCATAATAAAGGTGACGAATACGATGAGCATATCTGGACATCCATAGAGAATGACAAAAAGTTTGTAAAAGCTATTTCCGAGCAAATACTTAAACTGGATAGCGCTAACGCGGATTTTTACAAATCAAATACAGATGCTTATATCAATAAACTTAGCAGACTTGATAATTCCTTTGAAAAATTGGTTCAAAACTCATCTCGTAACACAATTGTTGTCGCTGACCGTTTCCCGATATTATATTTTGTTAAGGAATACGGTATAAAATACGAAAGTGTATTCCCCGGCTGCACCTCTGAAACCCAGCCGTCAATAAAGACGGTTACAAAACTTATAGACTATGTTCGCGAAAATGATTTGCCTGTTGTATTTCATATAGATAACTCATCTGAAAGTCTTGCGCGGATTATCTGCGAGGATTCCAACGCTGAGATTATGACGTTTTATTCAATGCACAATATTACCCGTGAACAATTTGAATCAAAAACAACTTTTATTTCGTTATTAGAATTAAATTTAAAATCGTTAAAGGAGGCTCTTGAATAATGTCCTATATAAAATGCAACAAACTGAAAATGGGATATGAAGGCAAGGTCGTCTTTAATGATTTGAGTTTTGCTGTAAATAAGGGCGATTATCTCTGTATTGTTGGTGAAAACGGCAGTGGAAAATCAACTCTTATGAAGGGTTTACTTGGGCTTATCAATCCTTTAAGCGGTTCAATCGAATACGGCGATGGGCTTGAGAAGAAGTATATAGGCTATCTTCCGCAACAAAGTGATATTCAGTCTGATTTTCCGGGGTCTGTTTTTGAAGTTGTGCTTTCGGGAACTTTAAACCGAAGCAAGCTTCCGTTTTATTCAAAGGAACAAAAATCTGTTGCTTTGAATAATATGAAAAAAGTCGGTATTTCAGAATTAAAAAGAAAGAGTTTTCAAGAGCTTTCCGGTGGACAGCAGCAGCGAGTACTTCTCGCCAGAGCTTTGTGCGCGACTTCAAAACTTATCATCCTGGATGAACCGATTTCAGGTCTCGATCCGCTCGCTACACAGGATTTGTATGATTTAGTTACGGACTTGAATAAGGAAGGAATTACTGTTGTTATGGTATCGCATGATATAACTTCGGCGGTTTATCACGCGTCTCATATCCTACATCTTTCAGGTGACGGTTTCTTTTATGGTTCAACTCATAAGTATATGCATTCATCCTATGGCGAAAAATTTCTTATTACTGATTGTCCGTGCGATGATTGCCGCCATAATAAAGGAGGTATTCGTTTATGATTGAAATACTTTCTTATGACTTTATGGTAAGAGCTTTAATAATTGGTACGCTTGTATCATTGTGCGCCGCTCTTTTAGGTGTTGTGCTTGTGTTAAAGCGCTATTCTATGATAGGAGACGGATTATCTCATGTGGGATTCGGCGCGCTGGCTGTAGCTGCAGCCGCAAATCTGGCGCCTCTTGCCGTTGCTGTTCCCGTGGTAATTATTTCCGCTTTTTTACTGCTCAGACTTTCAAAAAACAGTAAAATTAAAGGTGACGCTGCGATAGCGGTTATATCCAGCACAGCTTTGGCTGTCGGTGTAATTGTCGCGAGTGTATCGGGGTTGAATACAGATCTCAACACTTATCTGTTCGGTTCTATTCTTGCCACTACCAAGGCTGACACTATTCTATGTATATTGCTCTCTGTGGTAGTTATTGTAGTGTTCTTTGTGTTTTACAACAAGATTTTCGCTGTAACATTTGATGAAGACTTTTCGAAAGCCTCTGGTGTTCGTCCCGCTCTTTACAATATGATTATCGCACTTTTAACCGCGCTTACAATTGTAATTGGTATGCGTATAATGGGTACGCTGCTTATTTCTGCATTGATTATCTTCCCGGCTCTGTCGTCAATGAAACTATGCAAATCATTTAAGTCGGTGATAGTTGTATCAGGCGCACTCTCGATTATATGTTTTGTAAGCGGTCTTGTGCTTTCGTATTATCTGGATATACCTACGGGTCCCGCGGTTGTATTGTTTAATTGCGCCGTGTTTGTTGTCTTTTATATAGTTTCCGTTATAAAAGCCAGATTATAAAATGTTTTGAATTGTTATCTGCTCCTTTTCTTTGATGAAAAGGAGCTTTTTCATTAGCAGGTGACTTTTTTCATGATAATCATCAATACGCCTGTCATCAAGCAAATCCTCAATCACATATAGTTCTTCGGTAATTTCTTCAAGCTCATCATGTGTGTAGTAACAATACAGTATGCTTTTACCTGTGTTTTCAAAACTAATGGCGTTTTCGTTTATGATCTTTTCCGCTTTCTCTATTTTACTTTCTTTAATTAAATTCTCTACTTTAGAAATCTGATTCATATAAGTATCAATAGTATTGTTTATTGATATATATTCTATAACTCCTGCCGATAAGCTTAAAACAATGAACACTATGGCTATATATATACGTTTCATCATATATCCTTCTTTATTATTTTGTAATCTCCAGCCTGATTGTAAGTCATAATAAAAACATCTTTTAACTCTGTATTTTCTCTTTTAAGTATTTTCTTGATTTCTTTAGTATTTGTTTTACTTAGCCTTAATGAATTGTTTAAAAATTCTCCGTCGTTGATAATAACCGTTTCTATTCCGGTATCTTCAATTGTTATATCCAAATCCTGAGCCGTAGGATTTCTTTTGTTCGGTTTTTGTAATACGCTCAGATTTCCGTTTGTTTCAGCAATACAATATTCAACATCGTCAAGAGAAAAAACACCTTGCTGTCTGAGCTGCACACATAAATCCTCAGTTGTGATTCTCAGCCTTTTCATTTCTTTTTGCAATAGTCTTCCGTCTTCTATAATCATAACAGGACTGCCGCAGACTACTTTTCTGAATTTCGGTATTTTCATCATCAATACACTTACAATTATCTCTAATGCTACAAGTATGAGCATAGGTATCATACCCGATAATAGCGGTCTGGAGTTATCCTCCATAGGAATGGATGCAATATCCGCTATTATCAAAGTAACAACAAGCTCTGACGGCTGAAGTTCACTGAGCTGTCTTTTGCCCATTATCCTTACGGCAAAGACTATAAGTACATATAATAAGACTGTCCTGATTATCGTTATATACATAACATCACCTTATTACATTATTAGCTTTAGAAGTTGAATAATACATTTTTTTGTGCCTAAAATAATGATGGTGATATAATGTATAATTCTTTAAAAGAAAATATAGATTATCTTAAAAAAGTTACTTCATCCTCAGCTGATTTTACAGTTAGAGAACTTGTACTGCCAAATTCAGAAAAGTGCGCGATTATAACAACAGAGGGTATGTGCGACAAAAAAAGCCTTGCTATCTCTGTGATTAATCCGTTGTTGGATTCTGAACTCGACAAAAGAAAAGGGGAGGAGCTTTTTATTTTTATTGTTGACAACATACTTTCCGCCAGTGAAGTTGCGTATGTTGATACATTTGATGATGTTATAAATTTCTCTATGTCGGGATTTGCGGTTTTGGCAATTGACGGAAGCAGTCAAATGCTCGCCATAGGAGTTCAAGGATTTTCTTTCAGAAGCGTATCGGAGCCCGAGAGCGAGCTTGTCCAGCGGGGCAGCAGAGAGGGTTTTACAGAAGCGTGCAGAGTAAACATGACACTTATACGCCGACGTATAAAAAATCCACAGCTTGTATTTGAAACAAATACCATAGGAAGCGTCTCCAATACAGAGATATGTTTGGTATACCTTAAGAACAAGGCAACATCATCCTCTGTCGAAGAGATAAGAAAGCGCCTTGAAGCTTGCGATATCAAAACTGTTCTGGGAAGCGGATATCTTGTGCCTTATCTTGAAGACAGCGGCAAAAACGAAGTGTTCACGGGCGTTGGCATAACCGAAAGACCTGATACACTTTGCGGTAAGCTTATGGAAGGCAGAATTGGAATCATTGTAGACGGCACGCCTTCTGTTCTTATTATGCCTCATTTGTTTGTTGAGAATTTTCAATCAGTCGATGATTACTCTAACCGACCATATTTTGCCGCAATAATAAGAATCATAAAGTTTATCGCGTATTTTGTTTCGGTTTTATTTCCCGGGATATATATAGCTCTTGTGAATTTTCATCCTGATTATTTTCCTGAAGTTTTATATTCAAATATAAGAGAGAGCATCGACCACACTCCATTACCATTGATGCTTGAAGTTCTTGTTATAGATTTTATTTACGAGGTTATGCGTGAATCAGGTTTAAGATTACCTAAGGTTCTCGGACACGCTGTAAGTATTGTAGGGGCTCTTGTGATAGGGGAATGTGCTATAACCGCCGGTATCATCGGCGCGCCGACACTAATGGCAGTCGCGATTTCCGCAATCTGCAGTTATGTTGTACCTGACCTTTATCCTCAGATTACTGTTATGAGATTATCATTTATTATTGTCGGAGGTATCCTTGGTATATTCGGAATCGCGGGTTTATCTGCGATAGTGTTGGTTTATATGTGCTCAAAGTCAACTTTGGGCGTTGTATATATGACACCGCTGACACCGTTCTCAAAACAGAATATGCGAGATGTTTTTGTGAGATTAGGTTGGAAAAAGCTTTCAAAGTATGATATTAATGTCCAGTCATTAAAAGGCGGTAGTCTTTATGAAAAATAACAAAATCCTTTTTTCGCAATTTTGTTTTTCCTCGTTTTTATCCACATTGACCGCTTTGTTGTTTATTGACTATAATCCTTCGGTAATGTTTTTTATTATCTTAGCAGGTGTATTATTGATTGATACGCTTGTAATTTTTCTTTACAAAGGTAAAAACTTTATATTAAAAGCAATATCCGCTATTTACTGTTCAGTGTTTTGTGTGGTTATATGTGATGAATTTTGCAAATATATGTTCTATGATCTCGGTTACGGTCCATTTTGGATATTAGTTTTATTAATCCTCGGATTTACTTTCTTTTGCACCGCCAAAGGTGTTGAGGCGCTTTCGAGAGCTTCTGTGATTATATTTGTGTTTATTGTGTTTTCACTTGTATTTATCGCTGTATCGTCATTTAATAATATTAATTGTGAAATATACCTGTTTAGAATAAAAAGTCCATTGATTCCGTTGCTTCTTCTATTTCCGTCGGCAATGTATATATTGAATAACGATAATATAATTAAGGATAAAAAGTATATTTTCAATTTTTATTCCGCGTCAGTTTTCGTTATATTATTATATTTTCATCTGCTTCCCAAGAATAAAGTCGGACTGGGAATATTCAAAGGGGCAGACGGGTTATTGCTGGCTATATTAACTGTTGCTGTGATTTATTTTATCGCAAACACAACCTTGGCTGTTTTTAAGAATGTAAAACATAAATATCTGATAAATTCTTTGTATATATTTGTTTTAGGATTGATTTCAGTATCTCTTTTATACTTGAACGTGTAATGCAACTTACAAACAATGAATAAAAATACAAAAAGTTTTCTAAATTGTATGTGTTAAAATGATATGAACCAATAAAAAAGAGAAGTAACTTCAAAATATGGTATAATGAATTTGCAACAAAACACTACCGTAGAAAGAAGTA
>CACZYC010000034.1:9745-22000 GCA_902785365.1 uncultured Ruminococcus sp. | reverse complement strand
GTATTGTTCACAACTTTATTATACCACAAAAGGCACATAACCGTCACTTCTTTCGGTTATGTGCCTTCTTGTTTTTTCAGACTGTTTTTTCACAGCCCCCTTAATTTTTTTAATCTGTTATCCTGTATATTCAACCCAATTCTTAGCGTCTATATCATAAATAGGCCCTACTCCGTCGGGAATGGTGAGGTCGGCAGTCTGTGAGCGCCATGTGCCCTCGGTAAAGATAACCTTTGTAGCTCCGTCGGGAATTTCGACGGCGAAAATATTACCGCTGACATTCACCATATCTTTGCCCGGCCACTCCATCATATTCTTGTTTGAATCTGACCAGAAGTACGCTTTAAGCGGCGACCAGTTGTAAGAGTTAACGCAGTAAACCATACGCTTATTTGACTGAGTTCCGCTTGGATTTGTCTCTGTCGGCTGCGTGGGCTGTGTAGGTACAGCTTCGTTGTATGCTTCGTTCACACAGTTCCTGTGCGGATTGATTCCGACAAGAACACACTGGATTGTGTTGGCGTCCTTTATGCTGACCTTTGTGTCATAATCGACATTGGCGAGTATCTCGCCCAAAGCGCTGAGCTTCTTTGTGCCGATAAGATGGAACTGAATTGATGTTACATCGTTGATGTTCACCTTTCCGTCCTCGTTAGCGTCTCCATAATAATATGTATCGCCCGAGGGAACAGTCGGATTGGTCTCTGTCGGAATTTCTGCGTCGGGGTATTCACTCCACGAGCTTCCGTCATAAATCATATTTTTCCCGGGAATTGTCAAATCACCCGTCTGGCTTCCGCCGTTGTTGCTGAAGATACATCTGTCATTGTCGCTCGGGAAGCTCGCCTTGTAGATGTTGTCCTTATACGGTGTCATAGCGACACCGGGCCATGATACGTCTCCCGAATTTGTGGATGAATGCCAATAGTAAATATACGGTGTTTCGTAATTCTGCGCCGTGTTATCATAGTAAACCGTAGTCATTTTACTCGGGTCGGGCGGAGTCGTGGGTACGGGAGTTTGTCCTGTGTAAACCTCCCACTTATTGCCCGCCATAAGCACCATATTAGTCTCGTTGATATCAAGTCCCTTGGCGTTCGCTCCCTGGGGATATTTGTTCGCGTCACTGCCGCTGTTGAAGATTACCTGACCGTTTGTCAGCTCATCCTCAACCTCGTAGGTGTAAAGCCCCAGATCGGAGTTGTAAGTCATTTGTTTTCCGGGCCACTTTTCGTTCATGATAACCTCGCCCGAGCTTTCGTCATATACATACGCGTATACGTTGCTCCACTTATAACTGCTGTTATCAAAGTAAATTGTAGTTATTGCGTTGGGGTCTTTCTTTTTGAATGTATAGCTATTCTCCAAAGTTTCTTCGAAATTTGAAGCTGATAAAACAACGTCAAATACTTCGCCGAGTTCTATGCCGTCGCCAATCTCAAATGTCTGACCGTCAACTACTCTGAACTGAGCGCCGCCGTTGATTGACGCCATAGCGTAATCCGCTCCGCGCAGCGATACCGTAACGGTCTCGCTGTCATAGAACGAATAAGCGCCTTTAAGGTCCATATGGATTGTGGACTGAGGTCCCTCTATGAGAATAGTACCGTTTTCGCCCGAATTAAATACAGCTTTGCCATCCTGTACTACAGCTGTTGAACCGTCATAATAGTTAGTTACGGTCTTACCGTTGCCCCAGATTGAGCTGACCCTTACGGGAATATTCGTGTTCTTCGGCGCGCCTATTACACAGATAACGCTGTCAGCCATTTCTCCGTTATCATACGAGCGCATAAAGGTGTAACCCGAATCAGCGCTGTAGGCGGAAATCTGCTGATGTTTTCCCGCGCCTATGCAGACGTGCTTGTTACGGAACCTGCCGACCTTCTGCCAATGTTTCAGGACGCTCTGGTCTATGCTGCTCCAGTTCATATCGCTTCTCAGCGAATGTCCGCTTCCTCCGTGGCCGTCAAAGTTCATACCCGCCACTGTGGAACGGTTCGTTTCATCGCCGTAGAAAATCTGTATCGCGCCGGGCAGCAGCTGGAAAGCCGAACCCTGATAAATCAAATCTCCGCGGGCGAGGTTGGAGTCGTGGGAAGAAATATATGTGAGTGCGTTGAAGTTCTCCTGAGTGTTGATTGTATCGGCGTAGTGCTGATATGTGCCGTTGATATTGCTGATACCCGGAACACCCGAACCTGAGAACGAGAAGTTAATCATAGAGTCAAATCCGCCCTCGGTGTAGTAGGAACCGTAGCCGAGCTTATAGTCCCAGTGCTCGCCTGTCATCCAGAAGTCGTCCTGCCAGTCAGCTCCCGCCTTTGAGGGGTTGTTCTGACGCCAGTTTTTGAGCGCGCTTACGCAGGAAGTTTTGAGCTTCTTCCAGGAAGCCTTTTCAACGTGCTTAGCTGTATCACAGCGGAAACCGTCAACGCCGTAGGTGCTTACCCATTCGGAAAGCCATTTTACAATATAGTTAGATACTGTGTCGGAACTTCCGTACTTATCGACTTTTGTGTTATAAGTGCCTTCCTTCTGCCATTTGTTCTGGAGAATGGGAGGTAATGACACGCTTGTACTCTGCTCGGTCTTGAAGTCGGGCAGTCCGGCGAGGCATCGGGTTTCGTCACCGCCGCCTTCGCTGTAACCGGGAAGGCCGCTGCGAACCCAGTCGGAGCTCCACCATTTGCCCCAGTCGGTCGCCGAGCTTTTGTAATCAACTGTATCGTGGAGACCGTTTACGTTTGTAATACGGTGAATGTAGCTGTCCGCGCCCGCTTGGTCGATGATTGTACCGAAGTTGTACTGCTTCATATCAAGCAGCGTGTTATAACCCGCGTGGTTCATAACGATATCCATTACTATGCGGATTCCGTGCTGATGAGCGGTATCAACCAAAGTTTGGAACTCCTGCTTTGTTCCGAAGTTCGCGTCAGTCTCGGTATAGTCCAGAACATAATATCCGTGGTAGGAATAGTGGGCGAAGTCGTTGCCCTCGCCCGGGGTAACGTAACCGTGAATCTGCTCATAAGGAGCGGAAATCCACAGAGCGTTTACACCGAGATTGTCAAAATATCCCTCGTTGATTTTCTGAGTAATACCCGCGAAGTCACCGCCGTGGAATGTACCGGGACAAGTGTTCCACCCCGAAACAGGCTGACCGTTCGCGTCTAAGGTACGACCGTAGGAATGGTCGTTCGAGGTGTTGCCGTTGTAGAAACGGTCGGTCATAAGGAAATAGACCGAAGCGTTATCCCAACTGAAATCATCCTCGTTTTCAAGCGGTGTTTTCTGGTTGTATCCTGTACTGTTGGAGGATGTTGCGGCATTGGCGGGAATTATACACACCGCCGCGCTGACAACAAGCACAACGCACAAGAACAATGTTAAAATCTTTTTCATTTCAAAACTTCCTTTCAAAATTTACATCGTGATTATTATACTAATCTTGATTATTATACTAAAAAAAAAATTTTTTTTCAATAGTATGACGCCTTATTCTGCAAAAAAAATTTCATAATATAACAATCGATTAATTTATGCAAAAAGATCCCATGCATCACGGACTCTTTTCAACTGTTTATAATGTTTCTATCGCGTTAATCAACGGAGCAATTACCTGTTTTTTACGGCTTACTACACCTTTGAGTACTACGGATGACTCTGAAGGCTCAGCGTCAAACGCCAGCTGAACAACGCTCTTTGTGTTCGCTCCCACAAACAACAGCTCCGTGCTCTCCTCAATGATATTGGTGAGCATAATAAACAACATATCCATTCCCGAGTTCGGGAGCAGGTTCTCCATATAGGGCAGCATTTTTGTCTTGACCTTTTCGAGCTCCTTGGCGCTTACGCTTGTAACCTGAGAAATTGTCAGGGAGGTTCCCTCCGCCTTGAATTGCTTGCAGTCAATGTGGAAGATTTCATCGGCGGTTTTCCTGCCGAGCTTTGAGCCCGCGTTAAACATAGCCGTGGCGTATTTTTCAATATCAATTCCCGCAGTCTGCGCGAGCTGCCTTGCCACACTCTCGTCGATGGGAGTGCAGGTGGGCGAGCGGAACATCAGCGTGTCGGAGATAATCGCCGAACAGAGCAGTCCCGCGATTGTCGGAGATATCGACTGATTGTTTTCGTTGTACATCATAGCGATTATAGTCGCCGTACAGCCGAGGGGCTGATTGCGGAAGTAGATTGGGTTCATCGTTTCGATGGAATCTATCCTGTGATGGTCGATTACCTCGATAACCTCACTGGAACGTATGCCGTCAACCGCCTGCCCCTTTTCGTTGTGGTCAACAAGGATAACCTTTTGACGTTCAACGTTGAGCAGGTTGCGCTGTGAAATCATTCCCAGATAATGATTATCGTCGTCGAGTATAGGGAAATACCTTATTCTGTGCTTTGCCACAGCGGATTTGACATCAGCCACAAGTTCGTTCTGGTCAAATGTAATTATGTTATCCTTACGCATTATATGTTTGACGGGCACAGCCTGATTTATAAGCTTTGCGCAGGTGTATGTGTCAAGCGGGGAAACAATTACCGTGCAGCCCGACTCCTCGGCGATTTTTTTAATCGTTCGGGAAACTTTCGCGCCCAGTCCGATTACAATACAGCCCGCTTTCAACTCTATGGCGCAGAGCTGGCTTTCATAGCGGTTGCCGAGCAGAACCAGGTCGTTTTCTTCGATGTATTCTTCCATAACGTCGGGGTTCGCCGCCGCGACAACTACCTTTCCTTTTGAAAAACACGCGTCGGGGTCGCCCACGACAATTTCTCCCTGGAGCGTATCGGCTATATTGCCGTAAGGTGTTTTAGCCTTTGAAAGCGCGTTGGAACCCTGGTCCTCCATATAGAAGCGAGCCTGGTCTCCATAAGTGAGAATACCCTTTATTTTTCCGCGTTTTGTAAGAATCGGAACAGTCTGGGTGTCGTGGTCATGCATATGCTCCCACGCTCGTTTCAGGGAAATCTGCGGGTCGATACCGCCCGTCTCGCGAAACTGTACGTCTGAAATTGTTGGCTCAAGAGACTCCACAAGTTCGGGGACATCAACACCGAAGTGCTCGAGCACAAATTGGGTTTCGCTGTTGAGTTCTCCCGCGCGGCAGGGAACATACTCCTCCCCCGTCATTTTGCTTTTTAGCTCAGCATAACAGATGGCTGAACATATGGAGTCTGTGTCGGGGTTTTTGTGTCCTATTACAATAGTAGATTTCATAGCGGAACCCTCCTGAATATTCTTGGGCTGTTCTAAGTTTGATTATAGCAGAACGCAAATAGGTTTTCAATAAAAAAATACGGACTGCCGAAGCAATCCATATTTTTATAATTAATTTTTGTTGTTGCCTACAATCTGAATAAGCAGGTCGAGGATTTTTACATACAGCCAAAGAATAGTAAAGGTAAGTCCGAAAGCCGCTGCCCACTCGTATTTAGCAGGGTACTTGTTTTCGACAATACTGTCTATCATAGCAAAGTCTGAAATCAAAAACAATGACGCGATCACAATCGAGATAAGCGTAAGCGCGAACGAAATCCCGGGGTGACCTATAATCTGTGACACGATGCCTCTTGTAAACGGAATGAGGTACCCGATAAACGTAACAATTGATATTCCTATCATCGCCGCTACAAGGGTTAAGATAATCATATGGAACTTACGACTGACCTTTATTATACCTTTTGTGTAAAGCAGAGCCATAGCAAAAACAACCACCACAGTAATCGCCAAAGCCAAAATTCCCAGATACTCGTAACCGTGAAGAACAGTAAACACCAAGAACGAAATGATGAATCCCTGACAAAGCGAATAGATTGTGCCTGTTACGGGAATTGTTGTTCGTACGAATGCCGCTAAAAGCTGCATAACTATCGCAAGAATACCCGCGCCCGCGAAGAAACCAAGCTGCATAGCTGACGCGCTGACCTCAAAGCCGCGATAGTTGAAACGCATTATATCAGCCTGCCCCGAAAAAACCGCCTTTTCGAGCCAAAGATAGAGCATCATTCCCGCGATTGTCCATAATAGCATAAACGCTGTTTTCAGGGCTATGCCTCCGTATGTCGCCGAGCTGTCGTCCTGAGCTCTCTCGTCAACTTTATTGAGCCTGTTAAGCACAGGATTTGAGCGGAAAAACGAGCCGTTTTTGGTTTTTGTCGCGGAACCGCCGTTAACTGGTCCGCGGTTGTAATTATTGTTGTTTAAATTCATATTATCACCTGTTTCTTTTGTTGTGTTAGCATTTTAACACATAAGTACGTTAAAACGCAACAGAAAAATACAATAAATACTATTGACAAAACAAAAAACAAGGAATATAATAGCGTTATACAACATATGTTGCATAATAAGTGTTGCACAACTAAAAGGAAGGTGTCGCTATGCCGCCCAAAGCAAAATATACTAAACAGGAAATAATCGAAGCCGCAGTCGGTATTACCAGAGAAAAAGGAATAAATGCCGTAACCGCCCGAGAGGTAGGGGCGGCGCTGGGGGTATCATCCCGACCGCTGTTCACATATTTTGACTCGGTGGATGATTTGAAGCGCGAGGTATTCCTCTTTGCCGAAAACCTCTATCAGGATTATGTAAAAGCGGGATTGAAGATGAAGATACCCGCACTCGGTGTAGGCAAAGAGTTTATCAAATTCGCCAAGGATGAGCCCGAGCTGTACAAATACTTTTTCCTGTCACCTCCCGACGGTGTTAAAGGCAGCGCGATGGAAGGCTTGCGTCTGACACAGAACCTGGTGAGGGAGTCGATAATGAAAATCTACAATATGGACGCCGAAACCGCGGACAAGTTCTTCCGCGATTTGTGGCTGGTGGCGTACAGCTTCACTACGCTTATTGTGACGGGCGACTGTCCTTACAGCGACGATGAAATCAGCGCGATATTCGCGGAATTCAGCCTGAGCATTTGCAAGGCGTATAAGGAAATCCCCGGTCTGCCCGAGGGGAATTATGACAAAGACAAAATTTTCAGAGAATTGGTTAGGCATTCATATACAACGCGATAAAATAAGGAGAAAAATATGAGCACAATATGCGGAGCTGATTGCGGCAAATGCAAACTGAAAGACGAATGTAAAGGCTGTGAGGCAACCTGCGGAAAGCCGTTCGGCGGAACGTGCGTTGCGGCGGAGTACATAAAGTTTGGCGGAAAGGAACAGTACACCGTATTTAAAAAGGAATTGCTGAGTGAAGTCAATGACTTACTCAAAGCTAACAACATTCCCGAGGCGGATAAGCTGTATGAGCTCGCGGGCTCGTTCGTTAATCTCCCCTACCCGCTGCCAAACGGTAAAGTGGTACAAATGCTGGACGACAAAAATGTGTATCTCGGGGCGCAGATTGAGTTCGCGGATATGGGAATATGCTACGGCGTTGTCGCGGACACAACGTTCATACTCGTATGCAGTTACAGCGTGGACGGCTCTCAGCCCGAGCTGATTGCGTACAAAAAGAGATAAAGAAGGTACAACTATGAAGCCTAAATATTTAGGAATATGCGGAATTATCAGCCTGTTGTCATACACGGCGATGGTGGTGTTCTCTCCGCTCGCCTACCCCGGGTACAACCGATTAAGTATGGCTGTCAGCGACTTATCGGCGGACGGAGCTCCGTCTCAGGCTTTGGCGGAACAACTGAACGCGCTTTTCGGACCGTGCGGAATCGTTTCTATTATGGCTGTGTGCGTAGCGGTATATTTCTGTAAATCAAAAGCATTTAAGACGGGAATATTCTTCTTTGCCGCTATGGAGTGGGTGACTGTCGCGGGATACAAAATGTTCCCTCTGGCGCAGAACGCTCCCATGTCCGATTTTCAGAATATAATGCACATCGTCGTCACCGTTATGGTTGTGTTGTTCTCGATTATTTCGCTTGTGTTAATCATAATCGGAGCTAAAAAAGCCGAGCTTAAATCTCTCGGAGTATGGGCTGCTTTCTGCCTGGCGGCGATGATACTCGGAGCCATCGGTACAGGCGTTATGCCGAAAGCGGTGTTCGGAGTGTTTGAAAGATTCAGCACATTCTCGGCAGTTGTGTTCAACGCCGTGCTCGGAATATATCTGCTGAGAGGCAGATTTGACGCGGTAAAGGAGTAAATATGAAAATACTTGTTTCGGGGCTTTTAAACATAGAGACAACCATCCCTGTAAAGGGCTTTCCGATAGACTACTACCCTATTGATTATCCGTTTTTTGGTATCAATACCGATGTTTCGGGTGTGGGATACAATCTGGCGAAAGCTCTCTCAACACTCGGGGACGAGGTTGATTTGATATCTTTCCTCGGTAACGACGCCGAAGCCGCGCGGATACTCAGCCGCCTTTATGATGACGGAATAAAAAACGAAAAAGTTTTCAGAAAGCTGAAAGCCACGCCTGTATCGGCGGTGCTTTACGATATTGAGGGCAAACGGCAAATCTACTGCGACCTCAAGGACATTCAGGAGCAAAGCGTGAATCCCGACGACGTTATTGATTCGCTCAAAGGCTGTGACATAGCCGCGCTGTGCAACATCAACTTTAACCGTGAGCTAATCAAAAAGGCAAGAGAGCTCGGCGTGACAACCGCGACAGACGTACATGTTTTGGGCGGCGTTGAGGACGACTACAACCGTGACTTTATGGAGAACGCGGATATTCTTTTCCTCAGTGACGAGAACCTCCCCTGCCCCGCCGAGGAGTTTATCAGACAAATCGAAGAACGCTATCATAACAAAATTATCGTCATCGGTATGGGCTCAAAGGGGGCTATGCTTTATGAGCGTGGTAATGATAAAGTTTGCATAGTCCCCGCGTACTCGGACGATAAGATAGTCAACACGGTGGGCGCGGGAGACGCGCTGTTCTCGTCATTCCTGCATTTTTACGCGAAGGGTATGGACGCGAAAAACGCCTTGCAAAGGGCAGTAATTTTCGCGGGGCTCAAAATCGAGCATAACGGCGCTTCAAAAGGATTTAGTAAGGAACAGGAAATAGAAAAACTAATATAAAAGAAAGAGGTAAATTATGAAAACTAAAACATTGAAAACAATTCAGACGATTTCAAAAATCGGGAAGGTGCTTTGCACCATTGTATTTATATTCAGCCTTATCGGCGCGATTGGCTGTGCGGTTGGCTTGATTTCTTTAGCGGTTATTCCCGAAGGTTTTAAACTCGGTGGTACGACTATACACGGGATAATCGAAAAATCCTCCGACATCAACCTCGGCATGTGCTATACGGCAATGGGCATGGGCGCTGTCTTTTGCGCGGGAGAATGTGTTCTCGCCAAATTCGCAAAGCGCTACTTTGTAAACGAGCTCGAGACGGGCACACCTTTCACCTTTGAGGGAGCGAAAGAATTAATCAGACTTGGTATTCTCACAATCTGTATTCCTGTCGGCACAGCTATAATCGCGGGTATAATATACGGAGTTATGTCGGTTTTATATAAGAATATAGGTGAAGTTAATCTTAGTAATTCAGTTTCGGTTGGGCTGGGAATTATGTTTATCATAACAGGTCTTATCTGCCGTTACGGAGCAGAGGTATCACAGAAAAACGCGGAGAAATCACAATGAAAATTTTAGTACTTAACGGAAGCCCTAAACGAGGAAAAAGCGATACTATGCATATTACCCGAGCATTTCTGGACGGGATGAATGAAGTATCGCAAAACGAAGTAAGGATTATTGATGTTATTGACAAGCACATTGAACCGTGCGCGGGGTGCTTCTCCTGTATGAGAAACGGCGGGGATTGTATCCACAAGGACGATATGCGTACAATACTGGAAGAAATACTTGAAAGCGACCTGTTAATCTGGAGCTATCCCTTGTATTGTTACGGTATGCCCGCTCCTCTCAAAGCCTTGCTTGACCGCACTCTGCCGCTGTCAAGTATGGCGATGCGCAAGGTCGGAGAAAGATACGAGCATGTCGGTCAGGCGGATTTCTCACACCTCAGATACCTGATGATTTGCGGGTGCGGATTCCCGAACAGCAAGCATAACTTTGAACCTGCCGCGGCTCAGTTCAAACTTTGCTTTCCAAACAATCATACGATGATTACCGTTCCCGAGAGTCCGATGTTCAACGCCGCGGAGGCTGAAGTAGTAACCGCGCCGAGATTGGAGCTAGTGAAAAAAGCGGGAAAGGAATACTCGGAAACAGGTGAAATTGACGCTGAGCTGCTCTCGGAGATTTGTTCGCCGATGATACCCGAAGACCAATACGCCGAAATTGTAAACGGCACGGTAAAATAGAGCAAGAAAAAAGGGTTGTTGCTTGCGCAACAGCCCATAAAAATTTAATTAAAACCAACCTTTTGGTCCGCTCATAATAAAGTCGCCTATATCGTGATAAGCGTTTTCGAGCTCCGCCGCTCCACTTTCAGGTTCGGTAGGAGTAATAATCTCGGATGAAGCCAAGAGAACATCAGCCTTTTCGAGGGTTTCGATGTCAATAAACGGTGTATAATATTTTTCTTTCACTATCGAATCCCCCTTTCATCAAAGCATAATTCCCATTTTCAATAGTAACAATCATTATACCATATATAAAGAATTTGTCAACAATTATAACGTGGGCTAATTAAAAATATTTACACAAACTTTGCCCGCAAATATAGATATAATCTACAAAAAAGCGCGTCCGACAATCGGACGCGCCTGTTTTTTACTGATTATAGATTTCGGGGTTTATCCACGTCATTACCCTTGTTGACAGAGGTATAATATGCCAAAAGCTGCATAGGAATTGTCGCCGCCATAGGCATAAGAGTTTCCGAAATTCGGGGTACGCGGATTGTGTAGTCCGCCGCGTCGGATTCAATCTCAGCAAGCTCGTCGCAGATGACAATGGTCATCGCTCCTCTGGCTTTGACCTCCTTGATGTTGCTGACGGTCTTTTCGAGCAGTGAGTTCTGAGTCGCTACGGCTATAACGGGCATACCCTCCGTTATGAGCGAGATTGTACCGTGCTTTAACTCTCCCGCCGCGTAGCTTTCCGAGTGGATATACGAAACCTCTTTGAGTTTTAATGAGCCCTCCATCGACAGCGCGTAGTCAAGTCCGCGTCCGATGTAAAGCAGGCTGTCCGCCAAAATAAGCTTGGTGGATATATACTGACAGATGTCAACGAGGCTGTCAATCTCCTTGTTGATAACCTCGGGCATCTTGACTAATTCGGCTGTCAGACGTCTGCACTCGGCTTCGTCAATTTTACCTTTGGCGTAAGCCATCTCAAACGCAAGCAGATACATAACCGCAAGCTGTACCATATATGCCTTGGTTGAGGCTACGGCAATCTCGGGACCCGCGTGGGTGTAGATAACCATATCCGCGTCACGGGCTATGGAGCTTCCCTTTACGTTAACTATGGCGAGGGTTTTCGCTCCCGTACCCTTGACGAGGTTAAGCACCGCCTTGGAGTCAGCGGTCTCGCCCGACTGGCTTATGATGATAATCAAGTCGTTCTCGCCTATCAGCGGGTCGCGGTAGCGGAACTCGGACGCTATATCCACTGTGACGGATACTCTTGCCAGCTTCTCTATTACATATTTACCTACCATACCAGCGTGCATAGCAGTACCGCAGGCAACTATGAATATATTGTTGAATTTTTTCAGCTCATCAACTGTGATTCCGCACTCGGAAAGGCTGCTCGTGGATTTCCTTTATCATAAAGTGAGGATAACCGCCCTTTTCGGCGCTGTCCTCATCGAAGTCGGCTGTTTTGAGCTCTTTCTCCACCATTCTGCCGTGAAAATCGCAGAAAGTAGCGGAACCGTTCTTGAGAACAGCAATCTCGCCGTACTCAAGCAGATAGTAATCCTTTGTGTACTTTATTATAGCGGGAACATCAGAGGCAATAAAAGCCTCACCCATACCCTGTCCGACAATCAGCGGAGACTCGCACCTTACGGCGTAGACAGTCTCGGGACGGTCGGCAAAAACAATGCCCAGCGCGAATGAACCGCGCAGCTCGTGAAGCACCTTTCTGATACAGCGGATGGGGTTGCCGTCATAGTAGAAGTCCAGAAGCTGGGCGGCGATTTCGGTATCGGTGTCGCTGAGGAAATTGTCGCGCTCGTTCTGAATCAAAAACTGTTTTATTTCCTTATAGTTCTCAATAATGCCGTTGTGGACGATTGTAACTCGCCTGCCCGAGTGAGGGTGTGAGTTTACGTCGGACGGTTCGCCGTGTGTAGCCCAGCGTGTGTGGCCGATTCCGGCGTGTCCCTTAGGCTTGCCTTC
>CACZYC010000034.1:0-9719 GCA_902785365.1 uncultured Ruminococcus sp. | reverse complement strand
CCGTTTTCAAATACCGCTATGCCCGCGGAGTCATAACCGCGGTACTCCAGTTTTGTCAAAGCGGAAACAAGTACGTCCGAGCAGTCGCGCGGTCCTACATATCCTACAATTCCACACATAAATATATACCTCCGATATAAATATAAGCTTCAAATCATATAACAATACGAGTATATACCACAGAAATATGTTTGTCAATATAAAACAAGCGCAAATTGCAAGTTTGTATTATTTTACTTGCAATTTTGTCCAACAATAACATAATTTTGTGTAATTGTCGCCTAATTTATGAATCGTATACGACAGATTATTGCAATTGCCCGCGTTCTAAATA
The DNA here is from genome assembly GCA_902785365.1 of uncultured Ruminococcus sp. GTDB lineage: Bacteria > Bacillota > Clostridia > Oscillospirales > Acutalibacteraceae > Ruminococcoides. Next base: position 9,385 of record CACZYC010000034.1, on the reverse strand, counting down.
TAATAATTACCGCAAAATAACAGCCATTGTTTTTTCACCAAATAAATAAGGCTTTTCTCTTGAAGAACAGAATTAATCGTGGTATACTGAATTTGTTAATTAAAAAATCATATTCATAACAGGAGAGGTGTTTTAAGTGATTGGTATTATTTGCTCATTTACAATGGAAATCAACGGACTTAAAGAGCTTATGAATAACCCCGAAGTCACTAAAAAAGCGGGGCTTGAATTCACAAGCGGAAAAATCTTTGACAAGGACGTTGTTCTTCTTGAATGCGGAATCGGCAAGGTCAACGCCGCTGTCGGCGCGCAAATTATGATAGACCTTTTCAAACCCGATGTAATAATCAACTCGGGTATTGCGGGAAGTATTACAAGAAACCTTACCGTAGGCGATATTGTTATCTCCTCCGACTGTGTGGAGCACGACATCAACTGCACCGCTCTCGGCGAGCCCAGAGGTCAGATTAAATTCAGCGATGAAGAAATCATCGGAATCCCCGCTGACAAAGACACCAGCGACAAGCTGGCGGAATGCTGCAAGAACCTCGGCGCACATGTTATGACGGGCAGAATAGCCACAGGCGACTTCTTTGTTGTACACAGAGCTCCGCGCGAGTTTATCGCTCACGAGTTCGGCGCGCTGTGCTGTGAAATGGAAGGCGCGGCGGTAGGTCACGTTTGCTATATGAACAAGGTTCCTTTCTCAATTCTTCGTTCCTTCAAAGACCTCGCCTCAGACAGAGCCGTTAAGGCGCTCAAGCTCTTTATCCAAATGTATTAATAACCTATGAAAAACATTAAGCGTGGTTCGTTGTGAACCACGCTTGTTTATTATAAGGTCAGTTAAGATGATGTTAAGATTATATAAAGATAAGACTTCATCACTCGTAACTGTACTTGGATTTGCTCCAAACGGAGGTTGTGTTCCCTAAATTCCTTATAAATTACGCTCATATATTCCTCTTTGCCTGTCATCATTCTGTTAGCGCAGGAACAAAGGGGCATTTTCCCTTTGTATTATTCATACCTATACGGCAAATTAAAAATTAACAGCAAACGTCTAAAATGAAAGATTTTATAATTTGTAATTCATAAATTATAGGTAATCGGCGTTATTTTGCAGAAAATATTTTAAAAATTGCAATAGCCGTACAATTAACTTGCATAATCGCATTGACAACCTTAAATACAAATGATAGAATAAATACATATCGTAAAAGTGTTTATTATACGGAGGTGTTTTTATGGCGGCATTTGACAGAGTGCTTTCGGGTATTCCCGAAATGGACAAGGCGCTCGACAATATCCGACTTGGCGACAACGTTGTGTGGAGGGTTTCCGACCTGAGCGAATTCAGGCTGTTTATGGAGCCTTATGTCGAGCAGGCGATTCGTGACAACCGCAATATTATTTATTTCAGATTTGCAAGCCATGAGCCGTTTTTTACCGACAAGCCCGGGGTAAAAACAGTTGAGATTCCTCTTTCCCACCGCTTCGAAAACTTTACGGTCGAGATTCACAACGTAATTGAACGCGAGGGTTTTGACGCTTTCTATGTTTTTGATTGCCTTTCGGAGCTCCAAACCGCGTGGGCGACCGACCTTATGATGGGCAACTTTTTCAGAGTTACCTGTCCTTTCCTGTTTATTCTCGACACGGTAGCGTTTTTTCCGCTGATAAGAGGTAAGCATTCCGTGAACTCTGTAAACAAGATTATAAACACAACCCAGCTCTTTTTAGATGTTTACACCGGAGGAAACAGCGTATATGTCCGTCCCGAAAAGGTATGGAACCGCGATTCGGACACTATGTTTTTTCCTCATACGTATAACCCCGAAACAGGCGAATTTCGCCCGATAACCGACGGAGTAAAGTCGAGCCGTTTTTACCACACTCTCGGCAAGCTCCAGCGCGCCGCGGAGGATCAATATATCGACTCGTGGGATCGCTTTTTCAACCTTGCGAAGCTCAAGCGTTCATCAGGAGCGGATATGTCCGACGAGTGCACGACGATGTGCAAAATTATGATGACGCGCGACAAAAAAATGCGTGAGATGGTAAAGAAGCACTTTGAACCCGAGGATTATTTTGAGGTCAGGGACCATATGATAGGCACGGGTATGATAGGCGGAAAAGCCTGCGGAATGCTGCTCGCAAGGGCGATTATCCGCAATGTCCACCCGGATATTGACGAGATTCTTGAGCCTCATGACTCGTTCTACATCGGCTCGGATTTATACTACACCTACATTGTGGACAACGGCTTCTGGGATATACGTATAAAGCAGAGAACCGACGAGGGGTTTTTCGAGCTCGCCGACGAGTTCAGGAAGCTTCTCCTTGACGGAAGCTTTTCACAGGAAATGAAAGAGCAATTTGCCCATATTATTGAGTATTACGGCCAGGATCCGTACATTGTACGTTCAAGCTCCATTCTTGAGGACGGCTTCGGCAACGCGTTCGCGGGCAAATATGATTCCGTATTCTGTTCTAATCGAGGAAGCTTCGAGGAACGTTTAAAGGAATTTGAAAACGCTATAAAAACCGTCTATGCCAGCACTATGAGCCTTTCCGCACTCGATTACAGAAAACGAAGAGGACTCGACAAGCGCGATGAACAGATGGCGCTTTTGGTTCAGAGGGTTTCGGGCTCGTACTACGGTTCTTATTATACGCCCTGCGCCGCGGGCGTCGGATATTCATACAGCCCGTACAGATTTATACAGACAGCTGATCCGAAGGCAGGTATGCTCAGACTGGTTATGGGGCTCGGCACAACAGCTGTCGACAGAACAGAGGGCTCGTATCCCAGACTTGTCAGTCTTGATATGCCTCAGAAAACAGCTTATTCAAGCGCTTCCGACAGGCATAAATATTCTCAGCGAAAAGCCGAAGTAATAAACACAGTAAAGCGCGAGCTTGAAATTGTGGAGCTTAATCAGCTTGAGCCTCTACTCCCCCGATATCTCGACAACATCCTGCTCGAACACGATTTTGACGCCGAATCACGGCTAAGGGAAATGGGCAGGCATCAGGAAGTAAAATTTATCTCATGCAAAGGTCTTGTAACCAACAAAGTTCTTATGGACTGTATGCGAAGAATGCTTGAGTGTATTCACAAGGAATATGACTATCCCGTTGACACGGAATTTACAATTAACATTTCAGACAGCGGCGAATACTCGATCGACCTTTTGCAGTGCAGACCTCTGCAAATTGTCACGGGCAAAGCGTCCGTTGAAATCCCGGACAACATTCCCGATGACAATATTCTCCTTGAATGCAAGGGCGCGTCCATGGGACTTTCAAGGATAGAAAAACTCGATTATGTCGTTTATGTTGACCCCGTAGGCTACTACAATATGCCTTACAAAGATAAGATAAACGTCGCGAAATTAATTGGCGAGATCAACTGGCATTTCCGCAATAACGACAAGCATATGATGCTTATGACGCCAGGGCGGATTGGAACATCATCCCACGAGCTGGGAGTACCGACGTCGTTCTCGGATATCAGCGGCTTTGACGTAGTTTGTGAAATGGAAGAAGCTAAAGCGGGCTACAATCCCGAGCTCTCCTACGGCAGTCATATCTTTCAGGATCTGGTAGAGGCGGAGATACTTTATACGGCTGTATTCAACAACAGCAAAACACTGGCCTTCCACCCCGAAAAGCTCGAAAAATTTGAGGACGCGGCCGACGAATTCGACGGCGGCGAAAAGCTCAAAGGAATTGTCCGCGTGTTCAAAGCAAAGAACTGCACTCTCTACCACGACATAAGCAACGAGCATTTACTTATAACGATTTGAAATCATTTACGATAAGAATTCAAAAACCGCAAAACAAACGGCTTAAACACTGGTAGTTTCAATCGATTTTTTCTACACTTCAGGGTAAGTATACTTTTGAACAATTTCAGCCTCTCACATCCCGTGAGAGGCTGTTTATCGTGTTCTTATGTTGTGGTTATGTAATAACTTATATAATCTGTATTTTTGACATAAATCAGGCAGTTCGTTATTAATCTTTGCGTTGAGCTTCTGCAAATTCTTTTCTACGGTTTTTGCCCATACAAATGTATAACGGTTGGCGTTTGCTTCTATCTTGGTTCCGTCTATTAAGATATTATTAAACTCTATCTCGCCAAGCTTATGAAGCTTTATGATAATGTAGGTTTAATTTGGAGCTAAAATGCGATGAAACGAGCGCTCAAAGGGCGTAAAAAGGGGCTGAATTTTTCATCAAGCAGTCATAATCTCAGCATAATAAAAATATATCCTGCAAATTCTTGTGAATTTTCGAAAATTCTTGACTTTTGGGGGTTATTTATGGTATTATACCTCTTGCAGGCTGAAAGGCTTGCAGCAACTTAACACTTAGGGGTATAGCTCAGTTGGTAGAGCAGCGGTCTCCAAATGCAAACGACTAATCGTTTGCTTATTTTTTTGCCGTTTTTCAGAAATCAAAACCCCCAATTCAAGCCAAATTTCCCAAAACCTCAAAATTCTTTTGTAGAATTATTTTTCTTTAAAGAGATTAAGAAATCGAAAAGATTTCAATAGAGCATCAAAATACCAGCAAAACGGAATAAGCAAAAAAATCACTCCTGAAAACAAAATTTCAGGAGCTTTGTTTTTTTAGTATTAATCGTGTGGAAGTCAGCGTCAACGGCATGAAATGTGGGCGCATAATTTTGTTGTTTTAATAACCCTGAATTTACAGCAAATAACAGCAATTTTTCGCCTATTTCCTGCCGAAAAACCATATAGTAAATATATCAGATTTTTCAGTACAGCATATGAACAGCAGCCTCAGCAAAGCGAAAAGTACAGCGCGGTACAGCAGAAAAATGCCCTATTTTATTATTAAATATATAACAATATATTTAATAATAAAAGGGAATTTGCAGTGTGCCAGAATAAGTATGACAAAACCCGCTTCTTCACGAAACGGGTTTATGTTTGCTTTATTCGGTTATCCCCGATTTCTTAAGAGCGTATGCTAGATAATCATCAAAAGTTATTTCTTTATTAAGGAGTTTTTCGCACCATTGTTTGTCTTGATCTGTAACACTGAAGCCTTCCATCTCAAGAGATGCGGTTGCATTTTCAATTGCTTCTATGTTATTTGGCATATATCTTTTCCTCGCGTTCTGTGTTGTCTTGTTTTTTATAAACTTCAATCATTGATTAACAAATGCCAGCATTCTCCTGACAGTATTTAATCCTACTTTGCTGACATCTGCATTCTTAAGAAAAGCGTTTACATTACCCGGGTTAAGGTTAAGTTCTTTATAGATTCGGTAATTTGAGATACCCTTTTCATCTTTTAACTCGACAATCCTTTTCTGCATAAGTTCTTTTAGCATATCATCGTTCTTATTTGAATTTTTCTTATTTAGGTAATTATCATAAATCGTTTTGTACTCACTAAGCGTATCATCGAACTGTTCGGGTACTTTTCCGTATAATCTTTCACAGTTCTTTGAGAGATAAGAATACTTTTTCGTCAGCTGGTCTTTTAGTTTTTCTTCAACATATATGCTCAGATAAAGGCATAGCACATCCTTAAGCCTTGCGTTATTCTCCGCAAGTCTTGCGAACTTATATAAAGATTTACTTTGGCAATCCGACAACTCACAAAGCTGCTGTTCAAGATAGCCTTTGAAAGTAAGCTCTCTCATTTAAAACGCTCCTTGTATTCCTCATACCGTGACCTTAAAACATTTACATCATAATCCGTAAGCAAGCCATAACAAACATCATCAATCATTTTTTCTAACAGATTCCAATCCAGATTATCTGTAATCTCTTTGCTCTCGATATCTTCAACATCTTTATCCCTGGCTGCACAAAGTTTAGATACAACAACATCCTCTGTTGAAACAGTATAGAATTTAACTCTGGTGGTTTCAATATCGACAGGAACAAGTCGCTCCTGATAATCATCTGGAAAATTTGTTAAATACGCTTTGACATTCATATTAATATTGTATGCTTCAAGTAATGGTTGAAGCTTATCACTTGAAGCAATAGAATCAATGTCATGTGTAGAACGGTAGATTTTATCCATTAACACAAGTGCACTACCACCTACTATGATACAAGTATATATAGAATCAGTCGTATCAAGTAATGCCATATCTTTATCAAGCTGCTTTAATTTTTCAATAATTTCATTTTTGTTTGATTTCATATAATCACCATATATTTTGTTTTAAATAATAGTATTATTTATTTAATTATATTTGATTATTCGTTATTTGTCAATATTTATCTGTAAATATATCTTCTCTATAATAATTTTAATAATTTGGGTGAAAATTCAAAACCATAATATATGAAATAAATTGTTGATATTATAACGGGCAACCGTTATAATGATGATAGAAGAAGGTGATACTATGTCTATTAATCAAATATTAAAAGACAAAAGAATATCTAAGTATCGTTTGGCTAAAGACAGCAATATTCCATATATGACAATAAATGATATTTGCAACGGAAAAGCTAATTTAGCAGAATGCAACGCTAAGACAGTATATAAACTATCAAGGGCTTTAGATGTTTCAATGGAAGAATTGATTGAGCCTTATACATTATATCGACCTGATTTTGAGCTGTTTAAAAGTAACGTATGCCATAAATTAAAAGAATTGGGTGATATTCAGTTTTTGATAGAAACCATAGAAAACGATGAAATAACAACCTATTATAAAAGGGAGTGGTTTCCTGAGTGCCTATACTTACTTGCTATGGTGGATTATGTAAGTAGAGAAAACAATGTCTCTCTTTGCGAAGAATATAATAACTTACGCAAAATGAAACTGAAAGAAATATTATATCCGGCTAGTTTAATAACTACTACTATTGTATTGAATAGTGACGATGTAAAAAAGAAAGCTATAGATGATTCTATCCCAGAATTCATTCGTTTCAATATTGTTGAAAGCGAAGTTCGAAATGTTATATAAAAACATAAGGATTTTTAAAAATTAGAAGTTGTTCCACAATATTATAATCAAATTGCTTTCTTTGATAAGTATGATATGATATATTATAATGTATCAAATCTCTAAACCAACGGAGGTACACAGATGTCTATCGAAAAAGTCAGGGACTATTTTAATTCATACGGTATTGAGGATAAAATTCAGGAGTTTGAAGTATCGAGCGCAACGGTTGAGCTCGCTTCAAAAGCACTTAACTGTGAGCCGTGCAGAATCGCAAAGACTCTTTCGTTTATGGTGAACGGCAATGCGATTTTGATTGTAACCGCGGGCGATATGAAAATCGATAACCCAAAGTACAAAGCACAGTTTGGCACGAAAGCTAAAATGCTGAAGGCTGATGAGGTGAACGAGCGTGTCGGACACTCAGTCGGCGGCGTCTGCCCCTTCGCGATTAATGACGGAGTAAAAGTTTATCTTGACGAATCCCTAAAAAGATTTGAAACCGTATTCCCTGCCTGCGGCAGCAGCAACAGTGCTATCGAGCTTACTATACCCGAGCTTGAAAAATACTCATCTTTTGAGTCCTGGGTAGATGTTTGTAAACCAATTCAATAAAATTCCTTATCTTTGTTTGCGACTCAATTTTTGAAACGCAAAATTTACTCTGTCAAGATTGTCTATCATAAACAATATCGTTTTATTATTAAGCTCTAAATACTCATCGATTTTTGATTTTAAAATATCAACAGAATCGTTATTTCCTTCTTGTGATAGTAATTCTTTTGCAATAGCCCCTATTCTCCCGATTTTGTTTCCGGTTTCTGCAACAATGTCACAAGCCGTACTGAGTAGTTCTTTGATTTGTCCATTAGAATATCGTACTCCTGTGTTTTGCAATATTGTGTAATACATTCCTATTAGCATAGCTTTCGGAGAAGCATATTTCCATGGATCAAAATTGTCTATAAACGATTTTCTATTTTCAAAACAAGGAGTTATTTTTGCGAATGCAACGTCACCATCTTCAAACTTAGTGTGATTTTTGGATGCAATCTCCCATTTTTGAGTCTTAAACGTAAACTCTCTATCAAATCCTCCGCTAATTCTCTCCATAGGAATAAACGCAGCTTCGATATTATCATCTGCTTCGACTTTTGGGTTCACTTTGTAAAGGTCGGCGAGCCGAACCCAAGCCCACGAAGCCGGAATCGAATACGGTCCGTTTTCGATTTCAGTTATGGGCTTTTTTGTATCAATTTTATTTAGAATATCGGGCGCAGTACCATCTTCATCACGTTGGTCGGTTAGTTTTCCACTGAAAGCTAACCGAAGAACACCACATCGGATTGAAAAAGTATCAATCACAGCTCTATCCCTCCCAGCAGTTCTTTCAGCTGTGCGACAGCGGTGGCGATACCGTCGGATTCTTCCTGCATTTCGCTGAGGATATCCGATACGGTGCGGTCATCTTCTTCGGTAAAGTCAATCCACTTGAAGTTCAGGTCGTCACGCTTGCTGACTTCTTCCGCAGTAAATCTGCGCCATCTGCCGTTCGGGTTGGTTTCGGCGTTATATGTTTCTTGACGGTCTTCCATATGACCTGTGCAGTAGCAATCCACGAACTCCTTCAGATGCTCGCGCGTCATTGGTTTTTTAACAAGCGAATGTTTTACTCCTGCTCGATAGTCGTATACCCAGATGTCCTTCGTAGGTTCACCTTTTTCAAAGAAAAGGACATTCGTCTTGACTCCGGGTTTATAAAAAATTCCTGTAGGTAGACGGAGGATTGTGTGTAAATTAAAGTCCTTCAACAACTTATCTCTAACCATCTTGGTAGAATCACCGTCCGTGAGAATGCTGTCAGGCATAACAACGCCGACTCTGCCGCCTGTCTTGACGATGGACATAATATGCTGTAAAAAGTTAACCTGATTATCCGATGTTTTTATAAACTCGGGACGGTTGGCGGATACCTCAACGCTACCCTGAGGACGGGTTCCGAAAGGCGGATTTGTCAGGATTACCTGATACATTTTGTCGGAGGTGTCAATCAACGAATCCTGATAGACAATAGGGCTTTTTGCAACACCGATATCATGCAGGTAAAGGTTCATTGAAGCAAGCGTTACAACGAGAGAGGTGTTATCAGCGCCGAAAAGAGCGTTGTTCTTCAAGAACTTCTGCTTCTCAATATCACGGCTCTGCTTACGCATATGCTCAAAAGCCGCAAGCAAAAATCCTGCCGTTCCGCAACAGGGATCGGCGACCGTCTCGGTGATTTTGGGATCAATGACATCTACAATAGCGGAAATAAGCGCACGAGGAGTAAAATGATATGCTCCCTTTATGGAAGACAGTGAAATAAAAAATCACTGTTAACTATGAAGGGAGCATTGTTATGTCCAGAAAAGGAAAAATTAAACCTGAAAT
>CACZYC010000033.1 GCA_902785365.1 uncultured Ruminococcus sp. | reverse complement strand
TAGTATACCCTTTTTTTCATCAATCGTATTATTATTCCACAAAAAACAGAGAAGCTGCGAAGAACGAAGCATTAAAACTTCATTTCTTCACAGCCCCTTCTTTTGGTGCGAGTGACGTATTCTCCATCTGTCCAAAACGTCACGTTTCGCTTGTTGCCACCTCTATAATGGAAAAGTTCAATTAACGCTACGGGCTAAAAACAGTCCACTGGACTGTTTTTTTAACGCCCTTTCAAGTCCCGAATCGCATAACAAAATAACAGGGTATCCGTTTGGATACCCTGTTCTTTTGGTGCGAGTGACGTATCTTTCGTAATGTGAAATATTCATCTCGTTTGTGAGGTTCACATTTAATGGAAAGGTATCATCTGCGCGGCGGGCTAAAAACGCTTCCCTGAAGCATTTTTACCTGCGGATTGCGCTAACGCTTAATCCTTGGCACGCCCTGTTCAAGTTCTGTCACTCTTACATTGCTTGTATAATAAAATGAAGGAGTATCTTGGTGATACTCCTTCATTTTTTGGTGCGAGTGACGGGACTTGAACCCGTACGTCAAAGACACACGCCCCTCAAACGTGCCTGTCTGCCTATTCCAGCACACTCGCGTATTTAATTTAAACAGCTTTTAGATTATATCACTGTCGTTTGAATTTGTCAACATTTTATTGACTAATAATATTTTTTGATTTAAAATATTGATATATTACATTTTTATGGGGAAATTATGAATAGAATTCTAAAGTTATCAGTCGCTTTTCTTTGCTTATTTTGTTTTCTCATTTCCGCTACCGCGTCTGCCGCGGGTGAAAGGATATCAACTTCAGATGTCAAAGTCAAGAACGGTAGATTGTTTGAGGTCAAAATCGGCGTTAAATCCAGCCGCATAATTACCGCCGCGAGATTCTCTCTTACTTACAACAAAAACGATGTTGAAGTACGCAAGCCTGTCTGTAATCTCAGTCGCGCTCAAGTAAGATATATCGACAAAAACGGCTCAACCGACATCATATTCCTCTGTTCGAGCGGTGTAAAATGCAGTGATTTTTCAACGTTGTTTTCTATGAAATATAAGAAAATCAGCGATAATAACACTACCGTAAAGATAAAAGCTCGCGACTGTGTAGACAATAAGCTCAAAAATTTCACTCCGCCCGCTTCCGCGGTTTGTAAGGTGTATTCCGACGGAAAATTCGGTTCTAACGGTAAGTCCGCTCAGGATTATGGCGACTCTGGCAGTGACGATACTGCCGATTTCGACGAAAACGGCGACGATATTCTCGTAACCTCAGACAACGCTTCACTTGCCGACGGTGATAATTCTGACGATGTATTTTTCAGCGGGGACGATTCCCCGATTATTCTCAAGATTATTCCTGTTATATTACTTTTAGTTATTCTCGCGTTTCTGGGTTTAATCCTGTATCAGAATATCCAGCTTAAAAAGTCGGAAAAACGCAGGGAAGAGGAGAGGTCAAATAATGACAACGATTAAAGTCCGCGTATAGCGGGCTTTTTGCTTTATAATCTACTCAAAAATCAAAATTCTTATATAAACCTATTCAGTGTTTCGTCGTATTCATAGTCAATTTCCGAGAGCTTTTGTATAATCACGTCTTTATTAACATTCATATCTTCACACATTTTATCGAGACTCGGATAAAAATCTCTGAGCTTTGTATTCACTGCCGAGAGGAGTATCATTGGGTCGTTTGGTAATTTCATTTATCTCACCTCAAAAGTATTATACTGTTTTTTAAACTAATAGTAAAGAAAATTTAACAAAACTCTTTTATAAAACCTGCTCTTGTGTTATACTAACAATGTATGTAATTTTATAAAAAGGAGTAATCCTATGAAAACATTGGAAATCTACGAAGGCGTGGTATTCAACAGCATTTCTGTCAACCGCTTCAAGACCATGAAACTCGCTGTTAATATCTTTCAGCCTCTTAATGCAGAAACCGCCGCGGTCAACGCTCTGCTCTGTTATATGCTTGTGCGCTGCTGCAAGAAATATCCTGACTTCACAACATTATCAAAAAAGCTCGGCTCACTCTACGGTGCGGAGCTCAACGGTTCCGTTTCCAAAATGGGGGATATGCAGTGCCTTAATATTTCCGTAAGCGGTCTGGATGACCGCTACGCTCTTGACGGTGAGTGCGTAAGCGAACAGCTCGGTGAACTTCTTTGCGAAGTTTTGTTCAACCCCAAGGTTGAAAACGGCTGTTTTGATGAGGCGGATATGCTTCAGGAAAAGCGTCAGCTTCTCGATATGATTGATTCGGAGTTTAACGATAAACGAACCTACGCCTCCCAGCGTTTAATAGAGATTATGTGCGCTGATGAGCTGTACGGAGTTAATCGTTGCGGAACAAAAGAACAAATCAATGCGCTCACTACCGCTGATGTATACAACGCTTGGAGGGATATGCTCAAAAACGCTCACTTTGAGTTCACCTATGTAGGCGGAAGCAATCCACAAAAAGCAATCAATATTATAGATAATTCTTTTAAAGAAATAAGTAGAACGCCCATAGAACTTTCCAACGACGTTGTCTACACCGTTCCCAAGGAAAACGAAGTAATCGAGGAAATGGATGTAGCGCAGTCTAAGCTGGAAATCGGTATCAGAACCGCTTGTGCCGAACCCGAAAAGGAAGCTACCGCTACACGCGTTATGTGCGCTATTCTGGGCGGAACCGCAACCTCCAAGCTTTTTACAAATGTGCGTGAGAAAAAGAGCCTTTGTTATTATTGCGTTAGTCGTTTTTATCGTCTCAAAGGTATTATGGTTATTGAGTCGGGCGTAGAAACCGATAATATCGAAGCGGCTAAATCTGCCATTCTCAATGAAATAGACGAAATGAAAAAAGGCAACATCTCCGAATTTGAGATTAACTCAGCCAAGCTGGCGATTGTCAACAGCTTCCGCAGCATTGTCGATACGGTCACAGGTATTACAAGCTGGTACAGCACACAGCTGATGGACGCGTCTGTGGACACTCCCGAACAGGCTGCCGCCAAGATTAACGCGGTTACAAAAGATGAGATTATAGCTGCCGCGAACAAGCTGCAGCTTGACACGGTTTATGTTTTAAAATCCAACTGAGGCGGTGCGATATGAGTAAAATTACAGAAGTTAAATCCGCCTTGTTAGGCGATAAGTATTACAAGATTGAGCACGATTCAGGGCTGACAATCTACCTCTATCCCAAGCCCGATTACAATTCCAAATACGCTATTTTCGGAACACGTTACGGAAGCGTCAACAATGCTTTTTCACTGGACGGCGGCGAAGTCAAAAAGGTTCCCGACGGAATTGCCCACTATCTTGAGCATAAGATGTTCGAGTGCGAGGACGGCGACGCTTTCCTGAAGTACGCTAAAACAGGAGCCAACGCTAACGCTTACACTTCCTTTGACAAGACCTGTTATCTTTTCAGTTGCGCCGATAATTTTGACGAGAGCTTAAATATTCTTCTCGATTTTGTACAGCGCCCTTACTTCACTGAGGAAACTGTCGCCAAGGAGCAGGGAATCATAGGTCAGGAAATCCGTATGTATGACGATTCCGCCGAGTGGCGTGTAATGTTCAATATGCTCGAGAATATGTATCATACCCACCCTGTACAGCTTGACATAGCGGGTACGGTTGAGTCGATAGCTCAGATTACTCCCGAGCTGCTTTACGATTGCTATTATACTTTCTACAATCTCAATAATATGGCGCTTTGCGTGGCGGGCGACCTTACCCCCGATGACATTCTCAAAACCGCCGACAAGCTCCTCAACCCCTGCGAAAAGCATACGATAGAAAGCTATTTTGAGGACGAACCCTACGAGATTGTTAAAGATTATGTGGAGCAAAAATTCCCCGTATCTGTTCCTCTGTTTAACCTTGGTTTCAAGGACAAAGCCCACGAGGTTTCTCAAAAGGAAATGGCGGAGATAGAAATTCTCATCGAGGTTCTTACCTCTCCGTCGTCGGAGCTCTATAAGATTCTTGATGATAAAAAGCTGATAAATCAGAGCTTTGACAGCGAGTATTTCAACGGTCAGGGCTACAACGCCGTGTTCTTCAGCGGTGAGTCCCGCAACCCGCGGGAAGCGGCGAAGGTAATCAGAGAATATATTACCGATATTAAACAAAAAGGTATTTCTGCCGAATCCTTTGAGATAGCGAAGCGCGAGGTATACGGCGACGCTGTGTCAGCGCTGAACTCGGTGGATAATATAGCGAACACCATGATTGAGTTCCACTTTAACAATATTGACATATTCGGCATAATTGATGATATTTCCGATTGTACGCTCGATGATGTCAATAACAGGCTGCTTTCAATGCTTGATGTCAATAACTCAACACTCTCTGTTGTGAACCCTCAGTAAAAGATTTCAAAGTTTGTTGGGAACGGGAGCAAGAGATATATAAAAATTCAGACAGGAACATAATTGTATGACGAGGAGAAATAAAAATGTATAACGTTTCTTTTCCCGTTCTCGGATGGGAATTTAAAATCAACCCCATAGCGTTTTCAATCGGCGGCCTGAACATCCGCTGGTACGGTATAATAATCGCTGTCGGACTTTTGCTCGCGGTTGTTTACGCTTACTTTTCTGCTCCGCGGTATAATGTCGAAAGAAGCACGCTGTTCGACTGCGTTCTTGTCGGATTGCTTGCGGGCGTGGTCGGAGCCAGAGCGTACTATGTTTTGTTCAGGCTGGACTACTATATAGCTCATCCCAATGAAATTATAATGATAAGCAACGGCGGGCTCGCGATTTACGGCGGAATTATCCTCGGTTTGCTCGGCGGATGTATTATGGCTAAAATAAAGAAAGCGAAAATCCTTCCGATTCTTGACATAGCCGTTATGGGATTTTTAATCGGACAGGGTTTAGGCCGCTGGGGCAATTTTTTCAATCAGGAGGCTTTTGGTGTTCCCACAGATTTGCCGTGGGGGATGATGTCCGAAAACACCGATATGGTAGCCGTACATCCCTGCTTTTTGTATGAATCCCTCTGGTGCCTGCTCGGATTTGTGATTTTACATTTCTGGGGAAGAAAACACCAGAAATATTCGGGACAAATTTTCTATATGTACATTGTTTGGTACGGCTTTGAGCGTATGATAGTGGAAGGACTTCGAACAGACAGCCTTTATCTGCCTTTCGGAGGGTTAAGAGTTTCACAGGTTCTTTCCGCGGTAATACTTATTGTCGGCATAGTGCTTTTAATTGTAAACAGGAAAAAGGAGGACAAGTTCTATGATAATTATAGACGGAAAAAAGGTATCGGCTCAGGTAAAAGAGCAAGTAGCAAATGAAACCAAAGAACTTAAAGCTAAAGGTATAACCCCGGGACTCGCGGTAATCCTTGTAGGGGATGACCCCGCCTCCAGAGTTTACGTAAATAATAAGAAGAAGGCATGCGAGCTTGTCGGATTCAAGTCGGTTGAGTACGCGCTTCCCGCTTCAACTACTCAGGAAGAACTTCTCTCACTGGTGGAAGAGCTCAACAGCCGTGATGATATAAACGGAATACTCTGTCAGCTTCCTCTGCCCGAAGGCCTTGACGATAACGCCGTAATCGAGGCTATAAGCCCCTTAAAGGATGTTGACGCGTTCCATGAGCAGAACGTGGGCAGAATAATGATAGGAGACTATGACTTCTTACCCTGCACGCCAGCGGGTATTATGGAGATGCTCCATGCTTATGATATATCCGTAGACGGCAAAAAGTGCGTGGTAATCGGCAGAAGCAACATCGTGGGAAAGCCTATGGCTATGCTTCTGCTTCATGAGAACGGTACGGTAACAATATGTCACAGCCATACAAAGAATCTCGGCGAAATCACAAGAGAAGCCGACATCCTTGTCGCCGCAATCGGTAAAGCCAAGTTTGTTACAGCCGATATGGTAGGGGACGGCGCGGTTGTGATTGATGTAGGTATGAATCGTGACGAGAACGATAAGCTGTGCGGAGACGTGGACTTCGAGAACGTCAAGGATAAGTGCTCCTACATAACTCCCGTACCGGGCGGGGTAGGACCAATGACAATAGCCATTCTGATGAAAAACACACTCAAAGCCGCGAAACTGCAGAATAGTATTCAGTAGTCAGTATTCAGTTCTCAGTTGTTAGTCAGCAAGTTTAATAAGCAGATTCAGCAGAACAGCTTCCGAGAGAAGTATGTCTGAATTCTATTATTATTATTATTTGTTAATACTTAACTGTCCACTGATCACTGACCACTGACCACTAAAATAATTGTTGACAAGGAAAATCCTTTGTGGTATAGTATATAAGCCGCTTATTGTGGGCTCTAAGAGTTATTTTTATAACCGCCTGACGGATAGCGAGACTAATTAAAGGATGGTACTAGTATGTACGCAGTTATTGAAACAGGCGGAAAGCAGTACAAGGTTTCCGAGGAACAGGTTGTTTTCATCGAAAAGCTTGAGGCTGAAGCCGGTGACACAGTAACCTTTGACGTTGTAGCGGTTGGCACAGACGACGGTATCAAAGTCGGCACACCCTATGTTGACGGCGCAAAGGTTAGCGCAGAAGTATTAAAGAACGGTAAAGGCAAGAAAATCAGAGTTGCCACTTACAAGCCCAAGAAGGGCGAGAAGAGAACTCTCGGTCACAGACAGCCTTACACAAAGGTACAGATTAAGTCAATCGAGGCTTAATCGTGATTTCGGTAACATTCTACAGGAATGACGGAAGCTTTACAGGTTACGAGTTTTCAGGTCATTCCGATTATGCCGAATCGGGTTACGATATAGTTTGCTCGGCGGTGAGCTCAGCGGCTTATCTGACAGCTAACAATATAACCGACATTTACGGTATAAAGGCAGATGTTACAGTGTCCGACGGTCATATGAAGCTGACCGCGGAAAAGTCCGATAACTTAAACCGTCTTATCGACGGACTTTATCGGCACACGCTCCAGCTTGCGGAGCAATATCCAAATGATATCAAAGTAAAAATTTCGGAGGTGTAAGGTATGCTTAAGTTAAACATCCAGTTATTCGCTCATAAAAAGGGAATGGGTTCGACAAAGAACGGTCGTGACTCCGAGTCCAAGCGTCTCGGCGCTAAGCGCGCTGACGGTCAGCACGTACTCGCGGGCAACATTCTTTATAAGCAGAGAGGAACTCACATTCATCCCGGCATTAATGTCGGCATCGGTAAGGATGACACACTTTTTGCTAAGGTTGACGGCGTACTCCGCTTTGAGCGCGTCGGCAAGGACAGAAAGCGCGCAAGCGTTTATCCTGTTGAGCAGTAATAAGTTTGCTGAGAGGGTGGAGTAATCCACCCTTGTTTTTTTGATAAGGTTATTGAGGTTATTATGTATATTTTAAGAACAATTTTTTTGATAGTTAATCCGCTTTTGCTCGCGTTTGTATCTTCCGTAATTATCGGAATGGCTTGCAGGAATGTTTCGGCGATTCTGATGTTAAAAAGGGTTGTTTCCCTGTTAGTATTCGCGATTGCTTTCATAGCGTATTTCTACTTTGCCTATGTTATACAGGGCGCGGCTATGTATATCGCTATGTTCGCGCCTTTGGCGGTAGGTATTATTTTTGTCATAATCTCAATTATTTCCGCCCCAAAGGAAGTAACAAAGGAACAGTCCAAAAAGGATTTCAAAATGACAGGCTGGGACACTATGTTCCCTAACGATATTGATAATAAATGAGCTTTTAAAGTATAAAATAATAAAGGAGGGGTAAGATGTTTGTAGATATCGCGAAGATTCACGTCAAAGCGGGCGACGGCGGTGACGGCGCCGTGGCTTTCCATCGTGAAAAATATGTAGCTGCGGGCGGTCCCGACGGCGGTGACGGCGGTCGAGGCGGTAACGTTGTGTTTCAGGCAGATACGAATATCTCTACTCTCGCCGATTTTAGGCACAAAAGGAAATACGTCGCAAAAAAGGGCGAGAACGGCAGGGGAAACCGCCAGAACGGCAAAAAGGCGGAGGACCTTATCGTAAAAGTTCCGCTCGGCACCCTAATCAAAGACGCCGAAAGCGGACGAATTATCGCGGACATCAGCTCCAAAGAGCCCGTTGTAGTCGCGAAAGGCGGCAAAGGCGGTTGGGGCAACCCTCATTTTGCTACGCCTGTAAGGCAGGTTCCGCGCTTTGCGAAGCCCGGACTTCCCGGTGAGGAATTTGACATTACATTGGAGCTCAAGCTCCTCGCCGATGTCGGACTTGTAGGCTTCCCAAATGTAGGAAAATCCACCCTTGTGTCGGTTGTTTCCGAAGCCAAGCCCGAGATTGCCAACTACCATTTCACAACCATAACTCCTGTTCTCGGCGTTGTGTCGATGGGCGAGGGGAGCAGCTTTGTGATGGCGGATATCCCCGGACTTATCGAGGGCGCGTGGAAGGGCATAGGGCTCGGACACCAGTTTTTGCGCCACGTTGAGCGCTGCCGAATGCTCGTGCATATTGTGGATATCAGCGGATCAGAGGGCAGAGATCCTTATGAGGATTTCAAGATAATCAACGAAGAGCTCGAGAAGTTCAACCCCGAACTCTCGAAGCGTCCGATGATTGTCGCGGGCAACAAGTGCGACCTTTGCACAGACGAGCAGATTGCGGAGTATAAGAAGTATATCGAGGATATGGGCTACGACTTTTTCCCGATTATGGCGGCTATCCGCTACGATGTAGACCCCTTGCTCAAGAAAATCCAGGAAATGCTTTCAAAGCTTCCTCCTATCGAGCGCTACGAGCCTGAGCCCGCTCCTGCAGTCAAGGCTGAGGACTTTGATGACCACAGTGTTGTAATAAAGAAAATCGACGGCATTTACACTGTAGAGGCAAAGTGGCTTTATAACGTTATGCGTTCAATCAATTTTGATGACTACGAAAGCCTCAACTATTTTCAGAATACATTGATGAAAAACGGCGTTTTCGACGCTCTGCGTGACGCGGGCATAAACGAGGGCGATACTGTGTCGCTCTATGATGTTGAATTTGACTTTGTGGAGTAAGTTATGGACAGATTGACCGACAAAAAATGCAACCCCAAACAGCTCTCACCGCAGACGCTTGCGTTTATCGGCGACACAGTCTATGATATGCTCGCGCGTGAGTATCTTGTCTGCGAGGCTAATCGCCCTGTCGGCGAGCTCAATAAGCGCAAAGTGAAACTTGTCAACTGTAAAACCCAGTCTGATGCCGTAAAACAGCTTATGTCTGACCTTACCGAGGATGAGGTTGACATTTACAAGCGCGGGCGCAACGCGTTCACAAAGAACACTCCCAAGAACGCGGATGTCGCCGACTATCACGCGGCTACAGGTCTTGAGGCACTGTTCGGGTATCTCTACTTAAACGGCGAAATCAACCGATTAAATGAGCTGTTTGAAAAGATAATTAACGCTGCATAACCTTCCTTTTGAGAGAAAGGTATCACACGAACAGTGCGGCGTATGAGCCGCAACCGCAAAATAGCGCTGCATCCCTTTACATAATTCTTCAAAAGAATAATAAGGGGATAATATGAAACAAAATAAATTTATCGACAATATTATAATTACCGCGGGCAGCGTAATTTACGCATTGTCCGTTGTGGTGTTCACGTCGCCGAATAATATCGCCCCGGGAGGGCTTACAGGCGTCGGAATACTGCTGAATTATCTGTTTTCGATACCAATCGGCACGTTTATACTGATTATGAATGTGCCGATTTTTATTTTGGGATACAAGTTTTTGGGCAAGCGTTTTGTCCGAAAGAGCTTGCTCGGCACAATACTTGCGTCCGTTTCAATAGATTTTCTATCCCCGTTTATCACACCGTACAAGGGTGATATGATGCTCGCTGGCATATACGGCGGTATTCTCAGCGGCGCGGGGCTCGCGCTTATATTTTCGCGCGGCGGCTCAACGGGCGGTGCTGATATAATCGCGTCCATAATACACAAACGCCACCCTCAGTTCTCGATAGGTCATATTATTCTTATCTCCGATGCTGTTGTGGTGGGTGTATCGGCGCTTGTTTTCAGAAGTCTGGAAAACGCTCTCTACGCCGTAATTGCCATTTTTATGAGCTCAAAGCTCATTGATATCATCATTTACGGTACATCCCGAAACAACGGAAAGCTGATGCTCATTGTAACTGCTGTTCCCGATCTGATTCTTTCTCGTCTGCTGACGGAAATATCCCGCGGAGTTACAGTTGTCGACGCGGTTGGGGGATACAGCGGACAGAATAAAAAGCTTCTCATATGCGCTTTGCGTCCCAACCAGGTTTTTAAGGCTGATTCCATAGTGAAAAGCGTTGATAACAACGCTTTTATAATCATCACCACAGCTAACGAAGTCAACGGATTGGGATTCACAGGACACAAGGAGTAGATATACAAGCGAGTTTGTATATACCCTTATGCCCCTAAAAACTGATATAAATTCAGATTGATTGCAATCCTTTTTATGCAAAACTTAACAATTTAGTCATATTGGTTGAAAATTAAGTCGAATAAGAGTATAATGACTGAGCGAGGAAATGCCTATGAAAGATTTTTTTATCAAAAACAAAAAACCTGTTTTTATAGCCGCGATTATCCTCGTTTTAGTGTTTATATTTACAACCGCCGCGATAAGCAATCCGAGCACAATCGCAAAGGGAAACATTGATGATATTTCAACATGTTCCATACCCGAGGGTAAAATAATCGCCCACGGCATAGATGTCTCGGTTTATCAGGGTGAAATTGACTTCGAGCAGGTTAAAGAGAGCGGTTTCAGCTTTGTTATAATTAAAGCGGGAAGCACGGGCTTCGGAGCCGACGCGAATTTCGAGAAATATTACAAAGCCGCACAGAAAGCGGGGCTTGACATAGGCTGTTATTACTACACCTATTCAGTCACGCCTGAGGGCGCGAAAGCCGACGCTGATGAGCTTTTAAGGATTATCAAGGGCAAAACTTTCACTTATCCCGTATTTCTCGACCTTGAGGATATAAACATCCAATCGGCGGAAATGATAGAATCAAACACAGGGATGATTAACGCTTTTTGCAACAAAATCAAACGCAAGGGTTATTATCCCGGGGTATACACATCTACTTCTGTCTACAATAATTACGTCGATTCAGCTTCACTCGTCAACACATGGGACTTCTGGATTGCCAGCTACGATGACCACACCTACAATTCCGACGCTTACCACAAGGATTTTTCAATGTGGCAATATTCGAACGCTGGAATAGTAAACGGAATTGACCACGAGGTTGACCTTGACGTAAGCTATGTAGACTATCCAAAACTGACAAAAGAGTTCAAGGACAAAATCCTTGGATTATAAGTGTAAGGGCAAAATCCCTTTAACAGGAGATGTTGTTAATGAATTATACGAAAAATGACCTTGGCTGTACTTATTATCCCGACCGTACCGTGTTCAAGGTATGGTCTCCCGACGCTTCCGACATCCGCGTCCAGCTCTACAAGACAGGCTCGGACGAGGAGAACGGCGCTCAGAAGCTCGAGAGCTACGGCTTAAAATCAGACGGTTCAACGGGAGTTTGGAGTGTAACTGTATTCGGAGATTTAAAGAATCTTTACTATACATACCTCGTCACCGTGGGCGGCAATACAAAGGAAACCCAGGATGTTTATTCCAAAGCGCTGGGTGTCAACGGCAGACGCAGTATGGTATGCGACCTCAATTCCACAAATCCTGAGGGTTGGGACGCAGACAAGCACATTCTTGTCAAGAATTCCACCGACGCCGTTATATGGGAAGTTCATGTCGGTGATTTCTCGGGAAGCCCCTCGTCGGGCGTTACTCCCGAGCACCGCGGAAAGTACCTCGCTTTTACAGAGGAAGGTACCACAGTCAACGGCGAGGGCAAGTACCCGACCTGTCTTGATTATATCAAGAGTCTCGGTATCACTCACGTTCACCTCAATCCTGTTTATGATTTTGACAGCGTGGATGAGGCACACCCCGAAAAAGAGCAGTATAACTGGGGCTATGACCCAGCTAACTATAATGTTCCCGAGGGATCCTACTCAACAAACCCCTTTGACGGGAACGTCCGTATTAAAGAGTTTAAACAGATGGTCAAGGCGCTCCATGACGCGGGTATAGGCGTTATTATGGACGTTGTGTATAACCACACAAGCTCGATTGATTCCTGCTTTAACCGCACAGTTCCTGACTATTACTACCGCAAGTACGACGGCAGATTCCTCAATTCATCGGGCTGCGGCAATGTTCTCGCCAGCGAAAAAGAAATGGTCAGAAGCTATATTATCGACTCCGTAACCTACTGGGCAAACGAGTACCATATCGACGGCTTCCGTTTTGACCTTATGGGATGTATAGATACAACTACAATGAATATGATCCGTCTTGCTCTCGACGAAATCGACAGCAGACTTCTTATCTACGGCGAGCCATGGACTGCTGACCTTGGAGAGAACGGCATAGCATTTGAGGACGCCTCCGTCAAGGAGAACGCCCACAAGCTTTCGGGCAGAATCGCTATGTTCAACGATTCGTTCAGAAACGCTCTCAAGGGCAACAATGACGACAGCTCAATCGGCTATATTCAGGGCAACAGCCACAACATTTATTATGTAATTTCGGGTATTCTTGCGTGCTCATCCTCAACCTTCCTCAAATGGGCGCAAAGACCTACCCAGTGTGTGACATATAACTCGGCTCACGATAACCTCACTCTGTGGGATAAGCTGCTCAAATCCTCGGGACGCGAGGACTACGATACCACCGAGGAAAGAATCCTCGCTATGAACAAGCTCTCCGCCGCTTTGGTGTTCACATCCCAGGGCATCCCGTTTATTCTGGCGGGTGAGGAGATGGCGCGTACAAAGCACGGTAACCACAACAGCTATAACGCTCCGCTCAGTGTTAACGCCATAGACTGGACAAGAACCCGCACATATAGAAACCTCGTTAATTACTACAAGGGCTTAATTCAGATTCGTAAGAGGTATTCCTCGTTCAGAGAGCCGTCCACAATTTCGGTAAGCAACACTTATTTTGAGACCAACGGTCGCGCTATCGCCTACACAATTCCCAATATAACTCACAGCGAGTGGGATATGATGGCGATTTGCTTCAACAACGGCGATGAACCCGCCACAATCACTCTCAAATCGCTCACTACACTGCCTCATTCGTGGGTATGTGTCGCGAATTACGATGAAGCGGGCTTCGAGGAAATCAAACGTATTGACGGCAACGATATCGTCATTCCTCCCATGACAACCTTGATTCTCGTTGACGACGCGAGCTTTGACCGCCTAAGCGGAGAGACAAAAGAAGAACAAAAGCCGGAAAAAACAGAATAAAAGATAATTCATTTAGGCGACCTTTTGGTCGCCTTTTCTTTACCGCGGCGCGGTATAGCAGGTTAAGTGAGCGTTACCGTTGTATGGAGAAGAAATTAAATGTATGTGTTAAAATGATATGAACCAATAAAAAAGAGAAGTAACTTCAAAATATGGTATAATGAATTTGCAACAAAACACTACCGTAGAAAGAAGT
>CACZYC010000032.1 GCA_902785365.1 uncultured Ruminococcus sp. | reverse complement strand
GCGGGGATACCCATATTGTTTTGGTATAAAGCAAATTCGATAAAGCACCACCTGCTCCGGCTCCGATAGCAAAAAACAGAATAATACTAAAGAAATGTAGTGCTTTGGTTAGGTAGGCCCGGTCCTTATTTCTAAGAAACTGTGATAAACTCTCCGTTCCGCTTCTCAGATTTCCGATACACATCGTGCTGGCATATCCGTAACCATGTACTTTTCTGAATGCCTGGACCTGCATGGCACACGAAAATGAAACTAGCATGTTGGCAGCTATATTGAAATCGGTCGGCATAAGCCCAACAATACCAAGCACCACGATCTCGATAAGCAATATGAGCTGTCTCCAATGAACACCCTTGCTGTTTTTGTATCTGTGCTCAATCTGTTCTGTTAAAAAAACACCTGCGGCAAACGAAATCAGAGGAAGCATATAGCTTATCCTCCTCTGACGTTGTATGTATAGGCATCCTGCAACCCACCAGAAAAAGACAATATTGCACTCAACCTAAAGCTTTCCGACGTCTGCATTTTAGACTTTCTCCCCCTTACAAATTGCGAGTTGTCGCGCTGACATCTAAACCACAGTCTCAACCTGCCGTTATCCAAATCACTAACTCAACCCTGCCGCAAAAACATCTAAACCGGCCACCCAACCTGCCGACATCTAAATGGCCTACTCAACCCTCCGACCAGAGCGATTGATATGTTCTGACAGAACAATTTTATGGTCAAATCCGCTCTCTGCCGCTGACGGTCAAATGCCCGAAAAGTCCGGAAATACGGCACTTTTTCAAACCTTATGTATCTTTCCGTGACATCAATACTACCGTCTCAACGTGCTCCGTGTGCGGGAACATATCCACAGGTTGAATTTTGCGAACCTTATATTTGTTCTTTGACAGGAACATCAGGTCCCTCGCCAGTGTTTCGGGGTTGCAGGATATGTACACAACCTTTGCGGGACTGAGCTTTACCACAGATTTAAGGAATTTTATATCGCTTCCCGCTCTTGGCGGGTCCATAATGACCACGTCAGCCTTTAGGTTTTCCTCAGCAAGGTTAACCATATACCTGCCCGCGTCGGCGCATACGAAGTCTATGTTCTCAATTTTGTTGAGTTTGGCGTTTTTTCTTGCGTCATTAACAGCGTCCTTGTTGAGCTCAACGCCGTAAACGTGTCCCGCGTATTTGCTCGCGATTATGCCGATTGTACCCGTTCCGCAGTACGCATCGATTACGATGTCGGTGCTTTTTATATCGGCGAACTCCATAGCCTTGCCGTAAAGCACCTCGGTCTGAATTGGATTAATCTGGTAAAATGCCTTGGGCGAAATCGTAAAAGTATACCCGCAGAGCTGTTCCTTAATAACGCCGTCGCCGTAAAGTACCACACTCTTTTCACCGAGTACAAGGCTGGTGCGGCGGTTGTTGATATTCTGCACTATTGTTGTGATATCGGGATGCCTTTGCAGCAGCGCGTTTATGAAACTTCGTTTTGATTTAAACTCCTCCGTACCCGTCACAAGCACCACCATAATCTCGCCGCTGGAAAACCCTCTTTTGACGAGAACGTGCCTGAGAAAACCGACCATTTTATTATCGTCAAAGGGCTTTAGTTTAAAGCTTTTTATAAGCTTGCGAATTGTCACAATGATTTCGTCAGCCTTTTCGTCCTCAATCAGACAGTTGTCAACAGGCACAATCTTGTGGGTGGAGCTTTGATATACGCCCGAGATAATCTGCCCGTTTTTACTGCGTCCGAAAGCCGCTTGAACTTTGTTTCGGTAGTGATAGGGGTTATCCATTCCTATGATTTTCTCCACAAAATGGAACTTGCCTATCAGCTTGACTACCTTTTTCATCTTGAATTCAAGCTGTTTTTCATATGTTAAGTTTTGAATCTGGCATCCGCCGCACTTTTTATACAGCGGACATTTTTGATTTTCCATAGTCATTTCCTTTTTGAGTTGAGCCTTCCCCTGACGGATGAGGGATTTCGTATGTATTTTATCATATTTTCAGTAAATCGTACACCCCCTAAAATATAACTTGATTAATTTTATAAAATGTAATATAATAGTCGGGTATATGAAAGGTCGATGAATATGTTAACACTTGACAAGATTTATCACGCGTCCAAGGTCTTACAGGACGTAATTCACCCCACAACAATTGTGAGAGCGTCCGCGATAGACGCGGGCTGTGAGCTCTACCTCAAACCCGAGTGCCTTCAGCTTACGGGTTCGTTTAAGCTCAGAGGTTCGGGCTACAAGATTTCCCAGCTTTCCGACGAGGAGAAAAAGCGCGGTGTTATCGCTTGTTCCGCGGGTAACCACGCTCAGGGCGTTGCTCTCGCGGCTACAAAGTACGGTATAAAATCTCTCATTTGCCTGCCTGACGGCGCACCAATATCCAAGGTTGAGGCAACCAAAGGCTTCGGCGCTGAGGTTTGTATGGTGCCGGGCGTGTATGACGACGCCTACAACGAGGCTTGCCGTCTGCGCGACGAGCATAATTATACATTTATTCATCCCTTTGATGACGAAAACGTAATCGCGGGTCAGGGTACAATCGGGCTCGAAATTATGAACGAGATGAACGACGTTGACGCTGTGGTTGTGTCAATCGGCGGCGGCGGACTTATCTCAGGCGTAGCCTGCGCTATTAAGCACCTCAATCCCAACGTCAAGGTTTACGGCGTTCAGGCTGAGGGCGCGGCTTCTATGTACAACTCGCTCAAACAGGATAAAATCATTACACTCGACAAGGCGGGCACAATTGCCGACGGTATCCAGGTTAAGGAACCGGGCAAGCTCACCTTTGAGTATGTCAAAAAGTACGTCGATGATGTTGTTACAGTTTCTGACGATGAAATAAGCACAGCCATCCTCACTCTTATCGAAAAGCAGAAGATGGTCGCGGAGGGCGCGGGCGCGGCTCCGCTCGCTGCCGTAATGTTTAATAAACTCCCCGTCAAGGGCAAAAAGGTAGTGTGTATTGTTTCGGGAGGTAATATCGACGTTACAATTCTCAACCGTGTAATCAAGCGCGGTCTTATAACCTCGGGCAGACAGCAGACGCTTGTTATTCAGCTCGATGACAAACCCGGTCAGCTCCTCGGTGTTTCCAAGATTATCGCCGATCACGGCGGCAACGTAATCAGCATCCACCACGAAAGAGCGAGCGAGGGAGAAATTACCGACTGTATCCTTAGAATTGTCCTTGAGACCAAGAACTTTGAACATGTCAAGGAAATTTCTACATCATTGAGAAAAGCCGGATTCAGGTTAGTATAATAGGCTTCCCTTGGGAAATTCCCCTGTTAGGGGAAATGTCCGCGAAGCGGACAAAAGGGTTGCCGTCTCCTGCTAAGGAAAAGCTGTCGAGCGTAGCGAGACTGAAGAGGGTCCATTATTAAAATGCTCGCTATATCATACGTTAGAATTAAACCTATTTTACAAGTGGACCCTCTCCCGACCTTTTTGCCGGACAAGACGGCAAAAAGCCCACCCTCCCCCAAGGGAGGGCTTATGAAAGGAGAAAACTATGGAAAAGATTTATACAAAAAACGCCCCTGACGCAATCGGCCCTTACAGCCAGGCTGTAAAGGTTAACGGACTTGTGTTCACATCCGGACAGATTGCGATTAACCCTGCTACAGGCGAGGTAGAGGCGACAACAATCGAAGCTCAGACCGAGCAGGTCTGCACAAACTTAAAGAACGTGCTTGAAGCTGCGGGCTCATCGCTCGACAAGGCTGTCAAGACAGTCTGCTTCCTCGCCGATATGGGAGATTTTGCCGCGTTCAATGAAGTGTACGGCAAATACTTCACAGGCAAGCCCGCGCGCTCTTGTGTTGCCGCCAAGCAGCTGCCCAAGAATGTGCTCGTAGAAGTAGAAGTTATAGCTGAAGCTTAAAGAATGAAGAATGTTGAAATGGGCATTATTTCTCATTTCTCATTTCTGAATTCTCATTTATAAAGAAAGGAGAACTTTATTATGAAATACGTATGCGACTTATGCGGTTGGGAATATGACGAGGAGCTCGGCGCTCCCGATCAGGGTATTGCCCCCGGCACAAAGTTTGAGGATTTACCCGATGATTTCGCGTGTCCTCTCTGCGGAGCAGATAAAGACAGCTTCTCCGAAGCATAAGAAGAAAAGCCGCCTTCGGGCGGCTTTTTTCTTTAAGTATTTTATTGGATAATTCTTTATTAAAAATATATTGTGCTTTACTCAAAAGTGTGTTATTATAAAATTGTATAACTTCAGATGTTAAAGAAAGGGTGTTGTAAATGGTAGTAAAAGACATTATTGATATACTCGAGGGCGAAATCATCTGTGAGGGCGACCTCAACCAGGAGATTAAAACCGCCTGCGGTTCCGATATGATGAGCGATGTTCTCGCTTTTGTAAAGGACCAGTCTGTACTTCTTACGGGACTTGTCAACCCTCAGGTTGTACGCACAGCCGAAATGATGGATATGGCGTGCATAGTTTTTGTACGCGGAAAAGACCCCGACGACAGTATAGTAAACCTCGCCGAAATTCGCGGAATCACTCTGATTAAAACAAAGTACAGGATGTTTACTGCCTGCGGACGTCTTTACGCCAACGGACTTTCGGGAGGTACAAAGATATGAGCAACGCCCTGCATCTTCATTATGAGGTTTCGGGCGAAGATTTTACACGCGCGGGTGAGGCGAGCGGCGCTGTTAAAAAGCGTTTGAAATCGCTTGGATATGATTCCGACGCCATCCGTCGTGTGGCTATCGCTATGTACGAAGCCGAGATCAATATGGTAATCCACGCCGAAGGCGGTTTCTGCGATGTGGATATCTATCCCGACAGAGTAGAAATCCTCCTCGCCGACAAGGGCCCGGGTATCCCCGATGTTGACAAGGCTATGACCGAAGGTTTTTCGACCGCGCCCGACAACGTCCGTTCACTCGGTTTCGGGGCAGGTATGGGCTTGCCCAATATCAAAAAGTACAGCGATGAAATGCGTATTGAAACCACTATCGGGGTTGGTACAAACCTCTATTTGACAATAAATGTAAAAAAATAAATGCCTTCTCAAAAGTGAAGCCATTATAAAGGAATAATTATGAAAAAATATTTTCATTCCGTGACGCTTGAGGCCGATAAGTGTTGCGGTTGTACTCACTGCCTTTCAAGGTGTCCCACCGAGGCAATACGAGTGCACGACGGCAAGGCGCAGATACTCTCCGAGCGCTGCATTGACTGCGGCGAGTGTATCCGCGTGTGCCCGCATCACGCTAAACAGGCTGTAAGCTCCACTTTGGACGAAATAAATAACTATAAGCTCAAAGTAGCCATACCCGCGCCCGCGCTTTTCGGGCAGTTCAACAACCTTGACAACATTGACTTTGTTCTTACGGGTTTGAAGGCTATCGGTTTTGACCGCGTGTTCGAGGTATCCCGCGCGGCGGAGCTTGTCAGTGAAGCTACAAGAGAGCTGATAAAAGAGAATAAACTCAAAAAGCCAATAATCAGTTCGGCGTGCCCTGCCATAGTAAGGCTGATTAAAATTCGCTTCCCCGAGCTCTGCGGCAACGTTATGCCGCTGTTGGCTCCGATTGAAGTCGCGGCTAAAATCGCCCGCAAAGAGGCTATGGAGGAGAGCGGCTTACCCTCAGAGGACATCGGCGTATTCTTTATAACACCCTGCGCCGCAAAGGTTACGGAGGTTCATTCTCCGACCTATGTCAAAAAGTCAGCCTGTGACGGAGCAATCGCTTTCTCTAAGATTTATCCCGAGCTTTCCCAGGCTATGGATAAGCTCGAGGAGGTAGAGCCTCTCGCGCATTCGGGACTTATGGGTATAGGCTGGGCGAACTCAGGCGGCGAGAGCGCCGCTATGCTCGGCGATAAGTACCTTGCCGCCGACGGTATTGAGAACGTAATCCGCGTGCTTGAGGAGCTCGAGGACGAGCATATCCACAATGTTGATTTCGTCGAGCTTAACGCCTGCTCAGGAGGCTGTGTAGGCGGAGCGCTGACCGTTGAAAACCCGTATGTCGCTCAGGCTCGTATTCAGAATTTGCGTAAATATATGCCCGTATCGCTCAATCATCTTGAGGAAAATTCCCTCGATTTGATGAAGTGGGAGAACGAGCTCAAATTTGACGCCGATATCTTCCGCCTCGACGAGGATATTTTCAAGGCTATGAGTATGATGGAACGTATGGAAACCATCCTCAACGACCTGCCGGGTATCGACTGCGGCTCCTGCGGAGCTCCGACATGCCGCGCTATGGCTGAGGATAT
The DNA here is from genome assembly GCA_902785365.1 of uncultured Ruminococcus sp. Classification (GTDB taxonomy): domain Bacteria; phylum Bacillota; class Clostridia; order Oscillospirales; family Acutalibacteraceae; genus Ruminococcoides. Next base: position 8,195 of record CACZYC010000032.1, on the reverse strand, counting down.
AGTCAGAGGCAGAGCCAAGGAAACCGATTGTATCTTTAAACTCAGAAAGAAAATTCAGAACGTCTATGACGAGCTGAGCGGAATAAATTAGCACCAACCACCTTTTGAGGTTTGTTATGAAAACAAAAGAATTAGTCGAAAAATTGAATTTGAAAATTCTTACCGAGGGAGATCTTGACCGCGAGGTTACCTGCTGCTACATCGGCGATTTGCTCAGCTGGGTTATGGGACGAGCTCCCGAGGACAGCGCGTGGCTTACTGTTATGGGAAACATCAATTCCATAGCTGTCGCTACATTAGCTGACGTAAGCTGTATTATTCTAGTTGAGTCCGCCGCTCTTGACGACGAAGCTAAAGCCAAGGCTGAGATGCACGACGTTACTATTTTACAGTCCGAGGAAAACAGCTATTCTTTGGCGGTTAAACTGCACGAAATAATCTGATGAAGTATTTTTACGACTTGCATATTCATTCGTGTCTGTCACCTTGCGGCGATATGGATATGACGCCCAATAATATTGTCAATATGGCAAAACTGTTGGGGTTGGATGTGATTGCGCTCACCGACCATAACACCTCGCTCAACTGCGAGGCGGCTATGAAGGCGGGGGAGAACGCGGGAATAGTTGTCATCCCGGGAATGGAGTTGACTACAAGCGAGGATATCCACGCTGTCTGCCTGTTCCCAACGCTCGAAAAAGCTCTCGGCTGGAGCTCTTATGTTGACGAGCACAGGATAAAGATAAAGAACAAAACCGAAATCTACGGCAGACAGGTAATTATGAATGAGAACGACGAGGAAACAGGGGAGATAGAGCATCTGCTGTTACCCGCTACGGATATCAGCATAATGTCCGCCCATAAACTTGTCGGAGATTTCGGCGGAATTTGTTATCCCGCCCATATCGACAGGGACAGCCTTTCGATTCTCTCTGTTTTGGGCGAGATTGACGAGTATTGCGGCTTTACCGCCGCTGAGTTCGCCGACAAGAGCAAAGTGCCTGAACTCAAAGCTCAGCACCCGATTCTCAACAGTATGAATATCATTACAAACTCAGACGCTCATTATCTGGAGAATATGAAAGAAGCCGAGAGCTTCCTTGAACTGCCTGAGCTGACACGCGAAAATATTATAGAATATTTAGATAAACAAAAGGGTTGACGCTTATCGTCAACCCGCTTTTTTATATGAATACTATTTCAATTCCGTCAAGTTTCATTCTGATTGAGTCTATCTGACCTTTTATTTTCAGCTTTTCTTTTTCGTTAATTTTTGATTCGTTATCGCCTGTATTCAAAACGGTTTTGGTGACGGTTATTTTGCCGTTCGAATCTGCCGTGTATGTTCCTTTGCAGCCTATATATCCCATTACACACTTAAATGTACCGTCTTTATTGAATTTAAGATACGCGCCTGTATCTTTGATAATAGAGCCGTAGTACATCTGTATGTCCTGCTCTTTTCCGTTTTCATAGCATTTTTCCGCGTTCCATTTTTTGCTTGTGAGTATTTTATTATAGTCAACAGAAGTCGGAGCCTCGGTTTTCTCCTGAGTTTCTCCAACTGTCTCCTGAGCGGAAGCTGATGATTTTTTTGGTTTAGACGAGGACTTATCAGCTTCCTTTTGTGTTTTTGTTTGTGTGGTTTTCTCAACACTTTCCGTTGTCGCCGCGGTGGAATTGGAGGAGGACTTGCGCGCCTCTTTTTTCTCCGCACAGCCAGAAAGCAGAATGCTTACCGTGAGCAAGAGCGCGGCAGATAACAATAAAAGCTTTTTCATATCAATAACTTCTTTTCGATAATTTGTGATAACAGAATTATTTTATCACTTTACGGTGTGTTTTGCAATCGCTTTTGCTATTTTTCAAGCGTGTAATATTCGATAAACGCACAATACTTTTGCATATTATAAAAATTGACTTATTTGTCATTATTTTAATCTAAAAAAAGCAAAAATTTTATGGACATTTGGTGATATATATGATATAATTTTGTCAATAATGTGAGTGGAATTATTTATTGTTAAAAATTTCACAATCCCTGTATTAAAAGGAGGAAAAACGATGCAGAAAAAAATCAGCAGTATTCCTTTCTCTGGAACACCTGAGCAGGAAGCGCAGCTTAAAGAAACCATCGCTCGTTATATCGACGACCCGGGTGCTGTAATGCCTGTTCTCCAGGAAGCTCAGGATATTTACGGCTATCTTCCGTATGAGGTTCAGAAGATGGTTGCCGAGGGTTTGGGCGTTCCGCTTGAGGAGGTTTACGGTGTAGCTACTTTCTATTCTCAGTTTGCTCTTTCACCGAAAGGCAAGTACAACATCTCTGTATGCTTGGGTACGGCGTGCTATGTAAAGGGCTCGGGCGATATTCTCAGCAGGCTGAGCGACATTCTCGGCATTGAGGCTGAGGAGTGTACTGCCGACGGCAAGTTCTCGCTCACGGCATGCCGTTGTATCGGCGCCTGCGGACTTGCGCCTGTTATTATGGTTAACGAGGACGTTTACGGTCGTCTGACTGTTGAAGATGTTCAGGGCATAATTGATAAGTATAATGATTAATGCGTGAACTTTCACTTAATGTGATGGATGTTGCCCAGAACTCAGTCCGTGCCGAGGCTGACCTCGTTAAGATTACCGTAATTGAGAGCGATAGGAATGACCTTCTTTCAATTACAATCGAGGATAACGGCTGCGGTATGACCGAGGAACAAGTGGCACAGGTCATCGATCCGTTCTTTACGACACGTACAACGCGCAAGGTGGGCTTGGGAGTTCCACTCTTCAAGATGTCCGCCGAACAGACAGGCGGCAGCTTTTCAATCGACTCCAAAGTCGGAGAGGGTACAAAAACAACCGCGTCCTACATCAAGAGTCACGTTGATATGACGCCTTTGGGCGATATCAACTCGACTATCGCGATTCTTATAAGGTGTAATCCCGACATCGACTTTGTGTTTGTGCACACAACAGATAAAGGCTCTTTCACATTGGACACGCGCGAACTTCGAGAGGTTTTAGGTGACGTAAGCCTTGACACTCCCGATGTCATAGAATGGATAAACGAATATTTAAAAGAACAATCCCAAATAATTTACGGAGGTGCTGACATATGAAATCTTTAGCTGAATTACAGGCTATAAGAGATAAGGCTAAGGCTAATATCAATTTAAGAAAAGAAAATCCCAACGCGGCACGTGTTTATGTAGGTATGGCTACCTGCGGTATCGCGGCAGGTGCGAGACCCGTGCTTAACGCTTTCATCGAGGAAATCGCAAAGCGCGGTCTTCAGGAGGATATTACAGTAACCCAGACAGGCTGTATCGGTATCTGCCAGTATGAGCCCGTTGTCGAGGTTGAAATCCCCGGCGAGGAAAAAGTTACTTACGTCAAGATGACGCCCGAGAGAGTTGCTCGTGTTGTTAACGACCATCTTGTTAACAGAAATGTTGTTACCGAGTTCACTATCGGCGCGTATACATAAGGAGGAAGTAGATGTATCGTTCTAATGTACTTGTTTGCGGCGGTACCGGTTGTACCTCCTCAAACAGCTTAAAAATTGTTGAAGTTCTTAAAGAAGAAATCAAAAAGAACGGACTTGAAAAAGAAGTCAACGTAACTACCACAGGCTGCTTCGGACTCTGCGCGTTAGGTCCGATTATGGTAGTTTATCCCGAGGGCAGCTTCTATTCTATGGTTCAGGTTGCTGATATTCCCGAAATCGTAGAGGAGCACCTCTTAAAGGGACGTATCGTTACCCGTCTGCTCTATCAGGAGACAGTCGAGGACGACACAATCAAGTCCCTTAACAAGACAGCGTTCTACGCTAAGCAGAAGCGTGTCGCGCTCAGAAACTGCGGCGTTATCGACCCCGAAAAAATCGACGACTATATCGCTATGGACGGTTATGCGGCTCTCGGTAAGGTTCTTACCGAAATGAAACCCGAGGATGTTATCCAGACTATCCTTGATTCAGGCCTCAGAGGACGCGGCGGCGCGGGATTCCCCACAGGCTTAAAGTGGAAATTCGCGGCTGCCAATGACGCAGATCAGAAGTACGTTTGCTGTAACGCCGACGAAGGCGACCCGGGCGCGTTTATGGATCGTTCCGTACTCGAGGGCGACCCCCACGCCGTACTGGAAGCTATGGCTATCGCGGGTTACGCTATCGGTGCAAGCAAAGGTTATATCTATGTAAGAGCTGAGTATCCTATCGCTGTTAAGCGTCTTAAAATCGCAATCGACCAGGCTCATGAGTACGGTCTTTTAGGTGAGGATATCTTTGGCACAGGATTTGATTTTGACATCCAGCTCCGTCTCGGCGCAGGCGCGTTCGTATGCGGTGAGGAAACTTCGCTTATGACTTCAATCGAAGGCAAGCGCGGCGAGCCCAGACCTCGTCCTCCTTTCCCGGCTGTCAAAGGTCTGTACAGAAAGCCCACAATTCTCAACAATGTTGAGACATACGCTAACATCGCTCAGATTATCTTAAACGGCGCGGATTGGTTCGCTTCAATGGGAACAGAGAAGAGCAAGGGTACCAAGGTATTTGCTCTCGGCGGTAAAATTGAGCATACAGGTCTTGTTGAAGTACCTATGGGTACAACACTCCGCGAAATCGTTGAGGAAATCGGCGGCGGTATTCCCGGCGGCAAGAAGTTCAAAGCCGCTCAGACAGGCGGTCCCTCAGGCGGATGTATTCCCGCTGAGCACCTCGATATTCCGATTGACTATGACAATCTGCTTGAAATCGGTTCAATGATGGGTTCGGGCGGACTTATCGTAATGGACGAGACAACCTGTATGGTTGATATCGCCAAGTTCTTCCTCGAATTCACAGTCGACGAGAGCTGCGGTAAGTGTACGCCCTGTCGTATCGGTACAAAGAGACTTCTCGAAATGCTCGACAAGATTACTAAGGGTCAGGGCACACTTGAGATGATTGATGAGATGGAAGACCTTTGCCACTATATCAAGGCAAATTCACTCTGCGGTCTCGGTCAGACAGCGCCCAACCCCGTACTTTCAACACTCCGCTACTTCCGCGATGAGTATGTTTCTCACGTTGTCGACAAGAAGTGTCCCGCGGGCGTATGTAAAGATCTGCTCGAGTTCTCAATCGACAAAGATAAGTGTGTCGGCTGCGGACTGTGCGCGAGAAACTGCCCCGTTAACGCAATTACAGTTACTGATTATATTGCTCCGAATAAGAAAAAACCTGCTTACGAAATTGACCACAGCAAGTGTATCAAGTGCGGAGCTTGTATTGATAACTGCCGACCCGGCGCGGTTTATAAAGGCTAAAGAAAGGAGATATTACTATGGAAATGTTAAACATTAAAATCAACGGTAAAGATTATACTGTTGAAAAGAATACCACTATTCTTGAAGCCTGTCATAAGTTCGGCATTAAGATTCCGACTCTCTGTTATTTAAAGGAAATCAACGAAATCGGCGCATGCCGTATGTGCCTTTGCGAGGTTAAGGGCGCGCGTTCACTCGTTGCCGCCTGCGTATATCCTATTGACCGTGACGGCACTGAGATTTTCACAAATACACCCGAGATTCAGAAATATAGAAAAACTAACCTTGAGCTTTTACTCTCAAACCACGACAAGAAATGTCTCTCATGTCCCCGCAGTGACAATTGCGAGCTCCAGCAGCTCTGCCTTGAGTACGGCGTAGACGAGACCAAGTTTGAGGGTGAGGAAACTCACTATGATGAGGACAAGACTACTCTTCACCTCGTTCGCAACAATAACAAATGTATCCTTTGCCGTCGCTGCGTAGCGGCTTGTAAAGAGCAGTTTGTCGGTGTTATCGGACCCAACAACCGCGGATTTGATACAATGATAGGCTGTAACTTCAATAAGAACCTCGACGAGGTTTCCTGCGTAAGCTGCGGTCAGTGTACTGTTGTTTGTCCCACAGGCGCTTTAGTAGAGCGTGACGATACCGATAAGGTATTCGCCGCTATCGCCGACCCGACAAAGCACGTTGTTGTACACACAGCTCCGTCCATCAGAGCCACACTCGGCGAGTGCTTCGGTATGCCTGTCGGCACACTTGTTACCGGCAAGATGGTTGCCGCTTTGAAGATGCTCGGTTTCGATAAGGTGTTCGACACCAACTTCGGCGCTGACCTCACAATTATGGAAGAGGGCACAGAGTTTATCGAGCGCGTTAAGAACGGCGGAACTCTCCCGATGATTACTTCCTGCTCACCCGGTTGGGTTAAATTCTGTGAGCATTACTATCCCGACCTCATTCCGCATCTTTCCACCTGTAAGTCACCTCAGCAGATGCAGGGCGCTATGATTAAGTCCTACTATGCCGAGAAAGCGGGCATTGACCCCAAGGATATCGTAGTTGTATCCGTAATGCCTTGCGTAGCCAAGAAGTTCGAGATTAAGCGCGACGACCAGGGACGCGACGGTATGCAGGATAATGACATCTCAATCTCAACCCGTGAGCTTGCCAAGATGATTAAGAAGGCTGGCATCCAGTTCACCGAGCTCGAGGACGAGAAGTTCGATCCCGTTATGGGCATCGGTACAGGCGCGGGCACAATCTTCGGCGCTACTGGCGGCGTTATGGAAGCCGCTCTGCGTACAGTTGCGGACGTTCTCACAGGCGAGGACCTCAAGCAGATTGATTATAACGAAATCCGCGGCACAGAGCCTATCAAGGAAGCTACCTATGATGTAGCAGGTATGCAGGTTAAGGTTGCCGTAACATCAGGACTCAAGAACGCGGCTAAGCTTCTCGACGATATCAGAGCGGGTAAGTCACCTTATCAGTTCATCGAGGTTATGTGCTGTCCCGGCGGCTGTGTAAACGGCGGCGGTCAGCCCATCCAGCCCGGTCATGTTAGAAACTTTACAGACCTCAAGGCTCTCAGAGCTAAGGCTCTCTATGAGGATGACCTCGGTCTGCCTCTGAGAAAGTCACATGATAACCCCGAGATTAAGGCTATCTATGACGAGTATCTTGAGAAGCCGGGTTCACATCTCGCTCATGAACTTCTTCACACATCCTACGTTGAGCGTGAAAAGAACTAATAGATTATTTTATTCAAAGACGGAGCTTTGTGCTCCGTCTTTATGTTTGTTAATTTCCATTTATTTGGTGTGAAATAAAAAGCCTTCCCTTGGGGGAAGGTGGGCAATCCGCCTTTAAGGCGGATTGGTCGGATGAGGGTCCACTTTAATATTGTAATTTTCAATTTGTTGCGATATTATAAATTTGCTACACGATAACCAAATATTTTTGACCAACCGTCTATATTATTACCTTGGTAAAAATACGGGCTTCGCTTTATTGACGGTTGGTCGTTATAAGGTTTCGTGTAGCAACGGAAGTTTCGTATTTTTCGTGCGTAGCTTGTTGTTTATAGTTACGCACTTTTTATTTTAAAAAACATGTGAGGCTGGTTTTATGGCGTTATTCTATTGCCACGAATGTGGAAAAGAAATAAGTGACCGTGGGAAGATATGCCCTTATTGTCATTATTGGATTGATAGAAAGTTTATAGAGCAAAAGAAACAAGAAATGATAGAAGAAGGAGAACGACAATATAGAGAAACATATAAATATAAAAACAGTATTAAAGAGCAAGAAAAATTATCTAAACTACCTATGTGTCCAATATGCAATTCAAAACAGTATGTAAAGCGGATTTCTAATCTTAGTCGTTTTATGTCAGTATCATTATTTGGATTTGCTTCCTCTAAAATGGGTAAACAATATGAATGTGTTAATTGTAAACACAAATGGAAAATAAGTTATGCAAAGGGTGTGGCTTTTAAACCAATATCATAAAGATAAGAAGAATGATAAGCAATCTGAATTCCGAGTGCGTTAAGAACACTCCTTACACAGATAAAACTGGTAAACTTAAGGCGGAGCGTCACGCTCCGCCTTTCAAGTCCCTGCTTATTTTAGTGCGAGTGACGTATTCTCCATCTGTTCAAAACGTTACGTTTCGCTTGTTGCCACCTCTATAATGGAAAAGTTCAATTAACGCTACGGGCTAAAAACAGTCCACTGGACTGTTTTTTTAACGCCCTTTCGAGTCCCGAATCGCATAACAAAAGAAGGGGCTGTGAAAAAACAGTCTGAAAAAACAAGAAGGCACATAACCGAAAGAAGTGACGGTTATGTGCCTTTTGTGGTATAATAAAGTTGTGAACAAT
>CACZYC010000031.1 GCA_902785365.1 uncultured Ruminococcus sp. | reverse complement strand
CACAGCTGTTCCCACAGGTATGGTATTCAACAACGGCGACGGCGCTCAGGATCCCGACGCTACATACGTAGCCGGTGCTGAGGGTTACTACTATGACGCTGACGCTCAGGCAGTTAAGACTTGGACAGAAGAGCCCGCTTCTTCTGATCCCGATTCTGAGGCTGCATTCCAGCAGGCTATCGCTGCTCCTATCACAAAGGCTGCTGACGATGACTTTGGCAGCGTAGCAAACTTCAAGGGTCTTGAGATGCTTGGTGTTCAGGAAAAAGCTGACGCAAGCGACATCCGCTTCGTAACTGCTGTTTCCAAGGACGTTCTTACTGACAAAGGCGTTGTAGACTATGGTTATGTTGTTACTAAGTCCAGCATGTCAAAGGCTGACGCTGAAGCCGCTATCGGCAACTTAACTGCTGATGTTGTTAAGTTCAGCTGCAAGGATACAACATGTACAGCAGCAGGCGCTTACGGCGACGGCTCTAAGGATTATTCATATGTAACATTCGGTGTTAACAATATTCCTGAAGGCAAATGCGTTCTTGCCAGATTCTATGTTCAGACTCAGTATGAGACTGTTTACTACTATGCTACATACGGCGAAAAAGCCGGCATAGTATATACTTATGCAGCATAAGGAGGGATATATTATGAAAAAATATATAGCACCTGAATTTGAAGAGGTTAAGTACGATGTAGCGGATTGCTTAGGCGTTTCCGGTAATCCCGCAGACGGCGAAAACAACGGTAAGACATACGACGACATTCCTGAATGGCCGTAATTGATTCTTAATCAATCTTCAACTAATTAAAACTACGGGCAGCTTCGGCTGCCCGTATGTTTTTTATTTGTTACAAGTTTTTAAATAAATTTCAAAAAACTCTTGCATTTTATAATGTAAGGTGATATAATAATATCAGTTTTTAATGGGTATTAGAGCTCTACAAATTTAGGAGGTCTCAATTCATGAAAGAATACTTAGCTCCCGATTTTGAGAAAATTGAATATATTGTAGAGGATTGTTTGGAAGGTTCAAAGACCGTTCCTTATGAAACCGATGATATAGGACAAATCATAGACGATTTGTATTAATACGCTTTAATATGTAAATTACGGACAGCTTGGGCTGTCCGTTTTCTTTTATCTTATTTTGCCTCAAAGCTCTCGCAGTCAACACACTGAGTATCCGTGGGACAGCTCTCGTGTGTGCCTACCGAAATTTTATCGAGCGAACAATAGTCACGCTCGTTGTTGTGGTACTTGCAGCTTTCTACTGTGCAGTGAATACACCTGTTAGCGTAGGAATTATCAATCATTATTATCACCTCTCACCTGTTTTTATTTTCTCCCCCGATTTAAAAAATATTCATCACAAACAGCTTTTTCAAAAATAGACTATACCGAGGTGATTTTATGTTTTTGTTCGGTATGGTAATACTTATATTTTTTGCGCTGATTGGACTTTGCTCTGTTTGCCGCGGAATAATCAGAGGATTTCACAAGCCCGAAAGCGACCGCGAGATTATACTTATTGAACCCATCAAAAAGGAACAGGAGGACGCCGAGTACCTACTGCGCAGAGCCGCCCAGAAAGTTCTGTGGATGGGACGGTTCGCTCCCGACAGGGTAATCGCTCTCGACTGCGATATGGACGACAGCACACGCAAGTTGTGCAGTCTCGTGTGCGGCGACTATCCTTTTATGGAGCTGTGCACAAAGGCTGAGCTGAGCGAAAGAATAAACAAAATTGACATTTGATAATTAGCTATATATATAGTATAATAATTTCGGTGAAAAAATATGGACAACAACGAGCTGCTCGAGCTTGAGGGCACTGTTGAAACAATTATATATCGTAACGACTCCAACGGCTACACCGTGATAGAACTCAGCGACGAGGACAACAGCACCGCGGTCGGGATTATGCCCGATGTTTGCGCGGGCGAAAGCGTGCGCCTTATAGGAAACTACAAGCCGCACTCCACCTACGGAATGCAGTTTTTCGTTACAACCTACGAGAAAAGTATGCCCGACGACATCGCGGGCATACTTAACTATTTGAGTTCGGGTTCAGTCAAAGGAATTGGGCCGTCAACCGCCGCCAGACTTGTTGAAAATTTCGGTTCAAAAACCCTTGAGGTTCTGGAAAGCGAACCTCAGCGTGTGGCAAAAATCAGAGGAATCTCCCTCAAAAAGGCAACCGACATAAGCAAACAGCTGCGGGAAAATACAGGTATACGCGAGCTTATGCTATACCTGCAGGAGTACGACATCTCGCCGTCGAGCGCGGTAAGGATTTACAAGAGCTTCGGCTCACACTCGATTGAGGAAATTAAAAACAACCCCTATTCCCTGTCGCGCGGTGATTTCGGAATCAGCTTCGAAAAAGCTGACAAAATAGCTATGAAACTGGGGTGTGAATACGACGACAGGCTTCGTATCCGCGCGGGGCTTGCCTATGTGCTCAACCACAACAAGGGCAACGGTCACACCTGTCTGCCCGAGGACAGGCTCACGGAAACCACAGCGGCGTTTTTGAAAGTCGCGCCCGAACAGACGCAGTATGCTCTTGATGAGATGTGCGACGATAAGTCCCTTATCCGCTACACCGCGGACAACCGCGACTACATATTTGACAGCGTTATGTTCAAATCCGAGGGCTACATCGCCGCCAGAATTAAAATGATGCTGCGTTTCCCCGCGGTTCAGATTGAGGATATAGACAAAAACATTGAGGCGATTGAGCAGTACAACAACATTAAATACGCCTCTATGCAGCGAGAGGCGATTACACAGGCGCTGTCAAAAGGGCTGCTCATTCTTACGGGCGGTCCCGGAACAGGTAAAACCACCACCCTCAACGCTATTATAAAAATACTGAAAAACAAGGGGCAGAAAGTTCTGCTCTGCGCTCCCACAGGGCGCGCCGCTCAGCGTATGAGCGAGGTCACGGGCGATGAGGCTAAAACAATCCACCGACTGCTTGAGGTCGCGTGGAGCAAGGACGACATCCCCGAATTCAAGCGCAACGAGCGCAACACCCTCAAGTGCGACGCACTCATTATTGACGAGGTAAGTATGGTAGACGCTCAGCTTTTTGAGAGCGTTATGAAAGCCCTTCCCCTGGGATGCAGGCTTATACTCGTGGGCGACAGCCACCAGCTCCCCTCCGTCGGCGCGGGCAACGTGCTCGATGACCTCATAACCAGTGAAGTCGCTCCCGTAGTTCAGCTCAACGAAATTTTCCGCCAGTCAATGGAAAGCCTTATCGTCACCAACGCTCATAGAATCGTAAACGGCGAAATGCCCGAGCTCACCGTCAGGGATAAGGACTTTTTCTTCCTGCGTTCCGAGGACAAAAGCGCTATTGAAAAGACCGTTCTCGGGCTGGCTTCGAGCAGACTGAAAAACGCCTACGGGTTTGACGTTATCCGCGATATCCAGGTTCTCTCCCCCGGGCGCAAGGGCGACCTCGGCGTTACCGAGCTTAACGCAATGCTTCAGGAAGCAATCAATCCGCCCGACCCTGAAAAGAACGAGCTGACCGTCGGCAAAAGAATACTGCGCGAGGACGACAAGGTTATGCAGGTGCGCAACAACTATGATTTGCTGTGGACAAAGGACAACGGCGAAACGGGCGACGGAGTGTTCAACGGAGAAATCGGCGTTATCGAAAGCATAAATAAGCGCGCGCGGATTATAAAAATCCGCTTTGACGACAGAGTAGCGAGCTATGATTTTGACTTTGCTAACGACCTCGACCACGCTTACGCCACCACCGTCCACAAAAGCCAGGGCAACGAGTTTGAGGCGGTAGTTATGCCGCTGTACCGCGGAGCTCCTATGCTTATGTACCGCAATCTGCTGTATACGGCAGTCACCCGAGCCAAAAAGCTTATGATTATTGTCGGCAGTGACGAAATTGTCAGAAAAATGGTGAACAACGACCGCAAGAACAAGCGTTACAGCGGACTTAAATATTTTTTAACGGAGCCCGACGATGAATAAAATTCACAGATTTATAGTCGCCGCGTTCCTGCCCGAACGCTGTCCGTACTGCAACCGTGTTGTGAACATGGGGAAAACGGCGTGTCCCGAGTGTAAAGCTCACTTTCCCGAAACGATAAGAGAAGGTCACGCAGTCGGCGGTTATCCGTATACCGCTCCGTTTTCATATAACGGAAAATTTGCCGAAGCTGTAAAGAGGTTCAAATTCAACGGACACAAAGAATACGCCGAAAAGCTCGCTTTGCAGATTACAAACGCTGTTAAAGAAAGCTTCGGCGATATAAAATTTGACTGCATAACCTGCGTTCCTATGCACAAAAACCAGCTCAGAGAGCGCGGGTATAATCAGGCGGAGCTGCTGGCTAAACAGATATCAAAGCAGCTAAACATCCCCTATGAAACCCTGCTTGTCAAACACAGGGAAAATCAGCCGCAGCACAGCTTAACAAGCAGTCAGAAACGCGACAACGTCAGAGGCGTATATAAAGCGGTTAATACTGACAAAATAAACGGGAATAATATTCTTATAGTTGACGATATACTTACAACGGGACATACACTCGGCGAATGCTGCAGGATTCTGAGCAAGGCGGGCGGAGAAAAAATATACTGCGCCGCGTTATGCGCGAAAATTATTCGCTGAATTGTCTTGAAAAAATCGGGAGTATAGAATATAATAAAAATCGGAAGGTAACAGAAATCGGAAAGGGTGTCAGATATGGAAATAGCAATTGATTTAGGCACAAGCCGCACAAGGCTGTTTATTGATAAAAAAGGGAAGGTCCTCGACGAAGCGAGCGTGGCGGCGTATAACGTCGCTGAAAATAAAATTATAGCTGTCGGCGACGAAGCGTACACAATGCTCGGCAAAACACCCGACAGCATAAGCGCTGAGTTCCCGATTAAGGACAGTGTAATCGACCAGAGCCTTTTGATTGAGGATATGCTCAACATTCTCATCAAACAGGTTTACACGGGCAAGATTATTATGCCGCGAGTTGTGGCTCAGATTCCCGGGGACATCACCGAGGTCGAGAAGCGAGCTGTTGTAAACGCAATATCGAGCTTCGGCGTAAGACGCGTGTATCTGATTGAAAACACCAAGGTCGCCGCTATGGGCGCGGGCGCTGACATTATGAGCGCGCACGGCACTATGGTTGTAAACCTCGGCGCGGGCACCTGCAGCGCGGGCGTGCTTTCGCTCGGCGGCATCGCGATGAGCAAGACAATCAAAACAGGCGGCAACAAAATGGACGACGATTTTGTGAAATATATGCGCCGCGAGCACGGGCTCATCATCGGCAATCCTATGGCTGAGAAGTGCAAGCGCACTATCGGTCGTCTTATTCCGATTGAAAAAGAAGTCGGCTTCCGCGTTAAGGGACGCGACGCTCTCAGCGGCCTGCCGAGATTTGTCGACGTAACGGCTACCGAGGTTATGGGCGTATTGATGGACACAGCCGTGGAAATCATCAACCTCATCAAGGACGTTATCGAGGAGACACCGCCCGAGCTTGTGGGCGACATCTACACCGACGGAATCATCCTCACAGGCGGGCTCGCGAAGTTAGTGGGCTTTGACAAGCTCATCTCGGAAACACTTGAAATCAAGGTCAGAACCGCGGACACTCCCGAGGACTGCGTAATCCTCGGCTGCGGAAAGGCTATCGACTATATCTCAGAGGTCGAAAGAAACATCAAGAACGACTTCAACCCCCTCATGGCGGCGTATTAAGTCGGTTCTTATTAGTCAGTAAAAAAGGAGGTATACTAATGAACAGCAAAATTTACACGCTTAATGAAATAAAGAATATAATTACGCCTATCGCTTCTCGTTACGGCGTTGACAAAGTATACCTTTTCGGCTCTTACGCGCGCGGAGACGCTGATGAAAACAGCGATATAGATTTGTGTATTGACGCATCAGCTTTAAAAGGTATGTTTGCCCTCGGCGGACTATATGCCGATCTTGAGGACGCTCTCGGCAAAGAACTTGACCTGCTGACTGAAAAATCGTTGAAATACAACATTGATAACAGCTTCAAGGATGTTTTACAGAAAGAGCGGGTGTTGATTTATGAAGCAGCATAACCGTGATGAGAGCATTTTGCTCCATATATCAGAACACTGCGAACGTATTCAAAAATCTCTCGACCGTTTTGGCAGTGATTTTGATACATTCAAAAACGATAATGACTTGCGTGATTCCGTAAGTATGAATCTTCTTCAAATCGGCGAGCTCTCCAAAAAGCTGTCAGATAAATTCATATCTACTACCCAATCAGAAATGAATTGGCGGGCAATAATAGGGATGAGAAATCTTTTTGCTCACGACTATGGTTCAATGGATATTGAACGCATATGGGAAACCGCTGTCAATGACATTCCGAATCTTCTGGACTTCTGTAAGAAACAAATAAATTTAGACAGTTAAACGGACAGGATTTTTATCCTGTCCGTTTTTTAGATATATACATAATAATACACTTACCACTTACTGTGGCAGTAATATAACGTATTGTTTTTGCTGTCGAAAAAGTACAAGCTATAGCTGTCTGTCTCGGGGCGGTTATCCTCAATACGATAAAAATCATCCCTTGTGACCTGTTCGGCTTTCAAATCAAATTCATCAAGTCTGTCAGCCGCTTCCATCCATTCTCTAAAGTCCTCTATATATTTCTTTACTTTGGTACAGCTTTCAACTTTATTATACAATTTGCTTTTTCTAAACAGTTCTTTACCGTTTTGGGAATAAATATACTTGCAGTAATCAGTATAATCCATCCAGCCCAAGTCGTCAAAATGCTCTTCCTTATCTATATACTCGTCCAAAATCGCGGGATCGCTATTGTTCAGCTTTAAGAATTCATAACCTATCCCGCACCCCGACAGCATTATAAACGCGAGCATTAAGGACGTTAAACAAACTATTTTCCTCATTATTTATACTTCCTCATAAATCGAATATGACAAACCGGGTACAGTGCCGAAATAACAATAATCATTCGGCAGGTATTTTCTGTTTATATGTAAATCATCTTTTTCAAGTACGCACAAGTACATATAGTGCATCATCTTGTTTTCCTTATCAACCAGTACATACGCGTTTGTCGAGTTATGACCCAAAACCGCTACATAAGCGGGCAGGCAAAAATTCTCATCATCATATACCAGCGGCTCTTTTATACAACGCTCGCCATCATCCTCTAAGTACACCATCTCGCCGCGATAGTTTTTGATTCTGTCATATTCCTTTTCAAACTCAGTTTCATTATACTTTACAGACAGCTGATACTCTACAGACGCGCAGCCGATAATTCCCAAATCCCAGCGGAAATAGAAAAAATCCACATCCTTGTCTTTGATGCTCTCGGGAAAAATCTCAAGTGCCTCTCTGTCACGGATTTCAGGCAAAGTCTCAATTTTATGATAATCTTGTGGGTCAGTAATAGTAACCTTCCTGTAAGCGCAGCCAACCAGACTGAACGACATACAGATAATCAATAAAATTACTATAATCTTTTTCATTTTCAGCTTTCCCTGTATTCAAGGATATCGGACGGCTGGCAGTCGAGGGCTTTGCAGATAGCGTCAAGGGTGGAGAACTTTATACCCTTTGCCCTGCCATTTTTGAGGACAGACATATTCACGAGCGTTATTCCTACTTTTTCAGAGAGCTCTGTCACGCTCATTTTTCTTTTGGCAAGCATTACGTCAATATTAATTACTATCATACCGCCACCTCATATAATACTCTCGTTTTCCTCGCGGATTGCGCTAGCCTTGTCAATCATATCTGCGAGTATCCACACAGCGCCGCAA
Source organism: uncultured Ruminococcus sp. (assembly GCA_902785365.1). Classification (GTDB taxonomy): domain Bacteria; phylum Bacillota; class Clostridia; order Oscillospirales; family Acutalibacteraceae; genus Ruminococcoides. Next base: position 15,419 of record CACZYC010000031.1, on the reverse strand, counting down.
ATCAGCACAACAAAAACGCAAAAGACAAAGGAAGCGATTACAACCCCCGGAAAGTTGAGACTAATCAGCCAATAAACTATATTACCGACAAAGAAAAACACCGCGTCGCCCGAAAGAAACAGGGCAACAAGCCTAAGACTTTTCGCGTTGCTCTTTGTAAAGAGCATATCGTGCTTCATCTCTCCCGACACTTTCCAGCCCAGTCCGAGAATCACATAGAGAGGCACGGCTGTAACAAAAACAAAAATCAGCCACGGATAAAAATAATAGCTGAACTCAGGATATTGCTCGACAAATGTACTCAGCGACCACGGCAATACAACACCATACGCCCCCACGCCCAAAAGCGCCATAATGACGATAATTATCTTTAATAATACTGAAAGCTTTTGATTTGACATAAAGAAAAAACTCCCTTCTATGAAAGGGAGTATAACACAGTATTTAAGAAAAGTCAATAAAAATTTATCAAAATTCGATAAATCATACTTTCAAATTCCCCGCCAGCTCGATGATGTAGTCACGCATTTCGTCCTGATTTTTGAGTTTTTTCGCTTTTTCGGCAACCCGCCTTTGCTTGCGGGGCGGAAGCTCGCTGACGTACTTCATGGCGCAGAAGTTTTGCGCGAGCGACATCTCAAAATCCTTTGGCATATCATTATATAACATAAAATCACCTCAACCATATTATGGGATGAGGAAATGGTTTTATTCATGGAATAAAACAGTTGTCAGTGGGCAGTGATCAGTGGGCAGTGGTGGTCGGGACGGAAAAATCGGATTAGTTCATACATCGGTGCCCGATTGTATCAATATCTATTATTTGTCATTCTGAGGCTTGCCGAAGAATCTTAAAGATCCTTCGCTGCGCTCAGGATGACAGTATTGTTTTGTTCTCGACATTCACTGACCACTAACCACTGACCACTACTTCACTTTCCCTATCTTTCTGAACCTCTGATATCTCAGCTCGGCGAGGCGTTCGCCGTCAACAGCCAGATTTTTCTCAAAGGTACGGCAAATAAGGAGCTTCAAACTCTCGAACATCTTCTGGTCGCCTTGAACGGGTTCGCGCAGAATACGCTCTACAACACCCAGCTTGAACAAATCCTGAGCGGTCATTTTGAGAGCCTCGGCAGCTTCGGGAGCCTTGGAGCTGTCTTTCCATAAGATACTCGCGCAGCCCTCGGGCGAAATTACCGAGTAAACGGCGTTCTCCATCATCCAGACCTCGTCGGCAACAGCCAGAGCAATCGCTCCGCCCGAGCCGCCTTCGCCGATAAAGATTGAAAGCACGGGAGTTTTGAGCGCCATCATTTCCATAAGGTTGGTAGCGATAGCGTGTCCCTGTCCGCGCTCCTCGGCGCCGATTCCGCAGAACGCTCCGCTTGTATCAACAAAGCAAAGTACGGGACGGTGGAACTTTTCCGCCTGCTTCATAAGTCTGAGAGCCTTTCGATAACCCTCGGGGTGAGCCGCGCCGAAATTGCGCTCCATACGCTCCATTGTATTTCTGCCTTTTTCAAGTCCGATAACGGTCACGGGCATTTCGTTGAGCATTCCTACTCCGCCGATAACAGCCTTGTCGTCGGCATAGTTTCTGTCGCCGTGAAGCTCGATAAAGCTCTCGCCGAACATCGCGTGTATATAATCCGCGGAGGTCAGTTTTTTGGTGTCGCGCGCGGCAAGCACCTTTTCATATGCGCTCATATTTCCGCCTCCCCGTAATTATGTATTCTGAGTAAATCCGATAAGGTCTGTCTCATCTGGCGTCTGTCGACAACTCTGTCGACAAAGCCCTTGTTCTGCACAAACTCCGCTGTCTGGAAGTCGCGCGGAAGCTTCTGGCGGATTGTCTGCTCGATAACCCTCGGCCCCGCGAACGCGATTAACGCCTTGGGCTCGGCAAGGATGATGTCGCCCTCCATAGCGAACGACGCCGTAACTCCGCCCGAGGTCGGGTCTGTGAGCACGGTGATGTACAACAGCCCCGCGTCGCTGTGACGCTTAACAGCGCCCGAGGTTTTAGCCATCTGCATAAGGGAAATTATTCCCTCCTGCATCCTCGCGCCGCCCGACACTGTGAACACAATAATCGGAAGTTTTTTGTCGGTCGCGTACTCAAACGCGCGTGTGATTTTATCGCCTGTTACTGAGCCCATTGAACCCATCATAAACTCTGAGTTCATGCTGACAATAACAACCTCAGCGCCGCCGATTTTGCAGGTGCCGCAGATAACAGACTCTTTTTCCTTGGAGATCTTTTTGCTTTTTTCGAGCTTTTCCTCGTAACCGGGAAAATCTATTATGTTCTCGCTTTCCAGCTCCGCGTCCATCTCGACAAAGCTGTCCCTGTCGACTGTCAGTTCAATACGCTTGCGCGCGTTGATGCGGAAGTGATGATTACACTTTGAACATACCTGACAGTTTTCCTCAACGTCCGTTGTGAGCAGGAGTGTGCCGCATTCGGGGCACTTCTCCCACATTTCGTCGGGGACATATGGTTTCTTGACGTCGGTTTCATCCGAACGCTCAAGCTCGTTTTTAGGTTTTATAAACGCGAATAAATCCATAAATTTACCTCTTAACTTTTTTTCTGACACGTGTCATCCTGAGCGTTTTCCTCTGTCATCCTGAGCGTAGCGAAGGATCTTTAAGATTCTTCGTCGCTTTGCTCCTCAGAATGACAGGAAAGCCTAATTCAAAACTGCACAGCCTATCTTCTTCGCTTCTCAAAATCCGCCATAAAATCGGTTGTATATGTACCGTCAATGAACTCTTTCTCCGAAAGAATATCAACCATAAGGTCACGGTTGACCGTTATACCTCGGATGGAAAGCTCCGAGAGAGCCATCTTCATTTTGCGGATTGCAAGCTCGCGGGTACGTCCCTGAACAATAAGCTTGCCAATCATTGAATCGTAAAACGGCGGAATCTCATAATCTTGATATAAAGCCGTGTCAAAGCGCACAAAAGAGCCCCCCGGGATATGAAGTCCCATAATTCTGCCGCAGCTCGGGCGGTAGTTTTTATCGGGGTCCTCGGCGTTGATTCGGCACTCGATAACGTGACCGTGGGTATAGACGCTGTCCTGAGTTCGGTTGAGCTCGGTTCCCGCCGCCATTCTGATTTGCCACTGCACGATATCCATTCCCGTAACCATCTCGGAAACGCCGTGTTCCACCTGGAGACGGGTGTTCATTTCCATAAAATAGAAATTTCCGTCCTTGTCGTAAAGGAACTCCACAGTGCCGACCGAATTGTAGCCAACGGCGTGAGCCGCCTTGATAGCCGCCTCTGTCATAGCCTTGCGTGTTTCGGGCGAGATTGAGGGCGACGGGCTCTCCTCGATAAGCTTCTGGTTATGCCTTTGGACTGAACATTCACGCTCGCCCAGGCAGATTGCGTTGCCGTGCTTGTCGCAGAGCAGCTGCATTTCAATATGTTTTACGGGGTTTAAAAATTTCTCTATGTACAATGCGCCGTCGCCGAAAGCCGACTCAGCCTCGGCATAAGCGCTGTTATACGCGTTTTCAAATTCTTCGGCGGTGTTTACGAGTCTGATTCCCCGTCCGCCGCCGCCTGAGCGCGCCTTGATAAGCAGAGGATAACCGACCTCATCGGCGAGCACCTTCGCGCTCTCGACATCCTCGAGAACGTCGGTACCGGGAGTGACGGGCACTCCCGCCTCTCTCATGGTTTTGCGCGCCATATCCTTGTCGCCGAGAAGATTTATCATCTCGGACGTAGGGCCGATAAAATCTATATTACATTCCTCGCAAAGCTTTACGAACTTCGCGTTTTCGGATAAAAGTCCGTAGCCCGGGTGGATAGCCTGAGCTCCGCTGGCAACAGCAGCGGTGAGAATGGCGGGCATATTGAGATAGCTGTCGGCAACCCTCGCGCCGCCCACGCAGTAGCTCTCGTCAGCGAGCTGAACGTGCATTGCTTCCTTGTCGGCAGTCGAATAGATAGCGACTGTCGAAATACCCATTTCGCGGCAGGCGCGGATTATACGAACCGCGATTTCCCCGCGGTTGGCTATGAGAATTTTACTAAACATTTCTTCACATCCATTTAGTTGTCAGATAAGTGCAAAACTGAAATCAGCGCTCACGCAAACCTTTCCGTTCACGGAACCCTTGGCGCTGATAAAGTAGAAATCTCCGCGTGAGCGTGTAAGCTCGCATACGGTTTCGAGCGTGTCGCCCGGTTTTACCATACCCTTGAACTTTACGTTGTTCATTTTTGTAAAGTAAGGAGTTTTGCCCGCGCACTTGTCGGCAAGCATAACACAGCTCGACTGAGCCATCATTTCACACAGGATAACGCCCGGTACAACGGGGTTACCCGGGAAATGTCCCTTGAGGAAAAACTCGTCGCCACTTACGGTGTATCTGCCGAAAGACGTAGTGTCGGAGGTTTTCTCCGCCTCCTGAACGAGCAGCATATTGTCGCGGTGCGGAATTATCTTTTTAATTTCTTCCTGATTTAACATAATATCACCTTTTCTGTTAAGCTTTCCCCCGGGGGGAAAGTGTCAGTAGCGTTCTCGCAGAGAATGGTACTGACGATAGAGGGTCGGCGTTAGTTAGTATCTTATCAATATTGATAGTTAAGTGCACCGACTTCTGTATTAATTCGACTTTGTTCAGACCTTGTTCCAGTCTGTTTATCAAACGTGTGATAGAGAGGTCTTTAAGAAAATGGACCCTCTTCCGACCAAATCGCCTTTGGGGCGATTTGCCCACCTTCCCCCAAGGGAAGGCATACAATTAATTCAACTTAAACAGAGGCTGGTCAAACTCCACAACGTCGCCGTTATCGACGAGAATCTCACAGACCGTACCGCTCTTGTCGGCAGTAACCTCGTTCATAATCTTCATAGCCTCTATAATACAGATTACCTGTCCCTTTTCAACCTTGTCGCCTACGCTTACAAACGCGGGCTTATCGGGAGCGGGAGCAGAATAGAACACGCCCACCATCGGGCTTTTGATTTGCGAGCCGCTGTCAGCCTGTACAGCGCCGGGAGCGGAAGTCTGAACGGGAGCTGTCTGAGCCTGAGCGGGAGCGCAGCTCACAACCGCGGGAGCCTCGGGCATCGGCTTTTCAAGACGGATGCTCTCCTCCTCGTCGGTCACTTCAAGAACCGCCAGGGAGCTTTCCTCCAAAACTTTTATATATTCCTTTACTGTTTCAATATCCAACATTGAAATATCCTCCTAAATCTTTTTAAACACAAGGCAGGTGTCATGTCCGCCGAAACCAAGGTTTGTGCTCGCGGAAACTGTGAGTTCTCTGTCCTTCGCCTTGCCGATTGTGTAGTCGAGGTCACACTCGGGGTCAACCTCGTCGGTGCCGATTGTGGGAGGTATCTTACCCTCGCTGACAGCCAGAACGGCTACAATAGCTTCAACCGCGCCCGTAGCTCCGAGCATATGTCCTGTCATAGACTTTGTGGAGCTTATACTGATATCATAAGCCTTTTTACCGAGAGCGGATTTGACCGCCATAGTCTCTGTCTTGTCGTTCATCGGAGTTGATGTTCCGTGAGCGTTAAGGTAAACAACATCGTCGTCCGTTACGCCGCCTTCCGCGAATCCTATGCGGATTGCTTCAGCCAGTCCCTCGCCCTCGGGTTCGGGAGCCGTAACATGGTAAGCGTCACATGTGTTGCCGTAGCCTGTCATCTCGGCATAAATCTTTGCGCCTCTCGCTTTGGCGTGCTCGTATTCCTCAAGAATAAGCACACCCGCGCCCTCGCCCATTACGAAACCGTCGCGCTTGACGTCAAACGGGATTGAGGCTTTCTTCGGGTCCTCCTGAGTGGAGAGAGCCTTCATATTTGAGAAACCCGCTATCGTCAGCGGATGAACAACGCACTCGGCGCCGCCCGCGATAACCGCGTCGGCATAGCCGTCCTTAACAGCGTGAAAAGCCTCGCCGACCGAGTTGGATCCCGACGCGCACGCCGACATTGTGGAAAGGCTGGGACCTTTTGCGCCGTACTTAATCGCAATCTGTCCCGTCGCTATATTACCTATCATTTTGGGAATAAAGTGAGGGCTTACCTTTCGGGGGCCTTTCTCGATAAACGCCTGTGTATTTTCAACAAATGAATACAGTCCGCCGATACCCGCGCCTATGTATGAACCGAGACGTTTCGGCTCGACCGTACCGATAATTCCACTGTCCTCGACCGCTTCTTTAGCGGCGGCAAGAGCAAAAATCGTGTACATATCCGTTTTGCGGACATCTCTCTTTTCGATAACAGTTGTCGGGTCAAAGTCCTTGACTTCGCCCGCGATTTTAACGGCAAGTCCCTCGGTATCAAATTTAGTGATTGTGTCGATACCGCATACGCCGTCAAGCATATTCTTCCACATTGTAGGTATATCGTTACCAACGGGCGTAACAGCGCCCAGACCTGTTACTACAACTCGTCTACTCATTTTCTCAAACCTTTCTGAATAGCTTTCCCCCGGGGGGAAAGTGGTTTTGGCGTTCTTGCAGAGAATGACAAAACCGATAGAGGGTCGGCGTTAGTTAGTATCATATCAATATTGATAGTTAAGTACACCGACTATTTGTATTACTCCGACTTTGTTTAGACCTTGTTCCAGTCTGTTTAACAGACGTATGACAGAGAGGTATTTAATAAAAATGGACCCTCTCCCGCCTCGCTTTGCTCGGCACCCTTTCCTTGGCAGGAACGGCAACCCTTTTGTCCGCTTCGCGGACATTTCCCCTATTAGGGGAATTTCCCAAGGGAGGGCTTTAGCAACGCTACATTGCTATTCCACCATCAACTCTGATGACCTCGCCTGTAACATAGGACGCGTAGTCGCTGCAAAGGAAGGCGATTACGTTCGCTACATCCTCGGGAAGTCCGCGGCGTTTCATAGGAATCATAGCCGCGATTTCGTCCTTGACCTTGTCGGAAAGCGCCTGTGTCATAGGCGTGTCTATGTAACCGGGAGCAACGGCGTTTACCGTTACGTTTCTCGCGGCAAGTTCCTTGGCCACGGCTTTAGTCATACCGATTACGCCTGCCTTTGAGGCGCAGTAGTTAGCCTGTCCCGCGTTGCCGCTTAAGCCTACGATAGACGCGAGGTTTACGATTCTGCCCGAACGCTGGCGCATAAAGGGTTTATAGACGTGCTTGGTCATATTGAACGCGCCCTTGAGGTTGACAGCGATAACCGCGTCAAATTCATACTCGGTCATATTAAGCATAAGCTTGTCGCGGGTAATGCCCGCGTTGTTGATAAGAAAATCAATCTTGCCGTACTCGTCGATAATCTGCTTGATTACAGCCTCGCCCGCGGCAAAATCGCTGACGTCGCAGTCATAAGCCTCAACCTTAACGCCGAGGTCACCGACAGCTTTCAGAGCCGCCTGCTTGTCCTCGTCGCTGCCGATACCCACGAGAGCTATGTCCGCCCCCTTGGAGGCGAGCTTCTCGGCAACCGCTCTGCCTATTCCGCTGTAGCCGCCTGTAATTACGGCAGTTTTTCCTGAAAAATTCATAACATTTTCTCCTTTTATAATTCTAAAGCTTCCAAATCAGCTGAATTCTCTACTTTTAACGCCTTTACATCGCCGTTGATACGCTTGATAAGTCCCGTGAGAGTTTTGCCCACGCCGACCTCGATGAACGTATCCACGCCGTCGGCTATCATATTTTCAACAATTGTCTGCCAACGCACGGGGTTCTCAACCTGAGCCTTGATGAGAGCCTTGTAATCTCCCTCGTAGGGCTTCGCGGTGTAGTTGGAATAGACGGGGATTTCGGGAGCTTTTATCTCCAGGTTCTCCATATACTCCATAAGTCCGTCGGCAGCTTTTGCCATAAACGGAGAGTGGAACGCGCCGCTCACCGCGAGGCGTTTGGCTCTGCCCTTTACGTTGGAGAAAGCCTCGATAAGCGCGTCGACGTTTTCCTCCTTTGTGGCTACTACTGTCTGAGCGGGAGAGTTGTAATTGACGGGATAGGTGCTGTCAAATCCCGCGCAAATCTCCTCGATTTTGTCAGCGGAAAGCTTCATAACCGCGAGCATAGCGCCCGGGTTTTCCTTTGCCGCCTTGTCCATAAGCTCGCCGCGCCTGCGCACGAGCCTGAAAGCTTCCTCGTCGCTGAGCATACCGCCGAAAGCCAGCGCGGCAATCTCGCCGAGCGAGAATCCCGCGACGCAGTCAGCCTTTATACCTTTTTCGGCAACAGCTCTTGCCGCCGCCAAATCAACCGTAAATACGCACGGCTGGGTATTTATTGTGACCGAGAGTTCCTCGGCAGTGGAATCAAAGCACTGCTTTGAGGTGTCGGGACGTATGCTGTCCGCGGTGTCAAACACCGCTTTTGCCGCCTTACTGTTATCGTAAAGCTCCTTGCCCATTCCGACATACTGAGCGCCCTGTCCCGAAAAAACTAAAGCTATTTTACCCATTTCGCGGCACCGCCCAAAACTTCCTCAGCCTTGCTGAATAAATCCTCAATAATATCCTTCGCGGGTTCTTCCTTCTTAACCATGGAAGCAACCTGTCCCGCGAGCACGCAGCCGTTCTTGACGTCGCCCTCACGAGCCGCAAGACGCAGCACTCCCGCGCCCTTGGCTTCGAGTTCTTCATCGGAATAACTGCTTGAGTCATACTCCATTTTTGTATATTCGCGGGTGTAGCTCGACTTGATACATCTTACAGGGTGTCCCAGACGCTTGCCCGTGACAACCGTGTCGATGTCCTTAGCCTTTAATATTTTATCCTTGTACTCCTGAGCGATAGTACACTCCTCGGCAACAAGAAAACGTGTGCCGACCTGTATGCCCGACGCTCCGAGCATAAAGCACGCCGCGACCTGTCTACCGTCAGCGATACCGCCCGCCGCGATTACGGGAATACTTACCGCGTCAACAACCTGAGGCACAAGCGCCATAGTCGTGAGGTCGCCCACGTGGCCGCCGCTCTCGCCGCCCTCGGCGATTACAGCGAAAGCTCCCAGCTTCTCCATACGTCTGGCGAGCGCAGTGGAGGGAACTACGGGAATAACCTTGATGCCCGCGGCTGTCCATTTTTCCATATATTTACCGGGGTTGCCCGCGCCTGTGGTAACGACCTTGACGCCTTCCTCGACAACAACGTCGGAAACCTCGTCGGCAAACGGACTCATAAGCATAATATTAACTCCGAACGGTTTGTCTGTGAGCTCCTTGCACTTCTTTATTTCAGCGCGGAGCTGTTCACCGTTGGAATTCATAGCGGCGATAAGTCCCAAACCGCCCGCGTTGCTGACACCCGCGGCAAGGGAAGCGTCGGCTACCCAAGCCATACCGCCCTGAAAAATAGGATATTTTATTCCGAGTTTTTCGTTGATAACTGTGGATATCATTATGTATCACCCTTTCGGTAAAATAATTAGAGCACATAGCTACTCATTATAACAATATACATAATTAATTTTACTATATAAGGGTGAAATAGTCAATGCTAAAATGTCACAATTTATACACTTTCTTACAAATGACTAACTACATAAATCCTCAAGCACGCTTCTGAGTTCGGATTTTGTTTTGACGACAATTCCCTGCTTCAATTGATTTCGGTCTTTTTGCGGGAGAATATCAACTCTTGTATCGGTCGAATTAATTATCTCCCCTGTTTTCAAATCCTCTACCGCGATTTTCCCGCCGACGGTTTTTACCTTATAGCCCGATTGTTCGCTCGTCATGGTTTCAATTTCCCGCGCCGCCCTGCTTACAACCTCCATATTGGTAGCGGGCAGCGAAAACGCGTCGCTGACAAGCTTTGTAGTCCCGATTGCAAGGTAAACTCCGATAACACAGCAAAGAACAATTCTGACAACTTTTTTCATTACAATACACCTCAATAACATTTTTTGCCCGAAACGTTCTTTTATTCATTATTAAATTGAAAAAAATACACACAAAAAGGTTTATTTTTTCGTACAGTTGTGTTATAATATCAGAGAATAATGTATTAGTATGTGATTTTATGTCAAAATCAAAAAATTCAGAAGTTTTAACACAGGTTCCCTAAAAGGGAACAGTAAAGTAAGGTGACAATCTTATGCGTGAAACAGACATCAGTAAATTTACCGATCATAACATTGTGCTTGACAGCGCGAAACATCCCGTTAAGAGAGTCTTTAAGGCTGCCGGCAGGACGCTGTTTACCGTGCTTATGGTGATGGTATGCGCGGGTGTGATTATCGGCATTTCGCTGACAGCTTATCTCATCGGAATAGCCAGCGAACCCACGGGTATTGACCTCAAGGCGAAATCCGTCAACCAGACCAGCTTTATTTACGTCAAGAACAGTAAAGGTAACTACAAAAAATACCAGTCCCTCTACGACTCGGAGAACCGCGTGTGGGTTGATTTCAAGAAAATCCCCGACAATATGAAAGACGCGGTAATCGCTATCGAGGACAAGCGTTTTGAGGAACACAACGGCGTTGACTTGACACGTACATTCGGCGCTATGCTCAACCTCGCGAGCGGCAAGTCCAGCTACGGCGGTTCAACTCTGACCCAGCAGCTCATCAAAAATATCTCGGACGATAATGAGGTTTCCCTTAATCGTAAGATACGCGAGATTGTAAGGGCGCTGAAGCTTGAGACTGAGTACACCAAGGATGAAATCCTTGAGGCTTATCTGAACGTAGTAAACTTCGGTAATAACTGCCAGGGCGTTCAGGCCGCCGCCAACCTGTACTTCGGCAAGAACATCGACAAGTGTTCTCTCGCCCAGTGCGCGGCAATCGCCAGTATTACACAGAACCCGAGCAAGTATAATCCTCTTGTTTATCCCGAGGAAAACCAAAAGAGGCGCGAGGTTGTCCTCTACGAAATGCTCGACCAGAAGAAGATAACCGAAGCAGAATACCATAAGGCGATTGAAGAATCCGACAAGCTGAAATTCATCGGATTCAAAAAGAGCAACAAGTCCACCGCCGTAAACGCGGGCAAGATTCAGAACTGGTTTATGGATGAGCTCCAGAACGACCTCACCAAAGACCTCGCCGTTTATTACAACATAAGTGAGAAAGCGGCGTCGGACAAGGTTTTCACCGAGGGACTTAAAATCTACGCTACCGTAGACACCAAAATGCAGAGTTACCTTGAAAAAGCCGCCAAGAACATTAACGGCGACGAGGGACTGCAGTGCGCGGCAACGCTGATTGACCTCAACGGAGCGGTCATAGCGACCACAGGATCTTCTCAGGAGAAAACTCAGAACCTTGTATTTGACCGCGCTACCGACTCGGTACTCCAACCCGGTTCATCAATCAAACCCGTAGTCGTTTATCCCTACGCTATTGAGCGCCACAAGTTGTGTTACAGCTCGGTCGTAAAGGATGAACCGCTTGAAAAATATAAGGTCGGAGCTGACGGCAACTTCATCTCCGGTCCTAACAACTGGTACGCGGGGTATAAGGGTAATATGCTTCTGCCCGACGCTATTGAATGGTCGGCGAACGCGACAGCCGCTCAGGTTATGAATTCCATAACTCCCGAGGCGGCTTACAACCAGGTATTAACTCTGCAGGGCTTTGAGCATCTTGCCGAGAGCGACAAGCACAACGCGGGCGGACTCTCCATCGGTGGTCTTACGGGCGGCGTAACCGTCAGAGAAATGGCGGCGTCTTTCACCTATATGGGTAACGGCGGAAAATACTATAAGCCCTACACTTATCTGTATGTTACCGACTCGGAGGACAACATTATCATAGACAACCGCGACTCTGTTCCAAAAGAAGCCTATTCAGCCGAAACGGCTTACATTATGAACAGACTGCTTCATTATAATATTACGTACAGCTCACACACAAACGCGGCAAACGCGCGTATTGACGGCTGGGATATCATCGGAAAAACAGGTACTACCGATGAAGATAAGGATTCATGGTTCTGCGGAACAAGCCCCTACGCCTCAATGGCCGTATGGACAGGATTTGACAACCCGCAAACGATTTCCGTCGGAGGGCAGATGGTTGCCACCACCCTGTTCAGGGATGTTATGGGACATTACCTTGAAAGCAAAAAGCAAAAGAGCTACACAATGCCAGGCTCCATTATCAAAGCCAACTATAACCCCTCTAACGGAGCGGTATACAACACGGACGGCGCGAGCGACGGACAGTACCTGGGTTATTACACCGAGGACAATATGCCTGACAACTCAGGTATGTATGTAAACAACTACAACGACACAGGCTACGCGAACGCGGGCAACACAACAGGACCGACAGGCGGCAACTCAGCCGAAAAGCCGACCAGAGCAGACGCGGCGGAAGCGCCCGCTAATGAAACTCAGGCGGCTACCGAAAACAACCGAGGAGGAAACGGCGGAGGAAACGACAAGCCTACTCAAGCCGAACAAACTCAACCTCAGGCGGAGGAAACCAAAGCCGCGGACAATGAATAAATACGAAAGGAAATCAGTAAAATGGTAGAAATTGCTATAATGGGACACGGAGTTGTAGGCTCGGGCGTTGCCAGTATTATAACATCACATAAACAGAAGCTTTACTCAGCGGTAGGCGAAGAAATCCACCTCAAGAAGATTCTCGACCTGCGCGAGTTCCCCGACCTTCCCTATGCCGACAAATTCACAAAGGATTTTGACGAAATTTTGAATGACGTTGAAATTCGTGTGGTTGCCGAGGTTATGGGAGGACTGCATCCCGCGTATGAATATACCAAGAAGCTTTTGCAGGCGGGCAAGAGCGTTGTAACCTCCAACAAAGAGCTTGTGGCGGCAAAAGGCGCGGAGCTCTTGCAGATTGCCAAGGAAAACAACCTCAACTTCCTTTTTGAAGCGTCGGTAGGCGGCGGTATTCCGATTATCCGACCGATTAACCAGTGCCTTGTCGCTAACAACGTAATGGAAATCGCGGGTATCCTCAACGGCACTACAAACTTCATCCTCACAAAGATGATTGATGACGGAATGGACTTTGATTCCGCTTTGAAGCTCGCTCAGGACCTCGGATTCGCCGAGCGCAATCCCGAAGCTGATGTTGAAGGATACGACGCTGTACGCAAGATTTGTATTCTTGCCTCGCTCACATTCGGCAAACACGTTTACCCCGACAACATACATACGGAAGGTATAACCAAAATCACACTCGAGGACGTCAAATTCGCCACAAAGTTTGACAGCGTTATCAAGCTGATCGGCGACGTTAAAAAGCTTGACGACGACAAGCTCGATATATTCGTAGCTCCGATGATGATCAAAAAGTCAAGCCAGCTCGCCAACATCGACAACGAGTTCAACGGAATTATGGTTCGCGGCGACTGCACTGACGACGTAGTATTCTACGGCAAAGGCGCGGGCTCAATGCCTACCGCCAGCGCGGTTGTAGCCGATATTGTGGATTGTGTAAAACACCTCAAGAGAAGAAAGTTCCTGTTCTGGGTTGACGGCAGCAACGAGAATGTTCTCCCCTATGAGGAAAGCGAAACAGCTATGTACGTTCGTGTTGAGGCTTCCGCCGAAACTGAACTCAAAAAGGTGTTTGGCAGCGATATCAAAATAATCTCCAACGGCGCGAATATCGCGGCTGTTACACCCGTAATGACCGTTAAGGAATTCGAGACAAAAACAAAAGGTCTCAATATATTGTCCAAGATAAGAATAGGCGATTTGTAAGCAAGCAAATGAGCTTTCCCCCGGGGAAATTCCCCTGCTAGGGGAAATGTCCGCAAAGCGGACAAAAGGGTTGCCGTCTCCCGCTAGGGAAAAAGTGGTTTTGGCGTTCTCGCAGAGAATGACAAAACCGATAGAGGGTAGGCGTAAGTCAGTACTATATCAATATTGATAGTTAAGTGCACCGACTTTTGCATTAATCCGACTTTGTTCAAACCTTGTTTCAGTCTGCTAAGAAAACATGAGATAGGAACTTTTTAAACAAGTGGACCCTCTCCCGTCACGCCTACGGCGTGCCACCCTCCCCCAAGGGAGGGCTTGGTTTTCCACTTTCAACTGTAATATAAGGAGTAATCAGATGAGTTTAATAGTACAGAAATTCGGCGGCAGTTCGGTCGCGGACGCCGAGCGGGTGTTTAATGTTGCCCGTATTGTGACCGAGACCTACGACAAGGGCAACGATGTTGTCGTCGTAGTGTCCGCTCAGGGCGATACAACCGACGAGCTTATCGCGAAAGGTCAGGAAATAAACCCCAACGCTTCCAAGCGTGAGCGCGATATGCTTGTGGCGGCAGGCGAACAAATTTCAATCTCGCTGCTGGCTATGGCAATCGAAAAGCTTGGATATCCCGTAGTTTCGCTTTTAGGCTGGCAAGCGGGTTTCCAGACCAGCTCGGCTTACACCTCGGCACGTATCAGACGCGTTCAGCCCAACCGTATCCGAAAGGAGCTCGACAAAAAGCGTATTGTAATCGTGGCGGGCTTCCAGGGGCTGTCAAAGTATGACGATATCACAACACTGGGACGCGGCGGTTCCGACACCTCCGCTGTCGCGATAGCGGCGGCTATGCACGCCGACCTCTGCCAGATTTACACCGACGTTGAAGGCGTTTACACAGCCGACCCGAGAAAGGTCAAGAACGCGAGAAAGCTCAAGGATATTTCCTATGACGAAATGCTCGAGCTCGCGACAATGGGCGCTCAGGTGCTTAACAACCGCTCGGTTGAAATGGCTAAAAAGTATAACATCGAACTCGAGGTTCTTTCCAGCCTGGTCAAGGCCCCGGGTACAATAGTAAAGGAGAAAAGCAGAATGGAAAAAATGTTAATCAGCGGCGTTGCCAAGGACACCGAGGTAGCGCGTTTATCAGTAATCGGAATCCCCGATGAGCCGGGACTTGCGTTCAAGCTGTTTTCAAAGCTTTCGGCAAAGAACATCAACGTAGATATTATCCTGCAGTCCATCGGACACGACAACAAGAAAGACATCTCCTTTACGGTAAGCGCCGACAGAGCGGAGGAAGCCAAAAATGTTCTCGCGGATTATGTTGAGAACATCGGCGCTAAAGAAATCGTGTGCAACACCGAGGTTGCCAAAATTTCAATTGTAGGCGCCGGTATGGAGAGCCACGCGGGAGTAGCGACAAAGATGTTTGAGGCGCTCTATGACGCGCAGATAAACATTCAGATGATTGCCACATCCGAGATTAAGGTTTCCGTACTTATCAACAAAAAGGACGCCGACAGAGCTGTAACGGCTATCCACGATAAATTCTTTGAAGAATAAGAAAACAAAAGGCTGACCCGAAGGTCAGCCTTTTTTTAGTAGTCAGTAGTCAGTGATCAGTGGTCAGTGGTGGTCGGGCAGAGACGTTCCATCTTCGGAGAACTTCCCCAGTACAAAAATATAGTCGTTATGCGGACAGCTTGGAGCACTGTCCTTTAACTCCTTATTTTTGCACAGC
>CACZYC010000030.1 GCA_902785365.1 uncultured Ruminococcus sp. | reverse complement strand
GTCAAGCCTTTTATTAAAAATTTCTTAAAATTGTTTCAAAAAAAACAAGGCACCCACTTTTCGTGAGTGTCTTGTTCCTTAACTAAATGATATTGCCTTTTGGCTGCCTTAATTTTATTTAGTTTTGTTTAAAACTATTGCAAAAGATTATTCGCTCATAGACATACTCGCTTGATTAAAGCTACACATACATCCGCCGTAATACTGTGTTTTGTTATAGTTATTGTAGAACACTCTAAGTTTACCGTTAGCATCATAATAACGTATGTAAGCTCTCGCGTCGATGTTGTCGCCTTTCTTGGACGCGCTGTCGCCCTCATAGGTTACTACAAGAGTATACAAACGGTAATTTGTGAAGTTTCTATGGTCATCCTTGACAAATCCTTCACCGTTCTGTTTGCCGTTTATCTGATGAGTAGATGTACAGTTAACATTGGTAATATAACGGAAGTCGGTTTCAGCGCTTCGGCTGTTAATATCCGTACCGAGCGTATTTACGCCATTGACGTTCTCTCCCTTATATTGCAATGAATATTCATTTGGAACGACTTTATAATGGTTGACAAAAGCGTCAATATTTTCTTTTGCCGCCGCGACATAACCATACTCAACATTTTCGGTGAGGTTTTGTTCGGTGCGCACCTGCTTATCGGAAACCTCATCGATCTGACGGAGTAAATCCTCGCTTATTGAAGTGACAAACCTCATACCGCTTGGTGTAATTTTGTTACCATAGTTGGAATCGTTCATTTTCGGGTCGCGTATCTGAACGCCCGCGAGACCGAATCCGCGGTACTGATCTCCTTCAATAACATTTGAGTCGGCATTGTCTTTATTTATTTTTCCAACCTTTATCCACTTTGCATAAAGGTGATAGTCCGAATTCCTGGCGGTGTACTTATCGCTTTCAAAATCTGAAGCGATTGAGGCACTGCTGCTTACAGTATTTTTATTCAACTCCGTATATCCGCTGTTGTGATACCAACCCGCGAAAACATACTCGTCTCCGGCGAAGCTGGGAATATCGTAGAAGTGAGTAATGGACTTATCGCTGTTAAGCTCATTGGGCTCATATACTCTGAACACCCTTGTGCAATCAACAGCCTGCGCGTCAGTTCTGCCTTCGTGGAAAATAACCTTGTAATCAGGTGTATTAGATACGGAAATGTGGCTTACTTCCTCGTTTCCGACGGTAATAATACCCTCGTCGTCAATTGAGAATTTAATATCGCCGCTCTTTGTAAAGCCTTCAGGAGCAGAAACCTCGTGAACATAGTAAGTTCCGGGATTTAAATTATAATGAATAACCTCATCGGTAGACGTAAATTGTGTGCAATAATTCTTACCGTCATTGGTAAGACTGACAACCTGCTTGTTTTCATCGAGAATCTGCAAAACAGCGCCCGCGAGCGGTTTGCCCTGTCCGTTAACCTTAAGAACCTTGACCTTACAGTTGCTTACAACGTGATAGGTTCCGTTGCTCTCGATGTCATAATCAACGCCGTTGATAGATTTTACACGGGCTACATTATTAATCGGAGTTCCGATTTCATCCGTAACCGTTACAGGCAGAGTAATAGCCAGCGTTTCGCCCGGATTAAGCGAGGAAATTGTAGCGGTAAATATCGTATTATTTCCTTCATCCTTTACGCTGTACGAGCTGATTCGAGCCGCCTGAGAAATCGGGATAACATCGCCGCTGCCAATCTGAACTTTGATTGTATTGTTGAACTTCATTGTGTTGGAGAAAACATCCTCAAGCACAATATCGTTCATTTCAAGCTCTTTATCGGGGTTAGTAATCTTGAGCACATACTCAAGCACACTGCCCTTAACAACACTTTCGGGTTTTGACTCAGTTCCCGACTCGGGGAAAGCGGACTTTACAAACTTAGGATTAGCGAAACGCAGAGTAACGCCTGTACGCGCTTTCGATATAATCGGAACATTCAAGTCTACAATCTTACCCTTGATAATAGCCTCGTTGTAGGTTTCAAGCTCACTTTGTCTTTCCGACGCGGGTGAGTGCAGGTTCACGTTGAATCCGATACTCTTTTTAGTATCAAGAACAAAACTTCCGCCTGAGGTCGTTTCACGGCAATCAATAGCGATAGCCGTTATTTGGTCATCGGCGGGTTTTACCGTAGTCCAAATATCCGTTTTGGTGATGTCCAAGTCATCCTCTGTGAATGAATCCTTGTCCTTCGTTGAATAATAAACTATCGGATTACACTTTCCGTTTCCATCCGCGCTGTCGAGCTCTTTTATTGACGAAATGTCAAGAGACCTGAACTCGCCGTGCCATTCGGATGTCGGACCGTCAATCTGCTTTTCTATAACATCATATAAAATGAGGTTAGCTGTTTTACTCGTATCGCCGCCCGTAAATATAACATTGTAGTTATATTCCTTATTCAGACCGACTACCTCGTGCTTTGAGTAAACCGAACCCTCAGCTCTTACGTTTGAGTCAGCTCCGTACTGGAACTTAGGAGGCTGAATGAGGTTTGTTTTATCGGTAGCGTAGGCAGTCTGAGGACTGTCGATTGAGTTATAATAGGGACTTGACTTTGAGTCAAGAACATTTTTAGTGCCTACTCTTGCGTCAGGTGAACTCTGACCGTTGGTTGTATCTGTAAATGAAACGGAGTTAATAAGGTTAATTCCGTAGATATTAATGTTTGAGTAGGTTGTCTTCATTTTATAGAAGACATCAAAGCCTGTATACTTTTGACCGTCGGGTGAGTTGACATTAATCGTCATCATCGTTCTGCCCGAGCCTTCCCAGTTATCCTTAAATGTAACGGAGAAATATCCTTCAGGCAGCGTTGCCTTTAAGCTTTCGCTGTTATAATAATTTGCCCAGTAAGAAGTTGATGTGGAAGTAAGAGCCGTCGTGTTTGATTCACGCGGTCGTACAAATACAGTACTTTTGTCAACAGTACAATCCTTGGGCAAAAGGTCGTTGAATATGCCGGACTTGATGTATTTTTTGTATCCGCGCACGCTGTTGTTATAATTCCAACCGGCAATAACAACAGGGAATTCCTCGGTAGAATTTTCCTCATATACCGCGTTGCTGTACGAACAGTTTTTAGCGGCGTAAAGTGTGCTTGAGCTTATGTTGAGCAGATACATACTGCGCCAAGCTCCGTCCTTTGTGGACTCGGTTACTACAGGCTCCTCACCCTCACGTGTAGTGGTGAGGCGACACTTGTTCATTACGATTGTCTCGCGCTTTTCGGCAACGTCATCCGAAACAAGCGAACGGACGTGGTTTGAATCGGTCAGATAAAGTGTCGGGTTAACATCAAGCTTTGTGGTTAAGTAGTCCGAAGTATGCTCCACCTTAAAGTAAACGGTATTCTCAGGCAAAGTAACCTCTGCCCCGTTAACGCCCTTCAGCTTGCGAACAATCTCGAGCTTATCGCTGTCCGCGGTTCTGGCGTAAACAATTATTTCTCCGTAGCTGCTAATATCGGTATTCTCATACGGATTAGTCCATTTCCCATCCATATAAACGGCGTCGTATTCCGTAAGGCTGATATCAAGTTTTGAGAAATAATAGTCGCTCTGGTTAAGCTGTTTGATATACTGTGAATTCCACGTACGCGAATCTGAACCGTAGTCGGTTGACAACATAACGTCTCCCGCTTTACCGTCATCAATCACTATAGTTCGCGGAGTTGTCTTGTATGTTTCCGCTTCGGCGTTCCATGTCGGGTTATCGGTGTTTTTGTTTTCGAGATAACCTATCTCATACGGGAAAGACATAAGATTAGGTTCACCGTTCAAGATAAGTTCCTGTCCGCCGTTTATACTGTGTTTATTCTGGTTGCTGTAATCGGGAATGTTTTTAGCATAGGTGAAGCTTCCCGAGCCTTCCATAGGAACATAGACTTCAGCTGTACGTGAGGCTCTGAACTGCTGTTCATATTCACCGTTCCACAGAACGCTGAGTATGGCTTCGTTTTTAACCTTTGCCCATTCATCGCCGTCGTTATGTACGTCGGCGCGCCTGTGTTTTGTTACAACCTGAGATGTATGGGTTCCGTCGGAAGTGTATGTTTCCGACCATGTATTAAGCTCGGGGTCGGAATAGACGACAGAACCGTCGTGAATAGTATCCTCGCTCCACTTCAGCTTATAAGGCTGGTTACAGTTTGTGTTAGTGGAGCTAAGGCTCCATACTACATAGAAGTACTCGTTTGCGTCAGGAGGAGTGGGACCCCAATCTGTATCCCAGTTCATCGATACATCGGCTCTCGCCTTGCTGACGGTTGTAGTTGAGTTGGTATGAACCTCCAGTCCCATAGTTCTTTCGTAGTGATGAGACGGCGTAGTTACGTTGTTTACGGTAACCTCCGCAATATCAACATCGACTTCAAAAGTCTTACTAAAGTAATCACCGCGATAATATCCGTTATCATCGGTATATCCGCCCTTTAGTACTGTGGGAGATACATTGAACTCCGGAGCAAGAATTGTATTCTGAGTAATCGGACTCGGGTTATAGAGTATAATGCTCTGACCGTCGTCGGAATATTTTGCCTTTATATCCTCGCTGTCAGAAGCGTTGAAGAATGATGAAAGATTGTTCTTCTCTTTGTCGCTGTCAAAGAGACTGGCGGGGATTTTTATTTCCAGACTATTAGCGGGGAGATTAAGAGTTCCGCCGTTCGGTTTCTCAATAGAGATATAGAGTCTGGCGTTAATATCACCCTTAACTGTCGGGTGGAACACAAGGTGTCCGCCGGTATTTGTAACCTCTGTATTTGATATAGTAGCCCAGTGAATGGAATATACATAGTCATCATCAGACTGGGTTCTTAAGTCGAGCCACTTGGCGTAATATGTAGTATTTTCATTAATAGGCGTAGTTGTAGTAAGCTGGGTTCCGCCGCCGTTCGGCTCAGTAAACCAGCCGCCGAAACGATACTGGATTTCTCCCTTGTTGTTAAGATAATTAACGCCGGGAATCGACGGAATAGACTGCCCGTGTACAACATTAACCGTATTGTTGTCTACCATTGTACCGCCGCAGGGGTCAAAGGTAACCGTAACGTCCTTCTGTGTCCATTTTGCTGTCAGAGTTACATCATCGGTTATAACGGTACTATAAGTATACTGTTCATCATTGTCGTCGTACCAGCCTTCAAAATTACAGCCGTCTTTCTTAGGCGACGGGAGTTGACCGACAGCTTCTCCGTCATAAACCTTAATTGTTCCGTCAGCCATTCCGTTACCGTACTTCAGTGTAACCGTATGCTCGACGGTATCAATCCAGTGCGCTGTTACGATGTTGCTTGACGAAAGGTCAATTGTAGCTCCGTCAGTAATCTTTGTATCACCGAAATACCAGCCGTCGAACTGACTGTTATCTTTTTCGACCTCGGGCAGAATACCTATTGTATAGATTGCACTGTCAGATATCTCGTATCCGCCTGTCGGATATGTGATATAAGAGCCGCCGTTGGTTTCAAACTTAGGTTTCCAGCCCCACTGCGCAAAGTATTCAATATCGTCAGTTACTACTGTGGAAGTTTCAACTTTTGTGCCGCCTGACGCAGCTGTATACCATCCCTTTAATGTTGCCGACCCGTTATTGGGAACAGGAAATTTGGTTATAGTTGAATTGTAGGAATAAACCTTTGTAGCGGTGTTCTCACCGTTGATTTTTCCGCCGTTAGCATTAAATGTTACCAGCGGATTTTTCTCCCACTTAGCATAAAGAGTCTGAGAGCCTGTTACGACGCTGTCGCTCTCTATTTTTGTTTCCACACCCTGTTCATTCGGGGCGGTGTACCAACCCATAAAGGTGTACCCCACTTTGTAGGATTCGGGGATGTCTCCGTATGTATCGTTTACGTTGTACTCTCTGTTGTTGATTTCAGAGCCGCCGTTTGAGACAAACCTGATAATTGCCTCGGGCTCGTGCCACTGCGCGAATAAAGTCGCTGTAGCGCCGTCAGCCTCGGCGAGTTTGTTTACGGAGTCACCTGAGTAATACAGGGTACCCTTGCCGTTTTTACGTGTGTTCCAGCTGGCGAGCACGGAATTCTCATTTATAAAGAACATCTGCTTGCTCAATTCCTGGAATTGCGTATATTTCAGGTTATTGAATGTAATAGTCTTTCTGTCCTCGGATACAATACCGTCTCCGCTGTAATCAAGCGGAACGGTACCGCCGTTGCCGTCGAGAACGAGGTTGTATTTATGTTCTTTCCAGTGAGCATAGTATGCCCACTGTCCGGCTGTATCTCCATTATGAACCTGTGAACCTCCTGTTTTTTCAGTCCACCAGCCGTCAAAATCATATCCGTTTCTCGACGCTGTAATTTCGCTTTCATCATAGGAAAGCTCAACATCCTTAGCGCCGTCTACAGTCTGGAAGTTGGGAGTACCGCCGTTGCCCTTAAACGTAATAAATGCATCGGCAACCCATGTTCCCGCGTAACTATTCTGAAAATTCAAGAAAAGCTCATCGCTGGAAAGTTTTAAGTCCTTATTAGGCTCGTCAATTTTTCTCCATGATGATTTAGGAGGAACACTGGTTCCGCCTTTACCAGCGGCAGGCCAGCCCTCGGCGCTGAGCTTAATCCATGACAGCTCCTCGCAGCCCTCAAATATATTAGCTTTAGTCGTTAAGTCAGGATCAATCGGCGCGCCCGAGGTATAACCGCTTCTGCTTTCTACACCTTTGCCCGCATAGCTGAGATTAATTTCTTTTAAATTTGTGCATCCCTGAAACATTGAGTGGCATATTAACGCGCCCTTTACGCAGGTGAGGTCAAGACTCTCGAGCGATACGCAGTCTTTGAACATTTTTTCATACGCCATTTCAAGATGTCCGTTGTTTGACCACCAGTTTTCAGAAGGGCCCCAGTTTTCAGCGGGTCCGAAGTTAACTCTCTTTAAGTTGGTACAACCCGAAAAAGTTTCCAAAAAAGTACCAACCTTCGGAACTACCCACTTGCTTAAATCGACTTCTTCAAGATTTGAACAGTTTATAAATAATTTAGAAAGCTGGGCCCAGCTATTGGTTGTCAGTTTGCCTAATTTTATGCTTTTGAGGTTCGTGCAACCGCCAAACATACTAACCATTTTATCGGCTTTTTTCATATCAAGACCTGATAGGTCAATCTCCTCAAGCGAGGAGCAGCCCTGAAGGAAGCTGGGCGAATAGTTATTCGCAGCCATTGTCCAGGTAGAAATATTAATCTTTTTGAGAGAGGAGTCACTGCAAAACGTCTCCTGGAACTTTTGAACCTTTGAAACATCCCATGAACTGAGGTCGAGCTCTGTAAGGCTTCCCATATTCTCAAAGGTGAACGACATATACGTTACATTTGAGGTGTCGATGTTTTCAAGATGGCAGAGATTCTCACTAGTCAAATTGCTCATTCGCAGGAACCAAGCGCCCATTTTCGTAGGCGCAATTTTGTCCTTAACGTCAACCTTCATAACATTTCCGCGATAGCTATCCCACGGTGCCGTGGTATTTTGTGTATCGGCAAAGTTAGTATAATGCTCACACACGGTTTTAGTCGAATCAACTGTACCTCCACGCTGAAAAATCAACTCGAGATTCTTTGCTGTATCAATACTACCGTTTGCAAGCTTCTTCTGCGGATCAATATAATAAAGGATAGCGTGGATATCACTGCCTGTGGCGGGTTCTTCCTCCGCAAATACACTAACATCAAACGTCAAGAAAAGTCCCGCTATTACCGTAAGCACTAGCAATAGTGAAACAAATTTTTTAAGTATTTTTATAGAGTTTAAGTTTTTCATATTATCACCCAAATAAATGTAGATACATAATAATCCATTATATAAATATACATATTGATTATACTATATTTATACATTATTCGGCAATTGACATAAGTACAAAAAAATAACTATGCAATTTATTTAATATACACAACAAAAAGCATTAAAACAGGCGTCTCAAGGAATATTGAGACGCCGTAATAAGGATATCATTATATTAAGTAAAGCTCTCATTCTGAGAAATAAAATGGCGAAGAATCTTTTAAGATCCTTCGCTGCGCTCAGGATGACAATTTGTATGTATTATTTTCATCGGTAAAAAAGCTCCACTGGAGCATTTTCTTGACGGTCGGCTTCGAATCTCCGATGTATAATAAAAGAGCAGTCCTTGGGACTGCTCTCGTTTTGGTGATCCATCGGAGTGGTTCTGCGTTACCAACGTTCATCTCGTTTGTGCGGTTCACGTTAATGGGAAATGTTTTCATCAACGCTCCTCCCTAAAAATGCTCCACAGGAGCATTTTCTTGACGGTCGGCTTCGAATCTCCGATGTATAATAAAAGAGCAGTCCTTGGGACTGCTCTCGTTTTGGTGATCCATCGGAGATTCGAACTCCGGACACCTTGATTAAAAGTCAAGTGCTCTGCCAACTGAGCTAATGGATCATTTATGGGGTGGAATACCGGATTCGAACCGGTGGTCTCCAGTGCCACAAACTGGCGCGTTAACCAACTACGCTAATCCCACCATATGGCGCGCCAAAAGGGACTCGAACCCCTGACCTACTGCTTAGAAGGCAGTTGCTCTATCCAGCTGAGCTATTGGCGCAAATATAAATCTGGTATACACCTAATCAGCCTATCTATTATAGCGAAAGAGAAAGAATTTGTCAATACTTTTAGCGGTATTAAAAAAATTTTAATCTTCGTCGGGAATACTTCTGCAAAGTGAGCTGTTTTTATACCTTGAATCATAGGTAACTTCACGGATTACTTTGATAAAATCAGGTAAAATAACCTTATCATCCTCAGACAAAAGCTCTACCTCAATATAGGCTTGTTTTTTCCAAAAAGGAAAAATATCTATTTCATAATATGTACCGTTGTACATAAGACAATATCTGTCTTTTTTTATTGAGCCTGTGCAGACATTATTTTTTATCAGTTCATTATACTCATCTTCGGTAAGACGAGTTTCAAATTCTTCCCTTGTTGTATCTGAAATTTTATTTTTAACGGTTTTAATGTAAATATATGAGCCGTTTTCTCCGCGCTTACGCAGGCGGAATTTGCCCTCTTCGCCAATCATATAGCTCTGTTCAATCTCGGACTTTGAACAAACAAGAGACATCAGATAATCTGTATCAGGATACTCTATCAAAAACTTACGCTCTATTTCCAAAGGTTTCGGAATACCTAAAAATGCTTTAACTTCTTTGAGAAGAATATCAAGCTTTTCTTCGACGCTATCGCAAACGGGAATAACGCGATAATGAGGATTTCCGCACCACGCCAGAAGAGAACGCTCGTTAATATTTTTAGCCTCACTACGCGATTCATCACGAACCTCATTATTTTTATAAGCAGTGTTTTTATCAACAGCAGTGCTGTCAAGGTGAAAAACCGCGTCGTAACAATCGCGCAAGTCAACCTCAGACATTCCCAACACATTTTTAAATCTTGAAAAATCATCATCGTTAAGATAAACGCGGCTGTCCATTAAACCCCTGTCACAGATAATAACAGCATTCTCTTTGGGTGCTGTTTTTTGCGCTTCAAGCTCTTTTTCAAGTTGATAGCGGGCAATGGCGAGTTGAAAGTTAAATCCTGAAGCGTCTGCGGAATAGCCGTCTTTAATCAAGCCTGTAGCCGCCTCGGTAACAATAAAAACTTTGACACCGCAAGCTTCAAGCTTGGTTTTGAGCATTTTTAACGCATGTGACTTTCCGCCTGACGGTCCGCCCGTCAGGACAATTTTAGGGGTGTTTTTCATGGAATTCTCCTTTATATGCCCTCCATTGGGGAGTTTCCAAACGGAATCCATATTTATACTATACCTAAAAAACGACATTATATTTCTAATTTAGAATAATAAAAAAATATGCTTTAGTATTTCTTGACAGGTTTTGCGTATAGTGGTAAAATTTAGTCAGCTAAAATATTATCAAATGAAAGGAAGTCTTATTATGGCTAAAAATATTGATTGGGCAAATCTTGGGTTCGGTTACATTCAGACAGACAAAAGATTCGTTTCTGATTTTAAGAACGGGAGCTGGGACGACGGCAGGATCACCGACGACGCTACCGTATGTATAAATGAGTGCGCGGGCGTTCTTCAATACGCTCAGACTGTGTTTGAGGGTTTAAAAGCCTACACTACCGCTGACGGCAGTGTCGTAACATTCCGACCTGACCTTAACGCCGAAAGACTTATTCAGTCAACGGAACGATTAAAGATGCCCACAGTTTCAAAAGAAAAATTTATTGATGCTGTTGAGCAGGTAGTAAAAGCTAATATCGATTATGTTCCGCCTTACGGTTCGGGCGCGACATTATATATTCGTCCGTATGTATTCGGAACTAATCCCGTTATCGGAGTTAAGCCCGCTGACGAATACCAGTTCAGAATTTTCGTTACACCAGTAGGTCCCTACTTTAAGGGCGGCGCAAAACCGATTACGATAAGAGTTTGCGACTATGACAGAGCCGCTCCCCACGGCACAGGTCATATCAAAGCGGGACTCAACTACGCTATGAGCTTGTACCAGATTGTTGACGCTCACGAAAAGGGCTTTGACGAAAATATGTATCTTGACGCGGCTACACGCACATATGTTGAGGAAACAGGCGGAGCAAACTTCCTGTTTGTTACAAAAGACAATACAATTGTTACACCCAAGTCTGATTCTATTCTCCCCTCTATCACAAGAAGAAGTCTTATGATAGTAGCCGAGAAATATCTCGGACTTAAGGTTGAGCACAGACCTGTAAAATTTGAGGAAGTTAAGGACTTTGCAGAATGCGGTCTTTGCGGTACAGCGGCGGTTATCTCCCCTGTCGGCAAAATCAACGACCACGGCAAGGAAATCTGCTTCCCGAGCGGTATGGATGAAATGGGACCGATTACCAAGAAACTATATGAAACACTCACAGGTATCCAGATGGGCAATATCGAAGCTCCCGAGGGTTGGATTCATAAGATCAAATAATCAACTATCAACTAATAGTTAAAGGCAGCCGATTTGGCTGCCTTTTTTATATACGCTTTACTTTATAAGGGGCGATAAGTTCCTCAGAGTTAATAATGTTTTTACTATTGAAATATCCCCTGTTATTTAAAAATTATATCTTCTCCATTTTGCAGAAGTTTGCCATAAGAGTTTTAGTGCCTTTATTCTCAAAGACAATTTCGAGCATTGTATCGTTGCCCATCTTTTCGGCTTTGACGATCATACCTTTGCCGAAAACCTTGTGAAGAACATTATCACCTACGTTATAGGTCGTCGTATTCTTTTGAATAGGCTTTGTGAAGCTTGGCGTAAGATTATTGTTTATGTTATAAGATGATGTTCCCGGAGAAGCTTTGCCGTAGCCAAACGACGCAGGCGTCGAGCTCATTGAACTGAAGCGGTCACCGCTTGTTTCAATAAGTTTGTCGGGAATCTCCGTGATAAAGCGGGAAGGAGCATTGTGGGTAGTTGAGCCAAAGAGCATACGTCCTCTTGTCTTTGTAAGATAAAGCTCTTTCTTGGCACGGGTTATACCGACATACGCAAGACGGCGCTCTTCGCCGAGCTCCTCGGGATTGGAGAATACCGACACACCCGGGAAAACTCCCTCCTCCATTCCCGCGATAAATACCACAGGAAATTCAAGACCTTTCGCGCTGTGGAGCGTCATCATCACGACTGCGTCAGTATCTGAATCATAATTATCAATGTCGGTGAGTAAGGAAATTTCCTCAAGAAAAGCGGAAAGTGTGGCTTCCTCCTCATATTCATCCTCAAACTTGATAATATTTGTCTTTAACTCCTCGATGTTCTCAATTCGGACATCGGCGTTTTCTTTTTCATTTTTGAGATATTCTTTGTATTCAGTATGCTCGAGAACGAGCTCATATAATTCTGCTAAAGAATAATCGCCACTGTTATAGGCTTCTCTGAGACCGTCAATTAAAACCAGAAAATCCTTCAACTTGCTCGCCGCGCGGGAAATTTCAGGATAATTCTCCGCATTACGTATAATGTTGTAAACACTAGTGTCATTCAGAACAGCGAGCTCCCCTGCCCTGTCCATTGTGGTTTTGCCGATACCGCGTTTGGGTACATTGATAATTCGGTTCAACCTGACATTGTCATCGGGGTTATCGATAACCCGCAGATACGCTGTCATATCCTTGATTTCCTCACGGTCATAGAATCTGTGTCCGCCTATGATACGATGAGGAATACCGCTTCGGCTAAAAACCTGCTCAAGCGAGTTAGACTGGGCGTTCATCCTGTACAAAACAGCGAAGTCGCTGTATTTCCTTTCGCCGCTGATAACGCCTTCCTCAATTTTATCAGCGATATACATCGCCTCTTCCCTTTCGGAGAGAGCTGTATGAACAGTGATTTTATGCCCTTGCTCATTCTCTGTCCAAAGAGTTTTACCTTTACGGGCGGTGTTGTTGTCAATTACGTTATTAGCCGCGTCGAGAATAGTTTTTGTGCTGCGGTAATTCTGCTCAAGACGGATAACCTTAGCGTTTTTGAACTTGCTCTCAAAGGAAAGAATATTCTCGATTGTAGCGCCGCGGAATTTATAAATACTTTGATCGTCGTCACCTACAACGCAGATATTCTGAGATTTTTCGGCGAGCATAGCCACAAACTTGTACTGAACCTTGTTGGTGTCCTGATACTCGTCAACCATTATGTACTTGAACAGTCTTTGATAATATTCAAGTACGTCAGGGTTTTCCTCAAAAAGTCTGACAGTGTTGCAAAGCATATCGTCAAAGTCCATAGCGTCGCTGTTTATAAGCTCGGATTGATAAATCTGATACACCTTTGCAATCTGCTCTATGCGAGAATCCTTAGCTTTTTTCAGCATATCCTCGGGGGTTTGCATTTTATCCTTTGCTTTGGAAATTTCCGCGAGAATCGAACGCACAGGGAAACGCTTTTCATCAATATTGAGCTGAGCCAGCGCCTTTTTGACAAGGCTCTTCTGGTCGGCGCTGTCATAAACAGTAAAGTGAGTTGAATAGCCTATCCTGTCACCGTAACGTCGGAGAATCCGCGCGCATGTCGAGTGAAAAGTAGCCGCCCAGATGTCGTCGCCACCCTCGGGAACAGCATTGCAAATTCTTTCTTTTAGCTCGCCCGCCGCTTTATTTGTAAAAGTAATGGCTAAAATCTGCCATGGCTCGCAAAGCCCGCTTTGCAGGATATAAGCGATACGATTTACGAGTACGGTGGTTTTACCCGAACCCGCGCCCGCAAGAATAAGAAGCGGTCCTTCTGTACAAAAAACCGCCTTTTGCTGCATTTCATTCATTTGTTTGTAATTATCTTTAATACTCATAACAGTATCAGTATATCATACAAAGAAAAAAGTCACAACTACAATGTTGTGACTTTTTGAAAATATGTAAAATATTAATCGAGTTCATCTGCAATTGTTTTCATAATATCTTTGCTGTTCTCGGCAACAACGAGATACACATAATCGCCTGTGGACTCAACTCCGCCTTCCTTAGCAAGTTTGAGTTGATCGGCGCTGTAAGAAGCGTACTGACTCAGAATAGCCTTGTAACGTAAATCGAGCTTGTCCTTTACATCATCAGGATTTTCAGTTTTTACGAGAACAATTTCGAGCGAAGCCTTCGAGCTATCCTTTATAATCTCGGCGGCAAAATCATTGATATCTTTTTCATCAATCTCGTAATAACGAGTTAAATCTGACTTTTCCTTAAGTTCTGTAAGTCCATTTACTGCTTCGGGATACTTCTCGTTAATCTTGGCAAGTACCGAAGAAAGCTTTACATCGCTTGAATCAGAACTACTGTCGGAACCGCAGCCCGCGAACAGGCTTACTGCCAGAACAGCAACCATAATTATTGCAACTAATTTTTTCATATGTATCACTCCAATCAATTTTACTGATATTATAAGGATAAATAGGTTAAATGTCAATTGAGAAATTAAACAAAAAAAGCGTAATTTATGATATATATTTGATTTAGTTTTCGATGACGACATAATAATTATGTCATAGAATTGGATTTATTGTCGTGGTGCATACTTTTTATATATATCGTTTATAGAACTGTTTTCTTTACGGGCTTTCGAATCCCTCTCAGCAAAACAAAAAAGGGCTCGCTGAGCCCTTTTGTTTTGGCTGAGGAATAGTACGTTCTATATTGCGAAATGATCAATCACGCTTGTTGGGTTCACGTTAGTGGGAAAGATTCAGTAGCGCTACGCCCTAAAAACTGTCCACCGGACTGTTTTCTTTACGGGCTTTCGAATCCCTCTCAGCAAAACAAAAAAGGGCTCGCTGAGCCCTTTTGTTTTGGCTGAGGAATAGGGATTCGAACCCCAACAAACAGAGTCAGAGTCTGTCGTGCTACCGTTACACTATTCCTCAATATGTTGTCGAACATTATTTATTATATCCTAAAATTCGGAAAAGTCAAGACTTTTGAATAAATATTTTTAAAATGTCTTTTGAATAAATATTTTTAAAATGACTATTGCAACCAAAAATGTTTTATGATATAATAACTGCTGTTGAATATCGAGGTGTGGCTCAGTTTGGTAGAGCGCTGCGTTCGGGACGCAGAGGTCGCAGGTTCAAATCCTGTCACCTCGACCAGTATGAGTGTTCATAACGGATTTATGTTATGGACACTCATTTTTTTATTCAATTTCAACCGTTATGTATTCGGTGAGCAGGTTTTTGTGCCTGCTCACCTTTTGTCTTATGCGGATTTAGCTGTGGGGATATACTCCACGTCTACGCCTTTTCGGGTGTTGGCTTTGTAGTTCCCGTCCTCTGATGACGGTAGCTCTAAGTAGCCGACAAAACGATAATAGATCACAATGCGTTGAGTGTAGTTCTTTTTGCCACCTTCTTTTTCGTACACATCAATGTGGTCGATAAGC
>CACZYC010000029.1 GCA_902785365.1 uncultured Ruminococcus sp. | reverse complement strand
TTTTTCTTCTCATTTTTCAACAATATTTAAAAAATTTATCTACAAATACAGCAAACTCGGAATCCGCTCTCACGAATTCCGAGTTTTTCTACAGTCTGTGCGGACGTTTCTCAACGTCCGCTTTTCTTTATTTTTCCTGTTCCTTTTTTTCTGAATATATGGTACAATAATAGATGGTGATATTTATGAAGAAAATAATATCAATTTTTGCCATACTGGCTTTGATGGTTTCAATCGCCGTTCCCGTATCGGCTGTTTCAAAGCCAAAGGCTGTACGCCTCAAGAAACCCGCCAACACTGCGGCAGGCATAAAGCTCAATTGGACTTCGTCAAAAAACGCGGATAAATACTATGTTTACCGTAAAA
Source organism: uncultured Ruminococcus sp. (assembly GCA_902785365.1). GTDB lineage: Bacteria > Bacillota > Clostridia > Oscillospirales > Acutalibacteraceae > Ruminococcoides. The sequence goes on along the minus strand of CACZYC010000029.1, from coordinate 14,695 downwards.
CTCCCAAGGTTAAATACAAAAAAATCGCTACGGTCAAGACTACGTCCTACATCCACAAAGGCGCTGTTTCGGGCAACAAATACACCTACAAGATTTATGCCGTAAACACAAAAGGCAAATCAAAGCCCTCAAACCAAAAGTCAATTACCCGTGTAGGAACACCGAACGCTAACGTTTCAAACGCCGCTTCCGCGATTAAGGTGAGCTGGAAAAAGATCAGGAAAGCGACTTCGTATGCTGTTCTGTACAAAAAGACCACCGAGAAAAAGTACAAGGTTCTTTATCGCGGCAAGAAATGCAGCTGTTATTTCTATAACCTGCAGCTGGGCTATAAATATAACTTTAAGGTCAGAGCTAAAATCAAGAAGTGCCTAGGCGCTTACTGCGCGGCCAAGACGGGATTCTTCCTCTACCGCCCTTCTATCAGCGCGGAAGAACGAGAGGATATGAAAGGTATCTATCTAGACTGGTCCCCTGTCAGCTACGCCAAAGGGTACATTATCTATCGTTCGCCGAAATATTCAAACTCCTACAAACGTATTAAAAAATTCTACACAGACACCACCCTTTATCTTGATACAGACGTCAAAAGCATAAACTCCTACAAGTACTATGTTGTCGCCTATACCGACGGCGGCTTTAAGTCCGCAAAGAGCAACATTACCAGTGAGATTTACGGCTATATCGAGAACTTCTCCACTCCACTCACACTGACTATTAAAAAAGGTCAGGTATACAAGGACATCTACAACAAGATTAACGAGTATATGGCAGTTCCTCTGATTACCTGGGAATCGCTCAAGCCGAGCGTTGCCAAGGTAACCGTGCAGGGCGTAATCACGGGCGTAAAAAAAGGTTCCGCCACCCTCAAAGCAACCATTGATCCCGAATTGTTCTCGCTGTTCGGTCACAGCGAAATCAAAACCGCAAAGACGGTTACAATCAACGTTACGGTAAAATGAAAATAGCGTTAGTACTCACAGGCGGTACAATTCTGAGTGAAGAAAAATCGGACTTCTACACGCTGTCCGATTCAGCGAAAAAAGAAATCCTCTCCCTCATCCCGCACGGCGTTGAGGCGGAGGTTTTTTCGCCTTATTTCATACTATCGGAGCAGTTGGACGGCGATTATCTGACCGAGCTAATCGACCTTGTCGGTGACAAACTGAACGAAAACTATGACGGGATAGTTATCCTGCACGGAACTGATACCATACAGTTTTCAGCCGCGGCGTTATCTCTCGCCTACGGCAGAGCGGACACTCCTGTTGTGCTTGTCTCGGCAAACTATGTGCTCAGCGACGAACGCTCCAACGGCAGAGACAATCTTCTCTACGCGCTGCGGTTTATTGACGAGAAAATCGGCGGAGTGTTTGTCAGCTACAGAAACACGGGCGAAAATCCCGCTGTTTTCCCAGGAAACACGCTTTTGCCGCATTTACCGTACAGTGATACTCTTTATGCGCTCAACGGCGCGTACGGCTGTTTTGAGGACGACAAATTCAACGTCCGATTCGATAAGCCCGACGTTGAATCTGTCGGCAGATACTCTTTGAACAAAAACTCCCCCGTGCTATGGCTCCGAACAGCCCCGGGCTCGGCTTTTCCCGATACCAAAAATTTTAAAGCCGTCCTGATTGACGCGTACCACAGCGGTACTTTGCCAACCGAGAGCGAAAGCTTCGTCAAATTTTGTGAAAGCTGTAACAAACCCGTTTATGTCGCAGGAATATCCGAGGGCAAATGGTACGCAAGCGCTCGTCATTTCGACAGTATGAAGCTCAAAATTCTGCCCGAAATCTCTCCTGTTTTCGCCTATATTTCTCTTTGGCGGAAATACAGCGGGTAAACATTGTAATACTAATTTAACCTCGAACGCTTGTTCGTTACAAAGTGTTACTCTTTTGTTTTTCTTTAATTCATTAAAGAATTAACTCTTACAGTTTATCTATTTGGCAATTACATTATGCTAGAATTGTTGATTTCCTTAAAAATATAGTATAGAATATAGTTGCACACAAAAGAGGTGCACATACTGCAATAAGCAGTTCACACAATTTCATCCAAAAAAATCAGCACAATCGAAGGATTGTGCTGATTTTTTTCTGTTTTAATTTTTCCTCGTCAAACACTTTAGTTCCTCACTTGTCTTGATATCCCGCCAACTATTATATCCTTTCAAGCTTTTTCTTGACGCTATATTCTAACAAAACAGGGCAGCCAATCGGCTGCCCTTAACTGAAAACTGTCTGCTGACTACTGACTGCTGAATATTTTCTTCGCGGCGTCCACGCTCTCCTTGGCGTCCTTACAGTAGTAGTCCGCGCCGATAGCCTCGGCGTATTCCTTTGTGAGCACAGCGCCGCCAACGAGGAACTTGCAGTCCTTGAGTTCGGGGGTGCTTTTGACAAGCTTGATAGTCTCCTCCATACTGCCCAACGTCGTGGTCATCAATGCCGATAGTCCAATAACTCTGATGTTCTGTTCTATTGCCGTCTTAACAATCAGCTCAGGCGCAACGTCGCGCCCCAGGTCTACGACTGTATAGCCGTAGTTGTCAAGCAAAACCTTGACTATATTCTTGCCGATGTCGTGTATATCGCCCTTGACAGTTGCAAGGATGATTTTGCCCTTGCTCACGGGCGTTTCATTGTTTTTTGTCAGATGTGCCTTGATAACGTCAAAGCACGCCTGAGCGACGTTCGCGCTTTGAATAAGCTGAGGCAGAAAGATTTTGTCCGCTTCAAAGTCCGCGCCTACCTTATCGAGCGCGGGTATCAGTTCGCCATTGACTATGCTCATAGCGTCGGTCTTTGTGAGCAGATTCTCGGTTATCTGCGCCGCCTCGCTTTGCAGTCCGCTCCTGATTGCCTCGCCGAGCGTCACGCGGTTGCTTGTGATAACGGGCTTTTCGGGCTTAGCCTCGTTATAGGCAGCAATGTAATCAATCGAGTTCCTGTCTATATTCGAAAGAACCTTAAACGCCCTCACCGCGCCAATCATATCTTCATCATTTGGGTTGATAATCGGCAGGTCAAGTCCTTTCTCCAGTGCCATGGTCAGGAAGATGTGATTGACAAGCGGACGGTTGGGAAGCCCGAAGCTGATATTTGAAACACCAAGACACGTCTTGCAGCCGAGCTCGTTTTTAACTCTTTGCAGGGCGTTGAGTGTCTCGCGACAGCCCTCCTGTTCCGCCGACACAGTCAATGTTAGGCAGTCTATATAAACGTCCTTTGGATTTATACCGTACCCACGCGCCCTGTCTACGATTTTCTTCGCAATCTCAAATCTACCCTCGGCGGTCTTTGGAATGCCGTTCTCGTCAAGCGTGAGCCCCACAACGGACGCTCCGTACTTTTTGACAAGGGGCAGAACCGCGCTCAGCGACTTTTCCTCACCGTTGACGGAGTTAACAATCGGCTTTCCGTTATATACTCTCAAAGCCGCCTCAAGCACATCGGGCTTTGTGGTGTCAATCTGAAGCGGCACGTCCACAACAGCCTGAATAGCTTTGATGACACGCGTCATCATCTCTTTTTCGTCAATCTCGGGTAAGCCGACGTTTACGTCGAGTATATTCGCGCCCGCGTTCACCTGACTGATAGCTTGGGAAAGAATATAGTCAATATCGTTATTCTTAAGGGCATCCTTAAAAAGCTTTTTGCCCGTGGGGTTTATTCTTTCGCCGATAATTCTGGGCTCGGAAATCTCCACGACGGTTGTACCCGAGCAAACAGCTGTATCCTTGTTATATTCCGCTTTCTTGTACACGCGGTTTTTTGTTACGGCTTTTAGCGCCGTAATATAGTCGGGCGTTGTTCCGCAACAGCCGCCCACAAGCTTAACAGTACCGAAGTCAATAATTTTATCCATACTTTCGGCAAAGTCCTCGGCGCTCACATTGTAGGTGTTGCTGTTGGGGTCGGGAAGCCCCGCGTTGGGCTTGACAAATACAGGGAGCTGTGTCCACGTTGTAAACTCTTTGATTATCGGCATAAGCTCATCAGGCCCGAGCGAGCAGTTTACGCCGACTGCGTCAACACCTAGCCCCTCAAGGGTCAGCGCGGCGCTGGCTACGCTTACACCCGCGAAGGTTCTTCCGTTCTGTTCAAAGGTCATCGAAGCAACAATCGGTTTGTCGGAGTTTTCCTTTGCGGCGAGCACGCCCGCCTTGAGCTCAAGCAAGTCGGTAAAGGTCTCAAAGAAAATTACGTCCGCGTCCTCTCCCGCCAGCACTTCTTCCCTGAAATATTCATACGCTTCGTCAAAGCTCATTGCACCCGCGGGTTCTATAAGCTGACCGATAGGCCCGATATCCAGCGCGACCAGCGCTTTTTCGCCTGCCGCCTTCTTTGCGTTGGCTATACCTGCTCTGATAATTTCTCCCGTCGAATAAGGGCTGTTCTTAAGCTTGTATGAGTTAGCGCCGAAAGTGTTGGAGCAAATAATCTCACTCCCCGCGTCAATATACTTGCGGTGAATGTCAATGACAGCCTCGGGGTTTACGATGTTAAGCGTCTCGGGAATCTCGCCGAGCTTAAGTCCGCTCTGCTGGAGCATTGTGCCCATAGCTCCGTCAAGTATGATGTATTCATTTTTGAGCAAATCTTTAAAATTCACAGCGTGTTCCTGCCTTTCTGAACTTGCAGGTAGATTTTAAGCTGCAGCTTGCGCAGCCTTTTCTTTTTGATTCGATCGGGGTTTTGCTCACCCCTATAACCGCCGTCACGGACTTTGTAGGTGTAAGGATTGAATTCTCGTTGGTGCATAGGCCAATCCTTCGGGGAGCGTCAAGAATCCTCAAAAACTCACCCTGCAAACTGATGGGATAGTCGCCGTACCCCGGGGAAAATCTCCACGTCAGAAACTCGTCGGGATGTTCCTCTCTTATAAGACTTTCAACCTCATCGCACACCTTTTCAACCGCCGAGCTCGCCATAGCGTCCAGCACAACGGCTTTCGCCATATCAGTCACCTGAGCTGTTCTGATGAGCCTGTCGGTTTCGCTGCCGAGCGTGGCGCAGAGCAAGACCGCTTTGTTGCAGTTTTTAAGATGAGCTTTTATGCTTTCTCCCTGTATAATGCCTGCTTCGTTTATGTCGATTGTTTTATAGAGAAATTTGGGACGTGCCGCCGAGAGCAGCTCTTTTTCACAGATATTCAACAGCCTGTCCGTCTCGCTGTTCATTTTGACCTTGCTGTTTCCGAGGAAGCGGAGTGTTTCGTCCCTGTCTATGCTTCTGAGTTCAATCATAACAACTTGCCTAACGCTTCGATTATTCGCCTTGCTACATACGGATTGTTCATTGTATACAGATGTATTCCGCTGACACCGTTCGCGATTAAGTCCACGCACTGGTCTACCGCGTAGGCGATTCCCGCGTCGCGCATAGCTTCGGGATTGTCGCCGTAACGGTTCATAATACGCACAAATTTCGCAGGGAGCGACGCTCCGCACAGACTTACCATGCGCTGAATCTGCTTTTGATTTATGACAGGCATAATGCCCGCCTCAATCGGCACATTTATACCCACCAGACGACAGTGTTTTGTGAAATCATAAAATGTATTATTGTCATAGAAAAGCTGGGAAATGAGAAACTCCGCTCCCGCGTCAACCTTCTTCTTGAGGTTGATTATGTCGGTGATATCGCTCTCCGCCTCGGGGTGAATCTCGGGATAACAGGCTCCCGCGATATGAAAACCGCCGTAGCTTTTGATAAACTCGGTAAGCTCGCTGGCGTACTTGAAGTCGGTCTTGGGAGGTATATCGGGTACCACGTCGCCCCTGAGAGCGAGCACGTTGTCTATATCGTTCTTTTTGAACTCTTCCAGAACGCTTTCCACCTCTGAACTGGTGCTGTTGACGCAGGTTATGTGAGCGAGCGCCTCTATGTTATAATCGTGTTTTATTCTGCTCGCGATTGCGCAGGTGTTGTCGCTCGCGGTTCCGCCCGCCCCGTATGTAACGCTGACATAAGCGGGATTGAGCGAGCACAGCTCCTCCAGAACTCCGTAGACCGATTCTATCGGCGAGGTCTTTTTTGGAGGAAACACCTCAAAGCTCAATATCGTTTTATTTTCGTTATACATATCAAGGATTTTCATACTATCACCATCTTTTATAATAACACAGAAATTAAAATATTACAATATATTTGACATTACGCAAATATATGGTAGAATAAAATAGATGATTTACGGAGGAATGTAAAATGAAATTATCTCTTGTTGTGCCCTGCTATAACGAGCAGGACAACGTTGAACTTTTTTATGAGGAATGTGTAAAAGCGTTTGAGGGCAAAGTATCGGACTATGAATTTGTTTTTGTAAATGACGGCAGCGCCGACGAAACCCTTACAAAGCTAAAGAAACTCTATAATGAAAAGACTGACAGCAACATCACCGTTGTTTCTTTCAGCCGTAACTTCGGCAAGGAGAGCGCGATTTACGCGGGGCTCAAGAACTCCACGGGCGACTATGTCTCCCTGATTGACGCTGACCTGCAGCAGCGCCCCGAGGTTGTCCTCGAAATGCTCGATGTGCTCGAGAACGAGCCCGAGTACGACTGCGTAGCCGCGTATCAGGCAAAGCGCAAGGAAGGTTCGGTTATGACGGGCTTCAAGAAGGGCTTTTACAATCTTATCAATAAATTCAGCGAGGTTAAGCTTCACGCTGACGCCAGCGATTTCAGAACTTTCTCAAGACCTGTGGCTGAGGCCTTAATTGAAATGAGCGAGTATCACCGTTTTTCAAAGGGTCTGTTCAGCTGGGTAGGCTTCAACACCAAGTTTATCCCCTATGAGGTTCAGGAACGCAACGCGGGTGAAACCAAGTGGGGTTTCAAGAGCCTTTTTAAGTACGCTCTGGGCGGTATATCCGCTTTCTCTACAAAACCCCTAAACTTCGCCACCTACGGCGGCATTCTGGCAACCTGCATTTCTCTGATTTACTTGATTATAGTTATTATCCAGAGAATCTTCTTCAATCACGCGTTCAGCGGTTACGCCACAATCGTCGTGCTTATTCTGCTTTTCGGCGGATTACAGCTTTTCTGTATCGGCATCATAGGCTCGTATCTTGCAAAGACCTACATCCAAAGCAAAAACCGCCCGATATATATAGCAAAGGAAATTTTAAAGAGAGACGATTAAGGCTCATTAATACTGACAGCAAAAGGCTCGGAGAAATCCGAGCCTTTTTTGTCGCGTCGGGATGAAAAGCATCCCTGTTTTTTACTCTTCATCAGGCAAATAAGGGTAAACGTCGCCGTAGGCTTCTTTCTGGGCCTCATCCTCGGGCGGCGTCGGCATAAGCCCCGTGCAGTCATAGGCGGACGCGCTCACGCCGTAGATATCGTCCTCCATATCCAGCGGAGGGTATTCCTCAAATTCGTTTTCTTTTTTGATGTTATATATTTTCATGACAAAATAAATCACCTCACCAATATTATGGCGAGGTGATAATTCATTATTCTATTTGTCAAAAAATCTTACGTCCTGATATGTACAAATGTAACGCTGGCTCTCGTGGAATTTGCTGTAATTGTCCTTCATAAGCTCAGGGTTGTACATATAAAGTATGCGGTGCTGGATGGCGTTCTTGTCCATATCAAAAACATACACAACGGCGTCCTTGACTCTTTTGGTCGGGGTTGTAAGCTTGCCTGTATAGTGCAGATTGTTGATTACGTCACGCACGTTTGTGTAGCCCTCAAAGTACATCGCGTTCTTGACCGCCTGGGCAATAAGCGCCGCGCCCGTGAATCCTCCCGAACCCAGCTCACCCATGCACAGCTTTTCCAAAAGCTCCCTGTCCTTATCGGAAAGCTCGATGTGCTCGCATGAATAGGACGTATCGGGGTTGTCAATCGCCACCAGATAACCCGCGTTCCACTGAGCTGTGTGACTGGCTTTTTCCTCAACCTTGGGAGCCGTGGCGTAAACCAAGGAGCTTGAGGACTTCTTTTTCTTTGTCTTTGATGCGGCAGATGATTTCCTCGGGTCGGATTTTGTACTTGCGGAAGCCGTCGAGGAACTTCCAGCCTTCTTTTTCTGGATTTTGACCTTTGCGTCCTTGATGTCTACACCCTTTGTGGGTTTTTGGGTAGTCGCTTCGGTTGTGGCTTCGTCCGCCGTAGCAGGCTTTGTTACTATCTCGCCGTTAGAGGTGGATGTAGCGCAGCCTCGTGAAACTAACGGAATACCGATAAGTATAGCCACAATCAGAATTACGATAATTAATATTAAGTTAACCTTTTTCTCAAAAAGATTTTTCAAAATAAAACACCTATTTAATCATACTGTCGTAAACCTTCTTAAAGGTATCAATGACATACTGAGCCTCGTCATCGCTGAGGGTGGAGTTCATCGGAAGCGTGAGCTGGTTCTTGTGCATATTGTACGCGTAGGGATAGTCCTTGATATCAAAGCCCTTGTTCTTGTAAGCCGAAAGCATAGGCAGGGGCTTAAAGTGAACATTACACATTACTCCGTTGTCCGCCATACGGTTGTAGAACTCGTTTCTGAACTCGCTGTCTTTGCCCAAAAATCTTACAAAGTACAGGTGACCGCTGCTGCGGTGATTCTCGCCTGTATGCTGAAGAACCTGTATGTCAAGATCCTTGAACGCCTCGTCATATCTCTTTATGAGCTCGTGACGGCGTGTGAGGATATCCTCATAGCGGTCGAGCTGAGCCAGACCGATTGCCGCCAATACGTCAGGCATATTACACTTGTACTGAGTGCTTACAACGTCGTATTCCCACGACGCTCCTTTGTTCTTGGCAAAGGCGTCCTTTGTCTGACCGTGAAGCGACCAGAGCATATATTGCTTATAGATTTTTTCCTCATCAATTCTGCCGCGGAGCTTATGCACAGCGGCGCCGCCCTCGGCGGTTGTCATATTCTTAACCGCGTGGAAACTGAAGTTTGAAAAATCCGCGATTTCTCCGCACATCATACCGTGCCAGCGCGCTCCGAAAGAGTGAGCGGCGTCAGCCATAATTACAATGCGTCCTATAATTTCCTGTAATGATCCTTCCTTGGGGCAGAATTTTTCTCGCTGGTTGCGCACCGCCTCGTAAATACGGTCATAGTCACACACTACTCCCGCTATATCAACAGGGATAATAACCTTGGTGTGTTCGTTAATCGCGGCTTCCATTTTGTCGTAGTCCATCTCGTAAGTGCCCGGCTTGCAGTCTATCATAACGGGCTTCGCGCCGACGTGATAAACTATCGAGCATGTAGCTGTGTATGTATACGCGGGCACGATGACCTCATCCCCGGGACCTACTTCGAGAATACGCAAGGTCATTTCAGCGCAGGATGTCTGTGACGAAAGGCACACCGCCTGTCCCGTATGACAGTATTCTCCTATTCTCTTTTCGAGCTCTTTAGTCTTGGGGCCTGTTGTAATCCAGCCCGATTCAAGAACCTTTTTTACCGCATCAATCTCATGCTCTCCCAAATCAGGAGGCGAAAACGGAATATTCATCATAATTTCTATTCCCCTTAAATTGATATAGAACAATACACAATAATTATACTACCAATGTTTCAAAAAGTAAAGAGAAAAAACAGTAGCCGGCGGTCAGCAACAATAGCTATTCAAACTGGCTGTTGTACAACTCGGCGTAGAAGCCGTTTTGTCTGAGCAGTTCCCGATGGGTTCCTTGCTCGACAATATCTCCGTCGCGCATAACAAGTATCAAATCCGCGTCCTTGATGGTGGAAAGTCGGTGAGCGATAATAAAGCTCGTTCTGCCCTCCATCAGGTTGTTCATTGCGCGTTGGATTCGGCTTTCGGTACGCGTATCGACGCTTGAGGTCGCCTCGTCAAGAATAAGAATCGGGTTGTCCGCAAGGATAGCTCTCGCTATGGTAAGGAGCTGCTTCTGTCCCTGGCTGACGTTTGAAGCGTCCTCGTTGAGAATCATATTATATCCGTCTGGAAGCGTGCGGATGAACCTGTCGGCGTGCGCCGCCTTTGCCGCCGCTATTACCTCCTCGTCGGTGGCGTCCAGCCTGCCGTAGCGGATGTTCTCCATAATCGTACCGTTAAACAGCCATGTGTCCTGCAGAACCATTCCCACAACTTTCCTCAGCTCCCGACGATTGAAGTCATTGACATTGTGTCCGTCTATCTTAATCGCTCCGCCGTTTACGTCGTAGAACCTCATCAAAAGCTTGACCATAGTTGTTTTTCCCGCGCCTGTGGGTCCTACTATGGCTATTCGTTCTCCTTGCTTAACCGAAGCGGAAAAATCGTGAATTATTATCTTATCCTCGTTGTAGCCGAACCTGACGTGCTCAAACTCAACCGCGCCTTTAATGCTGCTGACATCAACGGGATTGTCGACTGTCTGTTGTTCCTCCTCCTCGCCGAGGAACTCAAAGACTCTCTCGGCAGCCGCTGCCATAGACTGCACCTGGTTAATCACCTGTGACATCTGCTGGATAGGTTGGGTGAAGTTTTTAACATACTGCACAAACGCCTGAATATCACCGATGTAGATTATACCCTGTATCGCTAGTATACCGCCCGACAAAGCCACCGCGGCATAACCGAGATTGCCGACAAGCATTGTTATCGGCATCATCATACCCGACAAAAACTGCGATTTCCACGCGGATTTGTAGAGTATTTCGTTTGTCTTTTCAAATTCGTCTACGGATTCTTCCTCTTTGTTGTACGATTTAATTATCAGGTGTCCGCTGTAACTCTCCTCAACTATGCCGTTTATGCTTCCAAGGTATTTTTGTTGGTTGCGGAAGTGTTTTTGCGATACCTTTACCACAAAGCTTAACAGCACTGCTGTAACGGGCAGGATGACAATTGCAATGAGCGTCATAATCGGAGAAATGGACAACATCATCACAAGTATGCCGATTATTGTACAAATTGAGGTGATAATCTGTGTAATGCTCTGATTGAGCCCCATACCAAGTGTATCAACATCGTTTGTAATCCGCGAAAGCACCTCGCCGTAAGTTCGGCTCTCAAAGTATTTGAGCGGCATACGGTTAATCTTTTCGGATATCTCCCTGCGCATTCGATAACAGATTTTCTGCGTAATTCCGGTCATCAGCCAGCCCTGTATAAACATAAACACAGCGCTGACAACATAAAGCGAAACAGCTATGAGCAGAATATTCGCTATGGCATCCATATTGATTGCGCCGGTTCCCTGAATTTTCTTCATTAAACCGTTAGCAAGCTCGGTGGTCGCGTTGCCCAGAACCTTGGGTCCGATAACCGCGAACACCGTGGAAGCCGCGGCGGCTATCATAACCACCAGCACCGCAATTTTATACCGCCCGATGTATTTTATTAGGTTCTTAATCGAGCCCTTGAAGTCCTTTGCCTTTTCGACAGGCGCCATCCTGCCGCCGCCGTGAGGCCCTCGTCTGCGTGGTTCAGCCATTGTACTCAGCCTCCTCTCCCAGTCCGAGTTCTTCCTCGGAGAGTTGTGATTTGGCTATTTCGAGATAGGCGTCACAGGTTTTAAGGAGCTCCTTATGCGTTCCTATGCCTGCAATTCTGCCCTCGTCGAGCACAATAATCTGCTGCGCGTCCATAATTGTGGAAATCCTCTGCGCCACAATAATAACCGTGCTGTTTTTCACATTTTCCGCCAGCTCTTTTCTTAGTTCCCTGTCGGTTTTCATATCGAGAGCGGAAAAGCTGTCGTCAAAAATATATATTCTCGGGTTTTTGGCGATAGCGCGGGCAATCGCGAGCCTCTGCTTCTGACCGCCCGACACATTCGTGCCTCCCTGTGAAATTTCACTGTCGTATTTTTCGGGCTTTGAGTCGATAAATTCTGCCGCCTGAGCAATCTCTGCCGCTTTTTCAAGCTCTTTCTGTGAGGCGTTTGAGTTTCCAAACCGCAGGTTACTCTCGATAGTTCCGCTGAAAAGTATTCCCTTTTGCGGAACATATCCGATTTCATCGCGGAGCGACTTCATTGTGATTTTACGTATATCGTTGCCGTCAACTGTAATTGAGCCCTCGGTAACATCGTAAAGTCTGGGTATGAGGTTGACAAGCGTGGATTTTCCGCTTCCCGTACTGCCGATAATCGCCGTATTTTCCCCGGGTTTCGCCGTAAAGCTTATGTCGTTCAACACGTTTTCTTCCGCTCCGGGGTATTTGAATCCCACGTTTTTGAACTCAATTATGCCGTTGTCGGTTTTGAGGTCAACAGCATTTTTCAGGTCTGTTATTGATGACTCAGTATTGATAACCTCGTCGATTCTGCCCGCTGCGACAACCGCTCTCGGCAACAGGATTGACATCATCGTCAGCATAAGGAAGCTGATGATAATCTGCATCGAGTAGGTGATGAACGCCGTCATTTCTCCCACCTGCATATTACCGTCGTTAATATGTCCCGAGGCAACCCATACGATAAGCACGGAAACGATATTCATCAAAAACGTCATCATCGGCAGCATAAAGGTCATCACTCTGTTTGTAAACAGGGTTGTTTTTGTCAGCTCGGTATTCGCCTTGTCAAAACGCTTTTCCTCTTCCTTTTCGCGCACAAACGCCCTGATTACAGGAATACCCGTGAGTATTTCCCGTGAAACAAGGTTGATTTTATCCACCAGTGTCTGCATACGCTTGAACTTAGGCATAGCGATGAACACCAGAGTGAGCATTGAAACCATAATGGCGGCGACCGCTACGGCGATTACCCATGCCATTTCCGCTCCCGTGCCCGCGACTTTTATTATTCCGCCAATACCAATAATCGGCGCGTACAGCACCATTCTCAGCATAATTACACTGACGAACTGAATCTGCTGTATGTCGTTTGTAGATCGTGTGATGAGAGATGCGGTGGAAAATCTGTCAATTTCAGCGTTAGAAAAGCCTATTACCTTTTTGAAGATTTTTGTACGGAGGTTTTTACCGACTCCGGCTCCGACTCTCGACGCGAAGAATCCTGCGAGCACCGCGGCGGATGTCAATACGAAAGCTACCACCGCCATTTTGAACCCCGCGGACCAAAGGTAATTCATCTGGATTGAACTGATGTCCACGCCCGCTAGTTTATCCATCTCGATGGCATAGGCGATTCCCGAACTCATCATAGTGTCTGCGCCCATAGCGTCAATCTCTTTTTTGGTCATATTTCTCATTTTAGCCAAAGCTTTTTCCTGATCGCTTTTGTTCATCATAAGAAGAACGGGACGGACGTCAACACAATCAATCTTTTCGATTTCTCCGTTTTTGTCCTCTGATTCTATTTTCTTATGCTTAAGACCGCTTATTAATTTCTCGGGTATCTGTTGCCCCGCTGTCATTTCTTTAACATCGGAAACAGGCAGCCTCGACAACTGAAAGTCCGTCATAATTGGGACAATCAGTTCATTATCAAGTTTATTAAGCTTTTTTTCATCTTCAATTGTTAAAGTGTAGTATTTGCCGTCAACCTTATAAGCGTCGCTAAAATCCGTTTGCTCATCATCATTCATAAACTGTATGGCATAGTCATATTCGACAGCTGTCATTTTCTCAGGTAAAATATGCTCCAATCCTTGGTTCTGTATACCCGTGTCTATAATATTTGAGGTGTACTGAGGCAGAGCAAGATCGCACCACGCCTGAATACACAGCAAAAGAATAATCAGCAGTACCGACTTCCAGTACGGCATAAAATTTTTAAAAAGCTTTCCCATTCACATTCTTCTTTCTATTGTAAAAAGGAGACCTCGCGGTCTCCCATTAATCTTTCATATCATCTTTGATTCGGATTGTAACACCGAACTCTTCGGCATGGTCGAGATATTTGTCATACTCTTTCTTTTTAAAGATCTTCTTATGCTGGAATTCTTTGTTGTCCTCAATTATTAGCTGAGTTAAACCATAAGGGTCAACTTTTCTGGCGCCGTTACCGCGTATTGACAAAAAGTACTCTCCTCCGTCGGTTTTTACAACCGCGTGCATTCTATACCCCGTGTTGGTTTCGCGATAAAACTCATAATCGGTAACACTAATGGATTTTCCTACATAAAATCTATTGATTCTATCCACATCCGCTTTCAGGGTTTCAGACTGCTCTTTCGCAGCAGGAATAAAAAGCTCCTCCAGACCCTGCTCGGTATCAAGCGCCTGTATTGTCTCATTAAACAATCCTTCAACCTTATTGCTGTCGTGACTGAAAAAGACACCCGCGCAAACAAAAATGGCTAATATAATAACGCAGGTTATAATAAGCGATAATTTTGCTTTCATAGTTTATCCTTCTTTTCTTAGTGAAGATACACATATATTATATACCAACCTCGATTTTTGTCAATAAGCAAAAAAAAAGACACAGCAATATGCTGTGTCCATAAACTGCTAGCACTCTGAAAACTGAATAAAGAATTGGAAAAGTGAGAAGTATTAACTTTGAACCAAACAACTAATTACGCATTGCGAATTACGCATTGCGAATTGACTTGATGTCCAGCTTCGTTGCTCTTCGCTGTTCTTTAAATAACTCCCACTCCCCAAATACACGCCGCAATCTTTGATTGCTCTGTGTATTAGTTGTCGCCAGTCGTTATTTAAAGGCTCCGAGCCTCAGCTTTTCTTTTTGGTCAAGCCCTCGACCTATTAGTACTGCCAAGCTAAATACGTCACCGCACTTACACACGCAGCCTATCAACCTCGTAGTCTTCAAGGGGTCTTACTC
>CACZYC010000028.1 GCA_902785365.1 uncultured Ruminococcus sp. | reverse complement strand
CTTTTCGTTTTGCTTTTTTACGAAAAAACACACCTGCTTTCGCAAGTGTGTCTTTTTTTGATTTGCACCCTTTGGCTTATCTTAATGATATTGCCGAAAAGGGAGCCGTAAAAATTTATAATATCATCAGGAAATCAAACTCGAGATAGCGACTGTTTCAACACCGCTGACAACAAATCCGTCGTCTGTTACAGCATATGTGTAGAAGTACATTGTCGAGTTAGCTCTGATTGTGTTTACAGTCATATGAGGAGCGTATCTGAACTGATACTGTCCCGAGGAGTTGGGATAGTCAATAGCTGACTTATGAACACCAATCTTGTTGGAAGAACCGCTTGTGCCTGAAACATTGTTCACAGCCGCCTGAATCTGATCGGAAGTCTTGGGCGCCATAGCATAGGCAACGCCCATGCTCTTGAATCCATCCACATTAGCGGTAGCGAGCAGCTCGAGCGAAAGCTGATCGTTGGTTACCTGTGTTCCGATGTGGCTGATTGTCGCTACATCCTCGCGTGTGGCTGAGCTGTTGGTTGTAATATCGAGATTACCTGTTACAAATACCTTGAACTTTGTACCGTAGTAAACAAGGTTACCGCCGATTTCAAATCCTGTTGCTCCGCCTGTGTTGGTGATTTCTGCCTGATCGAGGAAATTGTACGTACCGAAAACATTGCCGTTAACCTTAACAGTGTATGTTCTGGCTGACTTAGTAAGAGGCGCGGTTATTGTTGTGCCGCTCTTTGTCGCTTTTCCGAGCGTGTACGTATATGACGGATCCTTAAGCTTGCTCGACGGGTCGTTAATCGCCGCGATTGTGTCAGCGTCAGTTAATGTTGAATTGTTGACAGCCTTTGTGATTGTCTTTGTCGTGCCGTCAACATCATATGTATAGTTGACCGTGTAATTGTATGTGGGCGGAGTGTAGGAGCCCCATGATGTGGTGCTGCCGTCCCATGCGCCGTCAGGAACAGTAAAGCATTTTCCGATATTTCCTGTGAGAGTAAGGTCGCCAGTCTGATTCCACTTGTTGTCCCAGTTGTTTGTTGTAGTGCTGCCGTTCATTCGGCAGAAGATAATATTCCCCCATGTACCGGAAGGAACAGTACACTTGTATACTCCGCTGTCAGAGGTTGAACTCATGCTTGCCCATGTACTGCCAGATGTTCCGTAGAAATACGCCGCGAATCTCGCGCCTGCCTGTTTCCAGTTCGAGTTAGGCTTCAGGTAAACTACGTTTTCGGTTGTGGGGTTGGTGGGATTTGTGGGCTCGGTAACGTTGCCGCCGCTTGTGGTGTAACTCAGATTGAAGCCCGAGCCGCTCTTTGTGAGTGTAAATGTAGCGGTACCCGCGGGAACAAACATCTTTTCGCTGTTGCCCATGTTAAATGTGCCCGAGTTGCCGCTTACATACTGAGCTGTCTTGTAATCATTGCCGTTTGCGTTGATATATACATAGCTGTCGCTTGTAAATGTAGCTGTAAGGCTGCCGCTTGAATTGAAGTGGTAGTCTGTGCCTGTGTAATCCTGGTTGCCGATCCAGCCGTGGAGGTAGCAGTCAGAGAGGGATACTTCACTCGAAGAAGCATTGTAAATTGTATAGATCTGTCCTGCCTTAACTTTACCCGATACATTACCGTTTGATACTGTAAAGGACTGACTGTTGCTTGTATATGTGCCTGAAAGGCTCGTAACGCCTAAACTATAATTCGAAAGTGTAACATCACTCGAACCCGCGTTAATAATACATACACCCTTGGTTCCGCGTGTTACGGCGAGAACCTGAGTATTGTTATTGATATTGGTAAGACTGGTGCTCTGTCCGCTCATAGCGTTGTGGAATTTGTTAACTCTGGAAACCTCGTCTCTGAGATAAGCACCGTCGCCGCCCTGAGTAGCGTATTTTCCGCTCGCAAGAACCTGCTGGAAGTATTCATAATTGCTTCTGCTGTCGCTTGAAGGCTTGCCTGTGCCTGTGTAATAATCTGTCTCAATACCGTAAGGACGGGCGAGATACATACAGTTGTTGCCCATAGCCGCAATAGCCGCCCACGCGAGCTGTACCTGGAAGTTAGACATACCGTAGTTGCCGTCGCTGACATAATTGTCGTGAGTCTCTACATAGTTAACAAGATAATCAGGGTCAGCGCCGTGGTCATAGTTTGTGAAAGCGCTTGCGGGGAGCTGCCAGTTCGAAATATTGTACTTTATGTTGCCGCTGTAGCCCGAGTCCGTAATCTTCATATAATTCATATACTCGTTGGCGTTTGTTCCGCCGAGAACCTCGCCGTACATAAACGTAGCGTTTACGCCGTTAAGAGCGTTCGGCCAGTAATCCGAAGCGCAGTTGTACTTTCCGTCATATTTGGACGGAAGCTCAATGTGCTTAGCCGCGTCGAAACGGAAACCCGAAGCACCGTCGTTAATCATTCTCTTAAGGAAGGTATTAGCCGCGCTCTGGATAGCGCTGTTACCTGTATCCAGGTCAGGCATACCGCTCTGGCGCCACTGTGTAACCTTATAGCGGTCGTTATAATCGTCGCCCTGGAGACTGTTAGTGGAGCTGTGCCAATGCCTGAGTGACGAATCAACCATACTTTGCTGGTCAGTTGTGTGGTTGAGAACTACGTCAACAATAATCTTTATGCCTTTAGCCTTGGCGTTTGCGCAAAGTGTTTTGAACTCATCCTCTGTACCGATTTTATTGCCGATGTTGTAGTTAGTCGGCTGATAGAACTGATACCAGTTGCTTACTTCATTGCCGCTGCCTACGATACCGTTAACGGCAGAGGTCTCGATAACAGTAAAGCCCGCCTCGGCAATCTCATCGAGTTTGTCCTCGATTACGCTGATAGGCCAGTTCCAACATTTTAGAACAAGTTCTCCTGTGTTGCTGTTGCCGGTGGATACCTTTTTTGTGTTTGCAGCTGTAGCCTGCACAGCGTTCAACGCCGCGAAGCTTGTCAGAATCAGTGCAAGACAAAGAAGAATGGAGATAATACTTCTTTTCGTTCTCATAATTTCCTCCTGAATTTACGGGATTTATAACACTAAATACCCAAGATAGAGATATTATATCACATTTTTGACATATAATCAACAAAAAACAGAAAGTTTCGCATAAAAAATTGACATATTTTTTTAGATAAAATGCACCATTAAAACCTCTCTATTTAAAACACTTGCAAATCCATAGTTCTTAATCTATAATGCTAGTATGATTTATGTAGAAAACTTACGCAAGGAATTCAAAAAGGTTGTCAAAGAGCCGGGGCTCAAAGGCAGTATCAAATCCTTTTTTAAACCGAAAAATGAAATAATAACAGCGGTAGACGACATCAGCTTTCACGTTCCCAAAGGTGAAATTCTGGGCTTTATTGGTCCGAACGGCGCGGGAAAATCCACCGTAATCAAAATGCTTACGGGCATCCTCACCCCCACATCAGGCAAGTGTGAAATCGGCGGTCAGATACCGTACAAAAACCGTAAAAACTACGTCAAGGAAATCGGCGTGGTTTTCGGTCAGCGCACCCAGCTTTGGTGGGATTTGGCGCTCAGGGAGACCTACACGGTTCTCAAGGAAATCTACGAGGTTGACGACGAACAATACAAAAAACGTATGGCGTTTCTCAACGAGGTTCTCGAACTTGACAGTTTCATCACAAGTCCTGTCAGAACTTTGTCCCTCGGTCAGCGTATGAGAGCGGATATTGCCGCTTCTCTGCTTCACAGCCCGAAGGTGCTTTTCCTTGACGAGCCCACAATCGGACTTGACGTTGTGGTAAAAGACAACATCCGCAACGCGATAAAGGCTATCAACGAAGAGCAACAGACCACCGTTATCCTCACCACCCACGACCTGCAGGACGTGGAGAACCTGTGCGACCGAATCGTAATGATTGACAAGGGCAATAAGGTCTTTGACGGCGGTATCGGCGAGCTCAAATCAAAATACGGTCAGCAGCGTGAGCTCAAGTTCGTTCCGACCGACTTCAAAGCAGCTGAAAGTCTCGACTACAAGCGCGAGTTTAATCTCACAGACGATGACATTATTATTGAGAACGACGGGCATATTATATCCGTCACGTTCAACAGCGATAAAGTAAGCGTAGAGAAAATGCTCAGCTATACCCTTTCAGTCACTCACGTCAACGATATCAATGTCAGCGACGCGGATATCGAGGAAATTATCAAGGATATTTACAAAAGCGGGGTGAGCCCGAGTGCGTAAAATCCTCAGAATCTACAAACCCTTTACCCACGCGGGATTTCTGCTCGCCGCGCAGTACAGAGTGAACTTTATATTCTTTGTTTTCGGCGATATTATCAGGTGCTTTATAAGCTACTTCTTGTGGCACGCGGTATTTACCTCGGGCGGGAACAACACCTTTATGGGCTTCAGCGAAGTCGATATGACGGTGTATATTTTCATCAGCTTTCTTACTGGTATTGTCGCGTATTCGGACGGTTCCTACATAGTAGGCGAGGAAATCCGCGACGGCAACATAGCTATGCGCCTTATCAAGCCAATACGCTTTGACCTTGCCTTTCTGTTTCAGGAACTGGGCGAACGAACCGTAACAGCTATGATAATTTTTGTGCCGATGATGGCGGGTGTCGAGATATACAAGTTTGTTGTTACAGGCGCGGTAGGGTTTAACATATGGTGCTTTCTGCTCTATCTTGTGAGCCTGATTCTTTCATATCTGATTAACTTCTATTTCAACGTGTGCTACGGCTACTCCGCGTTTGTACTCAAAAACCTCTGGGGTTCAAATCTGCTCAAAGAGTGTATTGTAAACTTTCTTTCGGGCGGAATTGTACCTCTCGCGTTTATGCCCGCGGGGCTGGGATTTGTACTTAACCTCCTCCCCTTTGCCTCGCTGACCTACATACCCGTTATGATTTATCTCGGTATGTATGACGTCCCGACAATCCTGATGAGCTTGGGATTGCAGGTATTCTGGCTCGTGTTCTTTATTTTCCTTCAAAGAATTATATGGAACGCCTGCGTACGCCGTATGAGCGTACAGGGAGGTTAAATATGAAACTTCTGAAGAAAACTCACCGAATGTTCAAGCTCCACCGAATATTCATAAAACAGGATTTAAAAAGACTGATGGAATACAAAATCGACTTTCTCACGGGAGCAGTAGGAATGCTGCTCGCTCAGGCGATAAACCTGTTTTTCCTTTCAATAATCTTCTCGCAGATACCCTCGCTGGACGGATACACCTTTGAGCAGATAATCTTTATCTACGGTTTCTCTCTCCTGCCCAAGGCTATTGACCACCTGTTCTTTGACAACCTTTGGTCGATAGGATATTTTATCATCCGCAAGGGCGACTTTGACAAGTATCTCACCCGTCCCGTCAGCACTCTGTTCGCTGTAACGGTTGAAAAATTTCAGGTTGACGCTTTCGGTGAGCTTGTTGTGGGAATCGCTTTCCTATGCGTAAGCATCCCAAAAGTCAATCTTGACGTTAATCTAATCAATATTCTGCTGTTTATCACGGCGGTGTTCTTCGCGACTTTCATCTTCACCGGCATTAAGCTCATCACATCATCCATCGCTTTCTGGACAAAGCGAAGCGGTCACATCACGCATATGTTTTATATGGTAAACGACTTCGCAAAGTACCCGACCACAATTTACAACCGCGTGTTGAGCTTCATAATCACCTTCATTATTCCGTTTGCTTTCACGGCGTTCTTCCCCGCGAGCTATTTCCTCGGAAACGGAAACGCGCTTTTCAACATAGGCGGAACGGCAGTTATGGCGATAGTCCTTATGGCGGTCGGAATATTTGTATGGAACAAAGGCGTCAGCTCGTACGAGAGCGCGGGAAGTTGACAACATTAGCCTTCCCCCGGGGGGAAGGTGTCAGAGGCGTTCTCGCAGAGAATGGCTCTGACGGATGAGGGTCGGCGTAAGAAAGTATAATAGCAATATTGATAGTTCAGTGCACCGACTTTTGTATTAATCCGACTTTGTTCAAACCTTATTCCAGTCTGTTAAACAAACGTAAGATAGGAACTCTTTTAACAAGTGGACCCTCTCCCGCCACGCCTGCGGCGTGCCACCCTCCCCCAAGGGAGGGCTTTACGAGGTAGTAATATGACCAACGAATCATCTCTCCGCGCAAAAGCGGAACAAAGCATCACAAAAAAATACCGCAAAAAAATCTGGGCGCCTTTCATAAGAGCCATAAAGCAGTATGAGCTGATACAGGAGGGCGACAGAATTGCCGTGTGTATTTCGGGCGGCAAGGACAGTATGCTCCTCGCCGTACTTATGAAAATGCTCAAAAAATACACCGAGGTTCCGTTTGAGCTTAAATTTATCGTTATGGACCCCGGATACAACGAACCGAACCGAAAGAAAATCGAGAGCAACGCGAAACTTCTCGAAATCCCGATTGATATTTTCGAGACGGATATTTTTGAAATTACGGACAAAACGGAAAAATACCCCTGCTACCTCTGCGCAAAAATGCGGCGCGGACACCTCTACAAAAGAGCGAAACAGCTCGGGTGCAACAAGATAGCTTTGGGGCATCATTTTTCGGATGTAATTGAAACAACCGTTATGGCGATGTTCTACGGCTCTCAGCTTCAGGGAATGATTCCAAAACTCCACAGTCTCAACTACGACGGTATGGAACTGATACGCCCGCTGTACTGCGTACACGAGGACGACATCATCGCGTGGGCACGGTACAATGATTTGGAGTTCATCAACTGCGCGTGCCGAGTAACGGAAAAGGACAGCGACATCGACAGCAAACGCCGTGAAACAAAAGAGCTTATCAGAAGCCTCAAAAAGACCAACCCTAATATTGAGAAGAGTATTTTCAACAGTATTCACTCGGTAAATATCGAGACTTTCCCCGCGTTCAAGAAGGGCGGAAATCTCCACAGCTTTCTGGAAAGCTATGAATAGTTTTTCACTGACTACTAATAACTGTCCACTAAAAAAGGCAGCCTTTCGGCTGCCTTTTTAAACTTAATTATTTATCCTGATTCTCAGCGTATTTAGCGTTCTTTTTTGTAAATCTGATAACAAAGAGTGTACCCAGCATAAGAACAACAGCGATAGGCAGAGCAACATACCATGACTGTACAAAGCCCGCGATTATGTAAGATACAAACGATACGCCCGCAACTGTAAGCGCGTAAGGCAACTGAGTGGAAACGTGGTTGATATGGTTACACTGAGCGCCCGCAGAGGACATAATTGTTGTATCGGAAATCGGTGAGCAGTGGTCGCCGCATACAGCACCCGCGAGACACGCGGACATACCGATAATCTGCATCTCGGGATTCGCCGTGAAAATAGGAAGAACAATCGGAATAAGGATACCGAATGTACCCCATGATGTACCTGTCGAGAAGGACAGGAACACGGCAACAAGGAAGATGATAGCGGGCAGGAAGTTCATAAGTCCGCCTGCGTTCTTCATCAAATCCTGAATAAACGCGTCTGAACCGAGGGAGTTGGTGATACTCTTAAGAGTAGTAGCAAAGGTAAGGATAAGGATGGGAGGAACCATTGCCATAAAGCCCTTGGGAGCTGCTTCCATACTCTCCTTGAAAGTAACGATTTTACGGCAGATAAGATAAACAATGGTAAATACCAAAGCTACGACACCCGCCCACGGCAGAGCCACTGTGGCGTCGGTGTTCGCGAATGAATCTATGAAATTCATATAGGTTTCTCCGCTCTGATCGAGGAATCCGCCGTTATATATCAGTGCGAAAACAGAAACAACAATAAGGAAAACAACGGGAAGAACAAGGTCGATAACCTTACCGTTGGGATTGGGAACGTCACCTTCGAGTTCTTTGTCTACTCTCTCACCTGTGGTGTAGAGGTCGTCTTTATACATAGCGTTGTACTCGTGCATAGCCATTGAACCGTAGTCAAAGCCCATTACACAAATAGCGATAATAAATACAAATGTTAATATTGAATAGAAATTGTAGGGAATTGCGTTGATGAAAAGCTGTAATCCCTGACCTTTAAATCCCTTTACCTGGTTGGCGTAATCGGAAACAGCCGCTGCCCACGAGGAGATCGGGGCAATCATACATACGGGAGCCGCTGTCGCGTCAATCAGATAAGCGAATTTTGAACGCGAAATCTTGTGACCGTCTGTAACGGGGCGCATAACGGAACCTACCGTAAGGCAGTTGAAATAGTCATCGATAAAGATGAGCACACCGAGAACAAATGTGGCGAGCATAGCGCCTGTACGGGATTTGATGTGCTTCGCCGCCCAGCGGCCAAACGCCTGAGAGCCGCCCGCTTTATTTATAAGCGCGACGATAATTCCGAGCTCAATCAGGAATATAAACACACCTGCCGTATTGCTGACAGCACCGATAAGACCTGTTCTTTCAATCTCGCCTTCTACTACTGACTCGCCGCCGATGATGGTGTTCAGAGTCTGAAGCGGATGGAAAGAAGTCGCAAGCAGCGCGGCTATAAGAATACCAAATCCGAGAGATGAATAAACCTCTTTGGTAATCAGTGCCAGCACAATCGCGAGAACAGGCGGCAGAAGCGACCAGGCAGTGCCGTTTGCCGCGCCGTTAATTGCCGCAAAAGCCATCAGTCCCACAACAATAACCATGTAGACAACCAACATGATTTTCTTTGTTTTTGACATTTTTATACCTCCATTCAATTTAGAACTCTAAATTGATTTTTTATTTTTACGCGCAGGCAGTTTAATCTGAGATAAAACTACCGCCGCGAATACTAAACAACATCCGAAAAGCTCCCTGAGCGAGAGAACCTCGCCGAGGATTAACCAACCCGAAAGCGCCGCAAAAACACTCTCGAGGCTCATAAGCAGCGTGGCGATTGTCGGTTCAGCGTAGCGCTGACCGATAATCTGAAGCGTATACGCGACACCGCTGGACATAATACCCGTGTAGAGGATTGTGTACTTCGCCTCAAGGATTTTATCAATCTGAGGATGTTCAAAAATGAACATACACACAAGCATTATAAGCCCTGCCGTAAAGAACTGGATACAAGCCATTTGCAGACCGTTCGCTCCTTTTTCAAGACATCGGTCAATACAAATGATGTGAAGCGCGAACCCAAACGCGCAGATAAGTGTCAGCAGGTCGCCTATCCCCACCGTGAAATCGTCTTTGATACACAAAAGGTAGAATCCGACTACAGCCATCATAACGCAAAACCAGATTGTTTTTTTCGGTTTTCGTCCCAGAATAAGCTGATAAAACGGAACAATCACTATATACAGAGCGGTTACAAATCCCGATTTGCCCGACGTGGTATAAACGATTCCGAACTGCTGGAACGAACTCGCCACACACAGCACCGCGCCGCAAACTATTCCTCCGATGAACGTGGCTTTAACGGAATACTTTTTTTCGTCTTTATTTTTGTCAAAAATACTGAAGCCCGCGATTACGGGGAGAAGAACTATTCCGCCGATAATCGTACGCAGGGCATTGTATGTAAAGGGCTCAACATACTTCATACCCTCGCTCTGAGCGACAAATGAGGTTCCCCAGATTATTGCCGTCAAAAGCAGGATAGCGTTGCCCTTGAATCTGTCAGCCATAAAAATACCTATTTAAAACCAAAATACGTGATATTATAACATAAAGCAACATCAAAAGGCAACAAATTTGATTATTCAACACGATTTTTCTACACTTTACCTAAATAAAGCACCGCTGTTTTATGCAGAATGACAAAAGCCTTCCCTGGGGAAGGCTGAGTTTCTTATCCAAACACAGGCTGAGGCTGAACACAATCCAGCGCCTGCTCAACGCAATCGGGCAAAAGTTCAAAGTGAGCCACCAGCGAGTTTGGCTTTTTGACGTAATCGTCCTGACTCATCGGCACAAAGTAATAATGCTTTGTATTCAGAAGTCTGCCGATGTTCTGCGCCGCCGCGCCAAGTCCGTCGTTAGTCGCCGCGCACAAAAGCACGGGGCGGGCTATTCTCAGGTGTGACTTAACAGCCATAGTGACCGCCGTGTCTGTTATTCCTCCCGCGAGCTTTGCGAGAGTGTTTCCCGTACAGGGAGCCACCACAAGCAAGTCGCACATCTTCTTTGGTCCTATGGGCTCGGCGGCTTTGACTGTGTGGATTATTTCCCTGTCGGTGAGCTTTTCTATTCTATCTATAAAACCCTGCGCAAGTCCGAACCGCGTATCGGTTGTGTATGCGTTTTCGGACATTATAGGGATAATATTATAATCTTTTTCGATGAGTTTCTCCAACTGAGGCAAGGCTCTCGCAAATGTACAGAACGAACCGCACATCGCGAAGCCGATATTCGCCTTTGCCAACATTACTCCTCCTTTAATACTTTCAGAATAGTGTCGGATATAATTTCCCCCGCCGTTCTGGGTGAGTATCTACCGGGCAGTCCGAGAGCGTGTACCGCTTTAAAACCAAGTTTTTCCGCGGTTTTAAAGTCCACTCCCCCGGGCACAGACGCCAGATCGATTATCAGAGTTGAGCTGTCAGAGTTTCTGAGAACCCCGCTGTCCAAAACGAGCGCGTCAGCCGTATTAAAAACTATATCGTATCCGCGAAGGCTTGTGAGTTTTAAAGTATCAATCGGCGTATTGCCGTCTGATTCTATA
Organism: uncultured Ruminococcus sp.; assembly: GCA_902785365.1. GTDB lineage: Bacteria > Bacillota > Clostridia > Oscillospirales > Acutalibacteraceae > Ruminococcoides. The sequence goes on along the minus strand of CACZYC010000028.1, from coordinate 4,508 downwards.
ATTTCGGCTTTTTTCTTTGAGCGCGTCGCGACGCTCACCCGCGCGCCCAATGCTCTGAGAATTTGTGAAAGGACTTTCCCGATTCTGCCGTATCCGATGACAAGACAGCGCGCGCCTTTTACAGTCCCCTCATAATTTTGCAAGGCAACCATAACCGCGCCCTCAGCGCTGGGCAAGGCGTTTGCTTGAGCAAAGTATTCGCTTTTCAAAAGGTCAAATACAACTGCTTCGTGGGCATTCAATGTTTGAGCTTTACCCATAAACACCTGCTTTCCTCTGAGTTTATCAACGTCAATTTTTAATTCTTTATCAGAATAATGAGAGGGAATAAAACCATCTTTCAAACCCGTCACAGGGAGCACAATTATGTCCGCGTCATAGAAGTTTTCCATAGCGGGGATTTCGGTTTCTGTATTATCCAATCCTGCGAGATAAACCTCATAGCCGTATTTCAAAAGTTTGCGGGCAGCGTAAACCTGACGTTTGTCCCCACCAGCAAATACAATTCTTTTCTTCATATCCAACACCTTTTAATACAGGTTATGCGGAGAAAAAATATTAGTGATGAAAAACGCGTTTTTCCCCTTGACAAATCATAAAAAAGTGTTACAATATATTTAGATTGTACGCAATCTAATTGTTTAACAAGTTTGAAAAGAGGTAACTATTATGACTATTTATGATTTTAAAGTTAAGGACGCCAAAGGAGAAGAAGTATCGCTCAGCGACTACAAAGGCAAGGTACTGCTCATCGTCAATACCGCCACAGGCTGCGGGTTTACACCCCAGTATGATGGTCTCGAAAAGCTCTACGCCGAGTATAACGAAAAAGGCTTTGAGATACTCGACTTCCCCTGCAACCAGTTTGGCAATCAGGCTCCCGGAACAGAGGAAGAAATCGTATCTTTCTGTCAGCTCAAATTCGGAACAACCTTTAAACAGTTCGCCAAAATTGAGGTAAACGGCGAGAACGAGGCTCCCCTATACACCTATCTTAAATCACAGAAAAAGGGTATCGGCGGCAGCAAAATCAAATGGAATTTTACAAAGTTTCTCGTTGACCGCGAGGGAAATGTCGTCGACAGATTCGGCTCAACAACCACACCCGCCAAAATCGAGGGAAAAATCAAAGAATTGCTTTGAGCGCGAATTAAATCTCAGCGTGATAAATACTTGCAAAATGTTTCGACTTGTTATATAATTAACACATAACATAGGAGGAATCAGAATGGATGCAGAACTACATAAAGGTTTGAAATTAAAAAATCAGCTCTGTTTTCCGTTGTACGCTTGCGCTAAAGAAGTATCGCGCAGATACAAACCGTTTCTGGACGAGCTGGATTTAACCTATACACAATATATAGCCATGATGGTTATTTGGGAACAAAAGCAAATCAACGTCAGAGAATTGGGCGAACAGCTTTATCTTGACTCGGGCACACTTACTCCGCTGCTGAAAAAACTCGAGGCCAAGGGATATATTATCCGCGAGCGTTCCAAAGAGGATGAAAGAAGTCTGAACATTTCTATCTCCGAAAAAGGCGAAAAGCTCAAAGAAAAGGCTGTACTCATCCCTCAGAGAGTCAGCGCGTGTATCTCTCTTGAGCCCGAAAAGGCTATGGCACTTTATTCAACACTGTATGAATTGCTTGACCAAATGACCGAAGGCGATTCAAAAAATTAACATTAACAAAGCACTGAGCCGTCGCGCAACGCGACGGCTCAGTTATTTTATATATTATATTATTTAGCTATTGCGCCAAGCCTTCCCTCGTGGAGAGTTTTTAATCACACTTGCGCCTCGTACTCGGAAACATCGAGAATTGTCTCGCCGTCAACCTGTAACGCTGCGGGACGGTCAAACTCCACCTTAATCTTCTTACCTGTGAACACGCTGGTCATCTTTTTTTCAACGTGCTTGCCCTCAAAAATCTTCGGGAAAGCCATAAGTGTCGGGATTTTGCCAGCTCCGCTCATAATCATAACGCTGAGTTTTTTGTCGTCAGCGATTCTCTTCTGGTCGGGGGTGGGAATCATTCCGCCGCCGTACATTCTGCCGTTCATTGTGGGAGCAATCCACACCTTCTGAAACTTGTGCTCTACGCCGTCCACGGTGACTGTGGCGTTGGTGGGCTTATAGTGAAACAAAAGCCCCTTTATTGCAATTGAAGTATAGTTTATGGGCTTGTCGCTTTCTTCCTTCAGCTTATCCCCTTCCTCACAGCAATAGCCGTCAATTCCGAATCCTATTCCATTGATAAAATGGTAAGTCTTACCCTTGACCTTGACAGTAGGAAGGTTGACAATATATTCGTTAATCTTTATCGGCTCTTTATCGTCGCCGCCTTTTACGTCGTGATAAAAGTCATTACCGCTGCCTGTCGGGTAGTAATAAACGTCATTCTCAATTCTAAATACATATGTATCATTTACAAAGTGATTGAGCGTACCGTCACCGCCGCAGATAACAATTTCATCGCCGCTGTTCAGGGATTTGAAAAATTCCTCGTAAGAGCTGATTTGAGTTATATCCCTAAAATCAAGCTCCTTATCTTTTAGCAGGTCAGAAACCTTTTGGGCTTCCGCTTCGCCCTGACCGTTGTTGGCTTTGGGGTTAAATAATACTATTGTTTTCATAATCAGCCCTCCTCAAGACTTTTCATCATAACATTCTCTACACATTTTCCGATGTCGGCGGTTTTCATCGACTCCACTCTTTTTGCGGGTAATACACCACACACATCAAAATACACAACCGACCGCTTAAACGGATAGTTATGCTGGATTTTGTCGGCGTCCTTAACTGTCAGAATCACAATCGGAACCTTTGCCTTTACAGCGATTTTAAACACCGCGTTGTGGAAAGGCAGGAGCCCCTCTTCATAATTACGGGTACCCTCGGGATATACGCCGACGGAGACCTCGTCGTTTTCAATCAACTTTACCGCCTGGTTGATTGTTTTGAGAGCCTCGCGGGGGTTATCTCGGTCAATACCCATAAAGCAGCATTTGCGGATAATTCTGCCGAAAATCGGCACCTTGAAATTTGAATACTTTGAGATAAAAGCGATATGCTGTTTTTTGAACACAAGCCACGTCAGAATCGGGTCAAACTTGGAGCGATGGTTGCTCACAAGCAAAAACCTGCCCTCGGGGACCTTGTCCATTCCTTTTACATCGATTTTAATCCGCAGCAAAACCCGAGCAATAGCCGTTGAATATGTCAGCAAAACCCGATAGAACTTGCTCTCCTTGTCATAGACCTTGTTCCTGTCCGCAAAAAGGCTGAAAAAGCCCACAAGCAGGAACAGAAAGACGAGCAGCGCGACTATGCCGAGAATCACAAACAACACGCACATCAGAATATTTAAGACTATATACATTTTGTACTCCCGTTAAGATTTTTTACATACAAAAGTATTATAGACAACATTCGACAAAAGGTCAATATTTTTTTATTGAACTTATCTTTCAGCCGATATATAATACTATCATAATCACAAGGAGTTGAGTTTATGAAGAAAACTATTTGTATTATCGCTGTTTTAGCGGTAATAGTCTTTGTTTTTTGTTCCTGTCGAAGCGATTATTATAAGGATTACGAAGTACAATACTTTGGCGAAAAAACATACAACGAAATAAACGAACCCTGCTCCGCTGAGGACAAAGCCGAACTCAAGCCTGTACTCAAGCTGGCTGAAAAAGCCTTCTCGGCATTCCCAAAAAGTGAAAAAGAAGCCGAAAAACAATTCGGTGAGCTTTATCAATACACAAATTATATTGATGACCCGAACGAAATACCCGTTACAGAAAAACACGATATACATTTTATTACAGGCAAAGTCAACGGCGACAACGGGTATATATGGCTGAATTATACACATATAAACTATGACGAAAAAGGAGAAGAGCTGCGGGGCGACTCACAAATCAATACCCGCTGGACGCTCAAAAAGAAAAACGGAGAATGGACGGTAACAGCAACACTCGAATCACCGTAAGGGAAAGAAATAAAACATCCGCGAGAATCTCTTGTCTAGTAATCGAAAAGGACAAGAGTGTTTGCAATAACGGGAAAACACCTACCTCGCTTGTTTCCACCTCTATATGGGAAAAGTTCGGTTAGCGCTACGGCGGAAAAACAGTCCACCGGACTGTTTTTTTAATCCGCCTTTCGAATCTCTTGTCTACTAATCTAAACAAAGACAATAGGCACCCTTTTTGGGTGCCTGTTGTCTTGGCGGAGGACAAGAGTGTTTGCAATAACGGGAAAACACCTGCCTCGCTTGTTACCACCTCTATATTGGAAATGTTCGGTTAGCGCTACGGCGGGAAAACGGTCACACTGGACCGTTTTCTATTCCGCCTTTCGAATCTCTTTGGGCAAGAAAAAAGACACCCGAAAGGGTCAATATCATTTAGTTAAGGAACAAGACACTCACGAAAAGTGGGTGCCTTGTTTTTTTTGAAACAATTTTAAGAAATTTTTAATAAAAGGCTTGACAAAA
>CACZYC010000027.1 GCA_902785365.1 uncultured Ruminococcus sp. | reverse complement strand
TCAAGAAACCGCGACACAGGCGAGCCCGACAGTATAGATGAGGACGCTCAGATCAATTTCCTGGTAGTTCTCGAGAACGGCTATGAAATTGACAGCGTCACAGCTGAGCCGACCACAAACTACAAAAACCTCAAGGGTTTCGACGAAACTCTGGTAGAGAATATGTACCGCATTACAAAGGTTGCGGGTGAACTTACCATAACAGTAACGACAAAGCTTTCCGAAACTCAGGACACAACCGCAACAGAGTCATCTGAGACAACCGCAACAGAGTCCTCGGAAACAACAGCGACAGAGTCCTCAGAAACAACTGCGACAGAGTCCTCAGAAACAACCGCTACTCAGTCCTCTGAGACAACCGCAACCGAGTCCTCGGAAACTCAGGCTACTACACCTACACAGGCTCCCGTTACCACAATCAAGGTATCCGCAGCCAAAAAGACTGGCTCCGTTACTATCACAGCGACAAACAACGGCAAGTCCGCAACTGTAAAGATTAAGATTGTTAAACGCGCTAACCCGATGACTGTAAAGGCTAAGACAATCAAGGCGAGCTCCAAGAAAACTCAGAGCTTTGCCAAGGCTAAAGCGTTCACAGCTAAGAACGCTAAGGGCGCGGTTACCTTCAAGAAGTCCAAGGGCAACAAGAAGATTTCTGTATCCTCAAAGGGTAAAGTAACTGTCAAGAAGGGCCTCAAGAAGGGCACTTACAAGGTTACAGTTAAGGTTACAGCCAAGGGCAACACAGCTTATAAAGCTAAGACCAAGAAGGTAACTCTTAAAGTTACAGTTAAATAAGATCAGCGCTAAAGTAAAATACAATAAGACGAAAAAAGCTCGGAGCAAATGCTCCGAGCTTAGTTTTTTATCTGTCATCAAGTTTCTTATAAGTTTTATGCTCTGAAATACTCATATAGGCGGGACGAATAATCTTGTTGCCGTTAATGAGCTCCTCCATACGGTGAGCGCTCCAGCCCGCGATTCTCGCAATCGCGAAAAGCGGGGTGTAAAGCTCCGTGGGAAGGTTGAGCATATTGTAAATAAAGCCGCTGTAAAAGTCAACGTTGGCGGAAACACCCTTGTATATGTGTTTCTTCTCTCCTATTACCTGAGGAGCCAAACGCTCGACACGACTGTACAGGTCATACTCATCCTCAAGACCTTTGGCTTTCGCGAGCCTTTCGGTAAATCTCTTGAGTATCTGCGCGCGCGGATCGGAAATAGTGTAAACCGCGTGTCCCATACCATAAATCAAGCCGCTGCGATCGTAGGCGTTCTTGTCGAGGATATCTGAAAGATACTTGGCAATCTGCTCATCATCCGCCCAATCCCGTACGTTGATTTTTAGGTCCTCAAACATCTTGCTTACGCGTACATTAGCGCCGCCGTGCTTAGGGCCTTTAAGCGAACACAGCGCCGACGAAATCGCCGAGTATGTGTCCGTTCCCGATGAGGTTACAACGTGAGTTGTAAAGGAAGAGTTATTACCGCCGCCATGCTCCGCATGAAGAACAAGCGCCATATCGAGAACTTTTGCCTCAAGGTCAGTGTACTGCTGGTCGGGACGCAAAAGCGTCAGCACAATCTCAGCCGTGGATTTTTTGGGGTCGGGAACATGTATGAACAAGCTTTGGTTACGCAGATAATGGTTGTACGCCTGATAGCCGTAAACCGAAAGCAGAGGGAACACCGAGATAAGCTGCATACTCTGGCGCAGTACGTTCTCGATGGATGTATCGTTGGGATTGGAGTCGTAACAGTAAAGCGTAAGCACCGAACGCGCGAGAGTGTTCATCATATCTGCTGACGGAGCTTTCATAACAACGTCGCGGACAAAGTTGGTCGGGAGCACACGATACGCTCCGAGCATATCCTTGAAATTGCTGAGATCATTAGCTGTGGGCATTTCACCGAAGAGCAGAAGATATACAACTTCCTCAAAGCCGAATCTGCCATCGCTTACAAAACCGTCAACAATGTCCTCAATATTATATCCGCGGTAATACAGAACGCCTTCACAGGGAATAGTTTTTCCGTCGACAATCTTGTTCTGTACAATTTCGGAAATATCCGTCAGTCCCGTGCGGACGCCTTTACCGTCGATATCGCGCAGACCGCGCTTAACGTCATATTTGGCGTATAAATCTTTATCAATCGCAGAGTTTTTATAAAGCTTGCCGGCGAGCTTGATTATCCGTTTATTAGTGTCATAATAAGCTAGATCCTTGGGCATTACATCAACTCCTTTCTAAAAATACAAAGGGATGGTTTGCACCATCCCTTTTAAAAAACTATTCAAGTTATTAAGTATCGGAAAATGTGCTTAATAAGTCTTTAGAAGAATATTATACCACACATCCATCTGAAATGCAACTTTATTTTAAATAAGTGCCGTTAACACCGATTTTACCGTTGATTCCCTTGAAGCCCGAAGCACAGCAAACCCATACTCTCATATTAGCTTTACCGATACTGTCAGAATTAAGTGTACCGTTCGTTACTGACTTCTGAGTGCCTGTTACAGCGTCAATATATGTGCCGTTGGGAATGTTCTTGAACGTCGCTCCACCGCTGATTGCTACGCAAGCGAGTGAATCAACGCCGCTGCCCTTATATCTGCGGATATAAGCGATGTTGCTGTTGCTTACATAGTTGCCGTCAGTTGTGTACTGACCTTTCTGGAGAGCGGGAACAGCCTGACGGATAAGGTTGAGCTGACGAAGATGTACAGCCAGAGGCTTACCCAGTGTAGTAGCGACATTTCCGCTTGCGGTGTATTTACCAAAGTCAGTTGTCGTAATCGAACCTGTGAGGTTGTCGCCGTAGTAAGCGCGTCCTGTCGCGGACAGAGGAGCGGTTGTACCCTTATCACAGGGCTGACCTGCCTGGAATTGTGTTTCGGAACCGTAATAAAGACACGGAATTCCGCGGAAAGTCCACATCAAATCCATATTCTCAGCCCAAGCCTGCTCGCCGCCGTTGTAACGGTTGTCGGAGTCGGGACCGTAGTCGTGAGAGTCAACATACATAACATTCCATGTGGAGTCGTTGAAGTATCTGTCCTCGTCAACACCCGCGCCAAACGCTGAGTTCGCGTTCTCGAAGTTCCAGTGCATTCTGAAGTCGATTGTACTTGTGCGGTTACCCTTGGAGTAGTCGGGTGTATGATATTCTATACCGTTGAGGAAAGCGTTGGTTGATGTCTGCGCGCTTCCGGGATTTGAATAAGTTGTATAGTGCTGAATTGAATTGTTAAGGTTTGCCTGCCAGTCTGTTGTAGACCAGTTGCTTGCCCATGTGCCTGATTCCTTCCATCCGAAGAACGCGGGTGAGGAAGACATAACGCCGTGATTCCATATATCACGTACACGAGCGCAGTGCTCACCAAAGAGGAAGAAGTTATTAACCGCGGTGAACTTCGGGAAGTAAGCGTGGTTAAGAGTCCAGCGGCTTATATGCTTCTCGGTATCGAGACGGAATGAGTCAACACCCATATCAACATAATCCATATATGTATCAGTCAGGTATTTCGCGACCGTGGGATTCTCTGTGTTAATATCGACGCAGTCGCCCGCGATCTGACCCGTCTGCTCTGTGTAGCTCTCGTAGCTCATATCCTTGGAATGGTGGAAGTTGTTAGCGGTGTCCCTGCTGTCCTCTTTCATACAGGCAAGACGAGCCTGATACTGCGCATCCGGCTGCATATTGTTGTAGTTAGGATAATTCTTAGCCAGAGGACCGTTCTGGTTAATCTGCATACAGCTTATCTTCTCAAGGTCTTTGATTGAAGTGTACTTCTTGTCAAACATATGGCAAAGATTGCTTTCGCCGAAGTTACCTGTGTGGTTCCATACAACGTCCTGAACAATCTTCATACCTTTTTCGTGGCAAGCCTCGATTAAATCCTGATATGTAGCTCCCGAGCTCTCATAACGCGGGTCAACCTTTGTAAAGTCAAAAGCGTGATAGCCGTGGAAGTCGTAACCCGAAGCGTTCTCTACAACAGGAGTTACCCATACAGTTGTAAAACCGAGCGCTTTGATGTAATCGAGTCTTTCGATAAGTCCCTTAAAGTCGCCTCTCCAAGCCTTGTCGGAGTCGGGGTTGTTGGCGTTGCCGTCGTCCCAGCAGTGAACGTTGTTGGAGCTGTCGCCGTCGTAGAAACGTGTGGTCATAACAAAGTAGATACTGTCCTCACGCATATCTACACGCTCATAGGAATCCGCCTGCGCGGGATCCTTGGAGTACCAGCGGTTGTTCTTGTACCACCATTCACCCGTCTCACGGGTGAGCTCGGCGGACTGAACGCCGTTCTTGACAAAGAGCATGTTTATCTTTGTCTTTCCCGAAAAGGTGTATCTGTACCAGTTGTTACCCTCCGAAGTCATTGAAGGACCCGGGTAGGATGTCTCGATATTGTCAGGCAGCGAGTTCCAATAGTAAATGTTGGGAGTACCGCCTTCACAATAATAGTGAACTATTATTCCGCCCGCGCCTGTGTCAGCCTTTTTGGTATCGACAGCGGCTGTTGAAACTACCGCCGCGCTGACTAAGACAGCAATCGCGAGAAGAAACGCGACAATTTTGTGAATTTTCTTCATTTTCAAACCTCCTAAATCACAGAAGTATACTCGTACTAATTATATTGCATTAAAGTCAAGTTAAAATTCTGTATTAGAATTAAAAGGATTTCCGCTATACAAAAATACAGCGGAAGTTTTGTACAATTTTTATATTTTTATATCAACTTTTGGAGTGCCGCGGCTATACCGTCGCTGTCGCAGTCGGCGGTAATCATATCCGCTGCCGCCTTCACGGCTTCCTCGGCGTTGCCCATAGCTACGCCCGTCCCTGCCTTCTTAAGCATTGAAATATCGTTAAAGCTGTCACCGAACGCTATCGCTTCAGTTGTGGATATTCCCATATTCTTACAAATAATTTCAAGTCCGACGCCCTTGTCTATTCCCTTCGGCATAACCTCGAGGAACCACGGAGCGGAAAGATAAATATCGAGTTCGCCGCCAAATTTATCCTTGAGCAGTTTTTCGGTTTGTTTCAGGGTTTGAGGCTCGCCCGCGAGCAGCATTTTGTGCAAATCCCAATCCACATACTCAGCGATATCGTCAACACGGTTGAGGGGTAATCCGATTACATCAGACTCAACGTGAGTGTAATCGTTCTCCTTTTTGTCCGCGAAGATAACATCGCCCTTGTGCACCATAGTTGTGATATTGGTGGGACGCAAAAGCTCATACACGGGCTCAATATACTTGCTGTCGAGATACGTGGAACTTATCAGCTCTCGATCAGAGTTGAAGATCGCTCCTCCGTTGAATCCGAAATAGTAGCCGCCGTTTTCAAATATTTTCAACTCCTCAGCGTATCGGCGCACGCCGTAAGGCAGTCTGCCTGAACACACCGCGAGCTTTACGCCTTTCTGTTGAGCGTCCATTAATGCCGCTTTTGTTTTGGGAGATATTTGTTTTTCAGTGTTTAAAAGCGTGTCGTCTATGTCGAACGCTATCAGTCTGTAATTCATAACTATTAACTATACATTATCAACCGTCAACTGTGAAAGCACCTCGCCGACTTTGTCGTGAAAAACAAGGTCCGCTTTAGCGTCCACAGGAGTCGGGTCACGGTTGATGAGCACAAGGTTTTCACCTCGGAAATATTGTATCAATCCCGCCGCGGGATAAACTGTCAAGCTTGTACCTGCCACGATAAGGGTATCGGCGTTTGCTATGGCGTTAACCGCGCCGCGTACCGTGTCATCGTTAAGCCCTTCCTCATAAAGGACAACATCGGGCTTTATAAGTCCGCCGCAGCTGTCACATTCGGGAATGTCGTCGGAGTTTTTAACATAAAAAGCGTCAAAAATTTTTCCGCACGAGGTACAGTAATTCCTGTGAACCGTTCCGTGCAGCTCATACACAACCCGACTGCCCGCCTTCTGGTGGAGTCCGTCAATGTTTTGTGTAACAACCGCTTTCAGCTTGCCCGCCTTTTCGAGCTCGGCGAGCTTCTTGTGAGCGGCGTTGGGCATAATATCCAAGGCGAGCATCTTATCCTTGTAAAAACGATAAAACTCCTTGGTGTTGCGCACAAAAAACGTGTGGCTCAGAATCTGCTCGGGCGGATAATCATACTTCTGATTATACAGCCCGTCCACGGAACGGAAGTCGGGTATTCCGCTTTCGGTGCTCACGCCCGCTCCGCCGAAAAATACAATATTGTCGCTGTTGTCGATAATGCTTTGAAACTCTTTTATTTTTTCCATATTAATCTCCGTTTCAAAAAACGCGGGGAGAGCCGAAGCCCTCCCTCAATACTCAAAATATTATCCGTAGTATTTGTCCATAAGTTTATCGAAGATTTTTATTGAGCCAAATACGGGAAGTTTCTTCTCTTTGCCTGTAGCGGCGTTAACAATTCCGATAATAGCGATAACGCCGAGGAATATATATCCAAGAGAGAAAATAACACTGAATAAAGTATATACCCCGCTGTTAGCGTAATAGGAATAGAAATATCTGTATGTAATATGACCTGGGAAAATAGCTCCGATAATAGCAAGCAGGATATTAGCTACAATACAGTAAGCAATAGTAGCCGCAAAAAGTGTGACACCCTGTCTTACATGGTACTCACAGTATTTTGAGTCCTTCTTAGCAAGCATAGGAATTAAAAGCAAAAGTCCCATATACGCAAGCCATGCTATGCCCTTGTTTGCTGATACGTCGTCAGCCGCGGGAGCAACTGTTACCTGCTCGGCAGGAATCTGCTCTGTCTGAGCCTGCTGTGTCTGCTGGGGCTCCTGTGTCTCCTGTGTCGGCTGAGCCTGTACTTCTACGGGAGTTCCGCAGTTAGCGCAGAACTGTACGCCCTCGCCAAGCTCATTACCGCAATTTCTACAAAATGCCATTTTTCTTTATCTCCTTTATAAAAAAATAACCTAGCTAAGTATAATTGTTTTAACTTTTGTTGTCAACACACAATGTATCCTTTGATAAAATCAAGCCTTTTTCCTAACCTTGCTGACAATAAGATATGTCGCGCTGGCAGCAAAAAGTATAACCGAAATGAACTGGCTTGTGGAAAGAAATCCGACAAACCCTCTGTAAGTATCTCCGCGGAAAAATTCCAGAATAAACCTGTATGTGGGATAAATCAAAAGATAAATCGCGAGAATCTTGTGACTTGCCTTACCTTTCTTATATAAATAGAAAAGCAGGAAGAACAGCAACAGATTCAACACCGCCTCAACAAGCTGTACGGGAAAACGCGGAACGCCGTTGGCGGCTTCCACCAGGGAATGCTCGTATGTAATGCCGTGCTCCCACTCAGCTCCGTAACAACAGCCCGACAAAAAGCAGCCTATTCTTCCGAAGAAGTGGAACAGCGGAACAGCCATAGCGGCAATATCACTGTAATCGCCGAAGTTCAGCTTTCTGACTTTTGTATATATAAAGAATACAATTATCGCGCCTATCAGTCCTCCGTAGAAAACAGAACCGCCGAGGATTACGCTCAGCCCGTTAATCAAGTCATCAAAGCTTTTGATTTTATCAAGATGAGTAAAGAAATACCCTACCTCGTTCGGAACGGTACAAGCATACAGAAGATGGCTGAAAATCAGCACGCCGCCAAAAGAGAACAGCATCATAAACAGCATTTCTATTTCATCCAGGCCGCGTTTTTTGGCAAGCTTATAGGTAAACAGCAGAACAAGCAGTACACCCACAAGCGCGCATATCATATACATTGAAATTTCTCTTCCGAAGAGTTCAAATGTTGGAAACATAATTATACATCCTTAAAATGTTTACAAAACAAAAAAGGCATAAGAAACCTTATGCCCGTTCTGTTTCTTTCTTTGATTAGCTAAGAAGGCTGCTGAGCTCGCTGAGAGAGCTGCTGAGGTCGCCGCTGTTAGCGCTGTTAACGATAGCGTTACCAGCACAGATAACACATGCAGCGCAGATAACGCCGATGAAAGCAAGAGCTGTACCAACGATACCGCATACGAGACCTGCTACCGCAAGACCCTTGGGAGCGTTCTCAGCCTTTGCCTTCTTCATACCAATTGCGCCGAATACGATACCGACGATAGAGCAAATGAATGCGATGATAGAAAGAACTAAGCCCCACCATGCAAATACGATACCAACGATACCGCAAACTAAAGCAACGATTGAACATGATTTTGCTGACATAAATTTACCCTCCTTATAGTTTTGGTAACTAAATATATATTAATTCTATGCGGCAAATAATAAAAATATCAAAGCATTTTATATTGCCGCTCAGATTAATATCAATTTGACAAATCTTTCTTTAAATTAGCGAATGAGTCCTACGCCTGCTGCTGAGCAAGCAACGCAAGCGAAACAAATAACGCCGATAAAAGCAAAAGCAGCGCCGATGATTCCGCATACAAGACCGCCGACTGCAAGTCCCTTGGGAACGTTTTCAGCCTCAGCCTTCTTCATACCCATAGCGCCTAAAACAATACCGATGATTGAGCAGATTAAAGCAATAATTGAAAAAACGCCCAACCAGGAAAATACCAATCCAACGATACCGCAAACTAAAGCCGCAATTGAACAACCTTTTGCGCTCATACATTTCCCCTCCTTGTAGATTTGTATGTAAATTATATATTATTCCTGTATTCCAAGTCAATAAAAGTATCAAAACTTTTACCTTATTACTACACAAAAACGCAATTTTGCCGTCATTTCAATGCAATTTCACTAATTATCGTTCTTTATTTTCTCAATTATTTGCTGCAAAGTCTCTTCGTCGCTGTCTTTTTGGGCGTTAACATTGTTCACACTTCCCGACACAGACACAAATCCCGTGCCTATAACTATGCTCAAAAGCCATATTGTAATGGCGGGTGCCAGATTAAAACCATCGCCTGTGACAAACCCGATTATTACCCCCGCAAGCACGCCGATAATAATCACACAGATTCCCGATACAAAAAGTATATCCGCGAATTTTTTGTTCATATAAATCATCACCTATCTATCTCATTATTTTACTCTCTAATACCGCTATTTGCAAACAATTCCCGAAAATTCGTCTCCTTGCATAAATACAACGGTAAATCTTTATCTATTTAGACGAAAAAATATCAGAAATTTACATTGATATTATCAACTTGATGTGATACAATAACATTACTGACACCGAAATCGGTATTGAGGTGAAAGGCTCTACGAAAATATATTAATGTAGCTGTGCCTTTCGGTACAGCTTTCTTTTTTATCGAGGTGATTATATGGAAACAAGAGTTGCTGCTGTAAGCATTATTCTTGAAAACTCAAACTCTGTTGAGGAAGTCAACAAGCTTATTTCCGATTACAGCAACTATGTTGTCGGAAGAATGGGAATCCCCTACAAAAAGCGGGGAATCTCCATCATCAGCGTAGTGCTTGACAGCCCGCAGGATATCATTTCAACTTTCTCGGGCAAACTCGGAAAGCTTGACGGCGTGAGCACGAAAACCGCTTACTCCAAATATGTGTTCAACAATGACTGATTTAGCAGAAAAACTGTACAAAGAACAAACTCTTTCAAAAAGAGAATTAACAGAGCTTTTTAACTGTGATACCGACACCGCCGAAAGGCTCAGGTCGCTTGCCGAAAAGGTAAGAATCGAAAACTACGGCTGCGACATATACGTCCGCGGGCTGATTGAGTTCTCAAACTACTGCAAGCGTGACTGCCTGTACTGCGGAATAAGAAGGAGCAATCAAAACTGTGAGCGTTACAGGCTCAGCTTTGACGAGATTATGGAGTGCTGTGACGAAGGTTATAACTTGGGCTTTCGCACCTTTGTACTCCAGAGCGGCGAGGATCCGTATTACGACGACGACAAAATCTGTGAAATCATCACAGCAATTAAGTCAAAATACCCCGACTGCGCGCTGACGCTTTCGATAGGCGAAAAGTCATACGACAGCTACAAGCGTTTTTACGACTGCGGCGCCGACCGTTATCTTTTACGGCACGAAACCGCGAACAAGGCTCATTATGAAAAGCTACACACGAAATCTCAAAGCTTTGAAAACCGAATCCGATGTCTGAAAGATTTGAAACAAATCGGATATCAGACAGGCTGCGGATTTATGGTGGGCTCGCCGTATCAGACTGACGAATGTTTAGCCGAGGACTTGTTGTTTATAAAAGATTTCAATCCTCACATGGTCGGCATCGGTCCTTTTATAAGCCACAAGGACACTGTATTCAAAGATCACCCAAACGGTCCTGTTGAGTTGACGCTCAAGCTGTTGTCAATAATCAGGCTTATGCTGCCGAAGGTGCTTTTGCCCGCTACAACAGCGCTGGCTACCATTGACCCGAGAGGTCGCGAAAAGGGAATTATGGCGGGAGCAAATGTCGTTATGCCGAACCTCTCCCCTGTTTCGGTACGAAAAAAATATCAGATTTACGATAACAAAATCTGCACGGGCGACGAGAGCGCTATGTGCAAAAACTGCCTTGATTTGCGCGTCAAGTCAGTCGGGTGTAAAATCGTGACAAGCAGAGGAGATAGTAAGAACGTATAAAGGCTTCCCTCGGGAGACTCCCTTTTTAAGGGAGATGTCGCGAATGCGACAGAAGGTTTGCCGTCTCCCGCTAGGGAAAAGCTGTCAGGCGTAGCCTGACTGAAGAGGGTCCACCTGTTAAAACTATTAACAACTGACGTATAATATATTGAACATTTCTAAAGTTGACCCTCTCCCGACCAATTCGCCTTTGTGGCGAATTGCCCACCCTCCCCCAAGGGAGGGCTTATATTGCAAAAGGAGATTTATAATGTATAACCCAAAATCGCTTAAAGCGGAAGAATTTATAGACCATCAGGAAATTTTAGATACACTCAAATACGCCGACGAAAACAAAGAAAACTTTGAGCTCATCGACAGTCTGCTCGAAAAGGCTAAAAACCTGAAAGGCTTAACCCACCGTGAGGCGAGCGTTTTGCTCGCGTGCGAGGACGAGGAAAGAACCAGGAAAATGTTCGACCTTGCCGAGCAGATAAAAAAGGACTTTTACGGCAACCGCATTGTAATGTTCGCGCCGCTTTACCTCTCTAACTACTGCGTAAACGGCTGTGTTTACTGCCCGTATCACTACAAGAACAAACACATCTGCCGCAAAAAGCTCAGCCAGGAAGAAATCAAACGCGAAGTTATCGCTCTTCAGGATATGGGTCACAAGCGTCTGGCTCTTGAAGCGGGCGAAGACCCTGTCAACAACCCCATCGAGTACATACTCGAAAGCATCAAAACCATCTACAGCATCAAACACAAAAACGGCGCCATCCGCCGTGTAAACGTAAATATTGCCGCCACCACGGTTGAAAACTACCGCAAGCTCAAAGAGGCGGGAATCGGCACATATATTTTATTCCAGGAAACCTACCACAAGGAAAGCTACGAAAAACTCCATCCCACAGGCCCCAAGCACAACTATTCCTATCACACCGAGGCAATGGACAGAGCTATGGAGGGCGGAATTGACGACGTAGGTCTCGGCGTGCTGTTCGGACTGGAGCTTTACCGCTACGAGTTCGCGGGACTATTAATGCACGCCGAGCATCTTGAGGCAGTTCACGGCGTCGGCCCGCATACAATCAGCGTTCCGCGTATAAAAAAAGCGGACGATATTGACCCGAGTGTATTTGATAACGGCATTTCAGACGAAACTTTCGGAAAAATCTGCGCGCTGATAAGAATATGCGTTCCCTATACAGGTATGATTATTTCAACTCGCGAGAGCCCCGCGGTGCGCGACAGGGTTATTCGCCTGGGCGTATCGCAAATCAGCGGAGCCTCAAAAACCTCTGTCGGCGGTTACGCTGACGGCGGTGAAGAAGAAAACAGCGAACAGTTTGACGTCAGCGACAACCGAACTCTTGACGAGGTTGTAAACTGGCTGATGAGTAAGGGCTACATTCCCTCGTTCTGCACAGCCTGCTACCGCGCGGGACGCACGGGCGACCGATTTATGAAGCTGTGCAAGAGCGGACAGATTCAAAACTGCTGTCAGCCCAACGCTTTGTTGACGCTCAAAGAATATTTAATTGACTATGCCTCCCCCGAAACCAAAAAAATCGGCGAACAGCTCATAAAAAATGAACTTGACAACATACCTAACGAAAAGGTAAAATCAAAGTGTATAGAACTTCTCGAGCTGATTGAAAAGGGCGACAGAGACTTTAAGTTTTAAATAATAGGCTTCCCTTGGGGGAAGCTGTCGAGCGTAGCGAGACTGAAGAGGGTCCATTATAAAAATGATCGCTATATGAAATGTTATCAATATAACTATTATCAAGTGAACCCTCTCCCGACCCTAAGGGAGGGCTTCCCCAAACTCTATCTGGAGGATATATTTATGACCACATTAAACGACACACCGTCTGCCAACAGACTGCACATCGGTTTTTACGGCAAGCGCAACTCGGGCAAAAGCTCGCTGATTAACGCCTTTACGGGGCAGGAAGTCAGCATTGTTTCCGAAGTCGCGGGCACCACAACCGACCCCGTCAACAAGGCTATGGAAATCCACGGCATAGGCGCGTGCGTACTTATTGATACCGCGGGCTTTGACGATATCGGAGAGCTCGGCGAAATGCGTATCAAAAAAACAGAGAAAACCGCCGACAAAACCGACATTGCTATCGTGCTGTTCTCGGGCGACGATATCACAAAGGAAGCCGAATGGTACGAGCTATTCAAGAGCAAAAATATTCCCGTAATCCCCGTTGTCAGCAAGGCGGACTTGCTCATAAACGGAAACGCTTATGTTTTTAAAGTACGCAACAGAATCGGGGAAAAGCCCTTGCAGGTCAGCGCCGTTGACAAGAGCGGAATCGAAGAACTCAAGGAGCAAATAATACGTCTGATTCCGTCGGACTATAACGCGCCGACAATCACGGGAAACCTCTGTGAAGAAGGCGACCTCGTACTGCTTGTTATGCCCCAGGATATTCAGGCGCCCAAGGGCAGACTGATTCTTCCGCAGGTACAGACAATACGTGAACTGCTGGACAAAAAATGCTCTGTTATGAGCTGTACCACAGACAAAATGCTACATACGCTAAAAGCTCTCAGCAGTGAGCCGAAGCTGATTATTACCGACTCTCAGGTTTTCGGCTATGTATATGAAAACAAACCCGAGAGCAGTATGCTCACGAGCTTTTCGGTGCTTTTCGCCGCGTATAAGGGCGACCTTTCCTATTATATAGAGGGCGCGAAGGCGCTTGACAGTCTCACAGAAAACAGCCACGTGCTCATAGCCGAGTGCTGTACTCACGCTCCGCTGAGTGAGGATATAGGCAGAGTTAAGATTCCGAGAATTTTAAGGCAGCGTGTGGGAGAAAATTTGCAGATAGATATGGTTTCGGGCACGGATTTCCCCGACGATCTCAGCGGTTACGACCTTGTTATTCAGTGCGGCGGATGTATGTTTAACCGTCAGTACATTATGAACAGAATCGACAAAGCAAGAGAACAGACAGTCCCGATGACTAACTACGGTGTTACAATCGCCCATTTGACAGGTATTCTGGACAAAATAGTCACACCGTAGGACTTGAAAATATAATTAATATATTGTAAAATCAAAGATAACAAAAGGCTTCCCTTGGGGGACTCCCTTTTTAAGGGAGATGTCGCGAATGCGACAGAAGGTTTGCCGTCTCCCGCTAGGGAAAAGCTGTCAGGCGTAGCCTGACTGAAGAGGGTCCACTTGATAATATAGTAATAGGTTACGTTTTTTATATCGAACAATTCTAAAGTTGACCCTCTCCCGACTTCGCTACGCTCAGCCACCCTCCCCCAAGGGAGGGCTAATTTAGCAAAGGAGCAGTAATATGACAGACGAAATTAAAAACAACATTCCCGAAGAGGAAGAAGCTATACTCGTGGAACTTGAGGACGAAGAAGGCAACTCAACCGAGTTTGAGTACCTTGACACAATCGGATACGACGGCGAGGAGTTCATCGTACTCATCGAAAACGACGAAACCGCCGACGGAGTTGTAATCCTCAAGATTGAGAGCATTGACGACGAAACCGAGAACTACATCGGTATTGACGACGAGGAGCTTGTAGAAAAAATCTACGAAATCTTCAAGGAAGCTCACAAAGACGAGTTTGAATTCACAGACTAAAACAAAAAGGAGCCTTTACGCTGTTACTCATAAGGATGTTTCAGCGTAATGCGGTGCCCATATGTATGACGGACAGCTCAGGCTGTCCGTTTTGCATTTTCAGTTGTATATTCTTCATTATAAGTATTATTGTAATCATTTGGCACGGCAAACTGTCCGATGTAACGGAAATATATGTCTATTTTCTGCGTGGCGGTCTTGCTGTGCTTTTTGTCGCGCTCATGAATAACAATCTTGCTGATGAAGGTTCTCAATACGGTGGGCGTAAGTTCCTCGATGTATAAGTATTTGTTGACGACATCAAGGAATTTCTGAGTGTTGACACACTCACTTTTTAAATCCTCAATTTCTTTCCGGAGCGTCGGAATCTGTAATTCCAGCTCTTTCTGCTCATCAGTATAATCAGATGCCAGCATACGAAACTGTTCATCGCTGATACGCCCGAGAATATTATCCTCATATAATCTTTTGAACAGGGTTTTCAATTCTTTAACGCGCTGCTCGGCTTTGGACAGTTCAGAGCACTTGGTGTTGAAGTCCTTTGTTAGCTGAGAAGATGTTTTCTTTTTGACAAGGTCAACAAAGTCATTTCGATTATTCCTCGCGTAGTAAATCATTCTGTTGATTTCATCGAGGACAATCTCGTCAAGTACTACTTCCCGAATCGAGTGCGGTGTGCATATTTCTTCGCCCATATGCTTATGATAACGGCTGCAGGTTAAATTATAGTTTTTGGGATCCAAACATCGACCTCTTGAATAGTAGTGTTTGTTACCGCAGTCCGCGCAGAATACGAGCCCGTTGTATTTGCTGACTTCGCCCGCTGAATTACGACGGCGCTTGCTTTCCCGAACTTTTCTTACCATGTCCCATGTTTCCTGGTCAATGATAGCTTCGTGAGTGTTCTCAAAGCGGTACTGTTCTTCCCTTGGGCGTTCTTTCTTTCGCTTGTCCTTGTAAGATACAACTGTGGTCCTACAATTGATTGTGTGTCCCAGATACACTTCGTTATCAAGAATCCCCGCTATGGTTCTGTCATTCCAACTGTATGGCTCTTCAGGGTCTGTCCACGTTCCGTATTTACCTTGTGTTTGATAACGGTACATGGTCGGTTTAAGTATCTGCTTGTCCTTGAGTATGTTCGCAATTACCCGTGGACCTTTGCCTTCGGCACACAGCTCAAATATCATTTTGACTATAGGAGCCGTTTCCTCATTTATCAGAAGGTTGCACAACTTTCCGCTATCGGGATCCCGTTTGTAACCATAAGGAACTTGTGTGCTAACACGCTCACCGCGTTCGGCTTTTGCCTTAAATACCGCTCGGATTTTCTTACTTGTATCTCTCGCGAACCATTCATTGAACAGATTCTTGAATGGAGCGAGCTCGTTTCCGTCCTGATACAACGAGTCAAACTGATCGTTAATCGCGATGTATCTCACGTTGTTCCGCGGGAATATAAACTCTGTGTAGTTTCCTACTTCGATGTAATTTCTGCCGAGTCTGGATAAATCTTTTGTGATTATTATTTCGACCTTGCCTGTTTCAACGAGTGACAGTAGTTCCTGGAAGGCGGGGCGATTAAAACTTACACCTGAATATCCGTCGTCGACGAATACCTGAATGTTTTTGAAACCGTTTTCCTCGGCGTACTTTGTCAGAATTGCTTTTTGATTTACTATGCTGTCGCTGTCGCCTGAGTTTTCATCTTCCTGCGAAAGACGACAGTATAGCGCTGTTATTTTATTATCTTGGTTTGACATTTTTTAACTCCTTTCTTTGTCAAACCGATTGGGAGTTCGCAGTAATCTGCAATAACAATATACTCCCAATCGGCTCGTTTGTCCAGACCAATTATGAGGCTTTGTCGATATTAAAATCTAAAAGCCTTTTGATTCCATCTTCTACAGTTCTGTCGGTCATATCAAAGAAAGAGTTAACAATGTATTTGTTTCTGCCGATAGTGTATTTTCTCTGAGAAACAATATGGTTGTTTTCAGTTTTAATAATTGTCCTTCTATTGATAGCTGTCTGTATAGATTCATCGTAATCATAATTGTCATTTAGTTTTATTTTTATTTCGTTCAATTTATTTCATCTCCTTTCAATTTACAAACTCAATCCCATCTCCTGCTCGTAGCCTTCCTGCGTACTGTAATAAACAAACGCCTCGTTGGTGATACGTCTGCCGAGGAGCCGCTCAAGCTCACGCTTCTTGTAGGGATTGATTTCGTTAATATAATCGGGCGTATAGTAATAATGGAAGTCGCTCGGGATGGAAGCGAAGATGTCACCGAGCATATTTATCAAGCCGTTTGAGTATGTCATTCGGTAACAGTCG
>CACZYC010000026.1 GCA_902785365.1 uncultured Ruminococcus sp. | reverse complement strand
TGTTCACAACTTTATTATACCACAAAAGGCACATAACCGTCACTTCTTTCGGTTATGTGCCTTCTTGTTTTTTCAGACTGTTTTTTCACAGCCCCTTTTAATTCACTTAATGTGAAATTATTTAATGATGTGAAATTATTTAACGACAACCTTGAGAGTTACCTTCTTGGTCTTAGCTTTGTAAGCTGTGTTGCCCTTGGCTGTAACCTTAACTGTAACCTTGTAAGTGCCCTTCTTGAGACCCTTCTTGACAGTTACTTTACCCTTTGAGGATACAGAAATCTTCTTGTTGCCCTTGGACTTCTTGAAGGAAACTGTGCCCTTGGCGTTCTTAACTGTGAACGCTTTAGCCTTGGCAAAGCTCTGAGTTTTCTTGGAGCTCGCCTTGATTGTCTTAGCCTTTACAGTCATCGGGTTGGCCTTTTTAACAACCTTAATCTTTACGGAAGCGGACTTGCCGTTGTTTGTCGCTGTGATAGTAACGGAGCCGGCCTTCTTACCTGTTACCTTACCTGAAGCGTTAACAGTAGCAACCTTAGTGTTGCTGGACTTGAATTTGGTTGTGCCTAAGGGGTTGGTAACTGTTGCTTTAACGGTTGTTGAAGCGTTTACATAGATTGTCTTTTTGGCTGCGGATACCTTGATTGTGGTAACGGGAGCCTGTGTAGGTGTTGTCTCAGAGGAATCCGATGTGGGGTCTGTGGGCTCGGGGTCGGGCTCAAACGCCGTGGAAACGCTCAGGTTAATACCTGTGCAGATTACGCCGTCTGAAACAAGGCCGTATCTTTTGTATTCCTGATTGAGAGCGTTGAGCTCCTCAACACAGAGCTGTACGTTTGTATTGCCGGCGGAGAGTATCTTGAATGTAAGCATAACAAAGCTCGCGCCCTCGATGAAGTCACCTTCGTTGTCGTCGGCTGTCGAGTTGAACTTGACTATGTCGCTCTGGTCTGTGTTGTAAACGGGATTGGGGAGCTGCTCGGAGAGAGCGAAAGACTTAAGCTCCAGCACGGAGCTGTCATACTTCACAAATCCCTGTGAGTTAGCTACGGGATTCTCGGCTGTGAGGCGGAAGTTAACCACTACCTCGCTGTCAACCGAGGTGTCGTATGTTTTTGTCTCGGGGTCGCCGATGTTGCTGCTTGCCGTTACGTTGAGAGTTGCCGCGGAATCCTCGGCGGAAGCGCCGATAACGGCGACAGACATAAGCATCAGAACAGCCAGAAACAGGGCTGTAAGATTTTTTAAACTATTCATAAAAGAACACTCCTTTTTTTAACAAAGTTTATCATTACTATTTTATCAAAAAAACGCTGCTAATTCTATTGTAATAGTGTATAAAATTAGGAGGAGATTTTTGTGGACAATATCAAATTGTGAAGTATCTTATTAAAACTCGCAGAATCTCACAATATAGTTTTTCAAAGGTCCCGACATAATCGCCTCGATTTCGGCGGGCTCGTCGGGGAGAGCTATGAGCAGCTGCCCGCCCTGGCGCACAAGGTAGCCGTCGCGTGAGGACAGGGGGTTTTGGAGCTTCTTGAGGTCGTCGGGGGATTTGGTAGCGAGCACCTTTGAAAGTACGTTTTTGATACCGTTTTTATCGCTCGTAAATCCTCCGATTATGAACACAACATTGGTTTTCTCAAAAATCTTTGTTACGTTCTCGCCCAGCTTTTCGGGCGCTGTGGCAAACTTGGAGCCGAGAAAGTTGAGATCCAGCTCGGCGAGCGACTTTTTCAGAGTTTTTTCGCAAAGATTTGTTTTGCTTGAGTAATAAAAAATCAGTTCACAATTCATACTTGACCTCTCAGTTGTCGTCTTTCGGGCTCTCGGTGGGAGCTGTTGTCGGCGTCGGCTTGCTTGTCGGTTTTGGCGGCGCGATCTTTTTCTTGCTGAATACCGCCAGGATTTTGGTGTTGGCGGTTACCTTGATTTTTTTAGCGGAAGTTTTCAGATATTTGGGCTTTTTCTTACCCGAAATTCTGACCTTCCACTTTTTGAAGGTGTAGTTGTAACCGTTCTTTGAGTAGTTGTTTATCTTTGGAAGCTTTATTTCAGTGCCGCTTTTCACCTTTTTCTTTAAGAGCGGCTTTTTAGTGTCGCTGCCGAAAATCCTGATGGTGTAATACTTTGTTTTGGGCTTTGACACCTTCGATTTTGTTTTTGCCTTTGACTTTGCCTTGGATTGGGTTTTTGACGCCGTGCTCGACTTGGGCGCCTTGGTTTCCTTAGGCTGTGTCGGAGCGGTATAGGAGGTCGGGAGCTGTTCGCTGCCCTTGCCCTTGTATGTTCCGTCGTACCACGGCACTCTGCCCTTTTTGTATTCGTTTCTGAAGGTTGAGACGGTGGGGCGTTTTCCGCCGAAACGGCTGTAATAGCACTGAGGCCATACGGCTTTTTTGTTCAGAGTAGCCTGACTCGTGTCAACTTCCTCGCTCTCGCCCTTGCGGCATTTGCGCGCGACGACAATCGTTCTGAAATTGTTGCCGTTGCCGAACTCGTATGAGCAGGTGACAAGGGAGAGAATCTGGTCGTCCTCGTTGACGTTTACGGGGCAATTTATCATTGAGCGTATTCTAAGGTTATATACGTAATTTAAAAACTGAGAGTCGTTCTTGAATTTACCGCAGTAAAAATCAAAGTAGCTTCCGAGGCTTTCATCGACGTTTGACTTGAAAACCGAGAAAATTTTATAGGTCTGTGTGCCGCCCTTGGGAGTGCTTATCCTGACTACGGGGGACTTTTTGTAGAACTTCATATTTCCCGAGTACGCGCCGTACTTCAAAAGGTCGGCGAACATACTTCCGTCCTCCATATGGTGACCGTGAAGTATGACGTTCTTGCTGTCCATACCCTTTTTACTGCGCCAGTCCATAAAGATACTGGTTGTGCCGCCCTGATAATATTCGCGCTTATAGTTGCGCCACAAATAATACTGCTCCTGAGCGTTGTCGGATTTGCACCAGAGCACGGGATAGTCGATTTTGGTGTTGTTGATTTTAACCCAGCCGACAATATCCTTGTTGATTTTTTTGAGTTTTTTCCAGTTTTTCTTTGTGATTGTGTTGGAGCCGGCGGAGTTCTTGCCGTTCTGCCCCTCATAGAAAATCGTCTGTATATCGCTGATTATCGCGTTGTTGTGCATAGGGATGAGATATATGTTCTGCACAAAGAGATACGCCGCGACAATAAACGCGCACATCGCCGTGAGCATAACGGTTTTGCGGACTTTTTCGCTTTTCGGGTCGCTCCTTATCGGGAAGTGACGCTCAAAGAACGTGAGAACCCGCGCGGATTTTTCCTGAAGCGAGTAGCCGTCGGGGTAGGCTTCGCTGTTTGCTGTGAAAGTTTCAAAAACCATTTCGGGCAGGTCTTTGAGAGCTTCTTCATCCGCGTCTGAATTTATATATACAACCTTGGTTTTGATATAGCTGAAAGCGTAGGCGGTTGTGTCGCCGCAGTCAACGGGGAAAACGTGGGTTTTCCTGCGGTTGTAGGTGATAGTTTCGATTTCCTCGCCCTTTTTGCGGCGGCCTTTCTTTTTCGCTTTGGGAGATTTCTGGATTTTACGTTCGCCGTTGGGGATTATAAAGGCGAATTTTGAGCGAAAAGCCGTCTCCTCATTTTTGCCGTTAAGGGGAGATGATACGAGGATTAAATCGTAGTTGTTCTTAGCGGCTTTTATGAGCTTTCTCTCAAGAAGGTATGAGTTATCAAAGCCCTCAACTACGTCAACCGTGTTATCGGCTGTTTTAAGGACGTCGAATTTTTTCAGATATTCAGTTTTATCAGTTTTTTTCAGCTTTTTGGTAAGTGATAAAACCAGAATTTTCAAAGGATTTTCCTCCTGTGGAGTTGATAGGCTGGCTGTCATCCTGAGCGTCAGCGAAGGATCTTAAAAGATTCTTCGTCGCTTGCTCCTCAGAATGACAAGTGTATTACTTTGTGTTTATATATGTTACCTTGAGGTTTTGCAGAGCGCGTTCAATCATCTCGTCAAATTCGCCGAGCTCCTCCGCCTTTTCCACGCGTTCAAGCACGGGCTTTGTGCGCGGGTGCTTGGGAGTGAACACGGTGCAGCAGTCCTCGTAAGGTTCGATTGAGGTTTCGTATGTGTCTATCTTATAGGAAATGTCGATAATCTCCTGCTTGTCCATACCGATCAGCGGACGAAAAACAGGCAGATCAGCCGCGGCGTCCGTGCACATAATCGCCCCGATTGTCTGGCTTGCCACCTGACCGAGGCTCTCGCCCGTGATGAGCGCCTGACAGTTCTTCTCGCGGGCTATACGTTCGGATATCTTCATCATTAGCCTGCGCATAATGATTGTGAAAAGTTCCTCGGGACACTTGTCGCGGATTGTTTCCTGAATTTCCGTGAACGGCACGGTGTACATATTCATATCGCCGCTGTACAAAGCGACTTTCTTGAGCAGTTTTACTACCTTTTGTTCGGCGCGCTCGCTTGTGTAAGGGGGGCTAGCGAAGTGAACCGCGGTCAGCCTTACTCCGCGCTTTGCCATCATATACGCCGCTACGGGGGAGTCCAGTCCTCCGCTGATGAGGATAACGGCGTTGCCGCCTGTGCCGACGGGTATGCCGCCCGCGCCTCTGAGAGCCTTGCCGTGAATGTACGCGCCGAAGTCGCGGATTTCAACATTTACCACAAGCTCGGGGTTGTGTACGTCAACCTTGAGATGGTGGAACTGCGAAAGGATTTTTCCGCCGACCTCACGGCAGATTTCGGGGCTTTTTAGCGGGAACTTTTTGTCCGCGCGTTTAGCCTCGACTTTAAATGTCTTAACGCTTCTGAGCTCGTCCGCGAGGTAGGTGGGAGCGGTCTCAAGCACACATTCGATGGTTTTCTCGTCGCAGATTACCGCGCGCGAGTATGTGACGATACCGAAAATATGCGAAATATGCTCGCACAGCTCGTCGAAGTCCACGTCCTCATCCTGCGGGATGACGGTGATTGCCGACTGCGACGCCTTGACTTCAAACGCGCCTAAGTGGCGTATAACTTTCTTTATGTTTTTTATCAGACGGTCCTCAAATTCCCTGCGGTTTAAGCCTTTCAGGACAATTTCTCCGACCTTTAACAGTACAATTTCTTTCATATAAATCTCCAACCTTGTAGCTTTCCCCCAGGGGGAAAGTGGTTTTTGTGTCAACTTGTTGATACAAAAATCGATAGAGGGTCGGCGTAAGTGAGTGTTATATCAATATTGATAGTTTAGTGCGCCGACTTTTGTCTATAAGTTGACTTTGTTCAAACCTTGTTCCAGTCTGTTTAACAAATGTTTGATAGAGAGGTCTTTAATAAAAATGGACCCTCTTCCGCCTCGCTTTGCTCGGCACCTTCCCCCAAGGGAAGGCTTCTTTATCTCCTCGCCAAAGAGTTTAACCCCGCTTTTATTCCTTCAACCAGCGCGTCGATATCTTCCGTAGTATTTTCCTTGGAAAAGCTCACCCTCAGAGCGCTGTCGGCGCGGTTCTGACTGAGCTTCATAGCGCTGAGAACGTGGCTGGGCTTACCCTTGGCGCACGCGCTTCCGCTTGAGACATAGACCTCTCTCTGCGCCAGGAAGTGGAGCATGGTTTCGCTTCGTATCCCCTCAACCGAGAAGTTGAGGATATAGGGCAGAGCGTCCTCGGGCGAGTTGAAGCTGATTCCGCCGATTGCGCCGAGTTTGTCCTTGGCGTAATCGTTCAGCGATTTTATATATTCAAAATTTTTGTCAATTTCAAATTCCTTTACAGCCTGTCCGAATCCCGCGATAAGCGGCAGAGCTTCCGTGCCCGGGCGGAGCTTTTTCTCCTGTTCTCCGCCGTAGAGCAGCGGCTTCGGGTGCAGACCTTTTTTTATGTAAATTGCGCCTACGCCCTTGGGAGCGTGAACCTTGTGACCGCTGACTGCGGCGATATCAACCCCGAGCTTTTTTGGCTTTACGGGGATTTTCCCGAACGCCTGAACACAGTCGGAGTGCAGAATCGCGGGGCTTTTTTTGCGTTCGATAATCTTTTTCAGTTTGTCAACGGGAAGGATTGTTCCGACCTCGTTGTTGACGTACATAACCGAAACAAGCACGGTCTTTTCGTCGATGGCGTTTTCAAATTGTTCCGCGCTGAAATGACCGTTTTCGTCGGGATTTACGCGGATAATTTCAAAGCCCTTTTCCTCAAGGCGCGCCATAGCTTCCGTAACCGAGCTGTGCTCAACCGCGGTTGTGACTATTTTATTGCCGCGCTTTTTAAGCCACTCGGCAACGCCGAAAAGCGCGAGGTTATTAGCCTCTGTACCGCCGCTCGTGAAGAAAACCTCGTTATCGTTTACATTAAGCTCGTCCGCTAAAATTCCGCGGGCGCGCTCGAGTTCGTTCTCCGCCTTGATGCCGAGGCTGTGCAGAGAGCTGGGGTTGCCGAAATTTTCCGTCATCATTTCAGCGACTTTGGCTGAAACAGTACCGCTCACCCTTGTGGTGGCGCTGTTGTCCAGATAATGCTGCAAATTTATCTTCCTTTGTATCTTCGAATTCTAAATCATTATACTATATATAAAGAAAAAAATAAATAGTTTAAACGCAAAATTATCGGGGAAAATATAAGCAAACTATGTACATTTTACAAAAGTAGTTCATCAGGAGGATTTTATGGACAAACAGCAATACGCGAAAATAGTAAAGAAAAACTCGCCGAACAGCAAATGCGGGGTTAATTGTCTGAAAGCTTTTCTTGTCGGCGGAGCGATTTGCGCGGCGGGGCAGGGGCTTGTGGATTTGTATGTTTCGCTGGGACTCAGTAAGGACGACGCGGGCACGCTGTGCTCGGTATCATTAATATTCATCGGGGTTCTGCTCACCGCTCTGCACGTTTACGACAACATCGCCAAGCACGCGGGAGCGGGTACGCTTGTGCCGATAACAGGCTTTGCAAACGCTATGTCGTCGCCCGCTATCGAGTTCAAAAGCGAGGGCTTAATCACAGGTCTGGGCGCGAAGATGTTCACCATAGCGGGCCCCGTTATAGTGTACGGTGTGATTGCGGCGGTTATTTACGGAGCGGTTTATTTAGTTCTCAGTGGGCAGTGATAAAGAAGGCTTCCCTTGGGAAATTCCCCTGCTAGGGGAAATGTCACGAAGTGACAAAAGGGTTGCCGTCTCCCGCTAGGGAAAAGCTGTCAGCTGGAGGCTGACTGAAGAGGGTCCACTTAAAAAACAAATTTAATCCTAAAGTTTCATAAAACGAGCATTTCTAAAGTTGACCCTCTCCCGCCTCGCTTTGCTCGGCACCCTCCCCCAAGGGAGGGCTTTGCGTTGAGCCTAAGATTTTGCTTTATAGAATAAGATGATTATAAATAGTTCGGGAGCTGAACTTTTAAGTCAGCAGTTTCTTTGTTCTCGACATTCACTGACCACTGATTACTGACAACTGACCACTGAGCGCAAGCTCAATGCAACTTGCACAAAGTTTCGCGATTTTCTTTGTTAAAGGTTAATAAAATTTATATAATTACCAACTGAGCCGAGCGTTCCTCGAATTTTTTAAACTTTTTCGTATAAATTTGCCGTTTTGGTATTGACTTTTTTACAAAAGTGTAATAAAATGGTAAACTAATGATAATGGGGGTTTCTCCGAATTTATAGATTTTTGGGCTTGAAATAAATATAGAATATTATCACAATGTTTTTTGTTTGTCAAGTTTAAATTTCATAAATTTTACAAAACTTTTATTTATCATAAAGAAGCTTAAAAGAAGTTTAAAAAACCGTAATTTTAAAGGAGTGATTCGCCTATGGTTATTAAACCGGTGAAGCTTGGTAAGACTGAGCGTATGAGTTTCGCGAAAATCGACGAAGTCATCGATATGCCGAACCTCATTGAAGTACAGAAAAAGTCTTATCAATGGTTTTTGGAAGAAGGGCTGAAGGAAGTATTCCACGATGTGTCGGGTATTACCGATTACACAGGAAACTTTGTCCTCGACTTCCTCGATTACGAGCTAGACACAGAGCACCCCAACTACAGCGTAATCGAGTGTAAGGAGCGCGACGCTACATATTCCGCGCCGCTCAGAGTACAGGCTCGTCTTCTCAACAAAGAGACAGGGGAAATCAAAGAGAACAACGTGTTTATGGGCGACTTCCCGCTCATGACAGAGAGCGGCACCTTTGTAATCAACGGCGCCGAGCGTGTTATCGTATCACAGCTTGTTCGTTCCCCCGGCGTTTATTACAAGATGGAGCACGACAAAACGGGTAAGGAGATGTTCTCATCCACAGTTATCCCGAACCGCGGCGCGTGGCTCGAGTATGAAAACGACGTAAACGATGTATTCTATGTGCATATCGACAAGAACCGCAAGGTTCCGATTACCACATTTATCCGCGCTCTCGGACTGGGAACAGACGCTGAAATCCTCGACTATTTCGGCGACGACGCCCGTATCAAGGCTACTATCGAGAAGGACACAACCAAAACCACCGAGGAAGGTCTTTTGGAAGTTTACCGCAAACTGCGTCCCTCTGAGCCTTCTATTATCGAAAGCGCGCAGATCCACATCAACAATCTCTTCTTTGACCCTCACCGCTACGATATGTCGCGTGTAGGACGTTATAAGTACAACAAAAAGCTCGGTATCGCTGACCGTCTTTCGGGCAGAACTCTCGCCGAGCCCGTTGCCGACCCCCGCACAGGCGAGGTTCTCGCCAACCGTGACGAAACGGTTGACCGCGAACTCGCGCGCAAAATCGAGAACGCGGGCGTTAAGGTTGTTTATGTGCGCGTTGCCGAGCGTGACAACGAAAAGGTCGTTAAGGTTATCTCAAACGGTATGGTTGATATCAGCGGCTATGTTGACTTTGACGCGAAGGCTGAGTGCGGAATCAACGAGAACGTAGTGTTCTCACTGCTTTGCGAAATTCTCGACAGCGCGGAGAACGAGGAACAGCTCAAGGAAATGCTCCGCGAAAAGAAAGAGGAATTAATCCCAAATCATATTACGGTTGACGATATATTTGCTTCTATTAACTATATGAACTGTCTCGCCGAGGGCGTAGGCAGCACCGACGATATCGACCATCTCGGCAATCGTCGTATCCGCTGTGTAGGCGAGCTTTTACAGAACCAGTTCAGAATCGGCTTCAGCCGTCTTGACAGGGTTATTCACGAGAGAATGACTCTCCAGAATCAGGACGTTGAGGCGATGACGCCTAACACACTTATAAATATCCGTCCTGTTACGGCGGCAATCAGAGAGTTCTTCGGCTCATCTCCGCTGTCACAGTTTATGGACCAGAACAACCCCCTCGCCGAGCTTACTCACAAGAGAAGACTCTCGGCGCTCGGTCCGGGCGGTCTTTCGCGTGACCGCGCGAGCTTCGAGGTTCGTGACGTACACTACACCCACTACGGACGTATGTGTCCTATCGAGACTCCCGAAGGTCCTAACATCGGTCTGATTTCCTACCTCGCCACATTCGCCAGAATCAACGAATACGGTTTTATAGAGGCTCCTTTCCGCAAGATTGACAAGGAGAACTCCAGAGTTACCGACGAGGTTGTATATATGACAGCCGATATGGAGGATGACTTCCGTGTGGCTCAGGCGAACGAGCCTCTCGACGAGAACGGCTACTTCCTCAACAAGAGAGTTGTAGGCAGACACCGCGACAGCTTTGTAGAGCACGCTCCCTATAAGTTTGACTATATGGACGTAAGCCCCCGAATGGTTGTATCCGCGGCTACATCTATGATTCCGTTCCTTGAGAACGACGACGCGAACCGAGCTCTGATGGGTTCCAACATGCAGCGTCAGGCTGTTCCGCTTATGGTTACCGAGTCGCCTATCGTCGGCACGGGTATGGAATACCGCGCGGGAACCGACTCAGGCGTATGTATCCTCGCTGAGGGCGACGGTACGGTAGCGAGCGTTGACGCCGAGAACGTACGAGTTATGTACGACGACGGCGAAATCAAGGATTACGAGGTAATCAAGTTCCTCAGAAGCAACCAGGGCACCTGTATCAACCAGATTCCCGTTGTTGAAAGAGGCGAGCGCGTAACAAAGGGCACTGTCCTCGTTGACGGCCCCGCTACCTGCAACGGCGAGATTGCTCTCGGTAAGAACGCCCTCATCGGCTTTATGACCTGGGAAGGTTATAACTACGAGGACGCGGTTCTTATCAGCGAAAAAATTGTAAGAGAAGATGTTTACACATCTATCCATATTAACGAATACGATATCGAGGCGCGCGACACCAAGCTCGGCCCCGAAGAAATCACACGCGACATCCCCAACGTCGGCGATGATATGCTCAAAGACCTCGACGAGGACGGTATCATCCACATCGGCGCTGAGGTAAGAGCGGGAGATATCCTTGTCGGTAAGGTAACACCCAAGGGTGAGACCGAGCTCACCGCCGAGGAAAGACTGCTCCGCGCGATCTTCGGCGAAAAGGCGAGAGAAGTCCGCGACACCTCTCTGCGTGTACCTCACGGCGAGAGCGGTATCGTAGTAGACGTAAAGGTATTTACACGCGAGGACAGCCGCAACGAGCTGCAGCCCGGTGTAAACAAGGTAGTTCGCTGCTACCTCGCTCAGAAGCGTAAAATCAGCGTCGGCGATAAGATGGCGGGACGTCACGGCAACAAGGGCGTTGTTTCCCGTATTCTGCCTGTTGAGGATATGCCTTTCCTCCCCGACGGTACTCCGCTTGACATCGTGCTCAACCCCTTGGGCGTACCTTCACGTATGAACATCGGTCAGGTGCTTGAGGTTCACCTCGGCTATGCCGCGAAGGCTTTGGGCTGGAAGATTCAGACTCCCGTATTCGACGGCGCTCACGAGTCCGACATCTTTGAAGCGTTTGACCAAATGATGAAGAAAGATGATTACCCGCCCAGAGAGGAAGTCACAGGAATCGACTTCGGCGAGTGCGTTCGTCAGAACGGTATCTCCATGGAGGGTAAAACATTACTTAAAGACGGACGTACGGGCGAGTACTTCGACAACCCCGTAACCGTCGGTTATATGTACTATCTCAAACTGCATCACCTCGTTGACGACAAGATTCACGCCCGTTCAACAGGACCGTACTCCCTCGTTACTCAGCAGCCGCTCGGCGGTAAGGCTCAGTTCGGCGGACAGCGTTTCGGTGAGATGGAAGTTTGGGCGCTCGAGGCTTACGGCGCGGCCTATACCCTTATGGAAATCCTCACGGTCAAGTCCGATGACGTTGTCGGACGTGTTAAGACCTACGAGGCTATTGTTAAGGGTCAGAACATCCCCGCTCCCGGTATCCCCGAGTCATTCAAGGTTCTTATCAAAGAGCTTCAGTCGCTCTCGCTCGACGTTCGCGTGCTCAACTACGACGGCGAGGAAATCGACCTCAAACAGCACTTTGAGGAGGACGACGACCTTCCTGTTGACAACTCAGAGTTCGAGGAGAAGAACGTTATGACTTCCACATCTATGGAAGGCTTCAATCTCGACGAGGACGACGACAGCGACGAGAATATGTTTGATGAACAGTCATTGGTTGACGACGAGGACGACGCCCTCGACTTCGACGGCAGTGACGAGTATTAATAAAGGAGGAGCATAAATTATGGAAAACAATGTTTTTGATTCAATAAAAATTAATCTTGCTTCTCCCGAGCAGATTTTATCCTGGTCTTACGGCGAGGTAACAAAGCCCGAGACCATCAATTACAGAACTTTAAAGCCCGAGAAAGAGGGACTTTTCTGCGAGCGTATTTTCGGACCTACAAAGGACTGGGAGTGCCACTGCGGAAAGTATAAGAGAATCAGATACAAGGGCAAGATTTGCGACCGCTGCGGCGTTGAGGTTACACGCGCCAAAGTAAGACGCGAGCGTATGGGACATATCCACCTCGCGGCTCCCGTATCGCACATCTGGTACTTCAAGGGCACACCTTCCCGTATCGCTCTCATCCTCGATATGTCTCCCCGTGAGCTCGAGAGAGTTCTCTACTTCCAGAGCTATATCGTTACAGACCCCGGCGACTGCCGCGAGCTCGAAAGGCTCCAGTGCCTCAACGAGAGCGAGTATATGGATATGCGCGAGAAGTACGAGGACGACTTCAAAGCGGGTATGGGCGCCGAGACAATCCTTGAACTCCTCAAGGAAATTGACCTCGACGAACAGGCTGAAACAGTAAGAGCCGAGCTCGAGACCGCCACAGGTCAGAAGCAGGGCAGACTTATCAAAAAGCTCGACGTTATCGAGAGTTTCAGAACTTCGGGCAACCGTCCCGAGTGGATGATTCTTACGGAAGTTCCCGTAATTCCTCCCGATATCCGTCCTATGGTACAGCTCGACGGCGGACGTTTCGCGACATCCGACCTCAACGACCTTTACAGACGAGTTATCAACCGTAACAACCGTCTCGCTAAGCTCATTGAGCTCAGCGCTCCCGACATCATCATCCGCAACGAGAAGCGTATGCTTCAGGAAGCTGTGGACGCGCTTATCGACAACGGCAGACGCGGCCGTCCCGTTACGGGCCCCAACGGCAGAGCGCTCAAGTCGCTTTCCGATATGCTCAAGGGTAAGCAGGGACGTTTCCGTCAGAACCTGCTCGGTAAACGTGTTGACTATTCGGGCCGTTCCGTTATCGTTGTAGGACCCGAGCTCAAGATGTACCAGTGCGGTCTCCCCAAGGAGATGGCTCTTGAGCTGTTCAAACCCTTTGTTATGAAACGTCTTGTCGAAACAGACGTTGTAATAAACATAAAAGCCGCCCGTAAGGCGGTAGAACGCGCGAAACCCGAGGTCTGGGACGCTCTTGAGGTTGTTATCAAGGGTCACCCCGTACTCCTCAACCGCGCGCCCACACTTCACCGTCTCGGTATTCAGGCATTCGAGCCCGTGCTCGTAGAGGGCAGAGCCATCAAGCTCCACCCGCTCTCATGTACGGCTTATAACGCCGACTTCGACGGCGACCAGATGGCGGTTCACGTTCCGCTTTCCGCGGAAGCCCAGGCAGAGGCTAGATTCCTTATGCTCGCCGCGGGCAACCTCCTCAAGCCGTCCGACGGACAGCCTGTAACCGTTCCTACACAGGATATGATTCTCGGTTCCTACTACCTCACTCTCGAGAAGGACGGAGAACCCGGCGAGGGCAAAGTATTCCGCGACGTTGACGAGGCTATGATGGCGTACCAGACAGGCGTTATCAAGCTTCACTCCAAGATTAAAGTCCGCCGTACAATGGTTATCGACGGCGAGGAGCAGAGCGCTCTGGTCGATACCACAATCGGCAGAATTATATTCAACAATCCCATCCCTCAGGACCTCGGTCTTGTAGACCGCAGTCTCCCCGAGAACAAGTTCAAGTTCGAGGTTGACTTCTTGGTCGGCAAATCAGGGCTCAAGAAGATTATCGACGCTTGTATCGAGAAGCACGGCGTACAGGTCAGCTCCGTTGTTCTTGACAACATCAAGGCTCAGGGCTACAAGTACTCCACAATCGGCGCTATTACCGTAGCCGTATGCGACGCGACCATTCCTCCCGAGAAGGGTGAGATTATCGCGAACGCCGAGGCTCAGGTAGACGCCATCACCGAGGAATACAATATGGGTCTTCGTTCCGACGACGAGCGTTACACCGACGTTCTTAAAGTATGGGAGAAGGCTACAAACGACGTTACATCCAGACTTCAGGACGGTCTTGACCGTTACAACCCGATTTATATGATGGCTGACTCGGGAGCTCGAGGCAGTATGAGCCAGATTCGTCAGCTCGCGGGTATGCGCGGACTTATCGCGAACACATCGGGTAAGACAATCGAAATTCCTATCCGAGCTAACTATCGTGAAGGTCTTAACATTCTCGAGTACTTTATCTCGTCTCGAGGCGCGCGTAAAGGTCTTGCCGATACAGCGCTCAGAACAGCCGACTCGGGTTATCTCACACGTCGTCTGGTTGACGTATCTCAGGAAGTTATCATCCACGAGGACGATTGCGGAACCAACGAAGGTCTCGAGGTATTTGACATCGTCTCCGAGGGCAACGTAATCGAGGGCTTCAAGGAGCGTCTCATCGGCAGATATCTTATCGACGACTTCTGTGACGAGAACGGCAACGTGCTCGTTTCCAAGGACGTAATGATGGGCAGCAAGGAAGCCGACATCATCATCGACAGCGGCGCCAAGAGCGTCAAGATTCGCTCCGTACTCGGCTGCTGCGCTAAGCACGGCGTATGCCGCAAGTGCTACGGCGCGAACCTCGCGAACCGCCATCCCGTTACAGTGGGCGAGGCTGTCGGTATCATCGCGGCTCAGTCCATCGGCGAGCCCGGTACACAGCTTACAATGAGAACATTCCATACGGGCGGCGTTGCCTCCGTTGAGGATATCACACAGGGTCTTCCCCGTGTTGAGGAACTCTTTGAGGCGCGTAAACCCAAGAGCCTCGCTATCATCAGTGAGATTGACGGTAAGGTTCGATTTGAGGAACGCAAGAACGCAAAGCACGCCGTAATCTACAACGAAAAGACCAACGAGGAGAAGGCTTACCTCATCCCGTTCGGTTTCCGTGTAAGAGTTGCCGAGGGCGATATGGTCGTCAAGGGCGACAAGATTACCGACGGTGCTGTTAATCCCCATGACGTTCTCGCAATTCTCGGCACAAACGCCGTTCAGAACTATCTGCTCTCAGAGGTTCAGTCCACATACCGTCTGCAGGGTGTTGACATCAACGATAAGCACATCGAGGTTATCGTTCGTCAGATGCTCAAGAAGGTAAGAGTTGACGACGCGGGCGACACAGACCTTATCGCGGGTCAGTCCTACGACAAGACTCAGGCTCTCGCGGCTAACAAGGAAATCCGCCGCCGCATCGCCGAGGGCGAGGAAGGGCTCAAGGAAGCAAGCTGGACGCAGATGCTGCTCGGTATCACCAAGGCGGCTCTCGCCACAGACAGCTTTATGTCCGCGGCTTCGTTCCAGGAGACTACAAGAGTGCTCACCGACGCCGCTATCAAGGGCAAGGTCGACCACCTTATGGGACTTAAAGAAAACGTTATCATCGGTAAGCTCATTCCCGCGGGTACGGGTATGCGCAGATATAACGAGGTTCAGCTCGACGTCAATCAGTCTGAACTGAACGAAAGCGTGGTTTACTCAACCGAAGGTTAAGTTATTACTCAAAAGGCTCCGCCGCGGCGGAGCCTTTCTTCAGTGGTCAGTAATCAGTGGTCAGTGGACAGTGAATGTCGAGAACAAACACTGTCATCTTTAGCGTCTATTCACTGTCATCCTGAGCGTAGCGAAGGATCTTTAAGATTCTTCGTCGCTTTGCTCCTCAGAATGACAAGGGGATGCATCAGAATGACAAATGATATAAGCAAAGTCTTAGGCTCAGCGTAAAACCTAAGGCTTTAATTAGTTTACATCCATATTGATACAATCGGGAACCGATGTTTGAACTAATCCGATTTGTCCGTCCCGACCACAACTGACCACTGAGCACTGATCACTGACTACTATAGAGCGCTTATGACACTATGATGTAATTGACGCCGTAAGGGATGTACCTGTTCCGCTGTCCGCTTTGTGCCTTTGTAACATATTCTGAGGTCGGATTTTGACTATTTTGTCAATAGATTTTTTTTTACTATAATGGTACAATATATAATGTAAAGATTTAGAATCCTATAAGGGGGATTGTTTTATGTATAAAACATCTTTTAAGAAATTAACGAGCGTTGTGCTCGCGGCTCTTATGCTGCTATCGGTTTTTGCCGTTTCAGTTTCCGCCGCGGATACAGACGCGCAACCCGCGGGGGCGTCTACCGTGTACTTTGATCCCGGTCAGGCGGCTTCTGATAATCCCGCATGGTTCGCGTGGACATGGGGCGGCGTAACCGACCAGTGGGTTACAGGCGTACAGGACGGCAGCTACATCCGTTTTGACGGCTGCGGCACAAATATGGTTATCGTAAGAATGCCCGCGGGCAGCACCTCGGGTAACTGGGACACAAAATGGAACCAGAGTGAAGACTTGACTGTTTCCGACAACCTCGCGACTTTTTCATCTTGGGACAACGGCGAAGGTAAATTCACTGTAAATTGGTCTC
The DNA here is from genome assembly GCA_902785365.1 of uncultured Ruminococcus sp. Taxonomy (GTDB): domain Bacteria; phylum Bacillota; class Clostridia; order Oscillospirales; family Acutalibacteraceae; genus Ruminococcoides. The sequence continues at coordinate 2,512 of CACZYC010000026.1, read as the reverse complement.
ACTATGACGGCGGCGGCGAAGACCCCTCATATCAGCCCCCCACCCAGTATACGGGCGACACAAGAACAATCCTGTTCACTGATAACCAGAGTTGGGGCAACGCTTACGTTCACTACTTCGGCGGCTCGTCCGAGTCCACATGGCCCGGCGTCGCTATGAGTTGGTCCGGCGACGACGGCTACGGTCACAATCAGTATTCCGCAGATATCCCCGCCGACACCACAGGTCTTGTATTCAATAACGGCGGCACTGCTCAGACAGTAGACTGCTCTATTTATCAGGGTGACGGTATAGAGGGCTTCTATACCGACGGTACAGTAGACGGTCAGGGACATTTTATTACAGAATCCTGGGGCACTGGTCCTATTCCCACCGATCCTACGGACTATACCGAGTACACCGAGTATACACAGCCCACCGAGACTGAACCCGCTCCCACAGCTACAACAGCTCCCGTAGTTACAGAGCCCGCAAGTATTCAGCCTCCCACAGACCCCACACAGGCTGACGAGAACACAAGCTTCTATGTATCGGCTAAGTCCAACGTGAACTCGGTCGGCACTAAGGTCAAAGTCAGTGATGATACTGTTCAGGTAACATATACACTCAAGACAAGTCAGAGAATTGACGACGGACAGTTCAGCGTTTCCTATGACAGCACTAAACTTTCGCTCAATCCTATATACAACACAGCGTCATCAATGTTCCCCGTAATCGGCGACGCGTTCTATAACCTCGGCGCGGCCACAGGCGTTGCGGTATTCAACTTCTCGGGTATTGACGGCAAGTATGACTTTACACAAGACGGTAAGGTTCTTGTTAACCTCGTATTCCAGAAGAAGTCATCGAGCGCCACAGGCACAGCCACAGTTTATCTGAATATTTCCGAGCTCGCCGCTGACAAGTGCGCGCCCCTGGTTGAGGATAATGTTGTTAAGGACGCCGGCGTTTCTGTTGCTCAGCAGGTAGCGGGTATTTCTCCCACAGTTCCCACAGAGACACAGGCGCAGACATCCGCCGTGAATAACATCACAGTAAACGCTAAGTCCAACCTCACAACCGAGGTTGAGACTAAGGTTGCCACATCCGCTAACGTTAAGGTTATATATAACCTCACCGCCGACCAGCTTATCTCCTACGGCGACGCTACAATTACATTCGACAGCTCCAAGCTGGCGCTTGAGAGCCGCTTCAACACATATGAGACAATGTTCTCAACACTCAATTCCAATGTTTCCTACAGGCTCAATGTTTCCGACGGCGTTATGAAGTTCAACTTCACAAATGTCGGAGAGGATCATCAGGGAACATATGACTTCCGCAGCGGAAACATTCTGATTACTCTTATGTTTACAGTAAGAGCGAACGCTGAGGGCAGCGCTGACGTAAACCTCATGTTTGACGAGCTCGGTTCAATCGACAAGGCTTATGTTCAGGACAGCGCGGTTATCGCGACAGGCGCTGTGGTTGCGGCTCAGGTTTCGGGCGAACAGGCTACTCAGTCCAGCACAGACGCTACTGAGCAGACCATCGCTACCGGCGAAACAACAACACAACCCTACACACAGCAAACTCAGGCTTCCTCTGAGACACAGCAAACTCAGGCAACAGAGTCATCCGAAACTCAGCAGACTCAGGCTACTCAGGCTTCCTCTGAGACTCAGAATACTCAGGCTACTCAAAGCTCTTCCGAGACTCAGCAGACTCAGCCGACAACTCCCACGGGAAGCACACAGCAAACAACTCCTACGGGAAGCACTCAGTCGACAACTCCCACAGGAACTCAGGCTACACAGCCCACAGGTTCTCAGTATCAGACAACTATCGTTCTTGCCGCTGAGAAGAAAACAATCTATGTAAACGCTTCCACAAAGGTTTACGCTTCGGTTACAAATCCCATTGGCACTACCAAGTTTGCGTCCAGCAACACCAAGGTAGCTACAGTATCTACACTTACAACGGATATTTGTAAGGTAGTAGGTAAGAAGGCGGGAACAGTAACCATCAAGGCGACAAATAACGGCAAGGTTGCAACAGTTAAGATTAAGATAGTCAAGAGAGCGAACCCGATGACTGTCAAGGCTAAGACGGTTAAGGTTAGCGCCAATAAAAAGACTGTAATCAAGAAAACCAAGGCGTTCACCATCAAGAAGGCTAAGGGTAAAGTAACCTTCAAGAAGGTCAAGGGCGACAAGAAGATTACCATCAACAAGAAGAACGGTAAGATTACTGTCAAGAAGGGTCTCAAGAAGGGCAAGACCTATAAGTTCACGGTTAAAGTAACCGCCAAGGGCAATACAGCCTATAAGGCTAAGTCCAAGAAGGTAACAGTAAAAATCAAGACTAAATAGACTAAATAATTGAAAAGGCTCCGCTTCGGCGGAGCCTTTGTTTTATTCCAGTGGTCAGTGGGCAGTGATCAGTAAGGCTTCCCTTGGGGGAAGCTGTCGAGCGTAGCGAGACTGAAGAGGGTCCACTTGATAAAAGTATTAAAAATCTAACATTTCATAGA
>CACZYC010000025.1 GCA_902785365.1 uncultured Ruminococcus sp. | reverse complement strand
CTCCTTTAGGAAATCTTCATACGGAGTATCATTGTTCACAAAGGTATCAAGGATAAGCCTTGCACCTAATCTGAAACCAACCATAAAGCTGTCGAGTTCCGATTCACCTAAGATAATGTCAGAAGCGTTGACGAAGGAAAGAAACGCTTTCTTTTCATCACCAGTCAGCTTATCAGTTAACAGTGCTTCGCTTTCCGAAAGAATGGTAATTTGTTTTTTCAGATAACTGCCGTTCTTAAAACCTCGTGCCTGCGGATCAATGTTGCCGTAGTATAATTCCTTGATAAAGTTTTTCATTTGTAATTCCTCCGATTACACTATTATTTTACGGAGAAATTGAATAAATCACAAATGTGCGAGCGAGAAATGTGTGTAACTGCCGATAAAACCTGAATTTTTCATAAGTCCGTTATGAACACTCGTACCAGCAAAAATGCCCCAACGGGGCTTTTTTTTATTGGCAGGTGACAGGACTTGAAGCCGACCGTTAAGAAATTGTCCCAGTGGGACAATTTTAGGGAGGAGCGTTGATGCGCATTATAGCTCCGCACACGCCGCAACAGGCGAAACGTAACGTATTGGACTGATGGGGAGTATGTCACCTCGACCAGCAAAAATGCCCCAACGGGGCTTTTTTATTTGTCAAATTTGCGTATCACTACTCCATCAAAGAGAAAAATAACAAAACGAGGCTGTTTGCGCTCACGCGACAGCCTCGTTTCTTACTGTACATAATTATTTGATTTTTCTTGCCTCTATGTAGAAGCGTTTGTCTTCGGCGTGTCCCATTGAAAATGTCTTGCGGGGTAACGAGCCGTCGGCTCTGATTGCGGGGAAAAGCTCAGACTTGGACATACCGTCAAAGATAAATCCGAGTGTACCCTTACTCTTGCTGAGCGAAGCTACAACATCGGCGCCGTGGATATAGTCAACTGTCATCTTTGGGTGATCCTCAGCATAGATATCTATAAAGTTCTGTAAAGTTCCGATGGGAAGCTTTGCTGTGGAACGCACATAAATACTGCCCGCCGCGCCGTGAGCGATAAAGTTGAACATCTGATAATTATCATTACCGTTTTCGAGCGTATACTCCTCAAACTTCTCTATAAAATCACGCTCATCAACATTAAAAATAACACGATAGATGGGCTCAAACTGAATACTCTCGTCGTGAATATTTACAATTTCAACGAGAGCGTAACGGGCAAGAGGATTCTTGGACATATCGTAACACTCTTTCGCTGTGGCAAGAGAGTGGTTGCCGTCGCCTACGGCAAAGAGCATTTTGTCTTTTTGTCCCTCAATCAGTCTGTCAAGCGCGTATTGAACATGCTTTTTACCTTTATCATCAAGGAACCATCCTTTAATCTTACCGCCATGCTTCATCAAATCAAAGTTATAAGCGTTCGTATAGTCATACTTTCTGTTCTTGAGCGGTTCAATAACACTGCGTTCGGGATCATCAATAAGCAGTAGAATATGAGGCATTTCGAGAGGAGCGTTCTTACGGATCTCAATACGGGGAGGAAGTCGGTCAACTACAGTCTGTTCGGTAGCTCTGATAAGAGCGTGAGAACCCTGACGATAGTCGTATTCCTCCAAATCGATTAAACCTACTACGCCTTTGCGTATTGTGCCGTTCGACTGACGTTCAACGTAAATCATTGAATTTTCACGCAAGTCAAAAACATCTCCGTCAATATACTCTTTCATAGTTTGGTTAATCTTATTGATTCGACGGGAGTTATCTTTTTTGAGGAAAACCTCGGGAAGAATAATGTTTAAAGCCGAGGGTTTGTCCCCTACTATACGCTCTACATCATCCCAATACTCAGGCTCAGAGGTGTACTGGTCGCATGCTACCACAGCCCATTTGTCGAAATCTGATTTTGGCAAAAGAATATCCGCAGGAAAGAAATGACTCATAATAATACCCCTTTTCAATTAAGTCATTAATAACTACTTTTTAAGAATTCTAACGTCTGTACCGAAGAAATTAAGCCTTGTCGCCTCACCTATTATTCTTGACACAAAACGTTCCGAATAGAGCTCCTCTAGCTCTGTTAGTTCACAGTTGGTGTTTATGATAATCGGTTTACCCGATAAAAGTCTTTCATTAAACAAATTGTAGATAGCGGATTTTGAAAACTGAGTGCTGAACTCGGTGCCGAGATCATCAACAATCAGCAAATCGCAGTCAATAAACATACTTTCATCTGTACTGCTCCTGTCGTTAGAAAAATGCTCTTTTTCAAGAGTAGCGACAATCTTGGGAGCGGGAGCGTATATAACGCCGTAACCCTTTTTAATAACTTCATTTGCAATTGCAAGACTCAGATGAGTTTTTCCAAGTCCTGTCTTGCCGCACATAAAAAGGTTGCTTGAATCAAGTGAAAAGGTATCGGCGTATTTTTTACACTGTTTCAAAATATTGCTCATCTGGTCGTAGGGTGAGCGAGGAAATCTATCGTCGATATCCATACTATAATACTTTAAATCGAAGCTCTCAAAAGTTGACAACTTTAGCGGTGTGCTCTTGTTGAGTTCTTCACAGGCAGCTTCAGCCAAAGCTTTTTTAAAGCATTCACACATCATGGTTTTGTTATCTTTTTCGTAATAACCCGTATCACCGCATTGTTCACAGCAGAATTCGGGTTCCATATCTGAAAGAGAATAGCCATGCTCACGCAAAAGCTCCTCATATTCCTTTTGCAGACTGAGACTCGTTTCTTTCATTTTCATTAATTCAGAGTTCACATCTCCGCCTTTTATCAGAGCACGTACAGCGCCTATACCTAAATCGGATAATTCCTTCTCATACCTTTGTGCTTCGGGTATCTCGGCAAAAATGGCTTTTCTTCGGTTATCGGCAGCTTCCTCGGCTGAAAGTCGACGCGCGCTGAGAATTTCCGCGGCTCTGCGGCTGATTTTTTCGTTATAACCCATATAGAACCTCTTACTTAATTTTCATTAATTCTTCTATATCATATGAAGCGTCAGATTTCTTTTTGGTTTTAGCGGGCTTTTTATTATCGTTCTTCTTAACATCAGCAACGGTAAATATCCCTGACTTATACCATTTTGAAAGTATACCGTTGATATAACCAAGCTTCATTTCACCCTTTGTGTTTACGCATATTTCGTAAGCCTCTCTGAGCATATCGTCGGAAAAATGCCACTCGGCAATCCACCTCTCGGCAAATTCAAGCTGCTTTGCTGTAGGAGAACCAACGTTTTTGAGCCCGAAAACAGAACTCACTCTGGACCAGTTCATATCAGCTTCTTTACTGAGCTTAATCTTGTTCTCTGCGGCTTCTATGCTGTTGATTCCGTCGTCAGCCCATCTCACTCCGATTGTTTCGATAGCGCGCATATTGGCTTTTCCTACGCTGACGCAGTAGTTGACAAGCATAACGATAACCTCCGCGGGCAGACCGCAGGTGTCGTAGAGCATTACAAGCGTAGCGATATTTCCGCTGGAAAGAGGTTTGCCGAGAGCTGACTCCACCTCACCCAGCGCAAACTTAAGTCCCTCATCGGAAGCTACACGCTGAGCGGCTGTAATGATATCAGGCTTAGAAGGACGACTTACCGTTACTTTGGGGTTTGGTTTTTCGGACTGAACCTCGGTCTCAGTCTTAGTTTCCATAACCTTGCTATCGGGAACAAGCGCATCGTCCTGTTCGACGAGTACATCTCTGTCAATCCAGAAAGCAACACAATCCCTGACGTCCTCCTCGTGGATTCTGAGTGTATCTCCAAGCTCTTTATATGTAAAATTTTTATCATTATTACGCAGCAGGAACAACAGCACCTTAATCTGATTTGCGGAAGCTATTCGCAAATGTTCATCCACTACACAGGACGGGACGGCAAAAACCGAACCCCAACTGCCCAAGTTTATTTTTACAGGCATAATGACATTCCTTTAAACAAATTTTTGCATATATATGTGTAGTATAACACATTTTTTTAAAAAAGGCTACAAAAATCTACAAATAATTTTCTTGACAGCAAACTTTTATTAGAGTAAAATTGTTTACGTGGTATTTGCGGGCGTAGTTCAACGGTAGAGCGTCAGCTTCCCAAGCTGAATGTTGCGGATTCGAATTCCGTCGCCCGCTCCAAAAAGCCTTACGGCAGCAAACGGTTATAAGTAATTAGATTTCAGTTATCGGCTGACTCCGCCTCACGTGACTGATAAGCTATCACTACATAAAAAGGAGAATAATATGAACTATACATACACACCAAGAGGAGTATGCTCGCGTTTAATCAATATAGAGCTTGACGATAATAATACAATTAAGAACTGCAGCTTTCTCGGCGGTTGTTCGGGCAACACTCAAGGTATCTGCTCACTTGTACAAGGTATGAACGCCGAGGATGCAATAAAACGCCTTAAGGGTATTGACTGCGGCGGAAGAGGCACATCTTGCCCGGACCAGCTCGCGTACGCGCTTGAGGAAGCATTGGAAAGAAACTGACGTAAAAGAAAGGAAGTTACTATGTATATTGTATGTTTGGATATGGAAGGCGTACTCGTTCCCGAAATCTGGATTGCCTTCGCTAACGCTACGGGGATTCCCGAACTGAAAAAGACCACTCGTGACGAACCTGATTATAACAAATTGATGAATTACAGACTGAACATTCTCAGAGAGCACGGTCTCGGACTGAAAGAAATACAGGAAGTCATCTCCACAATAGACCCGATGGAGGGCGCTAAAGAGTTCTTGGACGAGTTGCGCTCAATGTGTCAGGTAATAATCATCAGCGATACTTTTACTCAGTTCGCCTCTCCCCTTATGAAGAAGCTTGACTGGCCTACACTTTTCTGCAACTCGCTTGAAGTCGGCGATAATGGTGAAATTACAGGATTTAAAATGAGAGTTGAAAAGTCAAAGCTCAGCACCGTTAAAGCGCTTAAATCAATCGGATTTGAAATTATTGCTGGCGGAGACAGCTACAACGACCTCGGTATGATACTTGAGGCGGAAGAAGGTTTTCTGTTCAAAAGCACCGAGCAGATCAAGAAAGACTATCCCGACTTACCCGCCTTTGAGGATTATGATGAATTGATGAAATATCTCAAGAAAATACTTAAATAAAAATACCGCGTATGGACTGTAAAAGCAATCCATACGCGATTTTTATTATTGTTCTAATGTTCCCGTACTGAGGGCTTTAAGATAAGCGTTGATAAAGCCGTCCAGGTCACCGTCCATAACTTTTTCGATGTTGCCGGTCTCGAACGATGTGCGATGGTCTTTAACCATTGTATAAGGCATAAATACATAGGAGCGAATCTGAGAACCCCAAGTAATTTCTTTTTGAACGCCTTTGATATCCTCTATCTTGTCGAGATGTTCGCGCTCCTTAATTTCCATAAGTTTAGAGGCGAGCATTTTCATAGCGACGTCACGGTTCTGGTACTGGCTTCGCTCAACCTGGCTTGCCACAACAATACCTGTGGGTATGTGAGTAAGACGAACGGCTGAGGATGTCTTGTTTACCTTCTGACCGCCTGCTCCGCTGGCACGATAAACATCCATTTTGATATCCTCGGGGTTAATATCTACATGAATATCGTCATTTATTTCGGGCATAACTTCAAGTGAAGCAAAGCTTGTGTGACGGCGACCCTGAGAGTCAAACGGAGAAACTCTAACCAAACGATGGACGCCTGCCTCACTCTTGAGATAGCCGTAGGCGTTCTCGCCCTCTACAAGCAGTACGGCTGATTTTAAGCCGGCCTCATCGCCGTCAAGGTAATCGACTGTTTTTAATTTGAAATCATGGTCAGCAGCCCAACGGGTATACATTCTGAAAAGCATTTCAGCCCAGTCCTGAGCTTCTGTACCGCCGGAACCCGCATGGAAAGTGAGGATAGCATTATTCTTGTCATACTCGCCAGTGAGCAAAGTTTTCAGTTTCTGCTTCGCGAGTTCATTTTCAACCGCCTCAACTTCAGAGAGCGCCTCGTCATACAGACTGTCGTCCTCTTCCTCATTATAGAGTTCAATCAGCGCGTGAGTATCGTCATAGTGAGATTTAAGCTTATTATACTCCTCTACCGTTCCTTTCAGCGCGCCAGTCTTTTGGAGCACCGCCTGGGATTTTTCGACATCATCCCAGAAACCCGGCTCAGTGGCTTTGAGCTCAAGCTGTTCTATTTCGGATATCATAGACTTCAGTCCCAAAGCGTCTGACAAGTCGTCAATATCGGGCTTTGAGCCTTCAAGTCTGAGTAAAAGTTCTTCAAACTGAACCATAACAATTACCTCTTTTAAGTTAAATCTTTATGATTATAGCAAATAATTATTCAAATGTAAATAGTATGAATACATAGTTAATGACGCCTTTCGCCAAAGTATTGCACTTTGATAGACATTATGATATAATATTTTAAATAATCCGAACAGGAGAAAAGTATGGAATTTATAGGATTAAAATGTCCCGTATGCGAGAAATCGTTTGAGAACGGCGATGACATAGTAGTGTGTCCTGACTGCGGGACTCCTCACCACAGAGCATGTTGGGAAGAACTTAACCACTGCGCCTTTGAGGACAAACACGGCGAGGATTTTGATTTCGGCGAAGATAAAGAGTATCAATCCGACATTACGATTTGTCCTAAATGTCAGACCGAAAACGATAAGAACGCTTTTTACTGCTCTAAATGCGGAAACCCTCTGAATATTGAACCACAATACAATCAATATCAAAATCAGAACACCGCTAATCCTTTCGCTAACGCGTTTGACCCTATGGCGGGAATCAACCCCGAGGAAGATATGGGCGGCGTTACCGCGGGAGAACTCGCTAAGTTTGTAGGCAACAACACCCCGTATTTTATGAGAGTTTTCAGCAGAATCAAAGCTTTTGACAAAGGCCGTTTCAGTTTCTGCGGTTTTCTCTTAACGGGTTTCTATATGATTTACAGAAAGATGTACAAGCTCGGCGCAATTATTGCCGCAGTAATGATTCTTTTGATGATTACAGAAACCTATATTCAGTACAGTCCGGCGTATACGGCTCTTTCCAAAGCAATCGAGTCAAGCTCAGCCGTGGCTTCGGGGTATATGTCAGGATATACAGCTATTCTGAACGCTTATATGAAACTCGACACAGGCAATCAGATTATGATAACCGTTATGATGCTGTGCTCGGTTCTGAGACTTGTAATACAGATTGTTGTCGGTTTTAATGTTAACCGCTGGTACTTCAAACATTGTGTTACGCAAGTTAAGTCAATCAAAGCTAATGATGAAACTCCAAACAAAACTATTGAAAACAAAGGCGGAGTAAACCTTGCTCCAGCGATAAGTATTGGAATTATTTACGCCGCAGTGTATATTATTCCAATGTTCATTTTCGGATATTAACATGGAGGAAGTTATGAATAAAGTTACTAAAGCTATTATCCCCGCCGCGGGATTCGGCACAAGGGTTCTGCCTGCTACAAAGAGCATGCCCAAAGAAATGTTCCCCATAGTGGATAAACCAACAATCCAGTACATTGTTGAGGAAGCCGTAGCTTCGGGGATTACTGATATTCTCATTATAACGAACCGCGGTAAGACTCTTATGGCTGACCACTTTGACTACTCCCCCGAGCTTGAACAGGCTCTGCTTAAATCCGGCAAAAATGAATTATATCAGCAGATTCACGATATCGCTAATATAGCTGATATAACTTTCATCCGTCAAAAGGAAATGAAAGGTCTGGGCCATGCTGTATTAAAGGCTAAATCATTTGTCGGCAACGAACCGTTCGCCGTACTCTTCGGAGACGGTGTAATTGACTGCGACAAAACTCCAGCCATTAAACAGCTTATTGACGTTTACGGTGAATTCGGCACGGGTGTGCTCGGAGTCAAAAAAGTACCCGAAAGCGAGATACATAAATACGGTTCTCTTAAAGTTGAACATATACATGACAACGTATTCAAATGCACCGATATGGTAGAGAAACCCCAGCGCCCCGAAGATGTGTTGTCGCTGTACTCAATCACCGACCGTGTTGTTCTCCCGCCCGAGATTTTTGATATCCTGGAAAACACAAAGCCGGGCGCGGGCAACGAAATTCAGCTCACGGACGCAATGAAAGTTATCGCCAGAGATAAGGGTATGACTGCCGTAGAGCTTGAGGGCAACCGCTTTGATATCGGCAATAAGTTCGGTATTTTGGAAGCAAATATCGAGGTTGGACTGAAACACCCCGAAACAAAAGACCAGCTCAGAAAATATATCAAAGAACTTGCAAAAATAATATAAAAAACTAAAGGCAATGAAGCCCAAAAGCTTCATTGCCTAATTTTAATACCAAATCTGAACGAGTTCGGGTTGTCTGTTTTCAAAAACAGTGAAATAATCAAAACCGCAAGTCTTGGCAATCTCTATTCCCTTTTCTATTCCGTAACCGAGTTTGGAAACACTGTGGGCATCAGAGCCAATGGTAACATACTTCCCGCCCAGTTCTTTAAAACGCTTTATAATATTTATATCAGGCATTGTAACTCCTATTGTTCTCAAGCCCGATGTATTGATTTCAAGCGCTTTATCACGATCTACAAGAGCTTTGAGGATATTATCAATCACCTCGGAGTATCTATCCAGTTCGGGATTTATGTCAGTTCTTTGAATTATATATCTTGTAGGATATGTCAAATGAGCCAAGCTGTCAAAATCGGCGTTAGAAGCGGTATCCAGCAATTCGTCAAAATATTGTTTTAGTAAAGCGGGAACGTTCGACTCATTATACTTCAGATAATAAAAATCCTCCGAATCCTTTACATTATGGATTGAAGCAAGCACAAAGTCATAATCGGCAATATCCATAGCCTTCTTAGTAAGCTTAGGCTCATGCATAGGCTCCCCGATTTCAACACCCTTTAATACTTTTAATTTACCTTCAAATTCTTTGGAAGCGGCTTCAACATCAGCGACAGACTTTGTAATCTGCTTTATCATATTGCCAAAAACGCTTCTGTCCCCCAGTTTAATCTCAGGCGCCTCCATATGGTCGGTTATTGCTATTGTACTTATATCCTTTTCGATTGCGCCCAGACACATCTCACGAACAGAATTCTCGGCGTCAAAGGAATTGTTGGAATGCATATGCATATCAGATAAAACTTTCATATTATCACCCAAACAAAATATATCACATAAATTAAGAATATGCAAATATAAAACGTTTAATTCTTATTGGAATTAAAAAAACAAAATAATATTGTATAATATATCGTCAATAATTTTCAGGAGGAAGATATGAAAGCTATTATTACAGTAATCGGTAAGGATTCCGTAGGAATACTCTCAAAAGTAAGTTCGGCGTGCGCCGAGGCGGACGTAAACATTATTGAGGTAACTCAAAGCGTGCTTCAGGATATGTTCGCTATGGTTATGCTTGTTGAAATAGACAAGAGCACATTAGGGTTTGACGCTCTCAGTGAAAAACTCGAAAAGGTCGGCGAAGAGTCAAATACAAAAATTCACATTATGCACGAGGATATCTTTAACAGTATGCATAAGATTTGAGGTAGAACGATATGTTAGAAACAAAAGACATACTCGAAACAATAAATATGATAGACAACGATCACCTAGATGTGAGAACTATCACTATGGGTATATCATTGCTCGATTGTATGGATGAGGATATAGACAAGGCATGTGGTAAAGTTTACGATAAGATTTGTCGTTACGCTCAGGACTTGGTCAAAACAGGCGAAGATATTGAGCGAGAATACGGTATACCTATTATCAATAAAAGGATTTCCGTCAGTCCTATCGGTATGATAGCCGCGCCTTGCCAGAGCAGGAACGTTGTAAAATTCGCAAAAGCTCTCGACAAAGCCGCCGACAATTTAGGTGTAAACTTCATCGGCGGTTACTCCGCTCTTGTACAGAAGGGATTTTCCGCGGGCGACTACGCTTTGATTGAGAGTATACCCGAAGCATTATCCGTTACCGAAAAAGTATGTTCTTCGGTTAACATCGGCTCTACAAAAGCCGGTCTCAATATGGACGCTGTCAAAATGATGGGCGAAATCGTCAAAAAATCTGCTGAGAAAACAGCCGACCGTGACTGTATCGGCGCTGCAAAGCTTGTTGTATTCTGCAACGCGCCTGAGGACAATCCGTTTATGGCGGGCGCTTTCCACGGCGTTGGCGAAGCGGACTGTGTAATTAATGTCGGCGTATCGGGTCCCGGCGTTGTCAGAGCTGCTCTTGCTAAAAACGGAAACGGCAAAAGCATTGATGAAATAGCGGATATGGTAAAGAAAACTGCTTTCAAAATTACAAGAATGGGACAGCTTGTGGCAAAACAAGCGTCAAAAAGACTTTGCGTTCCGTTTGGAATTGTGGATTTATCCTTAGCTCCCACTCCCGCCGTAGGCGACAGTGTCGCTTATATTCTTGAAGAAATGGGACTTGAAAGCTGCGGATGTCACGGCACAACCGCCGCGCTCGCGCTGCTTAATGACGCTGTTAAAAAAGGCGGCGTTATGGCGTCAAGTCACGTCGGCGGACTTTCGGGCGCGTTTATTCCTGTATCCGAGGACGCGGGAATGATTGCCGCCGCAAAGAAAGGCACACTTGACATCACAAAACTTGAATGTATGACAGCTGTGTGCTCGGTAGGGCTGGATATGATTGTTGTACCCGGTGACATAACATCGGAAAAGATATCGGCAATTATAGCTGATGAAGCGGCTATCGGAATGGTCAACTCCAAGACCACCGCTGTAAGGCTTATCCCCGCAATAGGTAAAAAAGCAGGCGAGGAACTGAGCTTTGGCGGACTGCTTGGAAGCGGTCCTGTTATGCCTGTAAGGGATGGCGACCCGTCGGTATTCATTAATCGAGGCGGAAGATTACCCGCTCCGCTTCAATCACTTAAGAATTAATCAAAGCTATTGCTTTTCCGTTTAATACTTACTACAAAGGGCTGTCTTTTTTTGACAGCCCTGTTTATATTCCGTATTTAGTTTTAAGCCTGTCTATTTTCTTGCCGAACAGCGGCGTCAGAATGAGCAAAAATATAATATTCGAAGCCACATAAATACCGATAACGGGCAACGCTGTGATGGTTGCAGCAATAAAGCGGTCAATGTTGAATTCTCCGCCATCAAGGCTCAATACAGTCCATACGTCCATTATCAGCGAGAAGATTACACCTGAAAGCGCTCCGTAAAGCACCAATACAATTTTACTCTTTATCAGAGGATTACTTAAAACCCCCGCCAGAAAACCGATTAATCCCCACGAAAACATCTGAAAAGGAGTCCACGGTCCCTGACCGAAATAGAAGTCGGACACCACAGCCGAAAGCGCTCCTGTAAGAAAGCCAAACTGTGAACCGAAATACATTCCCGCGAGAATTACAATCGCGGAAACGGGCTTGAAGAACTGAATGGGAGCAAAGATAAATCTTCCCGCAACGCAAAGAGCGACCATTACTGCAAGAAGTACAATTTTCCGAGTATTCTTTTCCCGCTCAAATGTAAGAAAAAAAGGAACACAAGCAAGAAACGCCACTATAACTGAAATTGCGGGATAGCTCTGTTTACCGAAAACCATAACTCCAAGAAGTATAACAGTCGGTATAAGTATTAAAGAAACAACATATGTAAGTACGGTTTTGATTTTCACAAGTATCTCAGCTTTCTGCAATAATATCTTCAACGGTTACCGCACCGTATGACATGTCTTTTGTCATCTTTACAACAGGAGTAGTATAGAAATTATTTCCCAGGAAAAACTCTTTGGAGCGGTTCTCACTGGTGACAGCTCCGTCAAACAGCAGTCCGCACCTGTCGGAATACGCGGCCGCGAACTCCAAATCATGTGTGACAAGTAATATTGGTAAATCAACAGATCGCAAAAACTCACCGAGTTCTTTTTTCGCGAAAGCGTCCAGTCCTTTTGTCGGTTCGTCAAGCAGAAGAATGTCAGGCGAGGAAAGCAATATCTTTACTATGGCTGCCCGCTGAATTTCTCCGCCGCTTAAGTCATATGGATGATGACTTAATAAATTTGTAATTTCAAATTTTTTGCATAATTCTTTATAAGAATTATTAATGCTCTTGAAATCAACCTCCAGTTTGTCTTTAACAAACAAATCACGAGGATTCTGAGGCAGAAAAGCGAGTTTACCGCTATACTTCAACTTACCTCGGTACGGCTTAAAGTGCTTTGAAATGACGTTTACTACAGTGGTTTTACCGCTGCCGTTGGAACCGACGAGCGCGTATATTTCGCCTTTATTTACTGTAAGGTTAAAGCCTTTGAGAATATCAGATGATTGCCGTTCATATCTGAACCAAAGGTCTTTAACTTTGATAACCGGATTTGGTTTTATTTCTTTTATCGAATTATTGACGTAATAGTTATTATTCTTAAATAGAAATTTCTTTCCGTCTTTTACAGTCAAAGGAACATCTCCCTCACCGCATAGCTTATGATAAATACGAACAGGCGCGGGTAGTGTATATTCAATCTGTTTATCCTTTAGCAAATCAGAGACTTTAGCAGGGGTATCGTTGGCTTTAATCTCTCCGTTCTCAATATATACAACCTTATCGGCAAGTTCGTATATCTGAGAAAGATGGTGCTCGGCTATGATGATTGTAATACCCAAATCATCGTTCAGCCGTTTAAGACAAGTAACGAACTCCAGAGCAGAAATCGGGTCGAGCATTGAAGTAGGCTCGTCCAGGATTAAAACCTCGGGGTTCATAACCATAACAGAGGCGAGATTAAGAAGCTGCTTTTCTCCTCCGGAGAGCGTATTAGTTTTACTTTCAAACTTATCCTCTAAACCGAAGTACGATGCAAACTCGCTGACCTTGGCTCTGATTAGTTCGCGCTCAACACCGAGGTTCTCCAGACCGAACGCGAGCTCGGAATAGACCTTGTCGGTGACAATCTGGCTGTCCGGGTCCTGCATAATAAAACCGATTTTTGACGAGCTGTCTTTTGCGGATAGCTCGTCAATTTTATTTCCGTTAAAGAATATTTCTCCAACAAAATCGCCATAGGGAGCGAGCTCTTTTTTCAGCATTTTGAGCAGTGTAGTCTTACCGCTGCCGCTCTCGCCTATAAGGAGCATAAAGTCTCCCGTATTAACCCCAAATTCAATATCTCTCAAGGCAAAAGACTCTGCTTTGTTATAGCGGAAACTTAAATTTTTGACAGAAATAACTTCCATTTCAAAGCCTCCTTTACTTCGAGTACAAACGGCAATACGGTCAAAACAGTAAAAGCAATAACGCTGATATAGTTCAGCGATGTTAAATTCATTTGAATAACGGGATAGAAAGTTACATCACTTTTCCAAACTATACTCAGAGCAAACAACACTGTAAATACACAAAGATATATAGCGTCCACAGCTGAAAATTTATATCTGTGAAAAAACGTCTTTCCCTTAAGCATATAACCTCTGGCGTTCATAGAGTCAGAAGTAACTATGGAATTCTCCATACTGCGGGTAATCACAGCTGAGAATGAACCTGTATAACGTTTTATACGGCTTTGCTTTACAGACTTCTGAGCATTGTAGATACTTTTAAATTCCGTAATCATCCGCGGGATAAAATTCAGCGTCATAGAAAAAACAAGCGCGAGTTTTGGGAAAATTCTCCCCAGCAGATACATTATTTTTTCGCTGTCAAACACCTTATTAAAGCAGTTAAACCACACAAGCGCGCTGACAATCATCAAAGCGGCACAAATGCCGTAAACAAGTGACTCCAAGGTAATACGGCTGTCGTTGATGAAGAAAAGTACGGTCGCTCCGTTATGAGAAAACAATGGATTTGACAGAGCTATCAATATAAATATTATAACATACGCAAACGATACTTTTATGATTTTTACGCCGTCAAGTTTAATCAGCAATAACAGAGCGCCGAAGAGAGCGGGCAGTAAAAACAAGGGATTAAAAGTAAATACGGCGGTAAAAATCACATAGAAAAAGTAAATAAAGAGTACAAAGGGATGAAGGTTTTTAATCATTCGGCTCCCCCTTATACTTGTTCCCGATATCGGCGCCCAAGTCACAGGTATATAGCCATTTGACTTTATCTCCATCCTTGAGATTATACGAGTTACAGCCTACGTTTGGAAACTTTTCGTTAACACTGTATTCCCATCCGGAAAGGTCACCGCAATCAAATTCATAGAGATAGTCAATACCGCTGATATAGACAGAGCTTCCCTCTCCCTCATACTCAAGCTGAATTTTATTCTCCTTGCAAGCGCGCTTTAAAAGGTCGAAAACTGTATCGCCCTTATTGAAACTAACGTCACAGGGCTTGAGAATATCGGCATTTTTTCTCTTTGAATTTTTATAATTTACTGCTGTGACGCAATTGATGGAAACGCGAGCGGCATACTCGCCCTTCGCTTCGGTTGAGTTATAATATTCGTCAGCTGACTTTATTGAACATCCTGAAAAGGTAATGATTAAAATGAGAGATAAAGAGAGCAGTTTCTTCATTTCTTCCTCCTTTTAACAATAACCAAAACAATATAGACGAGCGTAAGCATCGCGCTATTCATATAAAACGGATTGTTTCTTTTTTCTTTATCGGAATTATTATTTTGCTTGCTTGTGTATATTTTCTCAGAGTTATCAAAGGAAACGACTTTGCCCTCTGTATGGTTTTCTGTTTTATCTGATTTTTGAGATTCAGCGGCATGGGTTGAGCTCTTGGTTTCAAATTCAACTTTATCAGTCGGATTTTGATATTCCTCTTCCGACACAGTGGATGATGTTTTGCTGCTGTTTGATTCTGATCTGTTTTTCGTACTATTATTTGAAGATTTGGATTTTGTGTTCTTTTTAATTTTTACACTGTTAGGTTTAGGTTTTTCGGTAAAATCATAAAATGATTTTTCGCCATTCATAAAACGGTATGTACTGACAAGGGCGCACAATGCCTGATAAGTAGCCATATTGTCGGTTTTCGCGTCCTTGAAATGACAGAATGAACCGTTAGTAAGTCTAAATGTCAAAAGACCATCTATAACAGATTTTCCGTTCTTGATAAATCTACTGTCTGATGAGGGATTAATACCTGTTGATGTGAGGCACAAAACGACCTGGGCCGTACTCTCACAGGATATCTCATTACTGAATGACTTATATCCTCCTGTACTGTCCTGTCTGCTTGAAAGGATGTTTACACATTTCTCAAGAGCGGACTTTACGCCCGAGCGACTCTTATACGGCGACAGCGCCTGCATAACGATTGACGTCATATCAATGTCCGGATTATCGCCAAACAAAGCAAAACCTCCTTCGGGAAGCTGCGCCTTGATCAATATACTTATCATTTTATCGCGTGTGGTTTCGGCGTTAGCCGGCACTGTATAGTTCTTTGAGTCGAGCAACAAGAGAGCGTACGCTACGGCGTTAGCGCCCTGACTGTTCAATAATTTTACTTTAGAGCGGTTATAAGTGGAATCAGCGAGCAGATTATGTCCGTTGACATTAGTAATATCCACTCCACACGCGCTCAACGCAAATGCTACACGCTGCATATCGGTCACCTTAACATCTGCCAAGTTTTGTGAGTAGAACTCGTTGACCTTCTTCTTCAACGCGCTGACGCTTTTTTGATTCTTACAGTTCAGCCCGTATTGAGAAAAGGCTATATAGTACCAGTCGGCGGAGTATGTTCCGGCGCTGACGCTCAGCTTGTTGAGCAACTCAGAGAATGATGACGCTCCCTCAGCAGCGCATTTATAACTGACTACACCCTCAACGGCATTTTTAATACCGCTGAGGGTGTTGTTATCATTGGCGAAAACGGTAAAAGGCGCAGTTATAGCGAATAAAATCGTAATAATACTCGTTATAACCCTTTTACCCATACTTTTACCTCGTTATTATTTTACTGTTACATTACATTTTAGAGTTACACCATTTGCCTTAGCAGTAATAACGGCTTTGCCCTTCTTCTTAGCTGTCACCTTACCCTTTGATGTAACTGAAGCGACAGACTTCTTGTTTGTTGAATACTTAACGGAACCTATTGCTCCGGTAACTTTTAATGTGAAAGACTTGCCCTTTTTAAGAACCTTTTTTGTATAGTTAAGAGTCGGGTTCTTAACGGTAACTTTATAGTTTACAGTTGTATTGCCTGATACAGCCTTAACTGTGGCTGTACCTGCTTTATTAGCTGTAATCTTGCCTCCGGCACTGACTGAAGCAACTTTATTGTTTGAGGATGTGTATTCCACATTTTTTGCGGATAAGTCGATCTGATATGCACCCTTGACATAGAGGCTTGTTTTATAATTGAGAGTAACGGAATCCTGATCAACAGGTTTGAAAGAATAGTTGCTCGGGAATCGGCAAACGGTTGGATAACCGAGCTCGTCAAATCTTTCAATCTGCATATTTACAACGCACTTGAAGTCCTCGGGATTATATGTAACAATACCTTCCTCGTCGGAAACGTACTCCTTATCATTCAAAGTTACTTTAGCGTTCTTTACGGGAGACCATTCCATACCGCTCCAGTCGGGAAGCCAATCGTAGCTTGTGAGCTTGATTTTACCTTCTTCGGAAAAGTCGGCAACGGGAACCTGAGCGTTCATATCGCAATAATAGAGCACGATATCCTCTCCGCCCTTAAGCTCATAAGCGGATACTCCTACGGAAGAACTCTGATTGTCAACCGCAAACATCCAGCCAATATAATATGTTGTGCCCTTCTCGGGATCTTCTGAATCGGGAACAAATACTGTATCTTCGTTATCGCCGTTTATACCGCTGATATAAGCGCCGAACTGTGAATCAACAATAGTAGCGTTCAAATTTTCATCAGCGTCGTCAACAGCTTTTACAACGTCAAGCACCGTGGAGTTTGCTCCGACATAAACACTTCCGTTATAAAATGTGTTGTCTTTACCCTCAATACGGATATTTACTTTGTTGAGAGCGCTCGCGGCAAATGTGAAACAAGAAATCATTAATACCGCAATCAATGTGATTGATACAATTTTTTTCATTTTTTACCTCCTTAAAATGAAAAAACGCCCTTTAAAAAGGGCATAGAAAAATACACCATAAAGGCGTAAAACAGACTTTCCGTTGCCCAAAAGTCAAGTTTTCATACGAGTACGGCAGGTCTCCCGGCTAACGGCATATATTACGAAGCGCCTTCCCATCAAAAGACAGTGGCATAATGCTCCCTTTATCCGAACACGGTAATGGCTGTTGCGGCGGACTCTGACCGCCTTCCCTATTGATTCTCGCGAAACCGTACAAGCTATTTAATTTACGCGCATATTATATCACATATACTAAAGTTTGTAAACATATATTTAAGCGGTGATTATATGAAAAGAATAATACTTATTTTGCCAATACTAATCATTATGAGCGCTTGTTCATTCAGTCCCGCTAAACTACAAACGGAATTCAATGCGTGTGTTGAAAGCGAATACAACGAAGTAAAAATAAAAGCGGATATTAAGTCTCAAAATCACAAGCTGCAAATTGAAATGAAAAAGCCCGATAATCTTGATGGATATATTTACATCTACAACAATTCAAGGCTAACAGTAAAATACAAAGAATTAGAGCTGGAATCCGAGTCTGAGTATCTCCCGAAAAACGCTTTCACGAATATACTATATTATGTATTGAGTTCTATAAAAAAAGGTGATGTAACCTTTAGCGGGGAAAATGGCGAAAAAGCAGAGTACAATGGAAAATGCAAATCGGGAAATTTTATAATTCACAGCGACTATAATACAGGGTATATTTCTGATATAGAATTAAAAAGTTTAGGATTCAAAGCTCATCTCAAAAATAAATAAAACGCACAACTTCTGACCTAAAAAATAATATATTATCGGTATAAAACTACTGAAACAAGGCAAAAATACCGATGAAGATAAAATTATGGAGGTCAGAGCTTTGAGCATAAAGCGCGGAGAAATATATTACGCCGACCTCTCCCCTGTTGTCGGCTCGGAACAAGGCGGAGTACGACCTGTACTTATAGTTCAGAATGATGTGGGAAACAGATACAGCCCGACGGTTATCGCCGCGGCTATAACAAGCCAACAGTCAAAGGCAAATCTGCCAACACATATACCGATTGAAGCCCGCGGTTGCGGACTGTCCAAGGACAGCGTAGTACTATTGGAGCAGGTAAGAACGATAGATAAACAGCGCCTTAAGGAAAGAATGGGCTCGGTAGACGAAAGCTCAATGAACAGAGTTAATAACGCTATATCCATTTCTTTTGGGTTAAATTAAGAATGGGGCTGACAGTTGTCAGCCCCTAATCATATAATTATATACTTAATACAGCCTTTTTCAATTCTTCTGTCCTGTCTGTTTTTTCCCAGCTTACACCTAAGTC
This sequence comes from uncultured Ruminococcus sp., assembly GCA_902785365.1. Classification (GTDB taxonomy): domain Bacteria; phylum Bacillota; class Clostridia; order Oscillospirales; family Acutalibacteraceae; genus Ruminococcoides. The sequence continues at coordinate 1,646 of CACZYC010000025.1, read as the reverse complement.
TTCTCTGCCCATATGACCGTATGAGGCAACAGGAAGATACTTTGTATTAGTAAGGTCCAGCTCTTTGATAATAGACTGCGGACGAGGGTCAAACACTTTTTTGACAGCCTCGGAAAGCTTATCATCGCTGACTTTGCCTGTATTAAAGGTATCAACCATAACGGACACGGGCTTTGCCACGCCGATTGCGTACGCGAGCTGAACCTCACACTTGTCAGCAAGCCCCGCGGCAACAATATTCTTTGCTATATAACGGCTGTAATATGCCGCGCTTCGGTCAACCTTTGTCGGATCCTTTCCACTGAACGCGCCGCCGCCGTGACGTGAGAATCCGCCGTAAGTGTCTACAATGATTTTTCTGCCTGTAAGTCCCGCGTCACCGACAGGACCGCCGATTACAAATCGACCTGTGGGGTTTACAAATATTTTTGTATCAACAAAAAACTCCTTCGGGATAACGGGTTTGATTACGTAATTTATAATATCTTCACGGATTTCCTGTAAAGAAACATCCTCGTCGTGCTGAGTGGAAACTACAACAGTATCAACTCTGACGGCCTTGCCGTCTTCATATTCAACTGTTACTTGAGTTTTTCCGTCAGGTCTGAGATAAGGCAGGGTGTTATCCTTGCGAACCTGCGCGAGCATTTTTGATAGCTTATGCGCAAGAGAAACAGGCAAAGGCATAAGTTCGGGAGTTTCATTACATGCATAGCCGAACATCATACCCTGGTCGCCAGCTCCGATAAGATTAGCAGAATCACTCTCGCCATCTCTATGCTCAAAGCTCTCATTTACTCCCATAGCGATATCAGGGCTTTGGTTATCTATTGAAGTCAGTACGGCACAGGTATTGCCGTTAAAACCACACGCCGGGTTATCATATCCGATTTTATCTACAACCGCGCGGACAATAGCGGGAATATCCACATAACAATCTGTTGATATCTCGCCCATAACGTGAATCATACCGGTAGTAGCGGTAGTCTCACACGCAACATGAGCGTTCTTGTCTTGTTCAAGAATGGCGTCAAGAATGGCGTCTGAAATCTGGTCACAAACCTTGTCGGGATGTCCCTCGGTTACAGACTCGGATGTAAATAAATATTTAGACATAGTCACACTTCCTTTATAGAATAAAAATTCACTATTCTACCGAATAGTGATACACTGTACTCATCTTTCGGTAATCACCGCAGGAATTAGCACCTTACAATTGTAGGTTGCCGGACGTCACAGGGCCTGTCCCTCAGTCGCTCTTGATAAGTATGTTAAATTATGGGATAATTATATGCTTTCTAACGTAATTTGTCAAGAAATTTTAAAAGTCAAATCCCGCCTGTAGTAAATAAAGCACCCTGACGGGTGCTTTATTTATTGGCTGAGCCGGCGTATGTTTCTTATAGTCAAACGTTATATTTCGTTTATTGCTGTGTGTGTCACAGCTATTGGTTCTGCAACGCTACGGGCTAAAAACAGTCCACAGGACTGTTTTCTTTACTCCCTTTCGAATCCCGCCTGTAGTAAATAAAGCACCCTGACGGGTGCTTTCAGACTGTAGAAAAACTCGGAATTCGTGAGAGCGGATTCCGAGTTTGCTGTATTTGTAGATAAATTTTTTAAATATTGTTGAAAAATGAGAAGAA
>CACZYC010000024.1 GCA_902785365.1 uncultured Ruminococcus sp. | reverse complement strand
CTGTTCTTTACGTTCTTTTCCAACATTTTCATCACCGTATCTATTATACCATAGATACAAGAAAAAGCCCAGTCTATACTGGACTTTTTCGACAAGCTGTACCGCCGCTTAAGCGACGGTTTTTGTTAAAGCATTTTTTTCTTTTTGAGTATGAACAGAGATACCACGCAAATCGCTAAAGTGATAACGCAGATAATTCCGAATCCGTGAACTGTTCCCGCGAAAGGAAGCCACTTGAGGTTCATACCGTAAATACCCGATATAACTGTCGGAATAGCCATTACAAGTGTGATTGACGTGAGGTATTTCATCACGTTGTTCAGCCTGTTGTCCATAACCGCGGAGATAAGCTCACGGGTGGAGTCGATGATATCACGGTAAATCGAGGTCATTTCGATAGCCTGATTGTTCTCGATCATTGTGTCCTCAATGAGCTCCTCGTCCTCGGGGAACTGGTTTGACCTTTTGAGTCGGGTGATTACCATATTGTTGGCTCGAAGCGACGTAGCGAAGTATACCAGCGATGACTCAAGTTCATGCAGTGAGTAAATATCGGTGTCGAGCGTTCCCTTGCCCGCGCGTTCTTCAATGTCGGTTCTTGCCTTGTCGATATTTCTAAGGTCATAGAGGTAGAGCCTTGAAATGCTGTACAGGATGTGATAAACAAAACGCATCTTTTTCTTGGTGCTGAAGTTGCGCATTTTATAACGCAGATTCTTCTCGAAGATATCAACATTCTGACGGCACACGGTTATTACCGCGTCCTCGACAAGAATAATACCCAAAGGAATGGTGGTGTAATACTCCTCATCATTACGGGTTTCGGTAATCGGTATATCGACAAGTATGAGTGTGTAGTTGTCCTCAAATTCTATACGCGAGCTCTCCTCGTCATCCAGAGCGGCGACAAGGTCGGTATAGTCGATTCCGTAGTGGTCAACAATATACTGGTTTTCCTCGGCGTCAGGTGAAACAAGATTAACCCATACATCGGGCTGAAGCTCGTTTACTTCGTTGAGTACGCCGTCTTTTGTTTTGTAAATGTTAAGCATTTTTACCACCTCGTTTCTTTACTTTATCTATTCTACAACTTTTTTCCGAGATAATCCATAGTCAAATTCGCCCAATATGCACGCGTAAGCGCGAAATTTTTAATTTACATTGATAACGGTTATTTCAACAGGATTGTAGAATCGCTTGAGCAGCGAGTTGCCCCCGAGCCCCCCTGTGATGTAAATATTGGCTTTGCCCGTGTCGTAATAACCCTTTGTATATTTGGGCAGAAGTTCCCCGTGTCCCGCCATAATGCCCTGGTTGGGAGCGATTAAACCGCCGACAAACGGCAGGCGGATTATTCCGCCGTGGGTGTGCGCGCAAAGAGCAAGCTCAATGTCCTTGTCTTCAAGCCCCCATGTGAACATTTCGGGTTCGTGAATAAGCAGGAAGGAAAAATTATCTTTCTGCTGCTTTATGTAGCTGTCGAGAAACCACCGCGCGGGGTTGTCGTAATCGGGAGCGTTAAACTCGTAGTAGGGGAAGTAGGCAAGTGACCCGACCGTTATGCTGCCGCTCGTGAAGTCCACGGTTTCCATTTCGTTATCAAGCAGTCGGACTCCCGCTTTTTCCATATCGCGCTTGAGCCCCGCAAGGTCGCAGTAATCACGTTCATGATTGCCGAGACAGGCATAGACATTGGCGATTTTTACAAGCTCGTTATAAAAATCCATGGCAACATCACGGCTTTTCTCGTCCCTGTTGACCATATCGCCGAGCGCGAAAATAACGTCGGGCTCCTGCTCGTAAATCATTCTCAAAAGCTTTTTATTGTGTTTTCCGTATTCTCTGTTGTGCAGGTCGGATACAACTACCGCCCTGAAGCTCGCCGTGGTTTTGTCCGTTTTGATGTTTAGCTCTGAGATGTTTAAGTAGTGCTCGGAGAATAAAACCTCGCAAATAAGGCATACCAAAAACAGGAGCGCCACAGCCGATTTAATCAATGTTTTTCTTTTCATATCTAAGTCCTGTATTTCTATACTACTATTTATATCCCAGATTCAAGCGCTTGTCAATAACAATATGCACAAATTGCGCCCGCGAATTTTGGAACATGCCACAAAACAAAAAGATTGACATATCCTCACATATTATTTATAATTATATAGATAAAATAGGGTTACTATGATATTAGAAATTTTTTAGGAAAGAGGTGAGTGCCGTGAGAGGATTTAATGTCCGAAAATTGTTCCTGGCGTTTATGGACGCGCTGTTTGTTTTTGTCGGTACTTTTGCCACAAACTGGATGTTCTCACTGGTTGCTCCCGCGTATACACAAGGCTCAAGAGCGCTGATTTATATTTGCGTGTCTGATGTTATACTGTGCTTTCTGGTGCAGTTTGTTGTCGGCTCATACTCCAAGACGTGGCATTATTTCGGGTTAAAGGATTATCTGACGTGCGCCGCGGGAATGTTCGGCGGGCAGTTTTTGGCGTATTTAATCTTTTTCGCAATGCAAAAATGGCCGTCAAAACTGTTCTTCCTGGTCAATTTTGTGGTAATTACCGCTTTAGCTATATTGTTCCGAATTGTGTTCAGAAAAACATTCATAATTCTGACAAGGGCGGGGCGCGATGACAACACTGAGCGCACGCTGATTATCGGCGCGGGCAGAGCGGCGCAAATGATACTCGCTGAGCTCGAGGGCGCCAAGTATGACGAGAACAACTCACTGGCTCAGATGGAGCCCGTAGGTCTGATAGACGATGACACGAGCAAAGCTCACGCTCGAATCAAAGGCGTGCAGGTGCTCGGCACTACCAAGGATATTCCCGACATAGTCAAAAACCAGTCAATAGACCAGATTCTTTTTGCTATTCCGTCGGCGAGCAAAGAAGAGAGAACGCGTATTCTCGACATCTGCGCTACGACAAAGTGTAAGATAAAGGTTATTCCTTACCTCGGCAATCTTCTGTTTGACGACGACCACACCCAGCTTATTTCCCAGGCTGTCGACATCAAAATTGAGGACCTGCTCGGCAGAGACCCCATCGAGTTTGACAAAAAGGGTATAGAAAAGTTTATCACAGGCAAGGTTTGTATGGTGACAGGCGGCGGCGGTTCCATCGGTTCGGAGCTCGTGCGTCAGATTGCGTCCTACAAGCCTAAGCAGGTTATTATTGTTGATATCTACGAGAACAACGCCTACGACGTTCAGCAGGAAGTGCTGATGGAGTACGGCGACAGTGTGGATTTGGTCACGATTATTTCCTCTGTTCGCGATTACGACAAGATGGAGGCGCTGTTCAAGAAGTACCGCCCCAATCTCGTGTTCCACGCAGCGGCTCACAAGCACGTTCCGCTCATGGAAACCGTGCCCGAGGAAGCGGTCAAGAACAATGTTTTCGGCACGTTCAACGTGGCAACTCTCGCCGAGTATTACAAGGCGGACAAGTTCGTGCTTATCTCCACGGACAAGGCGGTCAACCCAACCAACGTTATGGGCTGTACCAAGCGTGTCTGTGAGATGATTATTCAGTACAAAGCTCAGCACAGCGAGTATACTGAGTTTGTTACAACCCGTTTCGGCAACGTTCTGGGCTCGAACGGTTCGGTTATTCCGCTGTTCAGACGCCAGATTGAGAACGGCGGTCCCGTCACGGTAACACACCCCGACATCATCAGATACTTTATGACAATTCCCGAGGCGGTTTCTCTCGTGCTCGAGGCGGGAGCTATCGCTCACGGCGGCGAGATTTTCGTGCTCGATATGGGCGAGCCCGTCAAGATTGTCACTCTCGCCGAGAACCTCATCCGTATGTACGGCAAAGTTCCCTACGAGGAAGTTGAAATCAAGTTCACGGGACTTCGTCCGGGTGAAAAGCTCTTTGAGGAGCTTCTGATGGACGAGGAAGGACTCAAGCAGACCAAGAACAAAAAGATATTCATCGGCAATCAGATTGACATCAAAGACGACGAGCTCTTAAAGGGACTCAACGAATTGCGGGCATTTGCCGACGCTAACGAGAGCGACGAGGTCGTGGACAAGCTCTCGGATATGGTTCCGACGTTTAATCATAATAAATAGTGGTCAGTGGTCAGTAGTCAGTGGTCAGTGAATGTCGAGAACAAAACAATACTGTCATCCTGAGCACAGCGAAGGATCTTTAAGATTCTAGGGAGCAAAAGCGCTGTGCAAAAATAAGGAGTTAAAGGACAGTGCTCCAAGCTGTCCGCATAACGACTATATTTTTGTACTGGGGAAGTTCTCGGAAGATGGAACGTTTCTACACGACCACAACTGACCACTGATTACTGATTACTGACTACTGCTATATTCTATCCCCAACCGCGTATCCGTCTACAATTCCGTGCCTGTCCACAAGGTTTCCGTCCTTATCAAAGTCGGGGTGAACCAAAAGCTCAATACTCTCGGGCAAAGCTGTGTTTTTGGCTTCGCTGAGCCTGCCGAAGTATTCCGTGGTAATATAGCCCTTTGAGCAAAGTCTTTTCTTGTAATTTTCAGCCTTTTGCCTTTCAGCCTCGGTCATATTTCCCCAGTTTCTCATAATGCGGATTTTGGCTATACCGTGCTCCGAGCAGACTTTTTCGGCAATCGGCGCGATAAACGGCGCGTTGTGGATGTAGTGGTGCGAATCGGCGTGAGTAATGTGTATGCCCGCCTTTTGGAGCCTTAAAACCTGAGCCGTAAGTTCGTTGTAAACGGCTTCTTTCTCATCGGGAGAAAGCTCTCTGTTCCAATCATATTGTTTGTTAAACTTCCCGTCCGTTACAAAGTCGGGGAGTTCTTTTATATCCTCGGTCAGGGGGATTCCCTCGGTGATGTTCAGATGTATTCCTATTTTGTTAAAAAGCCCGTTTTTATTCGCGAGCCGAACCGCCTGCTCAAAATATCCGCCGTTTGCCATCATCGTAGTATCGGTGACAAGTCCCCTCGAAAAAGCCTCGACAATCGCCTTTGAACAGCGCTCGTTCATACCGAAATCGTCCGCGTTTATGATAATCATATAATCCACCTCTTTTTACAACAAAATTCTAACAAATCCGTAATATAATGTCAACGGTTTAAGCCCGCTAAATATCTTGACTTTTACCACTATATATGGTAAATTAAGATGTGATATCATATAGTATGTTGTGGTATCCGCACAAATGTAAAATAGCCTCTCGCAAAAGGAGGAAAAGAGACTATTAGCGCCGGGGCCGTAATAGGTTGACGAGGTTTGACAGTTATCGAAAGATTCGGCGGATGCTGTCACGGCTGAACACGGTGAGCCGTCAGAGAGAAAGGAAAAAGCAGAATCAATACTGTAACAGAGGTTCTCTTGTCACTGTATTTACTAAAAAGAATGGATTAACATAAAGGAGATATTTATAATGAGAGTAGTTATTCAGGATAATTACGATAAAATGTGCAAGTGGGCGGCTCAGTATATCGCCGACAAAATCAACAACCACAAGGAGGACCGTCCCTTCGTGCTCGGACTTCCCACAGGCTCATCGCCGATCGGCGTTTACAAGGAGCTCTATACAATGAACCAGCAGGGCAAGCTGTCGTTCGCAAATGTTGTAACATTCAATATGGACGAGTATCTCGGACTTCCTCACGAGCATGACCAGAGCTACTGGTACTTTATGCACGACAATTTCTTCAATCATCTTGTTGATATGAAGAAAGAGAACATCAACATTCTCAACGGTATGACAGACGACCCCGAGGGTGAGTGCGCAAGATATGAGGAGAAAATCGCTTCCTACGGCGGAATCGACCTCTTTATGGGCGGCATCGGCGTTGACGGCCACATCGCTTTCAACGAGCCTTTCACAAGTCTTGCTTCACGCACAGGTCTGAGAGATCTCACAACAGATACACGTATCGTAAACTCACGTTTCTTCGGCAACGATCCCGAGGCGGTTCCCGCTCAGGCTCTTTCCGTAGGCGTAGGCACTGTTACGGATTCCAAGGAAGTTCTCATCCTTATCAACGGTCACAACAAGGCTAAGGCTCTCGCCGAGACAGTTGAGGGTTCCGTAAGCCACAAGTGGACCTGCTCCGCTTTACAGATGCACAACGGCGCTATCATCGCGTGCGACGAAGCTGCCTGTGACGAACTGACAGTAGGCGCTTATAAATATTTCCTCGACATTGAACAGAAGGAGAGACTTTAATGTATAAGATAAAAGACCTTTATGATCTTGACCATACTCTGGCTAAAGATTATCTTTCAAAGTTTGAGTATCCCTGGGAAGCCTTAAAGGGTATCAAGGATTTCATCCTCGAACTCGGTCCCACACTCGGCGACGATTATGAACAGAGAGAGGAGAACGTCTGGGTTCACAAAACCGCCAAGGTTTTTGATTCCGCTTATCTCGGAGCGCCCTGTATCATCGGACCTAACACCGAGGTTCGCCAGTGCGCGTTCATCCGCGGTTCGGCTCTCGTGGGCGCTGACTGCGTTGTCGGCAACTCCGCCGAGCTCAAGAACGTTATTCTTTTTGATCACGTTCAGACTCCCCACTACAACTATGTAGGCGACTCTATCCTCGGCTACTTCTCACATATGGGCGCGGGCTCTATCACATCCAATGTTAAATCCGACAAAAAGCTCGTTGTTGTCCACAACGGCGACGAGAAGATTGAGACAGGTCTCAAAAAGTTCGGCGCTATGCTCGGCGACTATGTTGAGGTCGGCTGCAACGCGGTTTGCAACCCCGGTACTGTTATCGGCAGACACGCCAGCGTTTATCCCACCTCCTGCGTTCGCGGTGTTGTTCCCGAGAACTGCATCCACAAGAACAGCGGCGAAGTTATAGAAAGGAAGGCTTAACGATGGGCAAATATTTCGGAACTGACGGATTCAGAGGCGAGGCGAACAAAGTCCTGACCTTTGAGCACGCTATTCAGATAGGACGTTTCCTGGGCTGGTATTACGGCAAGAATATGGGCAAAAAAGCTAAGGTTGTTATCGGTAAGGACACCCGCCGTTCTTCCTATATGTTTGAGTACGCTCTGTGCACAGGTCTTATGGCAAGCGGCGCAGACGCTTATATCATGCACGTTACCACTACTCCGTCCGTAGCTTACATCACTCGTATCGACGATTTTGACTGTGGAATTATGATTTCCGCTTCACATAACCCCTTCTATGATAACGGCATCAAGGTGCTCAACTCGAAGGGCGAGAAGATGGAGGAGGAAACTCTCCTCAAAATCGAGGACTATATCGACGGCAAGCTCGAAATCCCCGTAGCGGGCAAGGAAGAAATCGGCAGAACCGTTGACTATGTATCGGGACGTAACCGCTACGTCGGCTACCTCATTTCTATGAGCAAATACAGCTTCAAGGGCAAGAGAGTCGGCCTCGACGTTGCCAACGGCGCTTCATGGGCTATCGCCAAGGGCGTGTTTGACGCTCTGGGCGCAAAGACATACGTTATTAACGACGCTCCCGACGGCTACAACATCAACACCGACTGCGGTTCAACTCACATCGAGCACCTCCAGAAGTTCGTTGTAGACAATCAGCTTGACGTAGGCTTCGCATATGACGGCGACGCCGACCGTTGTCTCGCGGTTGACGAAAAAGGCAACGTTATTACAGGCGACCACATCATCTATATGTACGGCTGTTATATGAAGGAAAGAGGCAAGCTCCTCAACAACAAAGTTGTCGCTACAATTATGAGTAACTTCGGACTTTTCAAGGCTCTTGAAAAAGTCGGAATTGAGTACGACAAGACAGACGTAGGCGACAAGTACGTTTACGAAAATATGGTCAAGACAGGCAACCGTATCGGCGGCGAGGAGTCAGGCCACATCATATTCCAGAAGTACGCTACCACAGGCGACGGCATACTCACTTCCTTAAAGCTTATGGAAGTTATGCTTGCCAAGGAGAAGCCCATGAGCGAGCTCGCCGCTCCCATGGTTATGTATCCTCAGGTTCTCAAGAACGTCAAGGTTAAGTCCAAACCCGACGCCAAGAACGACCCCGATGTACAGGCTGAGGTCAAGAAAGTTACCGAGGCTCTCGGCGACGAAGGAAGAATCATCCTCAGAGAATCGGGCACAGAACCCGTAATCCGCGTTATGGTTGAGGCAGGTTCCGACGAAATCTGCGAGAAGTACGTTGACCAGGTTATCGACGTAATCCGCGCCAAGGGACATATTATCAATTCGTAATGCGCAGTGCGCAATTGGCGGCAGCTTTTCAGCTGCCGCTTTTTAATTTGTGCTGAGCAGGCACATAAATGTAAAGCCGAATAAAAACCCAAAAATAATTCCGATAACCATAATAATATGATTATCGGAATCTTTTTATTTATTCAGTTATTTTGCCATAGCGCCGTTTTTGAGGATTTGCATTTTGCGGTAGAGCACAGCGCGTTCCTTGTCGGTGCTCTTGGGGTTAAGACGGACGTTCTGAATCGCCGCTTTGACCGCGTCAAACATCATAAAGATAACGCACTTGATGTCATCGTCATCGTTCGCGGCAAGAATATCCTTGCCGATATACTTCTTGAACTCGGCGTAAAAGTCAGGTCTGTGAGCGCGGTAACGCATATAATCGGCGACGAGAGCGTTGTTCTGGTTGGTGCTGTCGGTGAGGGCGAGCACGTCGTCGTACTGACGGCTGTCGTTGATCATAAGGTCAAAAATCCTCATCGGAACAGCAAAGATATTTCCGTCGTTGAGTATAAGCTCGTCGCGGATAAAGTCCACTACCCGCGTGAACATATCCTCGGTAATCAGCTCCACAAGGTCGAGCTTGTCGTCAAAATACTGATAAAAACTGCCTCGTGAAATACCTGCGTTTTTGATAACGCTGTTGATGGTTATCTTCTTGCGGTTGCCTTTCGAGAACTCCCTGCGTGTGACGTCGATAATTTTCTCGCGTTTTTCGGCGGGAAGGTTGTAGAAGGTACGTTTAATCATTTGTTTCGCCTCCTTAAATTTTTGTCATTAAAAATATTTACTGCTGTCATTCTGAGGAGCAAAGCGACGAAGAATCTTATAGATCCTTCGCTGACGCTCAGGATGACAGTGAAGGTCACTCAGGATGACAGTGAAGATTAGTCGTATTTTCCCCGAATGTTCATATAGCAAAAGCTCCCAAAGGGAGCTTCTTGCTAAATTAAGAGGGAAATTTATGAAAATCACAAAAACGTGTCGTAGATGTCTTTCTTTCTTGACTGTGACTATATCATATAACCCGAATGTGACAGTTATTTGAACAGTGTTAGAAAAGTATGTTAATTATTTATGCTTTTTATGTTAAAGCACAGAGCCCTCCCTTGGGGGAGGGTGGGCTTTTTGCCGTCTTGTCCGGCAAAAAGGTCGGGAGAGGGTCCACTTGTTAAATAGTTATATAGATAACGTTTGATGTAGCGAGCTTTTCTAAAGTTGACCCTCTTCAGTCTCGCTGCGCTCGACAGCTTTTCCCTAGCGGGAGACGGCAACCCTTTTGTCCGCTTTGCTGACATTTCCCCTGTAAGGGGAATCTCCCAAGGGAAGCCTTTTTAATCCTACACATTAAATCTGAACAGCACCACGTCGCCGTCGTTCATAACATAGTCCTTGCCCTCGGAGCGGTACAGACCTTTCTCCTTTGCCGCCGCGATAGAGCCGCATTCCATAAGGTCGCTGAACGAAACAACCTCGGCGCGGATGAACCCGCGCTCAAAGTCGGTGTGGATTTTGCCCGCCGCCTGTGGAGCTTTGGTGCCTTTCTTAATTGTCCACGCCCTTACCTCGGGTTTGCCCGCGGTGAGGTAGCTGATGAGACCGAGCAGAGAGTAGCACTCCTTAATCAGCCTGTCCAGACCGCTTTCTTCCAGTCCGAGATCGGAGAGGAACATAGCCTTTTCCTCGTTGTCCATATCGACGATTTCTTCCTCAATCTGAGCGCAAATCGGCAGCACGCCCGCGTTTTCCTCCGCGGCGACAGCCTTGACTTTTTTGAGCCCCTCGTTGTTTTCAATGCCGTTTGAAAAATCCTCGTCGCTCATATTGGCGGCGTAGATAATCGGCTTTGTTGTAAGCAGAGCTACCTCGCTCATTATCTTCTGCTCTTCCTCGTCCATCTCAACCGAGCGCGCGGACTTGCCCGCGTTCAGCGCGTCGAGCACCCGCTCAAAGAGGTCAAGGTGAGCCTGATACTTTTTGTCGCCTTTTATCAGCTTCTTTGTCTTGTCAATCCTGCGCTCCAGCATTTCAACGTCCGCGAGGATGAGCTCAAGATTTATTGTCTCAATGTCGCGCTTGGGGTCAATGCTTCCGTCCACGTGTACAATGTCGTCGTTCTCAAAGCAGCGTACAACGTGCACAATGGCGTCGCACTCGCGGATGTTCGCGAGGAACTTGTTTCCCAGGCCCTCGCCCTTTGACGCGCCCTTTACAAGGCCCGCTATGTCAACGAACTCAATCGTCGCGGGTGTGTACTTGTCGGGGTCGTACATCTCGGCGAGCTTGTCAAGACGCTTGTCGGGCACGGCTACAACGCCCACATTCGGCTCAATCGTGCAGAACGGGTAGTTCGCCGACTGCGCCCCCGCGTTTGTAATCGCGTTGAACAGCGTGCTCTTTCCGACATTCGGTAATCCTACTATTCCTAATTTCATATATAAAACTCCTTAACAATCGTTTTCAACCGATTATATCACATAATTATGTTTTAATCAACAAAGCCCGTTAAATATCACCCAAAGCACCCCGTAGAGTATCGGCTGGTGGGCGAGGTAGATTATCAGCGTGTGCCGTCCGACGAAAGCCAGCGGGCGGATATGGGGGCTTTTTAAACTCTCGGGGATTTTTTGAATATATTTCCCGATAAATATGCCGATTATAAAAAGGAATATCCACGGCAGAATCGGGTTGTAATCCGCTGAAATGAAGTCCTCTGTGTGGAACCCGAGCGCCATCAGAGCGTCGCTTTGGAACAGCGCGTCGGGCAGCGGCACGGTGAAAAGACCTTTGATTCCCAAATACCCGAGCTGAATATTGCACGTCAGCGCAAACAAAACGGCGCACAGCGCGCATATGACAATCCACGCCTTCGCGGGAATTTCTTTGACGAACCTCTGAACAATGCCGAACAGTATGTGCATTAACGCGAGGAAATGAAGTATCCCGAAAACAACGGCGTATTTGGGGATAAACAGCCATGTAGCCGCCGTCACCGCAAGGGCAACCGCGCCGAGCAACAGACCTCTTCTGATGTTGTTTCGGCTGAGCTTGAACGCTATACCCGAAATGAGTATGAACATAAAGGGGAGAAAGGGCTGAATAATATGCGCGACCCTGTATGCCGCCCAAAGCTCTTTTACCTTAAAAATCACAGCCGAATCATATAGCATATGGTAAACAATAACGAGGATAATCAGCGCTCCGCGAACCTCGTCGATTATGTTAATTCGATTATTTTTTTCCATTGGCTTGCACAATTCCTTAAAAATTGATATTATTATACCACATAGGTAATTTTACTACAACAAGGAGTATCTTATGATAGAAATAGGAACAACTCACGAGATGATAAAAACCGTTGAAAAATCTCATATGGCGAGCTCAATGCGCAGCGGATGTCTGTCTGTGCTGGCTACACCCATGCTCATAGCCTATCTTGAGGAAACCGCTCTGGAAATGCTCGAGCGGGATTTGCCCGAGGGCATTACCTCAGTCGGCACCGAGGTGGTTGTCGAGCACCTCAGCCCGACTCCCGCGGGAGCCGAGGTCAGAGCGGTCGCCAAGCTCGTTGAGAGCGACGGCAGGATTTTTAAGTTTGACGTCGAAGCCTACGACAAAGCGGGGCTGATAGCTAAGGGTACACATACCCGCGCGAGCGTCAAGGCTGAAAAATTCCAGATAAAGGCGGATTCAAAATTCGATGAAGTATAAGTACATTCTGTTCGATTTGGACGGCACGCTTTCACAGAGCGCCGAGGGCATACGTTACAGTTTGGAGAAAACGCTGGAAAGTCTGGGCGCTCCGCCCGCGGACTTGTCCGATTATACAAAGTATATAGGACCGCCGCTTCTCGATACGCTCAGAAACCTGTGCAATATTCCCGACGAGCTCTGCGACAGGGGATACGAGCTGTACAAAAACTTTTACGCCGAGAAGGGCAAGCTTATGAACAAGCCTTACGACGGCATAATCCCCGTATTGAAAAAGCTGAGAGAAACGGACGCGAAGCTCGCCGTCTGCACCTCAAAGCTGGAAACCACAGCCGTCACGGTTGTTGAGGAGCTGGGGCTTTCAAAGTATTTTGACGCTGTGGCGGGGTCGAACCGCGACAGTACACGCAAGGATAAAAAAGACCTTATTCCCTACGCGCTGGAATTGCTCGGCGGAAACAAAGCGGACGCGGTAATGCTCGGCGATACATGGTATGACGCCAAGGGCGCGCGGGAATGTTCGGTGGATTTCATCGCCTGCGCCTACGGCTACGGCGATAACGACGCTATGGCTGAGTATAACCCCGTCGCGTGGGCAAACAGTCCGATAGAAATATTGGAAGTTATATAGGCTTCCCCTTGAGGGGGAGCTGTCAGCCATAGGCTGAATGAGGAGGTGTAGGGAATTCGTCCAAAACTTGTTTTGGATAACGAATTGCCGTTAATAATACGGAGCTGCGCTCCTACACCTCATCCGTCACGCAAGGCGTGACACCTTCTCCTCAAGGAGAAGGCTAATAAGTGCTACTCAACCCCACTCCCGCATATAATCTACGGGTGATAGTATGGTAGTTTTTACATTCGGCAAAAAGCGCGCGGCAAGAGCCGCCGTTATCTCGGCTTTGGCGGTGGTTTTAATTGTTTTGTGCGTTGCAATCGCCGCGGGCGGGAGAGCTTCAGTCCCCGACTTTGCCACGGCGGATGAAGTCGGGAAATACTCCACCGCCGCGGGTGATACAAAGGCTCAGGTGAAATTCCTGTCCCAATTCGGGATAAAAATTGATAAAAACACCAAAAAGACAGATACGGTAACAATCCCCGAAAGCTTCAACGAAGTGTACGAGGACTACAACAATCTTCAGATTGAGGCGGGGCTTGACCTCAAACCTTTCAGAGGCGAACAGGTCAGCCGTGTTGTCTATAAAATAAATAAAAAGGAAGGATATGCAACCCTGTTGCTTTTTAAGGGGCGCGTTATAGGCGGGCACCTGAGCACAGGAGAATACGGCGACGGATACGAGGCGTTAAACTATGGAACGATTGGATAAAATACTGGTAAGCCAGGGCATAGGCTCACGAAAGGAAGTTCACAGAATAATACTTTCAAAACGTGTAAGGATTGACGGTGTGGTAATCACAAAGCCCGATTATAAAATCGATTCCGAGCGTTGTGAAATCACGCTGGACGGACAAGCTGTCAACGTCAAAAAGTATATCTACATAATGCTCAACAAGCCCGCGGGCTATGTCAGCGCTACCGAGGACAACCTCAACCGCACGGTTATGGAGCTCGTGCCCAAGGAACTTTACCGCAAGGGGCTTTTCCCCGCGGGGCGGCTCGACAAGGACACTGAGGGGCTTATGATAATCACCGACGACGGCGATTTTGCCCACAAGCTGACATCTCCGCGGAACCATGTCTTTAAAACCTACTACGCCGAGCTCGACAAAACACCTAATCGGGAGGATATAAACAGCTTTGAGGAAGGTATGGTTCTGGAGGACGGAACCGCGCTTATGCCCGCGAAGCTCGCGGTGCTTTCCGACAAGAAAGCCCGTGTAGTAATCGGAGAGGGCAAGTTTCACCAGGTCAAAAAGATGTTTGCCGCGCGAGGAATCAAGGTTCTTTACCTCAAGAGAGAGAAAATCGGCGGATTGGAGCTTGACAGCGATTTGCCTAAAGGGAGCTGTCGGGAACTGTCCAAAAGTGACAAAGACGTAATTTTTATTGGCAAATAGCACAAAAATGGGGCAGCGTTTTTTACGTCGTCCCCATTTTACATAAAAAGTTGCAGTGAAGTTTGGTACTTTTACAAATGGTATTATTTTCAACTTAGTGATAAAATAGTAGTGTTGAAAATTATATATTATTTATGGAGGAATAATGTATGGCAAATGTTAGTCTAAAACATGTTTATAAAATCTATGACGGCGATGTTGTAGCCGTTACAGATTTTAACCTCGAGATTGATGATAAAGAATTCATCATTCTTGTAGGACCCTCGGGTTGCGGTAAGTCAACAACTCTCCGTATGATCGCGGGTCTTGAGGACATCTCCAAGGGCGAGCTTTACATTGGTGACAGACTTTGTAACGACGTTACTCCTAAGGACAGAGATATCGCTATGGTTTTCCAGAACTATGCTCTCTATCCTCATATGTCGGTTTACGACAATATGGCATTTGGCCTTAAGCTCAGAAAAATGCCCAAGGAAGAAATCAAGAAGAGAGTTGAAGAGGCTGCTCGTATTCTCGGCATTGAGCAGTATCTTGACAGAAAGCCGAAGGCTCTCTCGGGCGGACAGAGACAGCGTGTTGCTCTCGGTCGTGCTATCGTTCGTGATCCTAAGGTATTCTTACTTGACGAACCGCTCTCAAACCTTGACGCTAAGCTCAGAGCTCAGATGCGTACAGAGATTTCTAAGCTCTATCAGAGACTTGGCACAACATTCATCTATGTAACCCATGACCAGACCGAGGCTATGACAATGGGTACCCGTATCGTTGTTATGAAGGACGGTTTCATCCAGCAGGTTGATACTCCTCAGAACCTTTACGACAAACCCTGCAACGAGTTCGTAGCAGGCTTCATCGGTTCACCTCAGATGAACTTTAACGACGCGGTAGTCGCCAACGGCGGAAAAACTCTCAAGTTTGACAAATACGAGCTGCCTGTTCCTGCAGACAAAGTTGAGGCCCTAAAGGCTTATGACGGCAAAGAGGTAGTTTTCGGTATTCGTCCCGAGCACGTTCACGACGAGCCTGATTTCCTTGAGAAAGCTCCCGCAGACGCTATTATGACAGCTAATGTTGACGTAACAGAGCTTATGGGCGCTGAGATTTATCTCTATGTTAACATTCACGGCGCGCCTATCACTGCTCGTGTTGACCCGGCTTCAACTGCTAAACCCGGCGACAACATCAAGATTGCTTTCGAGCTTTCGAGAATTCACGTTTTCGATAAGGAAACAGAACAGACGATTACTAACTGATTTAGGGAATCTATCCTTTCAGCAATTATTTAACCGAACGCCTCCATTTTGGAGGCATTCGGTTTTTATGGAGAAAAATATGAAAAGACTAATATACTCAATATTCGCGCTGGCAATTACAGCGGCGCTCACATTAACTATGTTCGGCTGTTCGTCTTCCGCGGTGTCCGAGGATCAGATGAACTTCGCGAAAACAAAGGTAGAGGATTTTTCCGAGTGGCAGGCGAGGAGCAACGCCGAGTTCTACGACGAAATCTACTCAAAGGCGAATATGGCGGCGCTCAGCTTCAACCCCAAGATGACCGACGAACAGCTTGCTGACGCGGCAAGATACCTCTATGCCGAGAGCATTATGGTCACAGACGCCGAGGGCAAGATAATCGCCTCCACAATCAAGGATAAAAAAGGAAAAAATATCTCCGATTTTGACGAGCTCGTAATTTTCGAGGGTATCCTCAAGTGGGTTTGCCCCCGCTGCTGCAAGGACGTCAAAAAAATCGAGGGCACCGACGAGTACGAGATAATGACGGGCGTTCAGCGCGTTGACGACGGCGGCTGTGTTATACTCGATATAAAAACCGACGAATACTCCAAGGTTGACGGCTCCAAGCTCGCCGACGAGTGCGGTCCGAACGTGATTGTCGCAAAGGAAAAAGCAGTAATCAGCTCCACTATGGATGGTGTTGAAACAGGTAAGACCTTCAAGGAGCTCAAAATCTCCGACAACGATATCAAAGCCGACAGCTTCATCCTCTCGGCAGGCAAGAGAAGCTATACCTGCAAAGCCGCTAAAGTCGGAATTTACACCGTAATTTGCGGCGCGTAATAATTTGGAATTTAACATTGAATTTAAAGTCACCAAGTGCTATAATAGCTCTTGGTGATTTTTATGGATATGTCAGCTTTGGCAAGTTACATAAGCAAGGTGGAGCTTTTCAAAATACTGCTTCCGCTCGCTTTGGTGTTTTGCCTGGCAAAATTTTTAGGACTTGTAGCCCGCAAGCTTTCAATGCCGCAGGTTGTGGGACAGATTGCGGCGGGACTTATTCTCGGCCCGTGTGTGCTGAATATAGTCAACATCAGCGACCCGTCTTACGGGCTTTCAATCCGCAGTATCGCGGAGATAGGGGTAATAATGCTGATGTTCTCGGCGGGACTGGGAACCGACCTCAAAGAGCTTTTGAGGGTAGGGCCTGTCGCGTTTTTGGTAGCTCTCTCCGGAGTTTTTGTTCCGCTTGCCGCGGGAACAGGCGTATACTGGCTGTTCGGGTTTGACAGCGGGAACAGATTTTATGAGGCGCTCTTAATCGGCACAGTGCTTGCCGCTACGTCGGTGAGCATAACGGTTCAGGCGCTCAAAGAGTTGGGATATTTACGCTCAAAAGTCGGCAACACCATACTCAGCGCGGCTATAATAGACGATATTATCGGGATAATCGTGCTGACATTCGTGATAACTCTCTCGGACGGAGAGGGCAAAGGCAATCACGAAAGTATAGGTATAATCTGCCTTAAAGTAGTTTTGTTCTTTGTTGTTACCGTGGCTTTGGGCTTTGTGATTTACAGAGCGTTCAAGTGGCTTGAAAAGCGCCGTCCGCACACCAGAACGATTCCGATTTTCGCTATGGGTATATGCTTTATGCTTTCGTATGCCGCCGAAACTTACTTTGGCATAGCCGAAATAACGGGAGCGTACGCGGCGGGAATAATTTTTTGCCAGCTTAAAAGCGCTTCGTATATCGAGGAAAAAATCGACGTATGCCTTTATATGTTTTTCGGGCCCGTATTTTTCGCGAGCGTGGGCTTAAAGTCGAATCTCAAGGGTATTGAGCCGTCAATTATCGTGTTCGCTCTTGTGCTTACATTTGTCGCTATGGCGGCAAAGGTAGCGGGCTGCGGCTCAATGGCAAGGCTCTGCCGTTACTCAAAGTCCGATTCCCTGAAAGTCGGCGTCGGTATGATGACCAGAGGAGAGGTTGCTCTGATTGTCACCGACAAGGGTATAACCTCGGGAATAATCAGCAGGAATATGAACTTCGCGGTAATTCCGCTCGTAATTATCAGCTCGCTTATCGCTCCTATTATTCTGAAAGTTCTCTATTCAATCTGGCCCGATAACAAGGTCAAAAAGAAAAAAGACCGCGAGTCACAGCAAAAAGCTATGACCTACGGTCATATGTATGAAGATGAGTAGTCTTAAGGCTTCCTCCGAGTGGGAGGGAGCCTTTTCAGTTTTCAATCTCGTCCAGCAGATTCTCAAACGCGTCGCTCCAGCCCTCAATCTCAAAGCTTCCGCCGCCGTTGGTGGCTCGCAGTTTTGAGTCGTTCATATCCTGGCCGTAGGCAAAAAGTTCTCCGAGGTAGATTTCATAGCCGTTTTCACGGCAGATTTCGCAAAATTCCTTCATAGGTTCGCTGCTTTGCCTTACCGAGCTGAATTTTTCACGTGGTAATTTGCCGCATTTTATATTGTTTATGAGCCTTTGTATTTCTATTTCTACCATAATTCTATTCCTTTCGATTGTAATATATCATATTTTTGCCAAAACTTCAAATAGATATGTCTTATTTCCCGAAAGATGTTGCTTTTGCTTGAATTTAATAGTATAATATACTTTGTGTGAAAAGTGGGAAAAGGAGTTTGGATTGCTCCCGTTCCCCAGGCTTATTGGAGGAAGAATATGAGAAAAATAACCGCTATCCTTTGCGCGATAATTATGTGCGCGGCAATTGTGTGTCCCTTTGCTTTTACGGCGTTTGCCGAGAGCACGGCTTACGAGATTGACGCTCTTAATATGAGTATTCCGATTCCCGACGATATGATTGTCCTCACTCGTGAAAGCACGGCGAACGACGAGTTTTTCAAGACGTTCAAGCTCAACTACGATACCACGATGTCAAAGCTTACCGAGGGCAACATTTACCTTGAATCTGTCACCGAGGACAGCGCGCTCACCCTCACGGTCACTATGACAAAGACCGAGGACAGCAAGAAAATCGGCAGTTACAATTCTCTTTCCGACGAGGAACTTGCCAACATTATGCAGAAACTCAGGGAGAATAAGACTTACAAGGATGCTTCTCCCGTTGAATACAACGATATCAAATATATCTGCCTGAATATGAGCTTCAAGAACGGGAAAAAGATCGTTCAGGCTCAGCAGTATAACACCGTTATGAACGGCGAGAACATCAACATCACTATGCAGGCAGCCCCGGGCAAAAAGCTCAAAGCCGCCGACAAGGAGATGCTCGCCGAAATCGTAAGCGGCGTAACAATTCTCAACGACAACTTCTTCAACCGCAACAAGCAGCTCATCCTCTATGGTTCAATTACGCTCGCGGCTATCGCGGTTATAATCGTGGTATTTGTAATTTTGTTCAAGTATTTCCGCAACCCCAACCGCAAGCACAAGATTCTCGTGCACGAGCTTGCTCACGAGCACAAAATTACAGAGACAACCCAGATTCCCAAAAAGCATATTTTTGATGTTACAAAACCCACGAACTCTTTCCTCACAAAGTACGCTCCCGTAGGTGAAAAGGGCAAACGCAAAAAGAAAAATGCCGAAGTATTGCCCGAGGAGTCAAGGGAGATAAAATCCTACTCCGAGCCTGTTCCCGAGGAAGCGGTGGCGGAAGAGCCCGTTACAAAGGTTGATTATCAGGCGAACGCCGAGGAAATAGAAGTTCCCGTTGAGACTTCGCCCGCCGAGGTTCTCGCCGATGAAATCGCTGAGGAAATCAAGGCGGAAGCTCAGCCCGAAGCAGAGGAAGCCGCTGAACAGCACGTTCCCGAGGCAGAAGAAAAAACAGAGGTTCAGAAAGAGTCCGAATCCAAGACAGATTCCGAAACTTCCGAAGAGCCCGAAGCTCAGACTGAAACTCAGGTTGAAGAACCCGAACAAACCGAGGAAATGGCTGATATCTCCGCGGCGGAAGAAAAAGAAGCGCCCGCGGCGGAAGCAGGGGAGAAGCCTCAAAAAGCTGTTCAGAGCGAAGAACAATTTGACGAGACAGCCGACTACTTTGATGTTGTCCCCGACGAGGACGAAATGTTCTCCTATACCGACGTTGAGACCGCTGTCAACGATTACAGCAAGGCTAAGCGCGGACTTGAAGTCAACGAGGATGAGGATTACGAGGATATTCCCAACGCGTGGGACACAGTCAAGAAAGTCCTCGCCGCAATCGGCAGAGGTATTGTGGCGGTGTTCAGCGCGATATTCACGGTGTTGGCTTTTGTTGTCACTCACCTCAAGTACTTCTTTATCAACCTTTCCAGAATGATAAGACGCAAGCACGCTCAGAACAAGCGCCGCAAAATTGAGGAACAGCGCCGTCGTGACGCGAGCGAGCGCAGGCGTATGGAACGCGAGGCTGAACGCGCGCGCAGAAGAAATAATCAAAACAGAGGCAGCAACGACCTCGTTCAGGTTCGTTCTTCTTATGAGCGCGGTTCCGCTCCCAGACCTTCCGGCAGAGAGCGCATTGACCGCGACCGCAGAAGTTCGGACAGACGCCGTCCTCCTCAGAGCAGAAGCTCAAGACCGAGGAGATAAATAAAAAAAGGCTTCCCTTGGGGGAAGCTGTCAGGCGTAGCCTGACTGAAGAGGGTCAACTTTAGAAAAGCTCGCTTTATCAAACGTATGAATTAATACTATTTAACAAGTGGACCCTCTCCCGACTTCGCTACGCTCAGCCACCCTCCCCCAAGGGAGGGCAAATGCTTCAACAAAGAAAACATTATGAAACTTTTAATCAAAAACGCGCGGGTAATTGACCCCTCGCGCAATTATGACGAAAAAACCGATATACTTATAGAAAACGGAAAACTCGCCGCCTTCGGCGAGTTTGATGTTGCTGACAGGATTATTGACGCGCAGGGCTTAATCGCCGCCCCCGGGCTTGTTGATATGCACGTTCATCTGCGCGACCCGGGACAAACGCACAAGGAAGATATCCTCAGCGGCTGCAAGGCGGCTGCCGCGGGCGGAGTGACATCTCTGCTCTGTATGCCGAACACCAACCCCACGACGGACAGCGCCGATACAGTCAGGTATATTCTCGAAAAGGCTGAGAACGCCTCTGCAAAGGTGTATGTGGCGGCGAGCATAACCAAGGGGCTTTTAAGTAAAGAGGCTACCGATCTTGACGAACTGAAACAGGCGGGGGCGACAGCTCTCTCCGACGACGGCAGACCTGTCGAGAACACCGCTATGCTCATCAACGCTATGAAGAAAGCTCCCACTCTGGGGCTTACAATTACCGCCCACTGCGAGAGCCTGCCGATAGCGAACGGCGGAATAATCAACGAGGGCGAAGTATCCCGCGAGCTCGGTGTGAAGGGTATTCCCGACTCAGCCGAGGACTGCGGCACAATGCGTGAGATAAGCTTTGCCGACGCGTTTGACGCGCCGATTCACATCTGCCATGTCAGCACAAAGAATTCCGTGAATCTGATTCGCGACGCAAAAAAGCGCGGTATAAAAGTTACCGCCGAAACCGCTCCCCACTATTTCAGCTTTACGGAAAAGGAACTGCTGAAACGTGACGCTGACTATCGTATGAACCCTCCGCTCAGACGCGAGGAGGACAGACAGGCGGTTATTGAGGGCTTAAAGGACGGTACGCTTGACGCTATCGCCACCGACCACGCTCCGCACGCGCCCGAGGAAAAACAGGACTTCCTAAAAGCTCCGAACGGTTCAATCGGTATGGAAACCTCGCTGTCCGCGGGTATTACCAACCTGGTGAAAACAGGCGAGCTTACAATAAATGAACTGATAAACAAAATGAGCTCCGCTCCCGCCGAAATCCTCGGCATAAATGCGGGCACGCTCAACATAGGCGCTCCCGCCGATATCGTGCTTTTCGATATGGACGAGAGCTATACAGTGGACGTAAACAAGCTCCACGGCAAAAGCAAGAACTCACCGTTCAAGGGCAAAGAGCTTTGCGGTAAAGTGAAGTATACGATTCTGGACGGAGAAGTTGTGTTTGAAGGATAGAAAAGCCCTCCCTTGGGAAATTCCCCTGCTAGGGGAAATGTCCGCGGAGCGGACAAAAGGGAGACTCCCTTACTAAGGGAGATGTCGTGAATGCGACAGAGGGTTTGCCGTCTCCGGCTTAGGAAGCCGTCTCCTGCTAAGGAAAGGGTGTCACGCCGCAGGCGTGACGGGAGAGGGTCCACATTATTAAAGCCTCTCTAGCAAACATTTGATAAACAGACTGGAACAAGGTTTAAGCAAAGTCGGATAAAGACAAAAGTCGGTGCACTTAACTATCAATATTGCTATGATACTAACTAACGCCGACCCTCATCCGATTTTTGCATCAATAAATTGAAGCAAAAACCACCTTCCCCCCGGGGGAAGGCAACAATGGAGGAATCAATATGTCAAAAGGTAATCTGCTTTCTGTCCGCGAGGACGTCCGTGTTCTCGACGCCACTCTGCGTGACGGCGGACTCTGCAACGACTTTTTCTTTGACGATAAATTTGTCAACGACCTGTACCACGCCAACATCGGCGCGGGCATAGACTATATGGAGTTCGGCTACAAGGCGGACAAAAACATCTTCAGCCCCGAAAAATTCGGCAAGTGGAAGTTCTGCGACGACGAGGATATCCGCGCGGTTGTAGGCGAAAACAACACCCCGATGAAAATAGCCGTTATGGCGGACGTCGGACGCACCGACTACAAGCGCGACATCCACCCCAAGGCGGAAAGTCCGATTGATATGGTTCGTGTAGCCACCTACATCAACACCATTCCCGCGGCGCTTGATATCATTGAGCACTGCGCGAAAATGGGCTACGAAACCGCTATCAACATTATGGCGATTTCCAAGGAACGCACCGAGGATTTGCGTGAGGCTCTCGAAATTTTCGGCAAGAGCCCCGTCAACGCCTACTACATTGTGGACAGCTACGGCGCGTTCTATCCCGAGCAGATAAGACGCTACTCTCAGATGTATCTTGAGTACGCGGATAAATACAACAAGATTGTCGGCGTTCACGCTCACGATAACCAGTCTCTCGCGTTCGCCAACACGATTGACGCGCTCCAGGAGGGCGTAAGCTTCCTCGATGTGACGGCTCTCGGGCTCGGCAGAGGAGCGGGCAACTGCCGCAGCGAGCTGCTTGTAGGTTTCCTCAAAAATCCCAAGTACCGCACCGAGCCGCTCTATAACCACATCGAAAAGTATTACCAGAAGTTCAAGGACGACGGAATCCTTTGGGGATTCGACGTGCCCTATATTATCACAGGCCAGCGCAACAGCCACCCGCGTTCGGCTATCGCGTTCCAGAAGGCTCACCGCACGGACTATACTAACTTCTTCTACGAATTGATGGATATGGATTAAATAAAGGCTTCCCTTGGGGGAAGCTGTCAGGCGTAGCCTGACTGAAGAGGGTCCACTTGGTGATAGTTATTTTTCTAAAGTTTGATATATCGAGCTTTCTAAAGTTGACCCTCTCCCGACTTCGCTACGCTCAGCCACCCTCCCCCGAGGGAGGGCTAATAAGGTGATTTTATGGATAAATTAATTGAAAAAATAATCGAAAAACAAAACCCGACAGTCGCGGGGCTCGACCCGAAGCTCGAATATGTTCCCGGGTTCATCAAGGCTGAGTGCTTTACAAAGTACGGCAGAACCCTCGAGGGAGCCGCGGCGGCGCTGTTCGAGTTCAACAAGGCGCTGATCGACGTTCTTTATGACATCGTTCCCGCCGTAAAGCCCCAGGCGGCTTACTACGAAATGTACGGCTGGCAGGGCGTGAAGGCTCTCGCGTACACAATCAACTACGCCAAGTCAAAGGGTATGTATGTTATGACCGACGGCAAGCGCGGCGACATCGGCGCTACTATGGAAGCGTACACCGCGGCGCACATCGGCACAACCGACGTCGATGGCGAAACCTGCGTGGCTTTCGGAGCCGACGCTCTGACCGTGAACGGCTATCTCGGCACCGACTGTATAAAGCCCTTGCTTTCCGTCTGCAAGGATAAAGACAAAGATATATTCGTACTCGCCAAAACCTCAAACCCCAGCTCGGGCGAGCTCCAGGATAAGAAAATCGGCGATAAAACCGTCTATGAGACAATGGGCGAAATGTGTGAAGGCTGGGGAGCCGACACCATAGGCAAGCACGGTTACAGCGCTGTGGGCGCGGTTGTCGGAGCCACCTATCCCCAAATGCTCGGAGAGCTCAGAGAGAAGCTTCCGCACACGTTCTTCCTTGTTCCCGGTTACGGCGCTCAGGGCGGCGGAGCCGAGGACGCGAAGTACGCCTTCGACAAGAACGGCTTGGGCGCGATTGTAAACTCCAGCCGCGGCATTATGTGCGCGTGGAAAAAGCAGGACGGCAAGACCGAAGCCGACTTTGCCGAAGCCGCGAGGGCGGAAGCGCTCAGAATGAGGGAGGATTTGCTCGGCGTTATAGGGGAGATACGATAGGGCTTCCCTTGGGAGACTCCCTTTTTAAGGGAGATGTCGCGAATGCGACAAAGGGTTTGCCGTCTCCCGCTAGGGAAAAGCTGTCGAGCGCAGCGAGACTGAAGAGGGTCCATTTGTTTAAAGGGCATATAACGAACGTCTGATATACAGACTATAACAAGGTTTGAACAAAGTAGGATTAATACAGGAGTTGGCGCTCGAAAGTATCAATATTGCTGTGATACTTGCTTACGCCTACCCTCATCCGTCAGAGCCATTCTCTGCGAGAACGCCTCTGACACCTTCCCCCCGGGGGAAGGCAAATCGGATTAATGATTAATAATATCGTTAAATTATTGACAACCCGACCCCGTTGGGCTATAATATATCAGTATTAGTATTTTTAAAGTAATTTTGCAAAGGAGTAATTGAAATGGCAAGAGTATACAACTTTTCAGCAGGTCCCGCGGTTCTGCCCGAGTCCGTTCTGAAAGAAGCCGCAGAGGAGATGCTCGACTACAAGGGCAGCGGTATGTCCGTTATGGAGATGAGCCACCGCTCAAAGTGGTTCGACGACATCATCAAGGACGCTGAAAAAGATTTAAGAGACCTGATGAATATTCCCGACAACTACAAGGTTCTTTTCTTACAGGGCGGCGCGAGCCTTCAGTTCGCGGCTATCCCGATGAACCTGATGAAGAACAGAGTTGCCGACTATATCGTAACAGGCCAGTGGGCTAAAAAGGCTTTCAACGAAGCCAAGATTTACGGCAAGGCTAACAAAATCGCCTCATCCGAGGACAAGACATTCTCATACATTCCCGATTGTTCCGACCTTCCCATCAGCGAGGACGCGGACTATGTATATATCTGCGAGAATAACACAATCTACGGTACAAAGTTCCACGAGCTTCCCAACACAAAGGGCAAAACTCTCGTAGCCGACCAGAGCTCCTGTTTCCTCTCAGAGCCCGTTGACGTTACAAAGTACGGCGTGCTTTACGCGGGCGTACAGAAGAACGCGGGTCCCGCGGGCTTACAGGTGGTTATCATCCGCGAGGACTTAATCTCTGACGACGTTCTCGAGGGTACTCCCACAATGATGAAGTATAAGACTCAGGCTGACGCCGATTCTCTGTACAACACACCGCCTTGCTATGATATCTATATCTGCGGCAAAATCTTCAAGTGGATTAAGGATATGGGCGGACTTGAGGAAATGAAGAAGTACAACGAAAAGAAAGCCGCTATCCTCTATGACTTCCTTGACTCAAGCAAAATGTTCAAGGGCACAGTTGTAAAGAAAGACCGTTCTCTTATGAACGTTCCCTTTGTTACAGGCGACGCTGACCTCGACGCTAAGTTCGTCAAAGAGGCTACAGCCGCGGGCTTCGTAAACCTCAAGGGTCACCGCACAGTCGGCGGTATGCGCGCTTCTATCTACAACGCTATGCCTATCGAGGGCGTAGAGAAGCTCGTAGCGTTCATGAAGAAGTTTGAGGAAGAAAATTCATAATATAAATTGAATAGGCTTCCCTTGGGGGAAGCTGTCAGGCGTAGCCTGACTGAAGAGGGTCCACTTGAAATGGGCTTATAATCTAACGTAAGATATAACGAGTTTTTCTAAAGTTGACCCTCTCCCGACTTCGCTGCGCTCAGCCACCCTCCCCCAAGGGAGGGCGAAAGACGATTTTTACTGAAAGCAGGTAATTTTATGTTTAACGTATTAACTCTCAACAAAATTTCACCCAAGGGCACAAGCCGCCTGGGTGACAACTATAAGGTAAGCGACAGCGAGACAGCCCCCAACGCGGTTCTCGTACGTTCCGCTTCAATGCACGATATGGAGCTCCCCGAAAGTCTCCTTGCTATTGCTCGCTGCGGCGCGGGTACAAACAACATCCCCAAGGATGTCTGCGCTGACAAGGGTATTGTTGTGTTCAACACTCCCGGAGCTAACGCCAACGCCGTAAAAGAGCTCGTTCTCGCGGGACTTTTACTCAGCTCCCGTAAGGTAGTCGAGGGCATCGAGTGGGCCAAGACGCTCAAGGGCAACGGCGACCAGGTCGGCAAAATGGCTGAGAAAGGCAAGAGCCAGTTCGTAGGCCCCGAAATTCTCGGCAAAACTCTCGGCGTTGTAGGTCTCGGCGCAATTGGTATTTTGGTTGCAAACTCCGCGGCGGCTCTCGGAATGAAGGTTATCGGATATGACCCCTTCCTTTCCGTAAACAACGCTTTAAAGCTCGACCCGTCAGTTCAGGTTTATCCCACTGTTGACGACGTAATCACCAAGAGCGACTATGTGACAATTCACGTTCCGCTTCTTCCCGATACAAAGGATATGATTGACGCCGAAGCAATCGCCAAGATGAAGGACGGCGTGCGTATCCTCAACTTCAGCCGTGACGGTCTTGTAAACTCCGCTGACGTTCTCGCCGCAATCAAGAGCGGCAAGGTCAGCAAGTACGTTACGGATTTTGCCACAGATGATGTACTCGCCGAGGACGGCGTAATCTGTCTGCCTCACCTCGGAGCTTCCACTCCCGAGAGTGAAGAAAACTGCGCTGTAATGGGCGCCGACCAGATTATGGAGTACCTTGAGAGAGGTAATATTGTAAACTCCGTAAACTATCCCAACGTGACTATGGCAAAGTCGGGCGCTGTCCGCTACTGCGTGCTCTTTAAGGGCGACATAGTCAAGGATATCACAGCGGCGGTAAGCGGCTTGAAGGCTGTTGAAGCCAAGACACGCGGCGACTACGGCTACGCTATCGTTGACGCTGACGACGACGCTTCCGTTTCGGCTTTAGAGGCTGTAAACGGCGTTATCAAGGTAAGAGTTATTAAATAATTCGCAATTCGCAATGCGTAATTCGTAATTAAGGACTGCTCACGCAGTCCTTTTTGTTTGTTGGTGTCCTTTAGGGCGTGGAAATAAACCCCCGGTTCAACCGGGGGACAATAAAAAAGCTTTAGCAAAAGAAAACCTCCTAGTATATAATGGTAAGTGTTTGACGACGCATTACCAAAAAAGAATACTAGGAGGTTTTTAACAATGAAAAATAAAAACAATAATGAAATAATGCACACAGCGCATTCAACATACCGATGCCAGTATCATATCGTCTTTGCGCCAAAATTCAGGAGAAAGGAGATATACGGAAAGTTGAGAGGAGATATAGGAGAGATATTAAGAAAACTGTGTGAGCAGAAAAAGGTGACAATAATCGAAGCAGAAGCGTGCTCCGACCATATACATATGTTGGTATGTATACCACCGTACCTAAGTATATCACAGTTTATGGGATATCTCAAGGGAAAGAGTAGTCTGATGATATTTGATAGTGTATGTGTTAAAATGATATGAACCAATAAAAAAGAGAAGTAACTTCAAAATATGGTATAATGAATTTGCAACAAAACACTACCGTAGAAAGAAGTAC
>CACZYC010000023.1 GCA_902785365.1 uncultured Ruminococcus sp. | reverse complement strand
CTTTTCGTTTTGCTTTTTTACGAAAAAACACACCTGCTTTCGCAAGTGTGTCTTTTTTTGATTTGCACCCTTTGGCTTATCTTAATGATATTGCCCGAACGGGAGCCGTTTTTTTGTGTGTAAAACTGTAGGGGAGCTGCTCCTGCCGCTCCCGCGCTTGCGTTTAGATTTGTATATGTAAACTTCCTTCGGCAACGTCGAACGTCCCATTGTCCGTGTGCCACGGAGAAAAATTGCGTATGCGTCAGGAAATGCATGTCGGGAGCGGCAGGAGCAGCTCCCCTACAATATAAACTACTAAACGCTAAAACTCCCACTTGGGGATATACTTCTCATCGGCGGAGCTCATATCCTGCACAAAACCGTCAAGCCCCAGCTCAAACAAAAACCGCTTGACCTTTTCGTACTCCCGCTTTGTGATTTTGCGGTTGAGTTCGGGGATTTCTTTGGCTTTGCCGCAGGGGATATACTGGCACATAAGGCTCACAAGCGGAGAGCCGAAGTTTTCCGCGAGAAGTTTCAGCGCTTCTATGCTGTTTTTGGTGTGGTTGGGGAGTACAAGGTGGCGGATTATTGTGCCCCTTGTCATCATATTGTCATTGTCATATTCTATACTTTTTGTCTGCCTGAGCATTTCACCGACTGCCGCGAGAGCGGTGTCGGTGTAATTTTTTGCCCCCGAAAACTTCAGAGCCAAGGTATCGTCGCTGTATTTGAAGTCGGGCAGATAAACGTCCACAAGCCCCTCCAGTTTTTTGAGGGTTTCGACCTTTTCATAGCCCGAGCAGTTATATACTATCGGAATATTCGGTTTGTAAATTTCAAAAGCTTCTGAAATCGCTTCAACAAAAGGCGTGGGGGAAACAAGGTTGATGTTGTGCACGCCCGAGGCTTCCAGCTTTTTTATTTCCTCACAGAGCTCGGCGGGAGTGATATACCTTCCTTTGCATTTTGCCGATATTTCATAGTTCTGACAGAACACGCACCTGAGCGTACAGCCCGAAAAGAAAACCGCTCCGCTTCCCTTTGTGCCGCTTATACACGGCTCCTCCCAGTAGTGAGGAGCGATTCTCGCTATTTTCGGCAGCGCGCCCAACGCGCAATAACCGTCGCCGTCTTTTTTGCCCCGAACGGCGGCGCATTGTCTGGGGCATAAGTTGCAAATCATATAATCACCTCGGATTGACCTGTTTACAGTATAGCACGTCGCAAAAGGACGGGCAAGCAAAGCCGAGCCTCCTTTCGGTCTGATAGTTCCGAGCGTGGATTTTTATGCCTCAACGGGCGCTGTGGGCAGTCATATCCACACCATCATTATATAAATGTGAATAATATTGACCATATCGTTATTATAGTCGGTTTGTAATAAGATGTCAATACTTTTCACATTTTTACAAAATAAGCGTCTTTAACCTTGCAAAACGACTTTTTTTCCGCAAAAAAATCAACCTATCATCAATATGCACAAAAAACGGGCTGAAATTTCGTTATAGAGCAATTTTTATAATTCTTTTACAGAATATTGACAAGCACTGTATTTGGTATGATAATAAGTACAAATGCTTACTTATACTAAGGTATTAGTATATGCAGCAAATTTAGGAGTTGATATTATGAAATTACGCAGAACGATATCGCTGTTGCTGGCGGTAGTTATGCTCGCCACTATGGCACTGGTAACTGTTTCGGCTGCCGACACAAGCTCATACTCGACAGGCGCGTACAACAACCAGAACAAATACGAAGGCGGCAGCTATACCTACAACGGCGAGGACCTTGGCGCGACTTATTCGCCTTCGTCCACTACATGGAAGGTTTGGTCACCTGCTGCTACCAAGATACAGCTGAAGCTGTATTCCACAGGTAGTGACCGTGAGATGGGCGCGAAAGTGCTTGGCGTTCACGATTTTACCACCAAGGGTAGCAGTACAAATAATTATGTTTGGTCCATTACACTAAACGGTGATTATAAAAACGTATATTATACCTATCTTATTACAGCCCAGAACATCTTTGGCAACGTTGTAACTAACGAGACTCAGGACGTTTACTCCAAGGCGGTCGGCGTCAACGGTAACCGTTCAATGGTTGTTGACCTCGATTCCACCGACCCTGAGGGTTGGGATAGCGATACCCACGTTTGTCACAATAACAAGACAGAGTCCGCTGTATGGGAACTTCACGTTCGTGACTTCTCCTGCGACCCCGATTCGGGCGTAAGCGACGCTAACCGCGGCAACTACCTCGCGTTTACCGAGGGCGGCACTACATACAAGAAGCAGGGCTCTATCGCTACTTGTCTTGACTACCTCACGGAGAACAACATCAACACTGTTCAGCTTATGCCTATCGCTGACTTTGACGGCGTTGACGAAGTTTACGGCGCGTCCGAGGTTGACCGTAACTGGGGTTACAACCCTAAGAACTTCAATGTTCCCGACGGTTCCTACTCTTCCAATTCCTACGACGGAAATGTTCGTATCAACGAAGTTAAGCAGATGGTTCAGGCGCTCCATGACCGCGGTATCTCCGTAGTAATGGACGTTGTATACAACCACACAGCAGGTTCCGAGGGCTCCAGCTTTACAAAGACTGTTCCCGGTTACTACTACAGAATGGCGACCAATCTCGCTAACATGGACGGTTCAGGTCAGGGTAATGAAATGGCATCCGATAAGGCTATGATGAGAAACTTCATCATCCAGTCCCTCAAATACTGGGCTAATGAGTATCACATTGACGGCTTCCGTTTTGACCTTATGGGTTGTATCGACCTCACAACTCTGAATCAGGCTCGTTCACAGCTCAACGCTATTAACAATAACATCCTTATGTACGGCGAGCCCTGGGCAGGCGGTACAACCGCTAACCCCTCCGCTCCTTCCGAGAAGAACGGCGCTTCCTACGCCAAAGGTCTGGGCGCGTTCTCGGGTACTTTCAGAACAGCCGCAAGTAAGGTTGATTCCGATAAGGGTCTTTTCCAAGGCTGGGTAGGCGGTACTTCTACAAGTGTAAGCACAGTTGTAAGCGGTATCAAAGCCGCTCTTATGGATAACAGCGACAACACCAAGACTGTAAACTACCTAGATTGTCATGATAACCTGACTCTTTGGGACAGACTTGTAGGCGCGTATACAAAGTCGGGTGAAGGCAAGAGTTCCGTCACCGTCAATACGAACGTCAACAGTACCGACCAGAAATATATCAGACAGCTCAAGCTCGGCGGTGTAATGCTCTATACCTCGCAGGGTATCACATTTATGAACTCAGGTATTGAGTTCGCGCGTACTAAGCAGGGTCAGGGTAACTCCTACAACTCCGCCGACCAGTACAATAAGCTCGACTGGTCCCGCGCGGGAACATATAAGAGCTCGGTTGATTATTACAGAGGACTTCGTCAGATTAAAGAGGTTTACACACCGTTTAACGATGACAGCAACACCTCTAAGAACACAATGAGCTTTATGTCTCAGACAGGAAACCTGATTGCGTACACAATCAGCAACAATACATCCAATAAGGCTAACGAGTGGGGCAAGGTTGCGGTTCTTATGAACTCAGGCACATCCGCGCAAAATGTAACCCTCACGGGCAACTGGACAGTTGTAGCGAACGCTGACAACGCAGGTCTCAAAGCTATCAGTACAGCAAGCGGCAACTATTCCGTTCCTGCTAACTCGGGCGCGATTCTGGTTGAGACATCAGGTTACAAGGACTTCTCTGACAAGTTTACTTACGGTACACTCACAACAAAGCACGTATTAAACGGTTCTGTTGTAAAGACAGAAACAGCCAAGTACAGAATAGGTTCAACCTATCATGCTCACAAGGACGCTGACTTACTCGTAAACAACGATGTTGTTTCCACAGACGGCAATGCTTCGGGCAAATTTACAGGCGATACAACCGTTACATATAACTATGCTTCCAACGGAAAGACCAAGGCGAAGCTGACAGTTAAGTATGTTGACCAGTCAGGCAAAGCTCTGACTCCCGATATGGTTTACACACTTGAGAACGGCGACAAGTATTCAATCCCCGTATGCTCTATTCAGAGATATCAGCTTGATACAGACAAATATCCCGCTGATACTACAGGCACATTTACAGGCGCCAAGACTATCACATTTAAGTATAAGCCTCTGGCTACAAACACAACTACTGTTCATTATTACAAGCCGAGCACACTCACGGGCAGTCTGTTGGTTTACGCTTACACAGACGACGGCGTAGAGCCTCTCGGTCCGTGGGCTACCAACCCGACAATGACAAGCGAAGGCAATGGCTGGTACAAATATACTATTCCGATAGCGGCTTGTTATGTAATGTTCCACGGCAAAACAGGCGGACAGGAACCCGGACAGAACGAGCCCGGATACCTTGTATCTGGCGAGTGTAGAATTAAGGACAGAGTTATCTCCTACTCCTCAACACTTGTTACCTCGCATATCGACATCGACACGGGCGCTAAGCTCAAGCCCGACGTAACGGTTACTGCCGACAAGCAGAGCACAGACCAGTACAAGACTACTGCCGACACAAGCCTCGGTGAGCTCGTTGAAACTCCCGCTAACGCAGAAGGCTTCTACAAGGCAGGCGTTACAAACGTAGTTTACCTTTACAAGAAGGCAGGTCCCACAGAGCCGTCAATTGTTGACAAATACTTATTAGGCGACTCCAACTGTGACGGAAAGGTCAACGTAAACGACGTAACCTATATCCAGCAAGGACTTGTAAATCTCGTAATTCTTGACTCAACCAGCAAGCGCAACGGTGATGTTGACGGCGATGGAAAGATTAAGATCCTTGACGCTAACTATATCCAGCGTTATATGGTTGGTATGAACATTCCATACAAGATTGGTCAGGAAATTATAATCTACGGCTGATAAACCAGCTTAACAGAATAAGATAATAAAAATTGCGGGCGGCGTTTGCCGTCCGCAAAAATTTTAAAAATGAGGGCATTGCTTATGAAAAGAAGTGTAAGAACGGTTACAGCGGCGGCGCTGGCGGCGTTGATTGTTTTGTCGGCGTTTATGTCTATGACGGTTTTCGCCGCGGGCAACACGCTGAGCTACAGCTTCTCAGGAGAGGACAGCTCGCGAGCGGGCTACGCGCAAGGTACTATTACGCTCACCGCGGCGGCGGGCACATATTACCTTTACTGGGCTGACGACACAAAAGCTCTCGAAGGCTATGACAAGCTGTGTTCGTTGACGTTCAGCTCCGCGGGCTCAAAGATCCACACAATGGTAAAACGCAGCGCTATTCCCGCTGACGCTACCAAGCTGATTGCGACAACCTCTTTGGCGGACAAAACCGTGGCGAACGCCTCGGCTGTTTATAATATTCCCGACAGCAAGCGCTGGAATCACAAGAGTGTGGAGCGCAAGTACCGTTTCGCCTCTTATTCCGATGTTCACATCGACGGCACTTACAAAACCTACGAATACGCCGACGAGCATTGGCGCGACGCCCTGGACACAGCGGCGGCAAGAGACGCGGAATTTATTGTGATTTCGGGCGATTATGTAAACAATAATATTGACTGCAGCGGAATTTCGGGCTATGAGTGGAGAACCTACGAGCGCGTGCTCTCCGAGTCGAACTACCTTAATCCCGTTTACGAGGCTATCGGTAACCACGAGTTATGGCAGGATGTAAACGTCGGCACAAATGACTTCAAGCGCGCCACAGGGCTTAGCGGTTCGGACGGAAACACCTCCTCAAAAGCTTATTTTGAAAAGACCATAAACGGCGACCACTTTATATTTATGGCTATGGAGGGCGGATTCTATCCCGACCGAACCGACGAATTTACCGAGACTCAGATCAACTGGCTCGAGGAACTTCTGAACAAGTACTCGGGCGACGGTCACAACATATATATTATTGAACATTCTCTGTTCTACAAGTACGGCGCGGGCGACCGTATCGACGCGGAACCCTATTATGACATTCCGCTCGGAAGCGCGACGGGCAACAACCGTTTCAAGACAATTCTAAATAACCATAAGGACGTTATTTTCCTTTCGGGACATACACACATAGCGTTTAAGGAACAGTACAACTTTTCCGACAAC
Organism: uncultured Ruminococcus sp.; assembly: GCA_902785365.1. Taxonomy (GTDB): domain Bacteria; phylum Bacillota; class Clostridia; order Oscillospirales; family Acutalibacteraceae; genus Ruminococcoides. The sequence goes on along the minus strand of CACZYC010000023.1, from coordinate 18,187 downwards.
AACGGCACATCAGCCCAGATGATTCACAATTCATCTGTGGGCGGTACCCGTACAATTGAAAACGGCGCGCTCAACCGCGACTACTCGAGAGACAGGACAGAGGGATATATCGTAGACGTTTTCGACGACGCGATTATTTTCAACGGCGCTAACCTCTACAACAATATTTACGACCCCAATTGCTGCTATGTGGTTAAGCCTTCATCCGAGTTCGGTACAAAGAAGTCGGCTCAGGCAAAAGGCAAAAACTCCACGGGAGCCACAGCCACAAGCTATTACCTCAAAGGTTCTTTCAACAGCTGGGGGACGGCTAACCCGTTCTACACCACGAGCGACAGCAATATCATAGAGAACACAATTCAGCTTTCCGCGGGTACATATGAGTTCAAGCTAAACAACGGCAGCACATGGTACGGAAACACGGGAACCATCAACGATACCACAACTACAAGCTCGACAAACGGGTGGGTTATGTCTGCGTCCGCGGGTAACTGCAAGCTCACTGCTTCGGGCGGTTATTACACGTTTAATTTCAATACATCCAACAGTAGGCTTAAGGTATTCTATTCAACAACCGACCCGAACGCCGCCACATCTCCTACCCAGGCAACTCAGGAGACACAGCCGACTCAGGCTTCTCAGGAAGCAACTCAGCCTGTGAACTGTTTGCCCGGTGACGTCGACGGGAACGAAAAAGTTACTATCCGAGACGCTACATATATTCAGCTTTATCTGGTGAACAGATACGCGCTTTCAAATCTCCAAAAGAAAGCGGCGGATGTAAACCGAGACGGCACAATTGACATCAATGACGTTACATTTATTCAGATGAATATTGCGGGGCTGGTTGCCGACTTCTCGGAGACTTACACAGCGGCGAGCGAATCCACAAGAGCCGCGGCTAAGAATAATCTCAGCCTTTACTACCGTTACTCGTCCTACGACGTGTATCAGAACCTCAAGACGGCATATACAAACGGTTTTTGTGAGGATGCTCTCAGTCAGGCTAACGCCGATTTACTTGCGGTGACAGATCCCGACAACGTGGATTCAAGCGGATCGGTGACAGTATTCTTTGAGAAACCCGACAGCTGGGGCGCGCCCAACGCGTACTGCTGGGGCAGGAAAGGCGCAGGCAACGAGGGCGACTGGCCGGGTAACGCTATGACCTATGTCGGCAAAAATGAGTACGGAAAGTCGATTTATAAGTATGTCGTCAAGGACTCTAAGCACAACTTTATAATCTTTAACAACGGAAGCAATCAGACAGGCGATATTGTGATCTCCGACAGTTATACGGCTTATTATCTTGACGGCTCAAACAATGTTGTATCTTATAGATTCAACGACAGTTATATTGTGAACATTTGATATGATTAAAAAATTCAGAATTGGAAAACCATTTGACACAAAGGCGGTTACCGCCGAAATACAGGAAGAAAAAATCAGCGCTTTCCCCCTGGAGTTATCACAGGAGGAGAGGTGTGTTGTCGCTTTTGAACTGCGCGGAGAAGATATGATTTTCGGGCTTGGAGAGACCGTCAGAGGTATCAACAAACGCGGATGGATTTACGAGAGCTGGTGCAGTGACGAAACCGAGCACACCGAGGACAAACGCTCGCTCTACGGCGCGCATAATTTTATAGTGGTAAGCTCGAAGGACAAAAAATTCGGGCTTTTCGTGGACTTTCCCGGAAAGGTTGAATGGGATTTGGGCTATTCAAATCCAGATAAAGCCAAGATTACGATTGATGGGAATAATGTTGATTTTTACTACATAGAGGGCGAGACCGAGCGTGATATCGTAAAGCAGTTTCGTCAGATTATCGGCAAAAGCTATATCCCGCCGTTCTGGGCGTTCGGTTATCAGCAGAGCTGTTGGGGATATTCCAAGCAGAGCGACTTTATTTCGGTGCGCGATAATCACCGCGCGAACAATCTCCCGCTTGACTGCATCTATATGGACATTGACTATATGGACAAATTTAAGGATTTTACGGTCAATGAGGAGCTTTTCCCCGACTTTAAGTCCTTTGTAAGCGATATGAAAGCTCACGACATCCACCTGCTCCCGATTATCGACGCGGGCGTCAAAAAGGAACAGGGCTATTCCGTATATGACGAGGGACATAAAAAAGGCTATTTCTGTAAGAATCCCGACGGCACTGATTTTGAATGCGGCGTATGGCCGGGGATTGTAGGGCTTCCCGACTTTCTCAACAAGGACGCGCGCGAGTGGTTCGGCAGTCAGTACAAAACTCTCATTGATATGGGCGTGGACGGATTCTGGAACGATATGAACGAGCCTGCGCTGTTCTACTCAACTAAGGGGCTTGACAAAGCATGGGAAAAGCTCGATAAACTCAGCGGCAGGGAAATAGGAATTTGGGACTATTTCGGTATGCGCGATACTTTCGCGAGACTTCAGAACAGTATGGACGACTACAGCTCGTTCTATCACAACGTTGACGGCGAGCTTGTCTGTCATAAGGATGTGCACAACCTCTACGGCGCATTTATGACCAATGCCGCGGGCGAGTATTTTGAGCGGGAATACGGCAGGGAGAAACTGCTTATCTTCTCACGCGCCTCATACATCGGCGCTCACCGCACCAGCGGAATCTGGTTCGGCGATAACTACAGTTGGTGGGAGCATATTCTTTTGAATCTCAAAATGCTGCCGTCCGTCAATATGTGCGGATTCCTGTATTGCGGCGCCGACCTCGGCGGATTCAACAATAATGTCACGGGAGATTTGCTCCTCAGGTGGCTTGCTTTGGGAGTGTTCACTCCGCTTATGCGCAATCACAGAGCTCTCGGCACACGCGCTCAGGAGGCGTATCAATTTGACAACACTCAGGACTTTGCCGATGTACTTGCTGTTCGCTACCGCCTTATACCTTATATATATAATACGTTCAGACGCTGCGCTGACGAGAATGATATGATGTTCAGACCTCTGGCTTTTGATTATCCCGAAGATAAACTCGCCCTCGAGGTTGAGGACCAGCTTATGCTCGGCGAGGAGTGTATGATAGCTCCCGTTTATGAGCAAAACAAAAGCGGCAGAGTTGTCTATCTGCCCGAACCTATGACGTTTGTCAAACTCAGCGGTGAGAACATAACCTCAACAAAACTTTCAGAGGGTATTCATTATGTTGAGGTTAAGCTCAACGAAGTTCCGCTTTTTATTAAGCAAAATAAAAAAATCCCCCTTGCCATGCCCGCGCTCAATACAGCAGGGCTTGATATGGAGAATTTAGACTATATAAGCTGATTTTCGCATTCCGCAACCCGTGGTTGCGGAAATGCAAACCGAAATGTATAGCTTAATTCGGCGGTTGCGGACTATAATGAGCCCAGCAAACGAAAGAGAGGTACAGTTTATGATTATTGTTACAGCTAACAGATTGTTGAAATACCGCAAGCTTCACAAGCTCAGCCAGGAGGAGCTCGCCGAAAAAATCGGCGTAAGCCGTCAGGCAATTTCAAAATGGGAGCGCGCGGAAGCGTCGCCCGATACCGACAACCTTGTACTGCTTGCCGAGGTTTACGGCGTAACTCTTGACGAGCTGTTAAAGGGAGATGACGAGCCTGTTATTAAAGAGGAGAAACAGGAAGGTCATGAGCCCGACGAGAATACTACATATGTCAAAGAGGACAAAGTTTCCTTTAAACACGGTATCCACGTTGACACAAAGGACGGCACAAGCGTGCATATAGATAAGAACGGCGTCAATGTGTTCGACGGCGAAAAGGTTCGCGCATATACCGACGAGGACGGCAACGTGATGGTTGACGAGGAACTTGAACATCACAAAAAAAGCAAAAAGAAAGCCAATATGTTCCCGATGTGGGCGATATCCCTCGGCGCTTTTTTGGCGTGGGGTTTCTCGGGCGTATGCTACGGCTGGGCGCTCGCGTGGATTTGCTTTTTGGCGATTCCGCTCTACCATTCGCTTGTTGACGCGATTTATGAGCGCAACGCTTCGCACTTTGCCTATCCCGTGCTTTGTGTAGTTTTTCAGATTCTGGCAGGCTACCTGGTAAACGGCTGGGCATGGAGCTGGATTGTATACCTCACGGTTCCCGTGTATTATGTTGTTGTAAATATGATTAAGAAAGACTGAAGAAATCTAATAGAAAAAGCCGTCGCGTTCAGCGGCGGCTTTTGTGTTAGATTTTTAAACCCTCTGTGGTTTTGAGGAACTCATAGAGCTTATTTTTGATAATTTCAACACCGCCCTGTGAGTCGCTTTCAATGTTGAGCGGCATAATCGGGTCGTGAACGGAAAGTCTTAGCAGGAACCAGCCGTTGCCGTCGTCCTCACCGAAGGATACCCTCACGCCCTCGCGGTTGTCGTCAGCGAGAACCCAGCCCTCGGCTTGTTCGGCGTAAGCTGTGAGATCGTTTATTATTCTTTCGCCGCAGGCTCGGAAGTCGGTCTCGGTAATTTCAAAGCGAATCTCGGTTTCCTCCACGGGCTCTTTAAGGCTTGCTGTTATACTCTCAATGCTTCTGTGTTCTTTGCTGAGCTGAGCCATTTTGATGATAATTTTTGTACAAAGGTACGCGCCGTCGTCAAGAAAATAATTTTCCCTCATAGCGGCGTGTCCCGATGTCTCAATCGCGAGCGGACAGTTTATGCCCTTCTCGTTGAGCTCCAGACCTTTGTCGATGACATTCTTGTATCCTCTGCGGTAGCGGTAATGCTTCCCGCCGAGGTCGTTTTCTATGAACTCTTTGAGCCCGCTTGAGGTTATGGAGTCGGTGACGATTGTACCGCCCTCGTTGCCCTCCAGCGCAATTGCGGAAGCTAACGCCACGAGACGGTTGCGGTTGATTTCGTTTCCGCTCTTGTCCACCGCGCCGCCGCGGTCTACGTCGGTGTCAAAGATTACGCCCAAGTCCGCGTTTGATTCCTTAACAGCCTCACAGATTGACTTCATTGCCTCTTTGTTTTCGGGGTTTGGAACGTGGTTGGGAAACATTCCGTCGGGGTCAAGATAACGGCTGCCCGCTGTATCTGCTCCGAGGTCATTTAATACATCGGCGTAAAAACCACCCACGCCGTTGCCCGCGTCAACTACAATTTTGAATCCGTCCAGCGGTTTGTCGTAGTTTTCCGCACAGACGCCTTTCTTTATAATATCCTTCAAGTGCTCCTTGTACTGAGCCATATAGTTGCAATTTTCAACAACGCCGCTGGCTGCGGGAGCTTTTTTGCCGTTTTGGGCGTATTCAAGAATTTGCTCTATATCGGTTCCCTCAAGTCCGCCCGAGCGTGTAAAGAACTTCAAGCCGTTGCGGTTGAACGGATGGTGACTTGCCGTAATCATAACAGCTCCGTCGGCTTCTAAATCCACTGTGGTCATAAACATCGACGGGGTAGAGGCGAGCGAGCAGTTGAGCACGCGCGCTCCGACGCTTTTGAGCTCGTCCGCGACAATTTGAGCAATGCGCGGCCCGCTGATGCGGCTGTCACGCCCGATTGTGACTTTAAGCCGGTCGCAGGGTTTATTGACTTTGGCGCTCAGCCACAGCGCGAAGCCCTGAGCCATAGAGGCAACAACCTCGTCAGTGAGGTTGACGTCCTGTCCTTTTACACCCTCAACCGCTACACCGCGTATATCCGTGCCGCTTTTGAATTGTTTATAAAAATCGTTAAGCATAATGATTCTCCTTATATATTTGCCCTCCCTTGGGGGAGGGTGCCGAGCATAGCGAGGCGGGAGAGGGTCCACTGATTAAATAGAAAAATAACTGACGTTTGATATAACGAGCTTTTCTAAAGTTGACCCTCTTCAGTCAGCCTATGGCTGACAGCTCCCCCCAAGGGAAGCCTTTTCCTTGATTATACACCATATTCCCCGGTCAATCAAGATATCAAGTTTGTGAAAACTGTAAAATGATTTTTGTCAATCGAGTTAATATGAGTACAAATTGCCGAACTCGCTCCAAATTTATTGTCGAGGGCTGTAACCGTTGTAACCGTTGATTGGTAAAATTGCACAGTTTACACACCATAAAGTTAGTTAAAATTGCCTTTTGTTGGTGATAGTGCACAAAGAAAAAAACGAAAAACTGTTGACTTTCACGAAAAGTTGAGTATAATAAAGTGCGTCAAGTAAAAAGTCCGCTTGACTTACGACTTCTAAAAAAAGCACATAGTTCACACAATTCATTTTCATTAAACAATTTCATTTGAGGTCGTAAAGATAATTGCCAAATGGTAAATGGCCACAGAACTTAATAAAGGAGGAAATTAGTTATGACACCTATTCTCAACATGCATGACATCAACGTTTCTGAATTTCTTGCTGTGCTGGATACCTGCGAAGGCAACGTATATCTCGTTACCAGAGACGGAGACAAGTTAAATCTCCGCAGCAAACTTTCACAGCTAGTTGGTCTTACACAGCTCATTGAGGGCGGCAAGATTGCAGAGGCATCAATTGTTTGCGAGAACAAGACTGACGAGAGTAAGCTGTTCAGACTCAATCTTTTTGATGAAGTCGGCTAAGCTTACACCATCACAATGACATCCACGTTTTCACGTTAATTTCAAAACTTCTAAATCCGGGAACGGCTGCCTAGTAAGGCAGCCGTTCTCGGTTTATGGCAGTGGTCAGTAGTCAGTAATCAGTGATCAGTGAATGTCGAGAACATAAATTGAATTAATACAAACCTTATGTTCCCTAACTATTTATAAAACATCTAATACTATAATTAAAACCCGAAGGAGCTATAATAGCTAAACCTTTGGGTTTAATTAGTATATATCAATATTTATCCAATCGGGATACTAACTTTTCGGAAGATGGAACGTTTCTCCCCGACCACAACTGACCACTGACTGCTGACTACTGACCACTAAAAAAGTGCTTGCAAAGCCCTTTCTACTGTGCTATAATGCATTTTGACTTGTGAATTTTGTCAACACAAGTCGGTCTGTTCGCAAAATCCAGACTGATACTAAAATACGATAACTCCAGACAATCTTCACTGTTTGATTTTTGTCTGTTTTTATCGCATATTAGTATCGAAAAAAACTACGGAGGAATTTAATATGGCAAAAAAATCAACTATGTACATTGTACAGGGCGCGGTAATCGCGGCAATTTACGCAGTGTTGACGCTTGGTCAGGCAATGATTTTTCCGGAAAGCGTCTATATGACAGTACAGTTTCGCGTTTCGGAAATCATGACTGTGTTGGCGTTCTTTACACCCGCGGCAATACCTGGACTGACTATTGGATGTGTAATCTCCAATTTGCTGAGCGGAGTAGGACCGATTGATATGATTATCGGGTCGTTAGCCAGTTTTTTGGCGGCTCTGACTATGTACGCGTTAAGAAAGGTATGTATCAAAGGAATCCCGATATTAGGTCTTTTTATGCCCGCGATTTTCAATGGCATTTTAGTAGGCGCGGAATTGGCGTTTGTATTACCCATGCCTGACAATACAACGGGATTTATGTTCTTTTTGTTTAACGCGGGTTGTGTAGCCCTCGGCGAGCTTGTGGTATTGTTTGTACTCGGACTGCCGATGACAATAGTAATCAAAAAAACAGGGTTGCACGAAAAATTATTTAAAATCAAATAACGAAAAAAGGAGCCGTAAAGGCTACTGCTCATAAGGATGTTATGAAATAAGCAGAATAAAGCCGATTGGGAGACTTAATAAGAAGAATACCGCGTGGACATTGTCTGCGCGGTGTTTTTTTGCTCAAAGGTTAGAAAAAGGACTTTGTGTTTAATAAAAAGTATTAAAGTATAAAACGTGTTTGCATTTTTTATGATATATCATATCATTTGATTTGTACAGTAGTGCATATTAAAAATGCAACCTATGTCAAATATAATGCAAGTTATTTGTAAACCATTGCCCTTGAAAAAACAATGTGCTATTATCAATACCGCAAGCTTGCAAGGAGGAAGAAATGAAGATTAAATTAATGGTAAGCCACGCACGGTATGATGAAATAGCTGACGAGCTTCAACATTTAGGTATTGAGCTTGACAGTTCTTCACCGCTTGTACTTACTGAAGAAAACACCAGTGCAGACTTTATAATGGGCAGACAAAATGACTGCTACAGCCCTGTGCCGACTGAAGAGATCATATATATTGATACTCTTGGTTCGGATGTGATTATGCATACGATGAGCGAGGAATACACTGTTTCAGAAAGACTAGTAAGACTAGAAGGTATGCTAGACACAAAACTGTTTCTACGCATCAGCAACTGCGCTATTGTAGCGGTTAAGCGTATACGCAAAATCCGCCCGACGTTTTCAAGTAAATATATACTGACACTCGACAACGGCGCCAGTGTTGATGTAACGCGAAGCTATTCAGCACGGTTTAAGGAATTTTTTGGATTATAAGGAGAAATATATGACTGATATTATAAACTTTTTAATAAACAACAGGGATAACTGGCTACCACTTTTGCTTGTTTCCGCAATAGTAACGGCAATACTAAGCTTTCAGTACTTTTTTATTTACGCGTACATCATTAACCGCAGGCTTAAAAATCCTGAAAAGAAGCACAGGTTAAAGCTGATTATGCCCAGATTTGCCTGTATTGTTTTTGCGATTATAGCTTTGCTCGGTACGGCAAAGTTTTTGCCAGGCTTGTGGTGGCAGCTTGATTATTCTTATGTTCAGAGTGTTCCGGACGGCGAAAATTATGAAGACTATGCCTATACCCGTGAACAGCTTGATAATAATGAGGATTTCAGACTTTATACAACTAAATCCGAAAACTTTGAGTACAGTCTTTATCGCAACGAGCATTTTAACGGAATTATTGATTGCCGCTATGGAAAGAATCATGAGTATTATCTGTTTATAAAGTATATCGGTAATTCTAAAAAGCTCAACGGTAATGACTATCTGGATACATTGATTGTGAATTATTCTTCAAACGGAATCGGACAAACACGCGGAGGCGGATATACGTTTCAGCTTTCCGAAGAGGCTGACTATTTCGGTTCACCGTATCACAGCGATACCATCGGCATTGATTTGAATGTGTATAAAGAAAAGGATTATAAGAAATATGTAGCGACTGATTCTGACGAAAAATCACTAGATGAAATTTGTGTTTTGAATGAGAAAACGCAGTTTAGCTTTAAAGACAATACATTCAGTAAACCGGTTATATCCGGCTATACTGTAAAGAGCTGATTAAATATAGAATTTTAAAAACGAGCAGCGTACAAGAAACGCTGTTCGTTTGCTTTAAAGATATTTGTCATCAATTGTATCATATTATATAATGGAGCAATTTTTTTAAAGGTTTTGACTTAATGCACGAAAAAGGGTATGCTAAAACGTGTTATAGGTGAAAGGGGGTTATTCAAACGAGGATCGGTACCGAAAAAGCAGAACAAATAATAAAGCAATACGCCGATATGATATATCGTATCGCGCTTCATAATCTTAAGAACACGGCGGACGCCGAGGATATTATGCAAGAGGTTTGTATTGAACTCCTTACAAAATGTCCTGCCGAAAAGGACGACTCCTACATAAAATGCTGGCTGATCCGTGTAACAATCAACAAATGCAATTCCTTTCACCGCCTTGTCTGGCAAAGCCGCAGAGAGAGCCTTGATGATTATACTCATTTAGAGGCTCCGCAGCAGGAAAGTGTTATGGAAGAGCTGTGGCAGCTACCGAAAAAACAGAGGAATATAATTTACCTGTATTATTATGAATCCTACACAATTGCGGAAATTGCGGAGATTTTGAGAATGAACCCCAATACCGTCAGTTCAAATCTCACCCGTGCCCGCAAAAAACTCAAAACGATTTTAGAAGAAGGAGGAACAAATAATGCGTAAAAGTATCTACACACAAGCGGTCGATGGTATAAAGGCTCCTGACAGAGCTGTCGGCAAAATGCTTGAAACCGCTCGGAACTCAAAAAGCAAGGAGAAAATTATAGATATGAAAAATTTCAGAAAGGCAGTTATCGCCGCTTCTCTGGCGGCAGTACTCGCCGTAGGCGGCGCGTTCGGAATAAGTATAATGAATCCAAAAGCAGAGAACGCATTTGTATTAAAAGTTAATGCCGCCGAGCTGGGCGGAGATAATACCGCGGAGATCGGCATCAACGAGGATAAAGGGCTGAGCCTGAGCGAGGGCAGCGACAGTATCGCGGCTTATTCGATCGGAATGCCGATGATATGCGAAGGAAAAAATATTGACACCGTCACATATTCGGTGGACAGCGGCGTACTTGTGGTTTCGTCACGCAAGGATAACGATCCTGTCATCAGCGGTGTCATATCGAAAGATAAGCGGAGATTTCCTTATTCTGTCAGTATGACCGAAAAGGACAGAAAAGCGATCAACGCGATTATCGAGAAGGAATCCCCGGACGGAGCTACGCCCGAACAAAACGCCGCCGAGGACGCTATTTGGGCAAATTATACGCAGGAGGTTTATTCCTCGGTCACATTTGCTTATGATAATCAAAAGCCGGAGGGCAGCTGCTTTTCTTACGCAGGCTTTGCCGAGGATCTGTCCGAAGAGGATTATAACTATCTGAAAGCGCACAAGGACGAATTATATAACATATACGGGGACGAAAAATTGTTTGACGCGCAAAGAGACTGCGTTGAGCGCTTAATTGGAAAAACGGTGCATTGTACTGTTCGATTTAAAGACGGAAGCGAACAAACACAGGATGTAAAAATCGGAACGACAGTCAGCATATACAGCAAAGAATTCCCTGGGGAAGCTAATTCACTTCCCGAGGACATAAAGAAAGCAAAGGATTACAAAGGCGTGTTTGTAACATACTCAATTGAAAACTAACGCAATCGCAAAGCCGCGGTCGGGAATTCCCGACCGCGTTGCTTTTTGGAAAAAGCAACCTATTTTGATAATTGAGCAATTTTAAAGCCCTCTCAATTACGAGAGGGCTTTACTGTTATTCTTCACTCAATGTAAGCCATGTGAACCATTCTTCTTCCTGATATGAGCCGAGTTTAAAAGATTTGCTCTTCGACTTACCATTATCATAATTTACGGTTACATCAATTGTCGCATCCTTAATAATTGTTGTGAGGATATTATTTAGCAGCTTATCCTTTTCAAAGCTGTCATCATTTCCAACGCCTACAGTATAGTTATTCTCGTTTTCTGCCAGCTCATTTATGCGTTTCAAATAATCACCGACTTTATTGTCGTCCGTCTGAATGCTTTCAACAGTCAGCTCAATAACATAATCAAGATTTATAACGCTCTTTTTGTCGGTATTGTTATAGGTAAAGCTGTCGCATACATAATCAGCGAAAAATCCTGAGTAAGACGCGCTTGTGAGCTGTTTTAGAGTATATTGAGAGTTTGTAAGTCTGTCAGTATCAGAGTATTTTTTCTTTTCGGCTTTCTGCGCGGCATTGTATTCGTCCTCGTTTTTATAATTTGTTGCCCATACCGAACGTCCGCCAAGTGTCAACAGTGTACCGCCCTGATCAGGATTGTATTTTGTAATATCACCCTTAATTATTTTAGGAATCGGAGTGACGTTAAAATATACGCCCTTTGTCTTTGAACTGATAGTAACTGACTTTATATTTTTACCCTCAATTGCGAATGAAGTCAATTCAAATTGCTGAAACCAATCGGGTTGTTTACCGTAACTCTCCTGTCCTTTCAGATACGCTCCGTAGGATGAACCGCCCTCGAACGCTCCGATAATATCGCTGCCAAGGTTCTTGTCCTTTATTTCTGCTGCGTTCGCTGTAAGCGTAAAGCTGTAATCCTTGGATTGTGTTTTATTATCGCTGACAGTCGGCTTTGGGATCAAAAATACTCCGAGAGCGATCATCACCACCAAGCTCGCTGCAACCGCGCTAATTAAAACAAACTTTTTTCGCCTTTTTTCGGGTTTCGGTTTTAATATCTTATTATTACTTTTTGCTTTATGTACCGCTTGTATGTATCTTTCAATATCATTATCAGTCGGTTTGATTTTATTCATAGGCTCAAAAAAATCTTTAAGCATTAAACTTTCCTCCTTCAAGTAAAATCTGTTTGAGCTTCCGTTTGCCGCGCGTCAGCCACGAACCGATTGTGTTGCGGCTTTTGCCCAAAACAGCGGCAATTTCGTCAACGGTTAGCTCCTCGTAATAATATAGATAAAGTGTTGTTCTGTAGTTATCGGGCAGCTTCCACAGCTCCTCCATCATCTCATATGCTTCGGGCTCACTGACAGCAATATTGTCGCCCAGAGGTTCGCACTTTCTATGCCACGCGGACTTATGTAAATCACGACATTTGTTTAGAGTAACGGTTATGAGCCAGTTTCTGAGCTTTGTTTCGTTTTCAAAGTCTTTATCCGATAAAGCCAATGCAACGCATACATCCTGAGTAACGTCCTGAGCGTCGTGGTAATTCTTCAGGAATTGGTAAGCTGTCCGAAATATTAAAGCGGAATATTCCTTAATAATTTGTTCAATTTTCTCGGTACCGATATTCAATCCAATTGCCCCCTTTCACATATATTAACGAATCAAAAGGCGCGTTTGTGCGCAATATAAAACAATTATACTATACAATTTTCCAAAAACAAATCCCCGAAAAATCTTAAAGCGTATCGAAACATATATAAAGTTTGCGGGTTGAGATTAACAGCCGTATTGCTTTGTGGTAAAATAAAATGAACCTTTTTCTTCTCCGAATTGTATATATAGTGAAAGCTTTCAAAAAGGGGGTGATGAATTGAAGAAGGAGTTTGCTGTTTACGTACAACAGTACAGCGCTGATTTGTCGCGTTTGTGTATGTCGCTATGCGGCAACAAAACTGAAGCAGAGGATTTGTTTCAGGAAACATGGCTTAAGGCAATGCGGTACTATGACAAATATGAAAAATCAAAACCTTTTGATAAGTGGCTATACTCAATCTGCGTAAACACATATAAAAACACTCTTAACTCAGCTCGCCGCAGATTTCAATACATTTTTAAAACGAGCGAGGAGAGCGACAGCTTTTTCAATTCAATACCCGAAATCAACGCAAATAACCGGGAAGATTATCACCTGCTTCACGCCGCCGTAAGAAGCCTCAGCAGAAAAAAGAGAACTGTAATCGTTCTGTATTTTTTCAAAGGGTATTCCGTGTCCGAGATTGCCGAAATATTAAAAATCCCCGAAGGCACGGTAAAGTCAAGACTGTCGTCGGCAAAGGCAGAAATCAAAAGGAGGATGACCTATGAATAAGAATATTTCCGATTATGAGATTGATACCATGTTAAAAAATTATTGCGCGCGTAGGTCTCAGATTGCCTTCGACGCATCTAAGGAGGAGAAAAAAATGACAAAAAGAAAAGGGTTTAAAATAGCCGTGACAGCTTTTGCACTGATAGCTGTACTGTCGGTAGGAATTATTTCAAACTTTATGTTTACAGGCAATAATACAGCAGAAAAGCAAAACGGATTCTTTCTTGTAGCTAACGCAGCAGAATCAACGGCTGATGAAATAAAGCTCGGTAACGAGTTTAAACCGATAGCCAAACTTACTCATAACAAAAAAACCACTAGATTAATCCAAAAAGTAAATAACGGAGAAGCGGGAGAAGCAGATTTTTCGTCCATTTTCAGTGCCGACTGCTTTGATTTTGACCTTTTTTGTAAGGGCAACAATATAAATAAAATAACCTATACTATTAACGGCGGGTCATTCCGTATTAAAGACACCAGAAACCTTACCGACCTTAAAAAAATGTACTTGCTTGGCGAATATGACGAAAACGACAAAGACAGCAATCTTTATGATGATGAGTACTCGACCTATACCGTAGACGAAAATAAACAAAATAGACTTGGGGAAATTGAACTTGTAGCAGGCGCGGAGCTTACTGCTGAAAACGTTCCCGAAGCAGTTATGCGCGCGGCAGGTTTTGATGAGAGCGTATATCGTAGTGAAATATATAAAAACGCGGATGCTGTAAAAAAAGATTTGGACGAATATCTCGACTATATTTTTAGGAATTTGAGATTAAAAGTTAAGGTCACATATAGTGATGGATCATATGAAAATAAAACATTAGCTTTTTCTGCCGAGTCACAAGTAAGCGGATTTGAACGGTTTATGGATGAAGACGGAGAGTACGGCTTTGATTGGAGCACCGATATAGATGTAAAGGCTAAATTGATATGAATAAAGGGCTGCTGCGGCAGTCCTTTGCATTTTCTTTTGTGGTCTGGACTTCGTAGCAATTCTGTGGTAATCTTCCTTGTTAAGGAGGCGAATAACGATGAAAAGATTTGCGATAATTATGCTCGCGTTGATTGCGATAAATTCTTCTGTCGCGCTCAGCGGCGTTGAAGCTAAGGCAGCAAGGACGACAAAAATAGTTCATACCGTCAAGCGTAAAAAGATTAACCGAACGCTTGTCCGAAAGCGATTGATTTCTTACGGCAAACGAAAGGGCATGAAGTTTGATTCCAAGCTTACGGTTAAGAATTCAAGTTGGTTTCCGCCTACAACAATTAAATATTATAAAAACAATTCCGAGTTAATATCCGCGGGAAAAGGTGATATCAGGTATCTGCTAAGTAGCTTCAGCGATTGCGAGCCGAACGATATCAGCTTTAACGTGAGAGTGACTCGGAATTATCTTTACATACTATATTGTTAAATACAGAGCTTCTGTCGCGAAACATAACAAGGCGAGACTACGACAATCGTCGCGGTCTCGTTTTCGTTTCTGTGTTGTGTTGTTGGGTTTTAAGAACGAAAACCCGTAGAATCGAATAGAAATTATTCCATCGAGCCGTAGCCCATTAAAGATAAACCCATTGGCTACAGAGGCAAATGAGGGAATTCCCCCACTTTACGCTGCGTGAAAAACCGCATAAAATGGCGGTTTTTGAAATGTGTTTTTCTGCCTTTTTCGAGTCTCTATTTCCAGAGTTTTTTAGAGTTTAAATATCGTGAAAAAAACATCTTTTCGGGTGATTTAAGCCCATGGAAAGAAATGATACGGAGTAAACAAAGATTATGAATTATTAAATATGTACTCCAACGCTCAATGCTTTTTCTTCAGAAATCTATTGCCTCTTTTATTTATAAATTATATAATAAATAGGACAAAACAGTGTTCTTAATCGTGTATTATTTGAAGGAGGTTTTAGGATGGATGTCAAAACTGTGTATGATCGACAGTTCAAAACAATCTATATGACGGCTATGATATACCTTAGGAACACCTACGATGCTGAGGACGCGGTGCACGACGTGTTCGTAAAATATATGAAGAAGCGAGTAAAATTCAAGGATATCGAACACGAAAGGGCGTGGTTTATCAGAACCGCGATTAACAGGTGTAAGGATATATTGAAGTCAAGCGAAAGAAAAACAGTCGATATCGCGGATTTTATAGATATCATCGAAGCTCCTGATGACGAAAAAGCCCTGCTTTCCTCAATTCTCGAGTTGCCCGAAAAGTACCGCGAGGTTATTTACGCCTATTACTATGAGGGCTACTCAGTCAAGGAAATTTCAAGTTTGTTTGACATAAACGAGAGCACAATCAGAACACGGCTGTCAGTCGGTAGAGAAAAACTCAGGGAGGGAGAAATATGAATGAAATCAAAAAAGCTCTTTCAAATCTTGAGCCGAATGAAAAGGCAAAGGAACGCGTTTGGGAAGGCTTAGAGCGTGATTCAAAGCATAAAAGAAAAAGAGTCTTTCTCATAGCCGCCGTGGTTGTGATATTCATATGCGCCGCAGCGATTGGCATTAACGCAGTGTCGGGCGGAAGATTCTTTAACGCTGTATTAGGCGTTTCGGACAGCACGTCCGCGCGTGAGTCGGCAATACTGAGCGAGGGCGATGAAATATACGCGCCCGAGATTATTTTCCTCAACAAAACTACCCTTGTTATTGAGAGCAAAAACGCCGTGTTCGTCTATGACAGAAACAAGAAAAAGGTCACAAGGACAATAGATCTACAAAGCATCGGCGGATATTACATCGACCACGGCGACGATTTCGGCGACCCGCCTGTTTTAAAGACTCATACCTTAGTTGAGGACGGAAAAATAATCGTATTTAACACCAGAAGAGGTTTTTTGGGGGGCACAGCTCCCGACGGTGACGCTTACGTTTTTTCTATGACTAAAAATGAAAAGTATAAACGGATTACGGATGATTCCCTAAAAAATAAATACTACGAAAAATGGCTCAAAAACGAAAAAAACTACGTCGATTGTTTTGATACATTTTATTATTATCTTGAAAATAACAATTTGAATGGTGATGATGGCACTTACAGTTACAGGGCATATGTCAGTACGCAAAACGGAAAAAAGCTTTATAGCTTTATTATTACGGATAGCGAAAACAACCTCTGCTTATGTACCTCTACCGACAAAAAGAGCATCAAAAAAGAATACTTTAAGCTTCTCAGCGACAAAAAATATTGGAATTATCATAAGAAAAACAAGCTGCCCGAGTTCAAGTACAGCGGGAGCGACAAGGTTATGAAGGCAGTTATCGAATATGAGCAGGCACGTAACGATGAATTGCTATATTCTGATAATGTTTGGATTCCCTTCTTTACCGAGTTGTGCCGAAAAGACGACGGAGACGAGCTAAAGGTGTTCGTCGAAATTTGGCAGTTTGAATACCAAAGGCAGGGAGATGTTCTGGAGGGAACGAACGGCGGCGACGGCATGGCTAAATATACGCTCAAAAAGGAAAAAGGCGGATATAAGGTCATAGAGGTGGAGTACGCCTCCGATGGAGCGCTTCTTGAAGAATCCATCAAGAAAATGAGTGAGGGCGACGCGTCTGTTTATATGAAAATTTCAGGCAGAACCCAGCCGAACTACGAGTTCCTTGATATGTACATCCGCGATAATAATCTCAATGTTAAATACAGGAGAGTTAACGGAGAGATTGCTTGATGAACTGCTATATTATGCGTTTTTTGCTTTTGGTGTTGTGTTGTTGGGTTTTAAGAACGAAAACCCGTAGAATCGAATAGAAATTGTTCCATCGAGCCATAGCCCGTTAAAGATAAATCCATCGGCTACAGAAGCAAATGAGGGAATTTTCCCACTTTACGCTGCGTGAAAAACCGCATAAAATGGCGTTTTCTGAAATGCGTTTTTATGCCTATTTCGAGTCTCTATTTTCAGAGTTTATTTAGAGTAGATGAAATAGCCTATTTATAGTTTGAACAAGCTTTTTCCAATAATTTAAAATCACAGCTGTGCTTAGTAAGCTCAGGATACTTTCCGCTTATTACACGCAAATATGTATTTTTAGCTGCCTTATAAATCTTGTCACGGTTCCTACGGCAAAACGCCAATTCCTTGCTGGCGTGAGCTCTGTTTTGAACTGTCGGTAAGTCAGCGATATTCAAACGGTGCAGACATCTGGCAGAAACAGGAATCATATAGTTAAAACGAATTGAGCCTAATACTTTGTTGTCCTTCTTATCCCTTAAAAGAATCAAATCCTGCTGTGCTCTTGAATATGAGGAAACAGGTACAAAATATGAAATCTCATTAATCATCAAAACTGCACCGAATACAAATTTTTGAGTATTCCAATAATAAACATTAGGTACACAGGTGTATCCGCGGTTTTCTGTTTCAATTCGTTTTAAGTACTCGATATAGTCATTATCTACATAGAAAAAATCTGTTCTTGTATTAGGTTCCGTTATCATTATAAACTCCTTATAGTTAAACAAAAAAGGGAGAAGACTCGCCTCTCCCTTCCGTGATTGCTTCAAGTCTGCACTTAATGGCGGTGAGCGCCAATAACTAAGTCTGCGCTTAATGGCGGTGAGCGCCAATAACTAAGTCTGCACTTAATGGCGGTGAGCGCCAATAAAACGAGCAATCTTCGTTTGTCAATATTATTATACTTGCCAAACAATATTATGTCAAGCAATTTCTTCCTGACAGTTAAGATTATGGTTGAGGTTATTTAATATTTTACGTAGTTTTTTCTGTGCGCTGTCCTCGGTAAGGTTTAGCAGGAGCGAGGCTTCACGGATAGTTTTCTTCGGCTTATTACCGAGACAGTCGGTACAAATACCTAGTGTGTATTCGATGAGCTTCCTGTCAGAAGGTTTGAGGGAGGCAAGCGCCGTCAATAACTTTTGATTGCGTTCTTTAATAAAATATGCTTGTTCGGGAGTACGGTAT
>CACZYC010000022.1:36055-79407 GCA_902785365.1 uncultured Ruminococcus sp. | reverse complement strand
GTCGGCAAGATCACCGAGGAACGCTTTGACAGCCTGCTTGCGGAATACGAAGCGGAACAAAAAGAGTTGTCCGCTTTTGTGACCGAGACCGAACAACAGCTATCAACTTTTGAAGAAGATACCGTCCGTGCAGAACAGTTCCTTGCGTTGGCGAAAAAGTACACTGACTTCTCCGAGCTGACTACGCCGATGATCAATGAATTCATTGACAAGATAGTCGTCCACGCTCCGTACTATATTGACGGAGAGCGTATGCAGGACGTTGACATCTATCTGAATTTTATCGGACAGTTTGAAATTCCCGAACCGGAGTTGAGTGAGGAAGAAGTCAAGCGACAGGAACAGCTCAGGAAAAAGCGTGTATATGAACGGGAGCTTTACCAAAAAATCAAATCAGGCGAGCACATCGTCGGCAAGAATTTCGAGGTAAAGTGTTGGGAGTGCGGAAAGACATTTATTTCAAAATCAACCCATGCAAAATTCTGTTGTGTGAAATGCCGCAACAGGAACTACAACAGGAAAAGGCGACAGAAAAAGAAAGAACAAAAACAGAATAACAATTAACGCTGCGGCGGCTTGTGAGAGCAATTTCACAAGCCGCCTTTTTGATTGGAGGAAAATTATATGATGAATTTTACTGAGAAAGATTATTTACAGGCAAAGCACAGACTGGAAGAAGCGCAGGCTCGTAACCGTGTGAAGGAGCGAGCGGCACGAACACATCGGCTCATCCAAGAGGGAGCCATTTTAGAGAAAACTATACCGCAAGTTAGGCAAATGTCATTGGAACAGTTGGAGGGTTATCTATGCAGTCTAATCAAATAATCATTATCAATGGGACGCTTCGAGTAATCGAAGCGTTTCTTCTTTTATCCCGAAGGGCGCACTTACTCACCACTTGCGAAGCAAGCGGTGGTACTGCTAAAGCAGACGTGCGCTCGCCGAGGGTTGCGGCTCCGTCGGAGCCTTGCGGAAGCTGCCGCAAAGCCGTCACCTTCCGTGCGGTTGCCTGTCCGACAGCCGCATTGTCAACGCTGTACCACAGCATTGACAGCGTGGGTATCGCTGCGGCGACACCCAATTTCTTTTTTATAAAAAGAAACAAAAAATGATTGAAAGGTGTGATTTACAAGAGTGGCAATCTATCATTTAGAAGCAAAAGTCATCAGCCGCAGCTCCGGCAGAAGCGCTGTTGCGGCTTCCGCATATATGAGCTGCTCTTTACATTTATCAAGCAAAGCCAAGTTGTCGTATTCTCTGCGGCTTTTCTTTAGCTTATGTCTGTAAACCGCAAGTACGGTTATGAAATAGCCAAGTAAAATGATCGTACCGCCGAGCCAGATACAAAGCACGATTCTGTCAATATTGATGATAGTTACGCTTTCTCCTGGTTCGACTCCTGCGGTGACGCTCACGAAACCGTTGCTTTCGCTGTGAGGAGTCTGCGTAACTGAATCAGTATCATTGTTACGATCGGCTTCAAGCATTTTTTGTAGACCCTGTGCAACAGAATAATTATCTTTATCTTGATTGTCAGTTTTGTCATCCGGCGGTGTGATTATAGTTTGATAAGAGCTTTGTTCGATTACACTTTCATCTACTTTCACGGTATTGAAAATCGAAACAGGGCTTGAAGGAAAAACCGGCACAATAAACCTGATAAGCAGAACCGTCCAAATCAGGAAATGCCACTTTGCTTTCAGTCTATTCTTAAAAATCAACTTAAAAAGAATGATAAAAAGTGCAGTGATCGTTAAATAAACGGTGGTATGAATAAGCCAACTGTACATAGCATAAAGCGGGCTTTGCATTGGAGTAAGACTCAATAACCAGTCTACGAGCGAGCCTTTCATTTCTCTTGCTCATTTCCCATCTTTTCAATGAGGGCAAGCAGCTCCTCAGTTTCTTTGTCGGTCAGGTTTGAATCTGCCGCCAAATTGGTGACGAGCATACTGACAGAACCGTCATATACACGATTAATAAAGCTCTTGGTTTCCTTAAGCCGACATTCCTGTTGAGAAATCAGCGGATAGTAGCGGAAGGTTGCCGCTTCATCGTTGATCGCAACAGCATTTTTAGAAACGAGCCTACGTACCAACGTCTTGATCGTAGAATCGCTCCAGCCTGTCGATGACAGAGCCTTTCGGATTTCCGTGATTGTGACCATTGGATTATTCCATAGGTATTCCATCACAGTCCATTCCGATTCGGAAATATTGATCTCGTTATTCATTTTCTCACCTCACTTATAATAGACTACAGCTGTAACCTTTGATTATAGTTTACAACAGTAACCTCTATTTGTCAAGAAAAAAATGGTTATTCTCAGATAATTATTTTATAAAAGTGCTGGTCAGTTTTTACTTGGGAAAGTATATCAGTGCTTCTGTCGTTTTGTACGAAAAGAAAAGTAAAAAGTAGAAATTTGGCAAATTTTTTTTGAATAATCCCAGAAGACACTATACATTTATTGAAAAAGAAAACCATACTATTTGACTAGCAATAGAAAGCCACCAACTAAATCCTACTTAAGAGGACTATGTTGGTGGCTTTTTATATCTTATATCAATCCAGTATTATTTCTCCAGTTGCATCTGATATAACTCTCAAACTCTTCTTTGCACTCTAACCTCTTGCCGTCGACATGATCAACAATAATGATTTGAGTGAGAGTTCCCGTTTCTTCCCCAATTGACTTTATTTCATTAAAAATGGTAGTGTACATTTTATTGACAGCGATTAAATCAGCTTGAGCAACCTCTTTTTCATTTTCATCTCCCTGAGGGAAATAAACCTGACTTGGTTGATCGAAAAACAGAATTAAAGGCATTGGAGATTTCTCTTGTTTTGCAAAGAAACGAAGAAAGCTCAAAAACAATGCAATATGACAAGAAACCCAATTTGCTCCGCTTCCCATTTCATATAAATGAATTTTTTCACGATTATTCTGATGATGATAAATATCGAAACTACCGTCGGTTAATCCAAAGTTTAAATCAATGGGTCTATACTCTTCTTCAAAATCAAGAGTTAATGCAAGGCGATTCATATTTTCTGATAAAAATGCTTCCGCTTTTTGCATCTTCTTCTCAACATCAAAGCCTTTAATCTTTTCGTCTAGTTTGGATATCTCTTCTTTGAGACTCTCGATATCTTCATCTACTGTTTCAAAAAGACCGGCACTGTTCATTTCAGCATACAAGGCAATTTTTGATTTAGCATAATTAACCTTAGCTCGTTTAGAAGTAAGAGTTTCTGATGAAATGAACTTTTCCTCAATGGTTTTGATTTGTTTCCAAACAGCTCGGATTCTCTTTTCTGTATTCGAGTGCGCTTCTTTAAGCTTTCTGACATCTTCAGAAAAATCAGTGGTATATTTCTCCGTAATTGCTAATTCATTATCTAGCCATTCCGATGCCTTAGTTATTTCCAAATCTTTTTCAGATAAATTTTGGCAATCGTGCCCGCAAAGAGGACAAGTATATTCGCTGGTTGTTATTTCTGCGGCGTCTGTTTGTTCTTTTAACTCCTTCAACATTTTATGAAAGTCGTGACCTTTATCTGACGTTTGTTCAAGACTATTTATTTTTATTACAATTTCTCTATCTTTGTCCCTTAATTCTTCTAATTCTGCTTGTAATGAGCTATAATGTTCTGCTAATCCAACTTCACCAAAAAGCTGTGAATCATCAAAATCGGGTAGATTAGATGCTGTTTTTAGCATATCCTGAACCGAAGCGTTGCAATCAAATTCCTGATCAAGCAGGGCAAAATAATCCGATAATAACAGTGATAAAGCATCTCTTATATAAGAATTACTTTTTTCGTTTGCTTTTTGTTTCTTATATAGTTGCTTTAAATCGCTCTTTAGTTTGTTTAGCTGAATCAAATCGCTATAGTATTCTTGGCTTATCATTCCCGCAAAAACAGGAAACTGATCTATTATATCCTTTCTTTTATAAAAATCAGAGAACCGATAAAACAAAGCAAACTTACTTGCCATAAGATTTTGATGCTGAAACATATAAGATACCATATTTCTCAATGAAGCTTTCTTGCTCTTTTGGTCAGCATCAGTAACCATATTTGTTACTAATAAACCTAATACAGATTCGATGTCACTTTTCGCTTCTTTGCATTGTAGTATCGGCTTTTCTGAAAAATAACCTAATTCTAAACAATCAGGATTAAAGTCTATGGGTTCTTTTGAAAAATACATTTTTCCGCCATTCTCCCAATTATAGCGAGCAATTATATATGAGTTTTCACCTATTACCATTATTAGAGAGTATAAGTAAGAGAAATCAGTTATTTTCCCTTTTGGTATCGTGCACCGAGCACTACACAAACAATAGTCAATTATCTCAACCAATGCACTTTTTCCGGTCTTCGATTCTCCGGTAATGATATTAACGCCCACTTCTAACGGAACTGTCCTTTTTTCTCCGTCTTGGTTGAAAATGACAATAGCTTTTATGTAACTTTTCATTCGGTATCAACTCCTAAATAATAAGACAAATGATCTTCTGTTGTCTTTGAGAAAACGACTCCAAGATAATATGCGCATCTTGTCCACTCTTTTATTATTCCATCGTGTTTGTCATACTTATCTTTTTTTGTAACAACTATTTTTTGATTGCGAAAGGCTATTTTGATTTCAGACGATAAAATAATTAACGCTTCTTTACAGTAAGGCATTAATGCTTTATACCTATCAATATAACCGGACAACCGTGTTTTTCCCGATATTTTATTATCTTCGATAGTTTGAGAATCTTGAAATAATGTTTCAATACGGCTCTTCTTATTGGCTCTAACAAGTTTTTCTCGTGATTCTTTATATATCAAAATCGGAATAGCCATGAATAATAATTTGATGTCACATGGCTTCCCGTATCCCGATAAGAAGTTTTGCATGAGTAAAGAATAGAAATGCGGATTTAAAGATAGTTTTTTGATATTATTGATGCTCATCTTTTTCTCCACCTACTCTCCAATTAAAATCTGATTCATCTACTATGTTATGTATGACGCCTCTTTGAAAATATCCTTGGTTACGAACGATCGAGCCAAAATCTTTTACGTCCCAACGCATAATATCATTGTAAAGATGTTTTGATGCTTTGATCTGTTCTGCTTCTGTTATTCCTTCAGCATCAAGTTCACTATTTTCTTTTGTATATCTCATTTGTTCAGACAAGTTATCTATATAAGAATCAAGACTTTGTAAATACATAATATTGTCTTGAAAATACTTGGCGATTGTTGTATCAGCTTTCCAATAATCTGAAATTGCAGATGGAATCATTTGATCATAGTTTATTTCACGGATAGCGGCAACAAACGTTTTCTGTTTGAGCCTCGGCATATCCGCTAAAGGAACATCAGTCTTTGCAAATTCATTAGGAAGTGGGGCAATTCCTTTGGTTGCATACGCAGCCGTTTGGGATTGAAGTAGCTCGTCAAATTCTTCTCTTGTAACTTCCCATTTGTGTGGAGGATCTTTTACTTTTATCTGTATTAATCCAAGCAAAGCTCCGATATAAGCGTCTCTGTTTTCGGTTGGAATGTAACCGATATGCTTTGCAAAATCATTTGAAATTCCAACCAATGATGTTTGTGAAAATTCTATTCTAAATCTATCTAAAATATTTAATAACCGTTCTTTGTTGTAGTTCGCATTAAAAATCCTATTATATTGTTTTCTGAAAGTTTCTTCTGCCTTTTTACTTTCTTTTCCAATTTCAAGGATGATAACCAGCTTCTCTTCTCTTGTTTTTTTATTCCAATTATCAAAAGATGTTTTCTCCACACTTGCAGTAGTGTATAGAATCAGGCAAGTATAATCTTTTATTCTATCATAATCTTCATACCAGTTAGCTAACGTTTTCCAAAAATCAACACTTCGATCTGACAAAGTTTGATTATCGAAGTGATGTTTCACTTCCTTCTGGAAACGCCCTCCTTTGCTATTGATTACGCTAACGTCTCCGTTTACTTCAATTTGCAAAGTTTCTCCGCTGTCCATATCAAAGCAATCTTTTAATGCGATTAAATGTTGAAAAGTATCTCCTGCTTTTGTGAGCGTCGCATCGTTTATAGCTTTTGTCATCTACAGTTCCTCCTCTCTACATCTTGTTGGATTATACATTCTGACGTCTTATATGTTCTGCACAGTTTCTATTGATAATCAAAATTTTACAATAATTATGAATATTATACTTATTGTAACACGTTTCGTCCGCTTTTTCCATAAAACCAAAGCAACAAAACAGAAAAATTACAATATTTCAATTATGAAAAACGCACAAATAAACGCATACAAAGTTGTGAACATACGCTTAAGGAAGCATAAATCAAACAGAAAGAAGATTTTTGATAAAAAACTACTAACAACTCAGAAAATACCCTTGACAAAACTCAAATCATAAATTGTAAATGGGGTAATTTCATTTTGTTTTGAAAGCCAGAATGTTATTTCGTTGCTTGGTGTTTTGATTTCATATGGGGTAGTATCATTATAAATATGTAATGCTTTGACATAATCATCGTCTGTAAGTTTCTTGATAGGCTTTACCGCAAACTTATATTCAAGCTTGTTGTCCATGTTTCCTCCCAAATTATATATTTTCAACGATTTTTTATATATAATTATAAGTTATCCTTTATTTGTATATTTTCCTACTATATATATTATTCTATCACTTTATGTCGCCTCTTTGAATGCATAGATATGTAGAATTTTGTCCATTGATTTTATTTAAGGTGCAATAAAAAACATACACTTTTTTGTGAACATCATATTATTCTTGATAGCATAACAAAAACAGGCGAAGAATAATCCTCACCTGTTTCTCTCTTAAAACCAATAATCGTACCACTTTATTAGATTTTTTACAATTTTTCCAGAAGTAACTTTAAAGTCGATATTACGTCATACCAACTGTACTCTCTTGCGTAATCATATTTCATCTGATAATTCGACCATAATTCTTTCAACCCTGAATCATTTTCAATTTGTTTTATTATTCCTTCCTTATTATCTAATACTGCTTGTGATTGACGTTTGCTGCAAGTTGCGGCAAACGCTTCTTTTAGTCTATCATAATCAATATCAACCGTATCATACAGAATTCGAATATCGTAAAAATCTCTCATCCTGGTATTTGCAGTACTCCTAGATAAAATTGTTTCTATCTTCTCGGCAAGTATTGTTTCTGTATTATAAGTCAAGATAGAAATAAAACGATTTTCAAACATCAGCTTATAATCATAAGATATTTCCTTAGGAGTAATAGCGTCGCCTGTTGAAAAATCAATTTTAAGAGGCGTACGCATATTTTCAAGAGTTACTTCCAGTGAAGCCCTTACGCCCGGATACTCAGCCTCATCCATAATCTCAGTTATACTTTTGATTCTAAACTCTATCCCGTCTGCAATATCAACAGAGATTATCTCTGATAATACATCGGAAATATCATCAACAGATAAGTTAATATTTTTGAGAGTTGTATCTATATCCATTGTAGAACGGTTATCAATACCGACCATTGCCGAAATCATCATTCCACCTTTAAAGATAAACTGATTACTGTATTTAGATAGAGATACTCTTTCAAGGAAACGCTCCATAATGTAGTTTCGTATAATAATCTGAGCCTTCGCACTGTCTCCGCCTGATTTATTATGAACTAAATCTTTAAGCTGTCTTGATGTTTTTATCATAACAAAACCTCCAGATACTGCTTAACAGCATTTTCTACTTTAAATTCCTTTACTGTTTAATCGCAAACTGCTTATCCTGAATTTCAATTTTGCAATTACCCTTAAATATATCGCAAAGAGTTCTCTCAGCGTTATAAACATGAACATTATTTCCCATAGGAGTTTTACATTCTATAACTCCCACCGAATACCATTCAGGTTTCACAGAAAATACGGATACATTTTGTTGTTTCAATTTAGTTGAATTGTATCCGTGAGGGACAGTAACCTCATATCTTAATGGGTATCTGCTTTGGAGAGCAAACATACCATCCTCCCACGAATCAGGCGCAAGGTACACACCCCTTGACAACATTTTATAGCCATTATTGCGGACATAATCGAGAAAATACGGTTTTGTAATGCCTAATTTAACAGCATCGGAGGTTTTCAAAATACCATTGTTATGTTTTGATAATTCTATAAGCATTTGTTTTTTCAAAAAAATCACCTTACTTCTACGCTACATATAATAACATAATGTAGCATAAAAGTAAAGTGTTGCAATACTTTTTATTCAAAACATACAATACTTATTTTTTCCTTGCCATTATATTTACTCCTAATCCAATAGATTTATGAGGATAAATAAGATTGTTTTTTCTATCATACATTTTCCATTTTGAACTGTAATCACCTTCTGCGGTAACTTCATATTCAACATTTAAAGTAATTATTTGGCCCGGATAAGTTGTGGGTATCCAAAAATACAACCCGTAAATTATGATATTCTCACAAAAAAATAAACACTTTTTTGTAAACACTTTTAATTTTTCATTTCATGAAAAAACAAGCGGTAGTCAGTGACTATCGCTTGCTAATAATTTCTGTACAGATAATAATTATGCTCCGGAAAGATTTGGGGTAGAATGGCTTGCTGAGCCGTTCTTATAAGTATAGCTTAGGGTATAGCCCGAGCTTGTTACGTTACTTGTTCTGCCAAAGTCGTCGTTATCTGTTGTAACTCTGACTCCGCCGTAAGCTACATATTCTTTGTCGTTTTTATCAGTACCGTTCTCAATGGTATAATTTCTGCCGTTGATTGTAGTTTTTTTACATCGCCTGTGAGCTGTTTGAGCAATGTGCCGCTCTCTGACGAAACAAGCACGCTCATTGTGTTGCTAAGAAGTTTATGATTGTCTTACTGTTGGAATTAAAACCAGTTTAAATAAAAAATTCTTTAGGAAGAAAAAAAGTATAAGGTGCTGTAACTATACAAAAAGTCAATGCACTTATTATTCTTTGCTTTTTATTTAATTCTTTAATATTAATAAGAAAGAAGTAATCAAAAACAAAAATTAATACTGATGACATTAAAATACCACTTAATATAAAAACTACGCCCCATAAGCTGTCAAACGGAGAATGATTAGTTGCGAGATACACTCCTGATTTAATTTGTCTTAATAAATCTTCCTTGCCTACATAATAATCACTTTTAGTATTTATAGACATTAATGTAAGATATCCTGCGCCTATAAAATCCGCAACAAATCCAAATATCCATAAAGGTATTATTGTTTTTATATAAGTTTTAAAACTTAATTTCTTAAAAATTATTAATAAAACAATTAAAGAAATTGAGTCTATAACAAGATTCCCTATTATGGATATTATCCATATTGCAGGTGCAAACACATATAACATAAAAATCGGTAAAATCATGTTGTATAGTTTAGTATTTTCCATACTATACCTCCTAATTATATAGCAAAGAAATAATTGTTTTCAAGATATTCAAAAATATAATTTGGTATTGTTTTTTTGGTCGAGGGTTTCAATAATTTTTTTAATAAACGCCGTTTAAAAAAACTAACATTCTTACTCTTTCCCCTAAACTTTCCTCGTAATAAAACCTTCATAGACATTTGAGCGCAATTACTATACCCAATACTATAATTATTATTTTTATAGTTTTTATAATTATATTTAAAAGAATATGACACTATTTTTGAATGCTTTGGTCTATTCATAAGATAATAATAAATATAATCTAAACAACAATCGAAATCACCTTTTATCAATTTTTTATTTGTGTAATTATCACCCTTATAAAAATCGTAATGCCATTTATTATAATATTTTCCTTTGTTTTTACCTTTCTTAATTTTTTTGCCATGTAAAAATTTATTAAGTTTTACTAAAGATTTATTATTTCCTACATATAATAACTGTATATCATTATTGCCCCAGTAAAAATACCACCACTTCTTTTTTGAATCTTGAAGCAATAATGATGTATGACCAAATGGACCAAATATACTAGCAAATCTAACTGCATTTTTATCTTGAAGCCAATATGCATTATTCCCGCTCGGATCATAGCCTGAAATCGGATTATTCTCGCAATAGGCGAACATATTGGTACTGAGGGATGAGCCTGATTGTGTATCAGTGTAATTAGGGTCGTCCGCATTCAAAAATCTTCCAGTCAGCGGGTCATAGTAACGTGATTGGAGATAGTAGAGTTCTGTTTCAGGGTCGTAGACATAGCCTCTATATCTGAACGGATTCAGTCCCTCGATAGCGTTATCCTCTGTTTCGGCGAGGATTTTGCCCCACGCGTCGTAGGCATAGGTTGCGACTACGTCGCCGCTATCATCAACAATTTTTGTTATATCACCTTGCAGATTCTTGACAAATAGGTATGACGAATCACCGACGGACATTGACACAAGCCCGCCGTCAGAATCGTAGTAATACAAGACAGTATCTGAACCTTTTTTCATTCCGACCAGGTTATTGTTACTGTCATAGTTATAACTTACAGTTTCTAAAACTGTGTTTCCTTGCTTCTTTATCTTTTGGGTTCTAAGTCCGTCAAGGTTATACTTAAAGCTGTATGTATTATTATCCTTTGTTATTCCCGCGAGCTCTCTGCCGTTTTGCCATGTCATTGACATCCCGTCACGGTATGTTAAAGGATTACCTACCTCGTCATAGGTTATGCTTTGATTGTTATACGAAGTCAGCTTGTCTTTCCAGTCGGTGTCGCCGTAGGTATAGGTTATGGTTTCGGGACTGCCTATAGGGTAACCATAAGTTGGGTGTAAGTTTTGAATGCTCTGACTGGTTATATTTCCACTGTTATCATAGTGATAAGTGAAATACAGATTCCTGCTTCTGTAATTGACTGACAATAGCTGATTCAAGCTATCATATAGATAACTTGCTATTATAGTATTCCCTTCTTTTACCTGAGTGATATTTCCGTTAGCATCATAGGTATATGTGTACTCAGCTATATTATCCTCGTCAAGCTCGTAGGTCATTGTGTCCACAAGATTTGTGGTAGAATGACTTGCGGAACCGTCTTTGTAGGTGTAACTGAGAGTATAGCCCGAGCTTGTTACGTTACTTGTTCTGCCAAAGTCGTCGTTATCTGTTGTAACTCTGACTCCGCCGTAGGCTACATATTCTTTGTCGTTTTCATCAGTACCGTTCTCAATGGTGTATTCTCTGCCGTTGATTTTGGTCTTTTCGATATCGCCTGTGAGCTGCTTTAGGAGTGTGCCGCTCTCTGACGAGACAAGCACGCTCATTGTGTTGCCGTGGCAGTCGTATACGTAGTCGGTAGTTTCGCCCGACTTGCCGTCGATAAACCTCGTGACTAAGCCCTTTTTGTTATATGAATATTCAGCGAGAATGTTATCGTTCTCGTCTTTTACTGTTGTAATTCTGTCGTAGCTGTCATAGGTATATTTGAGCTTATCGCCGTTGCCGTACTGCATTTGGGACAGGGTATCACCCGAATTATAGGTATAGGACGCGAGAGCCGTATTGCCCACATTTACTGATTGCAGATTGCCGTAATTATCGTAGGAATAGTTGTAGCTGAAATTGTTGTGAGATATTGACGCTATATCGTTGCGGCTGTTGTAGGTGTAGGTGTTTGAGGAATCGTCATTGGCGACTGAGAGAAGATTGCTGTGGACGTCATATGAATATGAAGTCGAGTTGCCCCTGCCGTCGGTTATCTCGGAAACATTGCCGTTATTATCATAAGTGTATTCCTGAGTGTTACCAGCATCGTCAACATCGCTGATTGCATAGTTGCATGTCTGGTCATAATCGGAAGATGTTTTGATGTGTGTTTGGCTTTCGTCTACTTCTTCTGTTGCTATTTCTTCATCGACTAAAACGCGGTTGCTCTCGGTTCCATTAGTAGATTCGGTACTTTCGGTTGTGTTTTCTTCTGACGAGGAAGGCTCTGAAGACGCTGTTGTCTCGGTTGTAGATTCTTCCTCAGCTTCATCATAGCACGTATAGTTAAGCATTGCGTTCTTAACAGTCATCTTGTTCTTATTATATCCGTAAACAAACGCGAAATCAACACTTTCGACAGTTTTATTTTCATTAGGAGTTACAGAAAGAGAAATATTCTGATAGATATCGGTATAGGCGTTGAATTCCTGATAGTGAGATTCTGAATTATCTTCATTTTTATATTTTATTTTTAGAGCTATACCGAATGTACGATACTCATTATTGAGAGGCACAGAATCAGCCTTCGCCGTTCCCGAAATGTTGAAAACAACGTCACTTTTGTTTATCGCAACTCTTTGGTAAATGAATTTGTTAGGGTTAATTTCGGTATCGGTGGAATCGTCTTCATCTTCTGTTGCTCCTGATTCTTCACCTTCGGTATCATCGGAAACAATTTCGTATGTCCTTTTGTATGTTCTCGTAACAAAGCCCTGTTCGGTTTTGGTTACATTACCATAAGGGTCAGTTACTTCAACAACATCGTTTTCAACAGTTTCAGTTTCGGTTGTGATTAATGTCTCAACTGTTTCGCTTGCCGCAGTTGTTGTTTCCATTGTTTCGGAAGAACTCTCAGGCTCGCCTCCTTGTGAGGTTTCAGGTTCTGTAGCTTCGGGAGCAGGCTCGCCGCCGTCACCGTCAACTGAAGCACTATTTGAAGCTACAGAGATAGGATTATTATCTTGCTTGAACCAGCCTTCGTCATCTCGGAAATCGCTGTTCAAAAGAGCGTTATAATCATTCATTACTTCGCCTTCTTCAAGCTGCAGACAGTCAAAATAAGCTGTTCCCTGGGCGTTTCTGAGAATAACGTATGCTTTTATCCAAACAGTTTCTGACGAAACGGAAGTTGTTACGGATATACGTTCCCAGCCTGTTTCATTAGGCGTACTTATTATTGCCGCGCTGTCCTGCTCGCTTATGAGCACGCCACTGGCTTTGTAACACTTAATCTTGAGCATTGCTCCCGATTTGCCCGAAAGATTGCCTGCAGCCGTAATTTGAGGATTAACAAAGGCTGAAAACGTAGCGGATTTGCCGCCAAGAGCTGTGCCGTTTATAGTCTGATGAGCAAAAGTATATATTGCGGAAGAAGCATTATGTTCTATTTTTATTGATTTATGTCCTAAATATGCTGTTTCGTTATCAATCGAAACAACTCCCCCCGAGCTCTGCTGATTATCTATAGATGCTTGTCCGCTTTCATAATTATTTGTACCGTCTATTCCGTTTGGCTCATTTGAATCCATAATATAGTTTTTGGTGTACGAATCCGAGCCTGTGTTAATATTTAGACTTCCCGAATCGCTGGCATTGGTTATCATACCGTTAGCGTTCAGAACAGTAACGGTATTCCCGTAGTTATCAAAGGTATAGGTTTCTTTTTTATTATTGTCGTTATCTGCCTTAAAAACTGTTGTGTTATCGTCGTTGCATTGTACGGAAAGAGAGTGAATCGAGGTATTATTATCACCAAATTCCGTTATTTCTGATACTTTTCCATTGTTGTAACTAAAAGTGAGTTTGTTGCCGTATTGGTCGTGGGAAGTTGAATACTGCCTTATATTTGAAAGGAATCTGCTGTTGTTGTAACTAAATTGCGAACGTCTGCCGTCTGAAAACTTTATGCTATGAACAGTACTCAATCCTGTGTAGTAAACGAAATACACAAAGGCACTGTTGTCTTTCTTTATGTTATTGCAAATCCTTACAGATTCGCCGTCGGAAGTAACTGTTTGATTTGTAAATGTATATGTATGCTGCGCCGACTGTATTTGTGTTAATCTATCTGACGAGTCATAAGTATATATGATTTGATTATTGCTATTTTCGCTGTCAGTCTCAGTTTTTATATATGTTGTCTCGTTTTCATCAGGAATATCAAAGGCTTCTATGGCAGAACCTGTATCTATAGTTATTGTGTTATTGTTATTTTCCGTATTAATTGTTAAAGTGTATCCTAAATCATCCTCATCTGACAGCTCAGATGCACCTGCCTCTATCTTAAAGTAGTGTTCAACAGCATCAGCATCAAGATACACATAGTAATAATCAGTTTTTGTCAGGCGCTTATCAAAAGACATATGCCAACCTTTACCTAAATAGCTTCTCTGATTAATATTGGCACTATGGTGTGTGGCGTAGATGCTCATTGGTATTCTTGCACCTGTTTCTTCGTAAATATTCTGCTTTACGGTTAACGAACCTGTGTAATCGCATACAGAAGCCTCCGCATTTTGACCGCACGGAATTGTATGAGAAGTAAGATTGCTCTCAGAACCTATGTATTCTTTGTATTTAACTACAAATGTTGGACGACTGTTATAATAATAACAACAATATCCTCCAAATTGTCCATAATTATTCTGGCTGCTCAAATATACTCCGTTATTATCCAAGCTTCCGCTCGCCCATTTTTTTGCGTACTTTGTCAAATCAAGCACTACTCCGTTTGCGCTTGCTTGCTTTGTGTGAGCGTAATCAATTACTTCTGTGTCATTGACTTCATTGTTATTATTACTTATTAGACTAAATGAAGCAGTATTGTTTGACCAAGATTCCGAAATCGGATGAGCCTCAATTTCCATTTCCGGTGTTCTGCTCATTGGAAAAACAGTAAGTTTGGCACTTACTATATTCTTATCCGCATAATTCTCTTGTAAATTTTTCACTTGCACAAAGCCATAATATGAATGGTCTTCATTTTTACCAACCCAGAAATTAGTCTGTTGCCCCAAATGAGCGTTTGGACTTGTATCAGCTACTTGTGCTGTTTCAATTTCAGGACTTCCCGAAACAGTCACCTCCGGATCGATAGTCACAGGGAAAGCTCGTCCTTTTTCATTTATAAAACTCTTATCTGCAATAAGTTTTACTTTTAGCTTACCGTTTTTGTTGCTTATTATATTAAGAGTCAAGTTAGTGCTTTGTACACCTTTTGAATCATACATACAAGGCGCAGTAATGATATAAATAGTTTTACCATTACTGTTTTTAATTTGAATTGTTTGATTGTCAACCTTCTGAGCTTTTAATCCTTTTATTTCATATTCTATCTCAAATTCATTTTGGGCGTTTGAGTTATTAAGAATAATGTTTTCTTTAACGCCTATTGTTGATGCAATACAATCTAAATCTATATTTTTATAAAATTCTTTGTAAGTTGCCTTTGAAGAAATCTTATCAAGTGAAGTGAATTTTTCGTTACCTTTGTGTATATTTTTTTGGTTTTTAATTTTGACGTCACTCTTTTTTGAATCTGTGTAACGCCAACTGATATTACCCTTTTTTGTGCTGATGCTAACTAAAGTATCTGCACTTGTATTTGAAGCAATATCTATATCAATATCGCTCTTTTTATTGGTATACAGTTCTGCTTTTGCTTCATCGGGTGTAGCGGAAGTTTCGTCAATAAGACTATTGTCGTATTCTACCCATTTACCCTTACTATTTTTGTAATGCACAGGGCAATCGTATGTTACCGCCATAATTGTGCCGTCATCCATACGAAAATGCTTTGTGTACTCATCTCTGCGATTTGTAAGTTCAGTGACTATATTCGCTTCTGCCTCTGCTTCAGCCAGCGAATCAAATGTTACAGACTTTTCTTTTTTATTTTTTGTAGTAGTTTCCGCAAATATTTCAATTGGCAACAAAAATGCCATCAAAAATACAAGTAATATTGATATTGTACTGTGAATTGGTCTTTTAGTGTTACTCATTTTCTTAACCCTCTTTGCAATAAAATAAGGTAACTTATTTTTGATAAGTTACCTGTTTTTATTTTATCAATGTTTTTATGCGTTTTCAATGCACGTATATTGAGAAATTGTAGTACTATCTTTAGTTATTACACACTAAAAAACAAACACTTTTTTGTGAACAAGAAATTCTTTCTTTAGTTTCCATCTAAAATACAATAATCAAATAAAAACAATGAGTGAATAATTCACCTGTTGTTTTAGCCAAATAATCATGCAAAAACCTTATTCTAATCTATAGTGCAATAAAATAACCAAAAATTTTCTTCTTTACTTCACCATCAGGAGATATCATATATAACTGATTAGAAATATCCGTATAATACATTCAATGTTCATCAAAAAACTATAAACATTGTCCTTGACTAAAGATATTTTTCCAAGTATCAGATATGCAATATAGGCCTCCATATTTTGAGCTGTCAGTTGCTACATATATTCTATTATTGAATCCATTTACTATATAATCTCCTTGAAGTATAAAAGAATTTTTTAATAATAGTATTATTCCTTAAATCAACACAAAAGGCAACGCATAATAAAAGCCGAAAAAACCACACCGAAAGTTGACGTTCAAAACCATCTAAAAAAATAAAAAACTCCCATTTTATGCGCCTTTCGGGAATTGCTAAAAATGCGATAGAAGGTGTTCAAATACATCAAATAAACAAAAAATACATAAAAAGCTGTTTACTTAACTTCAAATACATAAATAAAAATGCAAAAATGCAATAATGATAACTTAAAAGTATAATATTAGTGAGGAGTGATGAAAATGAAAAAAAATAAAAACTACACATTGGCAATCGAACAAACTAAAGAGAATATGGATGATATAAAAGCGAGAGGAAACGAAGCTATCGGTGGAGATGCCTTAGATTTTATTGATACCTTATTAACTCCTGAAGAAAAATCTGAAAGCGAATTAAGAGTTACTCTTATTGGCGAACTTATTAAAGCGAGAACCGAAAGCGGAATAAGCCAACGCAAACTAGAAGAATTAAGCGGCGTAAAACAACCGATTATTTCCAGAATGGAGAACGGCACAACTGATCCACATATAGGAACACTCTTAAAACTACTAGCTCCTTTAGGCAAAACTCTTGCTATTGTTCCCATGGATAAAACATAAAAATTATTTAATCCGACAGCTTCGGCTGTCGGATTTCTACTTATGGATAATAGGATTATGAAATATATATCAAACAAACACATAAAAAGTCTAAAACATATATTGACATTCATAAATCCATAATATATAATAGTGTAAAGAATGATATTTTACACTATGGTGATATTATGAAAGATTATCGTGACTTATGTATTGAATTATTCGGCACCGACGACGAAACCGAGCTTAGGAAAATAGCGGGCAGACTTCGCGGAGGACGAAAAAAATCTCTTTCCAACGAAGATGTTAACCTCGCCGTTAAAATGCAGACAGAGGGTAAAACTACAAAAGAAATAGCTCAGCACTTTAATGTCAGTCGTCAGACAATTTCAAAGCGCTTAAACCAACCGCTGACGAACGATTATGTTATGCGGCTTGATTTTATGTTCAAGCAAAAAGTATGTACGGAAATCTACGTTGATTATAAAAACAAAAAAATAAAAATAATCAACCGTACAAACGATATAATGAAGCGAGCTTTCGGAATTAACGAAAAACCGATATGGGAAGATTTTGAAAACTTTATCAACGAAAGATGTTTCCCAAAATCAAGAGCTTTACGAAAAACGGTTCTTGATAAAATCGGGGTAGACAGCTATGACCCTATGCAAATCATTGAACTCACTAAAGGACGAACCGCCGAGGATAATCAATACATCAACATTACAAAGAAAAGGAGGCTGGCGTTTTGATTAAAACAATCAATCTTAATGATGTGTCGCTCATTGACACAAAAGCGACTTCATCAAAAGGCAATCAGCTTAAATGGCTTGTGCGAAACAACTGGTACAAAGCCGATCATATGGGATATGAAGCGCTGTGTGAGGTTGTAATTTCAAAGCTATTGGAAAAATCAAATATAACAAACTTCGTATCCTACTCCCCTATTCGTATCGAGTTTGACAACAGAGAGTTTAACGGCTGTTATTCCAAAAACTTTAAAAAGAAAAACGAGAGCATAGTTACTCTTGAACATCTGTCAAAACAATGGCTGGCAAACTCAATGGCAAAAGAGTTGCTAAAATATGAAGAACCAAAGGATAAAATAAAGCATACAGTTGATTTTATTGAGAAAGTCACAAATCTGCAAAATGTGGGCAAATATCTCACCACGATGCTAGAATTGGACGCTTTCTTTCTCAATGAGGACAGACACACAAACAACATAGCTTTCATACTTAATGATGATACAGACGAATACAGGTATTGCCCGTATTTTGATTTTGGTTTATCCCTCCTCGCGGATACAACGGAAGACTTTCCGCTTGGCGAAGAAATATATACGCTTATTCCTAAAATCCACTCGAAACCTTTCAGCCGTGTTTTTGATGAGCAGCTCGACGCCGCCCAGGAGCTTTACGGCTATCACCTGAGCTTTAATTTTACAAACAAAGATATCGAAACAATCTTTAAAGATGTTGCGGAATACTATCCTCCCGAAACCATTCAACGCGCAAAAGATTTACTGTACAATCAAAAACACAAGTATCAATATATGTTTGGTTAGTTCAAAAGCTTGACTAATGCACCCAATGGGTGCATTGGCGGCAAGAAATGATGAATACTATTTAAAAAGCTCCGTGAGATTCTTTCATCTCACGGAGTCTTAGTCATTCTATTTGATTTACAGTAAACCTACTAGAAGATATTGTTTTAATAATCCTTAATGCTTTCTAAAAGAAATTTTGCAATCATTCTATCTCTCTCATCCTTCCCTGATTTCAAACCTTCCTCATATCCAGCCTCAAAGCCGTCATCATAGCCGTTATTATAATCGGTTATGCTTATATCCGCTCTACAATCATCATAACTCATACTCATTGCAATCTCTCCTCATTATTAACACTAATATATTTTTGAATCTCTTTTACACAATTACTCCATCCGCGATTCGCCAATATTTCCCTTGCTTCTTCAATAACATTAGAATCGCACTTGGATACAAACGCAATCTCTTCTTCTGAAAACCTTCCGCATAAAAGCAAAATCCCGATGATATGTTTTTGGTATTCGTGGAACATACTTCCCGAATCAATCTCACCGGCTGTATAGCCTTCTCTAAAGCCTTCATCAAAGCCATTATCAAAATATGACTGTGCCTCTTCTTCATCAATGAAACTTATGTAATCTTGAGAATCATAGTTATTTATATCGTTGTCTTCCTGCCAATAGATGTAATCATCATATGTCTCATCAGAAAGGAATCTCTCCTTTATCATTTGGCTAAGCTTGTCCGCAAAACAATTACTGTCTGCGACATAGACTTTGTAAAAATCTTCAATCTTTGAAGCAGAGCCTTTATTCAGGCTGGGAATAAGAATCATTGAACAAAAAGTATCAAGTCCAAGTCTCCTATTTAGTGTATAGAAATTTCTGACTTTATGATTACTGCCAGACTTAACCTCGACAACATAAACCCTGTCATCAAATCGGATGAGAAGATCGAGCTCTCTTGTTTCAACATGCTGATTCCCAATCGGGATATGCACATAAACATCTTTATAAAGCTCATATTCAACGTCATATGCCTCACTGAGTTCCTCCAAAACCTTCTTTGCTTCATAATAAGCAAAGATTTCATAGAAATCTCCATTTATATAATTATAGAATTCTTGATTGTTAATAAAGCATCCATTAATTGTATTTGAATTGACGTCGTAAGTGCATTTGCCTATCATTCCCATTTTCTCAAAATCAGAAAAAAGGGATTTAATCATAAAACGTTCAACACTGTTATTATTACGCAGTTCAATCTTAAAACTTTTTTTACTTATAATTTGACTCCTTAGCTGACAAATACAATCAGAGAAAACATTTAAATTCTCGGAAATGTACTTTGAAAACTCTGCAAGCTTATCATTTTCTGTTGTTTTGTAACTCTTGCTTAGCAACATTGCCTTTTCGGCAAATATATGATTTAGATCTTTTTGATTAGAGGTATTCATAAGTATCATATTGATGTAATTATATACCTCAGAATCTTTAATTCTTTGATATGGGTTTATATTCTCAGCTAACGGTGTTGGTTTGCTTGTCATAATTACTCCTCCGCAACTATTAATTCTTACAATTAAGTTTGCTTTTTCGTATTCGAAAACTCTTTTCTTCTATATTCATTACTCCTTAACTCAACATTTCTTCTTTTTAAGGCAAAAGCCGTCAAACAAATGACGGCTTATTTTTTATTTCACATTGATCTTAACCGTCACGATCTTACTGCCTGCCTTGTAGGTTGTATTGCCCGCGGCGGTGACTTTGACTTTAACCGTGTATGTGCCTTTCTTGGTGCCCTTCTTAACGGTCAGCTTGCCGTTCTTTTTGTTGACGGTAACTTTTGCGCTGCCTGAGGCTTTCTTGTATGTTACAACGCCTTTGGCCTTCTTTACGGTTATAGCTGATACGGTTACAGCCTTCTTCTTGACAGTAGCGTACTTAACGGTCTTAGCCGCCGCTTTAACGCTTATCGTGTTGGCTTTTTGCTTGACTGTAATCTTAACCGAATCGGACTTGCCGTTGTTCTTGGCGATTATAGTAACTGAGCCCGCTTTAAGTCCTTTTACTACACCCTTTGAACTTACTGTAGCAACCTTTGTGTTGCTTGAAGAAAATGTAGTAGCGCCGTTGGAATTGGTGACAGTAGCCTTGACGGTTGTGGTATCGCCGACATAGATTGATGTTTTAGCCGCTTTTAAAGTTATAGTAGTCTTGGCTTCTGTGGTGGGTTCTGTAGGCTCGGTAGCTTGGGTAGACTGAGTTACCTCAGTTGCCTGAGTTGGTTCAGTAACTTCGGTACTCTGCGTATCATCAGTTGTCTGCGTCGACGTAGCTTGTGTTGATTCAGTAATAGTGGGTTGAGTATTTTCAGTTACCAGCGTTGGCTCTGTGTCGATATTATCCTCTATCGCAAACCACAAATCATTATCGATACGATAACACTTATGCGCATATGGTATTAAAGATTCAGACTGATTAATTCCGTCCGTAAAAACAACATTATCATACAAGGAAGAATCGAATGTAACACTGTATATATCGTAGCCGTTCACCTTATAATTAGTCTTATTCATAGCCGTGCCCGGCCAAACGCTCAACTCGTTGCCGTTATTGTTATAAGCATAGCAATTTATCGTTGTCCAGCCAGGGGTATTAAGGAAGTATACGGTATTGATATTTTGCTCACTTGGCAAAGTTTGTTCAGTTTCTATACTTTGTTGTGTATTAGTTGTAGTATCTGTAGTATTTTCTGTTATAGGAACGGTTTCCATTGTTGCTTCTGTGGAGGTATTAGTGGCGGGTTCAGTTGTTTGTTCAGTCGATGGCTCTGATACCAACATATCTACATAATCGGTAAAATATGTCTCCCCACAGCCTTTACATTTGTGTTTTGTGTAACCCATCGTAGTATATGTCGGCAGCACAACAATGGATTCATAATCATGCTCTAACATTGGGATTGACTGTGTTTCCAATTTCTTTTGGCAAGTCTCACAGTTTTTCACTTTCACACCATTATATGTACATGTTGGCTCAATAGTCACAACCCAATCACTAGGCTTGTGCCCTGTCGCGGGTATAGTTTCTTTTTTTGTTGTCCTGCAATTTTTGCATTTGTACTGATAGTATCCATCGGTCTCACACTTAGGCTGAACTGTCTTTATCAATTCAAAATTATGCCCCCCACGGGAAGGTATTGTTTCATCATAGTTATATGAACACCTTGAACAAGCGAAGTGCTTTGTTCCGTCTTCTACACAATTAGCTTCCTTTGTTACGGTTTCAACTATATCATGGCCCAATGCGGGAACACTTTTCTTAACTCTTATTGCGCAAACACAACAATAATATGTAGCAAAACCATCTTCGGTACAAGTCGGAGATTTAAAGTTTTCGGGTGTGTATTCAGAACCGGTGCATTCATATAAAATATGTCCTACTTCAGCAGTGTATACTATGGCAACCGATGGTCTGTACTTTAAACGCACAGTCAGTTTTGTAGTTCCATCTTTGTTAGCAGTAAATACTCCGACTGAATTATTAATCTTTTTAAAACTCAGAATGCTTTCGTCTTCAATCAGAACTTCAAACTCAGCCGATTTAGGGTTTTCTGTCTCTGCGGAAATACTTATGTATTCAGGGTGATTCAAATGGAATTTAGGTTCAAACGGATTAATAATAAACTGATACGAACTACCGGAGCGAATCTCAAAATCATCAGGAACTTCTAAATACTCAGTATGACCGCATTTTCTGCAATGCAATATTGTGCGAGAATCGCTCTCGTTTCCTTCTGTAATTTCCATATCGTGTCCTGTTGTTATTCGCTTATTCTCGGTTATAGAAATGTCATCAATATCAATACAATAAACAATTTCCTCATTGTCAGACCAAGTATACCACATAACTTTTCCGTTATGAATAATTGGTTTGCAATCGGATATCTCGGCGTTTTTTATTTCAAGCGCTTTTCCCATTGCTGTTATAACTTCGCCCTTATCATTAATGAGATGATAGTATACATTATTGCCTCTGCTCCACAAAACCATAAAATGCTCATCATCAATTTTAGTCATTTGAGGAGTTGATGCACTTTCCTCTCCTTCTTCGTAATGAGATAGTTGAACAACGCGGGTTTCCTTTGTTTCCTTATTTGTCGCCAAACACTTTATATTCCTTGTTTCTTTATCGTAATCCTCCGCGGCGCTAACTAAAGTGAGATACGAGGAACTTGAAACCTCAAATCCGCCTACAGAAACTCCAGTATCATTATTACCGACACCACCACTGTATGTAAGCTGCTCTATAGATTCACAATTTGAATAGAACTTTCCTGTACTTATATCATTGTCATACAAACACAATACTACTGCTCTGGGATACGCGTCTCCGTGATCTACGGTAATCAATTTATTGTTTTCAATGGCTGTAAACTGATTAAACGAATGACTAACATAACCCTTACTGATATCCCACACTCCGGTAAAACACTGGGAAAACTTTGCGTTTTCTATATCAAACTGCAATGTGATATTCGCCTGATGTCCGTTATACATCTCGTGTGCAGAATGCACAACAAGATATCCGCTTGCTTCTGCAACACGTGCAGAACCAGCATCAAACGGAATAGTTGTATTAGCACCATAGATACTGTCACAACCGAGTTTATTCCAATCTTTGTCATACTTGGTAATTCTATATGTTTCTACCGAATCATCACACTGCGGGTTTTCCTGACCTGATAAAACAAAATAGTAATTATCATTAGAATAAAATGCACCAAAAATCGGAAGCTCTTTATCAATGCTAACCGCTTTCACCAAAGCTAAATCATCTGTATAGTATTCCGCAACATACTTATCCTTAACGGCGTTTGCGCGTAAAGTCATAAGAATTCCGTTTTCATCATAAAAATATGACTTAACCGTATCACCGAATTTTTCATAGTTTTGTGAATTCACATTTGTTCCGTTGGCGTCGATACACTCGCCTGTTAAGCCTGACACAACAACATTTGAAATCACCATACTCGTAACTAGAATACATACCGTTAAAATACAACTAATTACTCTTTTCATAATGATTATATCTCCTTTATAAATTCATTGTTGATATTTATAGAAAAAGCTGAAATCATCTGTTTTAATTATCATCTTCTGAATCGCCAAAGCCATTAGGGAAAAAATTATTTCCCAAAATCGGATTAAACCAGTTCTCATCATCTTCATAATAAGCAGATTCTTTATCACCAAGTTTATCTACAGTAAAACTTTTATCCTTTATAGAAAAGGTTGTTTTATAAAAATTTTTATTTGTACCTCTACATATAAAACAATATTGTCCATTAGTTAATTTACAATCTCTTACATCAACTATTATATCAAAATTATTCAGATTATTTTCTTTATTTAATTCTTCAACATTAAACGCACACACATCATTCAAATGTGAGTCAAAAAAGCCAAAAA
Source organism: uncultured Ruminococcus sp. (assembly GCA_902785365.1). GTDB lineage: Bacteria > Bacillota > Clostridia > Oscillospirales > Acutalibacteraceae > Ruminococcoides. The sequence continues at coordinate 55,486 of CACZYC010000022.1, read as the reverse complement.
CATTATCACTAACATTAAAGAAACAATATCCTTCATTAAAACTACCATACTCTTCATATTCATAATCATGCTTTGACTTTTTATACGAATTCCCATCTTCCTCAAAAGAAAATTCTTCTTTGGGTTCTAAATCCCTTCTGTTAGATTCTTTACCAGCTTTATTTAAAACACGTTTCTTTCCATTTTTTAGATCATACAAAACAAGATAATCGTGTTCTTTATCTAATTCTTCATCTGGCTTTTCTCCAGTAACGTATTTATCTACGTAACCATATTCATTTTGTATATAATCCCAGAAGTTATCTATTGTTAAAATAGTTTGATCATCACCTAATATATCATCTGAAGCATAATCTCGTGCAGTTCCACTAATTGCCGTACTAGCTTTTTCTCCATATATTCTAAACGAAACCCCTGTTTCAACATTATAGACCACACGATCACAATACATAAATACACCTTGACCTATATATTTGAACGGTCGTTTGTCTTCATCCTCGACTAATTCATCATATTCTGTTTGCTCCTCTATTCCCTTAAACCAACCATTCTCTAAAAATGGGAAATCATCTGTAAGCTTAACTAACCACTCGTTGTTTTTTAATACTCCCATCTTTATTTCAGTTTTCATGCTATTTTTTGAATCTTTCTTTTCCAAAACAAGCTCATAATAATCACCAGATGGTTTTTCCCATTTATCTATTGGATTTTCCTCTCTATCAAATACGCTTGTAGAATCATCTGAATTGTCTTTAATAATCTCATTTTCAGCATAAGAATATAGAGAAACACTATCCCCTAAAGATGATTGCACTTCATTTTCCTTATAGCCATCACCATATACTATGTTATCATTATAATACCCATATGCTAAAACTCTATATTTTGAGCTTTTTCTTTCAATATTATTACTCTCACTAAAAAAGCCATTTCCTTTTCCAACAGAACCTTTTGGCTTATCCTCATTACCACATGATACCAATTGTAAAACAATAAATAGAGCAAACAATAACGCTATTATTCTTTTCATTTCTTTTTCCTCTCTTTCTATGATTTTTAACTGTTATAACTCTCTAAATGTGTCAAAAAACGTAAGGTTTTTTAAATACATCTCATCATTCTTTCGATTTATTCTGTCATTATCATAGTTAAATTTATCGGTTGTAACTTTGTAAATATAATGCTCACCTGCTTTTCCAAGCAATTTAGGCTTTCCATTATTACTATCATCTTCAAACGCCATTAAAACAAATAACTCATATATACCCTCAATATCATTATTATCATAGGCATAGATACGAATAGAATCTCCTTTATCAACAGATATGAATTGATTATCCCACGATTCAGGAAACGTCAGAGCAAAACTACAATCATTAATTGAAAATCTGTTTTCTCCGGAATGTCCGGTTTTAACAACCGGTAATTCTTTCCTTAAATAGGTTTCCGCTTCTTTATTAACCATACTGAAAGAAGAGTATATTTCCCAATTATCTCCTAACATAGACTTATATTCTTCAGAAAAGCCTTCTTCAATCTTTGGTGCAAAATAATACAAACTATAATTGCCGACTTCTCCTATTTTTGAGAACACATCTTTATATGCTGTACTATACATTTCTGTATTTTCTTTTTCTGTAAGATAGATAGCAAATAATAATTTGTTCCCTTCTATAGTTTTAAATTGCATTAACGATGTAGGCATAATTAAAGATTCATTATTCTGATTTACGCTTCCATCTATATAGTATTTGTTTTTCCACTTTGGCGGTATTATAATCTCAAATTCAGCATCTTTTACTGATTCACCTTTATACATCGGCAAAATACCAATATTTCCACACACACCATTCTTAATGTTTTGAGATTCTTTTATTGTTTGAGCTTTATTCTTAAACTCTTCAAATGAGAGCTTATCAACACCCTCTAAGTATTTCTCCGAACAAACACCGCTAGCGCAATCTAGAATAGGAATATCTCCATTTGTATCAATTTGTAATAGTCCATCTTCTTTTTCAGTAATAATATGTTCAGTTACGTCACCAAAGCCCCCATCAGTTTCACAATAATATGTATTGCCCTTTTTCTTAACGGATACATAATCATATTTTAATTTAATAAAATTATTGCTACTTGATAATTTATACTGTATTTCAGACTTGATTTTATTATTATCTGTTTTCAAATCAACATTTAACGAATAACTATTGGCTCCAGAATTTCCAGACAAAAATTCATACTCGCCTAAAACAGGCTTGATTTCTTTTTGCATAGTTTTCGTCAAACCTTGTTCTGTATTTGGCTCAGTTTCGCTAATTGAATCTATTGTTGCCGATACAGATGATGTAATGGGTTCGGATGAACTTTGGTTTTTGGAATTGTTATATAGAATTGTCCCACCGATTATCCCACCTGCAACAAACGCAGTAGAAGCAACAGCAGCAATAATTTTTGTTGCTAACGATAACCCTCCAGCCTTTGCTACTGTTCCGCCTGTTGCGCCGATAACTCCAGCAACTGTTGCTCCACCTATAACAGGAACTGAAACTGCAGCAAGAATATCTGATGCTGACATTTTTGCAGGCTGAGAAACAACGATTTGGAAAAGATATCGTAACAATGCAATCGGAGAAACTGTAAATATAGAAACTCCTTTTTTCCTAAGTTCAAGAATCTTGTCTTTAAGACTCTCTTTAGCGTAATGCAAGCGGCTTTTAACTGTTCCTTCAGAACACCCAAGTGACTCAGATATATCACGTATACTCATATCCTGTAAAACATTCATTGATATTACCAATCTATGTTTATCAGATAATTCATCTAAAAGTTCATTAATCAAACTATCAGCTTCGTCGGATTCAATTTGATAATTGGGATTGATACTATCATCGGTATCCTCAATACTGGAGATATAGTCGTCATCGTCTTTTTCAATCTCAGAAAAAACAATTGGTTTATTCTTCTTGAGCCAATCTCTTGCGGTATTAGCCGCAAGAGTTTTTACCCATGATTCAAATTTACTTGAATCTTTTAAACTCGCAATATTATTAATAATCTTTATAAAGCACTCTTGCATAATATCTTCACGGTCATATTCATTTTTTATGAGCGCCTTAATTGAATAATACACAATGTTTGTAGCACGATAAACCATTTCTTCTTTTGCTTCTTCGTTATTATCAATAACAAGTTTAATCATCTCTTGGTAATCGTGGTTTTTCTTTCCACACTTTGCGCAAAAAGCACCCATATAACTAAGCTCGGATTCGCACTTATAACACCGCATAAATCGTCCTCCTTTATACTGTTCTACTTAATAGACGAATGACACCATAAAAAGGTTCAAATCTTCAACAAAAAAAGTGCGGACAACGAATGTTGTACGCACTAAAAAACGCACAGCTCAAATTGTTACCACACAAATTTAATCAAGCATTATCAAAATACGTGAAGCGAGCCTGCATTTTTATAAAAATAAATGCACGCCTTTGATAATGCTGATTAGAAAAAATTATTAGATTTGTGCGGTAACTATATTATACCATATTTTGGTGTGTGTAACTCACCAAAAATGACAGCTCTTATTTATGCAATTTGCACATACAGACTCATTTCAGGTTATGAAATCACTTCATATGAATGTTTTGAATAATATTGTTTCTTCTAATATGCAAGTTCTCATTAAATCCTTCTATATTATTATATCACTTTAAATTTTTACGACAAGTCACTGGGCAAAACTAGACTAATACTAAATCAATATCACTATGTAATGCTTTATAATAAACGCAACATTTCCCAAAATCGAAAAAAATTTGATTTTGGGGAATACTATTTTTTAAACATGTTTAATAGAATCACGATATAATTATCCGTAGCATAACTATTATGCTACGGATAATACTATCATTTATCAACTTCTAAATCAGAAATAATATCATTCAGTTTAGGATTAGAAAAAATATCAAATTCTTCAAATTGTATTTCATCGCCAAAAACAAACTCCATATTATCAAAATTGGTAGTAATAATATCTTTTAACTGTGTTTTGTTTTTTGGTTTCATAGTTCTATTTTTATTTGAATGCTTGTAGCTTCTGGATTTTCCGCTACATCTTTCAGAACAATGTACCTTTTTTTGATTTCCTTTAAAATCAATAAAACTATTTCCGCAATATTTACATTTTTTTACAATGTACACGTCCGAATTTAATTGTGCTACAGCAAGATATAATGCATCAATTAAATCATTTATTTCCCATACAGAGTATTTAATGCCTTCAAAATATTTACTTCCTTCAAAGCGTTTACTGCCTTCATTAATTTTTAAGCATATACGATTCAAATGATAGTTTAATTCATCATTTAATATGATACTGGCAACATAATACAAAAAATGTGATGCACTGAGCTTTTCAAGTTTCGAAAGATATGCATCTCCTTTATAATACACTTCATCTGTTATCTCACAGATACTACCTATTTCATTTACAAATCTTTTCATAAAATTTATAACCAAAAACCCGTCATATGACGATGAATTAGCATCCGGCAAATCAACTTTCTTTAAATATGAGCAAAAATAATTTGCACATCCAGAATTAGGATGTTCCTGGGAGTAAATGAATTCATTATCTTTATTTACATTAATACCACAAGTTTTAAAATACTCAATTATTTCATTGAAAACCTTAAGTGATTTAGTTTTGTAATATCTTGAAGAATGCTTCAATTCATTTTTTATTGTAATATCAATTTCCGGAGAAACCAATAAATAAAAAACATAACAAAAGATTTTATATACATCTCCGCTACCATTCATATACCAATTAGATAGTTCTTGCTTTAACCACAAAGTAGCTTTAATCCTATTAATTATTTCATATGCTGTATATATATCTATAGAAAATTCTTCTCCATCCTCAATTTTTAAAAACGGACCGTATTTATCATTATATTTTTTTATGGCTTTTGTTAAGGATTCAAGGTGTTGTTCATTTTCTTTTTTATTATAACTAGATGTTTTAAAAACATATGAAGATATCTTTTCTGTAGGAATATTTAGCAAATCAGTTAAAGCATTATACTTACTATCACTGGTTAACAGCCCTTTTTTTGAATTTACATAAAAACTGATAAAAGGATAAGAATCATCATCCTCATCATCAGAAGGTTCAAAAATATTTATAAAATCAAAATAGTACGTAAGATGCTTGTATGCATTTGGTTTTTGGCCATAATAAATCTTAACTGTTTTATTAATAAAATCAACATTATTATAAACTATTTTTCTAATTAAGCTACACTGCTCATTACTAATGCAGCCATGAATAATATTATTATATGCTTTATTTATTTCATCAATATGCTCATCAAATAAATCAATAAAGTCTTTCAATTTCTTTTTCTCCTCCTCAATTTCATAGTCTTTTAAAACTATACCCAACTTTTCATACTCATCGGATCTAATAAAGCTATTTATAGTTTTATAAAATTTTATACATTTTATTAAATGAGAATAAAAATCATCATAACCCTTTTTTGTATACGTTAATGAAATATCATATTTATCTAAAAGATCTTTAATTCTTTTTAAACTATGAATGTATTTGTTAAGCTGCCTTGAAACAGTTATATAGTATTCCTTACTGTGTTTCATTTTTTATCACCAAAACAATTATATACCCAATTTTTTAAAAATCAAGAGTAAACCGTTATTTTATTAGTAAAAAACACTAATAAAATAACGGTTTTATATACGTGTAAAACTATCTGAATAAGCCTTATAATCTTATTTAAGCAAACAGAGAGCGGCGCCATCAGCTCTCTACGGTCAGACGCGAGGATATTCCAACAATAATTACAGGAGGTTAAACTTATGTCCAAAAAGCTAAAAAAACTTAAAACAGCTCAACTACAGCGTAACGCTCTTATTCGAGAGCTCGCAAGACTCTTCATCAATAATCCACACGATCTTACAACTTCACCGCTTAACGTGGATGACTACTATTCAATAACAAAGGCAGCAGAGATAATTACCTCCCATACAGAGTATCAAATCATCAAAGATAGTCATGAATGGGATTATTTCGCTACGAAGTGGAATGCGTTGCTTAATTTCCGCGCTGAAGATCAGCTTAATGATTATCAAACATATCATGATGTGTTTTCTGATATCTTAAAAGAATGGGAAAACATCAAGCAAAGCCCCTACACCTATCGATGTATAGCGTCTCTAATACGCATGCTCGGCGATGAGTAGGGCTAGGGGCGGCGCTACGCCCCTTTTGCCCCGCAGGGGCAACCGACAAGGGTGATAGCCCTTGAAAAATTGCTAGCTCGTAGAGCGACGCAATTTAGGTCAAGCGGCTGTGTCGCTAAAGCGGCACAGCGACACGCTTGCAAGCTAAGCTTAACGAAGTTAAGCGGTGGAAGTTCTGCAAGAACTGCCATAGCTTGTATATGGCAGTTTATGTATGTTGTGGGTTTAATTCTAACATAGAATTAAACCCACAACAGCTAAACGCCATATTGAGCGAGAGTTTGAGAGTGCAACTCTCATTTTGTTGCAACGCAACAAATAATATTTTGAAAGGAGTGCCCATATGGCACGAGTTGAAAAATATACGGCAGGAGTAGTTAGTTATCATCTGAGGCATAACACTCGTGAATCTCCAAAACCGCCTATCAACATAGAGATAGACTCCGAAAGATGTTATCTTAATTATACACTGAGTTCACATGGTGAAATTGCGAAAGAATGTTACAGCTATTATAAACAACGCATTTCTGAGGTTTATTTATATGGAAATAAGGCGGTCAACACTATGGCTCAATGGGTGATAACCGCTCCTGCAGATTTATCAAAAGAAGATGAATCAGCTTTCTTTGAAGCGGCTCATAATTATTGTAATTCTCTTTACGGAGAACGGAATTGCGTTCAGTCTGTAGTTCATTATGACGAGGGTGTAAGAAACTCAAATGGTGATATTATCGCGGGTCGACCACACTTGCATTATTCTTTTATTCCCATTGTTAAGAATAAGCGTTTTATGAAACCTAACGCACACGGCAATATAACCGAATCAGCCAAATATAAAGAAAAGGTCTGCGCAAATGATTTACTGAATAAAAAGCACTTGCAGAATTGGCATATCGATTTTCAGAACTATTTGGACAGACGAGGTATAAAATGTAGCGTGCTTAACGGTGCTACCGCGGAAGGCAACAGAACAGTTGAACAGTTAAAAAAGGAAACCAAACTAAGAGAGTTAGAAAAAGAAAACGAGTTGCTAAAAGAACAGGTTAAAGATTTAAAGAAAGCACACGAAATTACTGCCTCGCCGTGGAGCGACAGCTCGCGATCAGGTTGGTCGAAAGGAGCGAAACAATCGTGGACTCAAGAACAAGAAAAAGAATACTAAGCTGTATTAGGAAATATACTATCGGACATAAATGGTTTCATCTGTGTTTTATTATAGTTGGATTATTTGGAATAATGATAGTATTATTCTCAAAGCCTGAAAAAAGCTCTAATCCAATTGCTGCTGTTGGCAATAACCTGGGAAACTTCGCAATAAAAATATTAATAATAGTATTTTGGTCATTACTATATTGCGTTTCTTTCATATGGTTAATATATAAAGAAGAGTTCAACAGAAATATAGTATACGATGTATGGCATTATAAGCAAACACCCTTTTATCTGATTTCATTTTTTATGAAATCAGATCCTAACAAACTTGATTGTTCAAAGTTATATAAAGAAGACTGGCATAACGCTAAAGGCATTATGTTTGGATACAGTGAAGATGATTACCTTGTCAAATATGACTCTGGCACAGAAATGAACTGTGCTGTATTCGGTTCACCGGGCTCAGGCAAAACAGTATCCATGGTTAAGCCTAACGCTAGGTGTTTTGGCGGCAGTGTACTGGCAGTTGATATAAAAGGCGATATCTATGAATATAATAAGCGCTATCGTAGGATAATACGATTTGTTCCGGATATTCCTAACGCGATTCAAAAGAGCGCTCACTTTAATCCTTTTGAAGGATTTGCTAAGCTAAACAAAACAGAGCTAAAGCTTCGGGTTTCAAATATGGCTGAAATACTAATTCCTTTAGACAGCCAAAAAGAACCTTATTTCAGCGTAACAGCTAGGAAAATGTTTACAGGTTTTCTTCTTTATTTGTTGGAAGTATGCAAAAGCCTTACTTTTCCGGAATTCCTGCACGCAGTTTTACATAACAAGAGACCTGCTGGATATAAACCTGATTTTTTCCCGTCTAATATATTTGAGTGGATAGAATGTGTTGTAGATTCTCGTATTCCCGCAGCGTGTGAACAAGTCGTGGGATTGATAGGCAATAACGAAAGAAATGTCAGTGGTTGTTATGATAGATTGAATACGGCGCTTATTCCTTTTTCGAATCCTACATTGGATGTTCTGTTAAGCGGGAAAGGCAAGTGTATATCAGCAAAAAACTTATATGACGGCTATGATATATATCTGCAAATCAGCCAAAGTAATCTAAGTGTCTACGCGCCGCTTTTCACGCTCATAATAAACAGCTTTTTTATTAGTTTTTCTAATCGTCCTGATACAGCGTTTAATCAACATACAAATCGTCCAATCTTATGTATATTGGACGAGTATCCGAGACTTACTTTTTCATACGAAACAATTGACTCATTTTTATCGACCTTAAGGAGTAAATCTGTCGTAATGATGTTAGTATGTCAGTCAGCCGCACAGCTCGTCAAAAAGTACGGCGATGACGGAGCACAAGCATTGCTGGGAAATTGTACGTATCAGGTTTGTTGTAAGGCTAATGATGAAATCACAAGAAATCATTTTGTTCAAACTATAGGAACAAAAAGAACTTTGAAAGAATCCTTCGAATCAACGGAAACTGAGGAACCCGTATATCCGCCCTCAAAATACGGCAATCTTACGGACACTGCTATTGTGTATCTCGACGGAAAGCACGCCGAATTAAGAAAAATAAAATGCTATCAATAACACGTTTTTGTATATTCAGTACTCTTTTTCCAACACTAGATTCAGGGAGGTATTCTATGCAACTCAATAACATCCTTGATAAAAAAGATATAAGTAATCAAGAATATAGAATCGGAAACGGAATATATAATGTCGACCGTGTTTTTGGAAGCGGTAAAACAATTAAAGATATTATTCTGGCAAATATAACCAATAAAAAGTTTTTTCCAATAAATTGAATAGTTCTTTTATCCATGATATAATACTGTTGTGAAGTTAAGTAAACAGCAGTATTAAAGGAGATGAAAAAATGTTTGCTGCTGTTGCTTTAGCAGATATATACATGCGACTCTCCCGAGAAGAAGCTAAATCGGGCGAATCACAAAGTATATCTAACCAAAGAAATATAATACGTCAATATTGCCAAGATAACAATATCACGATTGTCAGAGAATTTGTTGATGACGGCTATTCGGGTTCAAATTTCACAAGGCCTGGATTTCAGGATATGTTACAGCATATCGACACAGGACTTGTTAATACTGTTATAACAAAAGACTTATCAAGATTGGGCAGAGATATGAGTGAATCAAGTTACTATGCGGAAACCTTTTTCCCGGAACATGATATTCACTACATCGCAATCAGCGATAGCTTTGATTCCAACGAAGTAAATCTAATGGCCCCCTTCCAGTTCGCCATGAATGACGTTTACCTGCGTGATACATCTCGTAAAATTAAACAGGTTATCAATCAAAAGCGTAAACGAGGTGAGTATTGCGCTTGTCCCCCTTTCGGATATATGCGCAATCCCAATGACAGAACAAATATAATTCCCGACCCTAACACAGCTCCGTTAGTTCAACATATTTTTGAACTTGCAACAAAAGGGCATTCAGCTCACGCAATCGCCGATATTCTTACTGACGAGTCTGCAATAACACCTTTAAAATACAGAGTTATGTATCGTGATGACTTTTGCGAAAAGGGAGCTTCAAGAGCTACCGATACTTGGAATCACACAACAGTAAAACGTATTTTAAAGAATCAGGTTTATCTTGGGCACACCGTTCTCGGCAAAACTACTAAGGTTAGTTTGAAGTCCAAAAAGAAAGTAAATATCCCGCCGGAGGATTGGGTTATTACCTACAATACTCACAAACCCTTAATCACACCTGAAGAATATGATATGGCTCAGTATTATATGGGAATGAACACAAAAAGCTGGAGCAAATATGATAACGTTAGAAAGAGTGTTTTTAATGGCATTATCTTTTGCGAGCACTGTGGTTCCGCACTCTGTTCAGCCGGTTCAGTTTACAAAGGTGAACGGGAAAAATACTGGTATCTGTCCTGCTTGAATATTCCTAAGCGCTCAAACAATCATTGTGAGCACGGCGCCAGAATCAAGTATTCGGACTTGGTGGAAATAGTGAAGTCGGAGTTAAATCAGTTTATATCCTTAAGTAAGGATGATATAAACGAGATAATACAATCCGCAATCGAGAACAACGCTAAGAATGTTAATCATGAAAAAGACAGTCTGAACAGTATTGAAAAGAGAATAAGCGATATTGATAAAATTATATTAAAACTCTATAACGATAATGCTCACGGGAAAATTAATGACGAACAATTATCAAGTATGATTGAAAAGCTCAATAAGGAATCCTCTTCTCTGAAAGAAAGAGCTAAAGAAATCAAGAAAAAAACTGACGAGCCTTATATTGAAGATGCATACAAAGCTTTCTTTAATCTTGTCCAACAATATAATCATATCGATGATTTAACACCTGAGATTGTCAGAACCTTCATTGAACGAATTGATGTGGGCGAAAAGATACTCCCCGACAAATACAAAATCGCGTCGCATAATATCCCGTATAAACAGAATATAAAGATAAAATATCGGTTTATCGGTAATATCGGCAAAGATGAAAGAGCTTTTAATCAGGACAATTCACCTACAAAAATCGCATAGTCTTTTTGATGTGTTTGAACAACACGTCAAAAATCATAAAAAATGCGAAAAATGGCTTAAAACCTGACAAAAATGCCTGATTTTTAAAATGTCTTAGAACGTCAAGGGAAGTAGGCGTAAACCTCAAGCAGGGTTACAACGGCGACCTCACATCTCGTCAGGCAGGTTCTGTCGGCGGTCAGATGGTTAAGAAGATGATCCAGTCATACGAGCAGAGCATCAAATAAATAAAACCAAAACAAAACCTCCTGTTTTATTACAGGAGGTTCGCTTTTTCATATTCGGTATCTTGTGAGCATATCATTATTTTGTAACCAGTGAGCATATATTCTTTAAAAAAGTGTTTTATATTATTATGTATTACATACGGCTTTCCCCCGCTTAAATCAAGAGACTTGGGAGAATAATGAAAGCCCTCGCCTATACACTTTATAAATGCCTCTTTCTTTGTCCAGAACTCAAAGAATTTTTCGCGTTTATTCCCGCTGCTTTCCAGCTCGCTGAGCTCATTGTCGGTGAAAACAATTTTACCCATACGCGAGAACTCACAGTCCCTTAAATTTTCGATATCACAGCCGACTTCGTATCTATCCGAAACAGCCAGCGCTACATAATCACCGCTGTGAGACAGGCTGAAATACGTTCCGTCCTCAACATAAGGCTTGCCGTATTCATTGAGTTTTATTTCTTTATCAGAAATATACTCATTCAGCATAAGCCCCGCCGTGAGTGACTGGCGCTTGCTTTTTTCGTCAATAATACGGTTGAATTTTTCGTAACGGTACGGCGAAAGCTTACTGATGTTTAATTCGTTTATAGAAATATTATTTATGTTTTGAATAAATAGTTTTACCATAACAAAATGGGCGGATGCCCGCCCATCTCCTTTTGAGTTTAATATCCTTCTTTTCCGTCGAGAGAATCGTCGTCGACAATCCAGTCCTCAACGTAGAGCGCCGTAAACTTTTCCTTAGTGTTACGGATTACAACGCGCTGAATACCGGCATTAATTATCATACGCTTGCACATAGCGCAGGAGTTGGCGTTCTCGACGTAATCGCCCGAGCCGAACTCCTTACCGACAAGATACATCGTTGCGCCGATCATCTGCTCGCGCGGAGCGTGAATAATTGCGTTGGCCTCGGCGTGAACGCTGCGGCACAGCTCATAGCGCGTGCCTCTCTGAACGTTCATTTTCTCGCGGATACAAACACCGAGATCAGAGCAGTTCTTTCTGCCTCTGGGCGCGCCCACATAGCCTGTTGATACAATCTGGTCGTTCTTCACGATAATCGCGCCGTAATTGCGGCGCAGACAGGTACCGCGCTCCAGAACGGTCTCGGCTATATCAAGATAGTAGTTTTCCTTATCAATTCGTGGCATAAATATCACCTCTTATATGATATTAATATAATCTAAATTATCTGAGTTTGTCAAGTGTTTTTCAGCTATTGAGGGCTTTTATACAGTTTTCGCACACTGTTTTTCCCTTGTAGCTTTTGAGTCCCGAGGTATTTTCGCAAAAAATACATGTTTGCTCGGCTTTTGAGAGCACAATTCTTCCTTCCTCCACCTCAATCAAGAGGTCCTCTCCCTCGCTGAATCCGACAGCGTCTCGAAAATCCTTCGGGATAACAATTCTTCCTACAGGGTCAATGGGTTTATATGTTTTGTAAATCATATCAAAAACTCCTTTCGACAATATGTTACCAAATGTTGGTAATAATGTCAACGGTTTACAATATATGAGAATATTTTTCACAAAGGGACAAAATATGCTAAATTACATTTTCGGGACGATTATAATAATATCCGTAGTTTTCGGGATTGCGACCGGCAACGGTTCAAACTTAGCTGACGCGGTTATAGACGGCGCCAAGGACAGTGTCAGCCTGCTTACCACTATGGCAGGAATGATGCTTTTGTGGTCGGGGATAATGGAGATAGCGTCCCGAGGCGGATTCACAAGAGTTATAGGAAGAGCTCTCTCCCCTGTTTTGAAAAAGCTTTTCAAAAACGTCCAAAAAGACAGCAAGGCTCTGGATTACATAAGTATGAACGTCAGCGCGAATCTCCTCGGGCTCGGCAACGCAGCGACGCCGTTCGGTCTTTCGGCGATGGGAGAGCTTCATAAGCTTAATAACAGTGATGAAAAAGCGAGCGACGATATGGTTACGTTTGTGGTTATGAACACCGCGTCAATTCAGATTATGCCGACTATGGTAGGGACGCTGCGGCAAAGCTACGGAAGCTCTGCTCCGTTTGATATTTTGCCTTGCGTATGGATAAGCTCAGCCTGCGCTCTGACTGTCGGGCTGGCGCTGTCAAAGCTTTTGAGGCAGTAGCATGGAAATAATTATGCCTCTGTTTATCGCTGTTACGGTAGTTTTCGGCTGGGTAAAAAAAGTTCCGCTTTTTGACGCGTTTGTGGCGGGAGCAAAAGACGGAATAAGGGTTTTAATTAAAATTGCCCCAACACTAGTGGGGCTTATTGTAGCAGTAGATATGCTCAAAGCGAGCGGATTCACAGATATGCTTTGCGAAATGATTACTCCTTTGGCGGACTCGTTCGGTTTTCCTAAAGAGATAGTCCCGATGGTGCTTCTGCGTCCGATATCGGGCGGAGGTTCCACGGCACTTCTGACAAACATTTACAAAGACATCGGACCCGACAGCTTTGCGGGCAAGGTCGCTTCCGTGCTGGCAGGCTCTACCGAAACTACCTTCTACGCGATAGCGATTTATTTTGGCAGCGTAAAAGTAAAAAAGACGCGCCACACTTTGATTTCCGCGCTGGCGGCGGACCTTACCGCCGCCGTCACAGCAGTGCTGACAGTGAGGATGTTTTTATAATTTTTCAGATTCCCGCTAAAAAAGGACTGCCGAAGCAGTCCTTTTAATCTTTATTTAACAGTCACTTTACACTTGAGCGTAATTCCGTTTGTCTTAACGGTGATAGTAGCTTTACCCTTCTGTTTGGCTTTGATTTTGCCGGAAGTTGTTACCGAGGCTATCTTCTTGTTGGAAGACTTGAACGTAGCTTTACCTATCTTGCCTGTAATCTTAAGCTTAAACGTCTTGCCCTTTTTGAGCTTCAAAGAGGTAGCGTTGAGCTTGGGATTTTTGACTGTAACCTTGAATGTCTGAGACAGGTTGCCGTTCTTGACTGTAATATTCGCGGTGCCTTTCTTGACGGCGGTTACTTTTCCCGATGAACTTACCTTGGCAATCTTGGAATTGGAACTTGAGTAAGTAGTAGTATTGCTTATGTTTTTCAATACAGGCTTTATTGTGGTTGTACCCTTCGCATAGAGCGAAGCGGAGTACTTGGAAAGCGTAAGTCCTCCCAGACTTTTATAGCTGGTTCCGTTTGACTTCAGAGTGGCGGCGGTTTTAGAGCCTGTATAAGCGTAAATAGTAAACATATTGTTTAACACTTCATTACAGCTTGTGATTCCATAGCTTATATAGTATCCTAGCGCGCTTCTCTTGATTGATGTGATATTATCGGTAAGAGTTATGCTGTCCATATTAGTGTCAAAGAAAGCGTATTTCCCTATTGATGTTAATGTCTGAGGCAAGGTAACTTCATTCAGACTTGTGCAGCCCGCGAAGCATCCGTCGCCAATGGCTGTAACACCCTTGTTGACAACAACCTTCTTAATATCCGTAGCTACTTCCGACCACGGAACAGAGCGGTAGTGCTCGCCTGTAACGGGATCGAATGAGTAGCTGTAATTGTCAGTCGCTCCGCTGCCCGACAGTGTAAGTGTTTCGGTGTACTGATCATAGCTCCATTTGCACTTGCCGGTTTTCCCCTCAAGCGGAGGCACATAATCAATTATTTTGTCAAGAGAAAGAACTTTTCCGTTTTCGGTCTTACCGACGAATGAGGACGAAACTCTTCCTGTATTTTCAATAGCTCTGCAAAGATCATACGCGTCAAATTCAGGGCGAACATTTGAGATAAGCGCAACAGCGCCCGCAACATAAGGAGTTGCCATAGATGTGCCGGGGTAGAATTCATACTTGCCGTAATCATCCTCGTCGGCTCCCTGGACGCCGATAGCGAGATCGTCAATCGCGACCGAGCCCTCTGTCTCAAAATAAAATACAAGTTTACGGCTCGTGGAATTAAGCCATGTGGAAATGTTCGTTACTTCAAAATGACACCACGAATCATCTCCGTCGACATTCCATGCCCATCCGTTATTCAAAATACCCTCGTATTTGCTAGCTGTATTAAAGGTTCCGCTAACATCATTAAAACTGCATGTGCCCAGTTTACCTGACACTTTCAGCATAAAGCTGATTTTATAATCCTGATAAATGTTATCTATTGTATACGGAAACTCAAAAATGAGTTTCTTTTTTCCCGTACCGGATGCGGAAGATTTAATTACAATAGCCTTGTGGCTTGTAAAGCAGTTCGCCGTGTCTGTTTCGATAGCGGCTGTTGTATTATTATATAAAACAGGTTTACCAAATTCAGCGGGAGTGCCTTTCTCATAATTCTCAAAATATTTACAAAGCTGACTTTTCTGAGTCTCATTATACAGAGATGGATTAAAGCAGTTGAAGCTTACCGTTGATAAAATGCTTGTTCCCGGCGCCGCGATATCTACACACTGACCAACATTAGAAAACTTAGCTACGTTGTCATTCTCGTCATATGCCGCTACCGTAAGGGCATAGTCGCTGTCTGTCTCGGCAGGCAGGTAATAAGTATGCGAGCCCTTAAAGTCAGGGGCTGAAGCTGTACGGATATTATCAATATTAAGTGACTCATTACCCGAAGCGATACATGTAACCACTCCGTAACTGCCTAAAGTGTCAAAAATCTCGTCGTACATTCTCTTTTCGTTAATGTCTGACAAGCCGCCATAAGAACAGTTAACGGCTTTAATGTTAGCGCCGAGTCTGCACGCGTCCTCAATATAGCTGAAAGCATCAATCTCTCCGCTGAATGTCCCCTCACCTTCGGAATCCAGGAACTTCAGAGCCATTATTTTAACATTACTCTTATTAATACCGCTGATTCCGATACCGTTGTCAGCCTGTCCCGCGATGATACCCGCAACGTGAGAGCCGTGACCGTCGTTATCATAAGGTGAGTGGTCGGCTATATCGCCCGAAAAGTCATATCCGTGGATTCCGGGAAGCTTTGAGCCGTAGGGATTAGTCCAAAGAATATTTTTTAAATCCTCGTGATAATAGTCAATACCTGTGTCGAGTACAGCTACAATAGCTTCTTTAGGTGATTTTTGGGCGACAGGCCAAAGCGACTCGGGGTTTGTGTCCGCGCCCGCTTTTCCGCCGTTTTGTCCTGTGTTGTCAAGAGCCCATTGAAAATCGGAATATGAGTCATTTGTAATCGAAGCCTTGCGCTTGATAGAGTTAGGACATACACACTTAACCGCGCTGTTATTCTTGAGTTCGCTGATAAGCTGTTCGGTTGACTCACCCTTGGCTTTAACGGTAACAAATTTAGCTTTCTTTCCGTTTTTGCCTGTTATAGAGCTCGATTCTTTTATCGCTTTGCCTTCACCGTAAGCTTCATGAGCCTTGGATTTGGTAATATATTTTGAATCAGCATTGTCGTTGAGAAGCACAACAGCCTCACCCTCGACATACTCTCCGACTAATTTCTCATCAGGTTCTTCAATTGTTCCCTTGCCCTCTGCGAAAACTACAGTTGACTGTACTAATAACGCAAGACAAAGAAAAACTGAAGCAATAATTCTGATTTTATTAGAGTTATTTTTCATACTATTTCCTCCTGGAAAGCCAAAATAAAACATAATACATATTTATTATAACATATCTTAGACGTATAAAGAGTATAAAATAATAAAATCATCGCAAAATACTTCACAAATTTTCACTATACAATTTGTACAGTATGACAACACAAAACATAAAAGGACTGCGCAAGCAATCCTTTTATAACTAATCTGTATCAAGTTTGAGCACAGCCATAAACGCTTCCTGCGGCACTTCGACAGAACCAAGCTGACGCATACGCTTTTTACCCTCTTTCTGTTTTTCGAGGAGCTTTTTCTTACGGCTGATATCGCCGCCGTAACACTTGGCAAGAACGTCCTTGCGCATAGCTTTAACGGTTTCTCGGGCGATAATCTTTCCGCCGATACAAGCCTGAACGGGAATCTCAAAGAGCTGACGCGGTATTTTTTCTTTGAGCTTTTCAGCCATTTTGCGGGCTCTGGGATATGCTTTGTCCTTGTGGATAATGAAGCTTAACGCGTCAACAATCTCACCGTTGAGCATTATATCGAGCTTCACAAGGTCACTCTTTACATACTCGTCAAGCTCATAGTCAAACGAAGCGTAACCGCGTGTTCGGGATTTGAGAGTATCAAAGAAGTCATAGATAATCTCGGCAAGCGGCAGCTTGTAGTGTATATCAACACGGTCGGAATCTATATAGTCCATACTGACAAACACGCCGCGTCTGTCCTGACATAACTCCATAATGTTACCAACATAGTCCGCGGGCGAATATATGTGAGCGTCCGTCATGGGTTCCTCCGCCTCGGCTATCAACGTCGGGTCGGGATAGTTCGTCGGGTTGTCTATGTTCATAACGCTTCCGTCATTCATGTGAAGTTTATAAATTACGCTGGGAGCAGTTGTAATGAGGTCGAGGTTGTACTCACGCTCCAGGCGCTCCTGGATTATTTCCATATGCAGAAGCCCTAAAAAACCGCAACGATATCCAAAGCCCAAAGCAACCGAAGTTTCCGGCTCAAAAGTAAGGGAAGCGTCGTTTAGCTTAAGCTTTTCGAGAGCGTCCTTGAGATCGCCGTAACGGGCTCCGTCAACGGGATAAATTCCGCAGAATACCATTGACTGAGCTTCTCTGTAACCGGGGAGCGGTTCTTCCGCGGGATTTGAGGAAAGCGTAATTGTGTCACCAACCTGAGCGTCTGACAATGACTTTATCGAAGCGGCGATATAGCCTACTTCTCCCGCTTTGAGCTCGCCCGTGTTCTCCATAGATGTGGCGTGCATAAGTCCGCACTCCACAACATTGAATTTAGAGCCTGTCGCCATAAGCTGAAACTCATCGCCGTTTTTAATTTTGCCCTCCATAAGGCGCACATAGATTATTACGCCCTTGTAGCTGTCATAGTAGCTGTCGAATATCAGACCGCGCAAAGGAGCGTCAACATCACCCGTAGGAGCGGGGATATCAGTCACTATTTTCTCCAGAACATCGTGGATATTTATGCCTTGCTTCGCCGAAATTCGGGGCGCGTCCTCGGCGGGGATACCGATTACGTCCTCAATCTCCTTGCTGACTCTGTCGGGGTCGGCAGAGACAAGGTCAATCTTGTTGAGAACAGGGACAATTTCAAGTCCGCTGTCTACCGCCAGATATGTGTTAGCTAAAGTCTGAGCCTCTATTCCCTGCGACGCGTCGACAATAAGCACAGCGCCCTCGCACGCGGCAAGGCTGCGGCTGACCTCATAGTTAAAATCAACGTGTCCCGGTGTATCAATGAGGTTAAAGAGATAATCCTCACCGTCGTCAGCGTGATAAACGGTAGTAACCGCGCGGGCTTTGATTGTAATTCCGCGCTCGCGCTCAAGTTCCATATCATCAAGAATCTGAGCTTCCATATCACGCACCGCTACACTCTTGGTGAGCTCCAAAATACGGTCGGCGAGTGTACTTTTGCCGTGGTCTATATGAGCTATTATTGAGAAATTTCTGATTTTATCTTGTTCAAATTTCAATCAAATCACCTGTGGTAAAAATTTTGCGAATAATATTTTACCACATATCGGACAGAATGACAATAAAAAATATAACGGAACAGTGAGGAATTTTAAAAAATTTCGCTAAATATATTGACATAAAGTCCGAATTATGATATTATAGTCAAGCTGTAAACGCTGGTGTAGCTCAGTTGGTAGAGCAGCTGATTTGTAATCAGCAGGTCGGGGGTTCAAGTCCGTCCACCAGCTCCATTTTTTTGTTTATACAAAATAATATGTGGGAGAGTTCCCGAGTGGCCAAAGGGGGCAGACTGTAAATCTGTTGGTATTACCTTCGATGGTTCGAATCCATCCTCTCCCACCAACAAAAAAGGCATCCGTATGGATGCCTTTTTTGTTGCGTGGAAAAAGAGAGGATGGATTCGAAAGGGCGTCAAGAAAATGCTCCAGCGGAGCATTTTTAGCCCGTTGGGACTGCAGAACATCTAGCTGTGCACACGCCGCAACAAACGAGATGTAACACTTCACATTACACACACAGCAATCCTCTCCCACTTTTTTCGCAGAAAAAATAAGGATGGATTCGAAAGGTAGCGTTGCGACCGCCGCCAGTGGCTGATGAAGGGAGCAAAAGCGCTGTGCAAAATAAGGAGTGTCGCAAGCCCGCTCCAAGGGCGAAGCGAGACGACTATATTTTGTACGGG
>CACZYC010000022.1:0-35994 GCA_902785365.1 uncultured Ruminococcus sp. | reverse complement strand
CCGCCAGTGGCTGATGAAGGGAGCAAAAGCGCTGTGCAAAATAAGGAGTGTCGCAAGCCCGCTCCAAGGGCGAAGCGAGACGACTATATTTTGTACGGGGTCAACGTTAGATTGCGCTCTCCCATTTTGAATAAAAAAATTTGTGCTATCGTGCTTTATAAAATTGACCCTCTCCCGACCAAATCGCCTTTGGGGCGATTTGCCCACCCTCCCCCAAGGGAGGGCTTTGCGCTTTATCTAAAAACGCAATTTGTACAGAATCAGGGCGGCCAATTTGGTCGCCCTGATTAATCAAAAATATTAGTTTTTATAATATGTCTTACCATCCACAATGTCATACCAAGATGTACACTGATTTCCGTTATCATAGCGGAATTCTACTTTCTTAAAGCTGCTTGGAATAGTAACTTTGAATATAGATCCGCTTACATACTGCATATTATAATCGGTATGATCATTATAATTCTGAATAAAGCAACGAGCGAAAGGATCACTCATATAACCTGTATTGTCAAAATAGATTGTTACCGTACCGCTCTGGCTGGTCTGCTGGGTAGCCTGAGTCTGAGGCTGGGTGTATGTCGGAGTAGTCGGCTGGGTTGACGGATCAACATACGCTGTGCCTGTTTTATTGCCCGCCGAGGTGATTCCCGCAAGCTTCTGCTGTATCAGGTTAGCGTCCTGTATTTTGATTTTGCCGTTACCGTCAACGTCACCCAGAATCTTGCCGAGCGCAGAGGGTGATGAATAGGCGGCTATGCCGATAATATTGAACTGGATATATGTAACATCGTTGATGTTTACCTTTTTGTCACAGTTATTATCGCCGTAGTAGTATGTCGCGCCCGAAGATGTCGGGTTTGTCGCCTGAGTCTGCTGAGTAGGCTGCTCAGGTTTTGGATAATCCTGCCATGAACCGTTGGAATAAATTTTCCACTGTCCCTTGCTTATCGGAAGTCCCGGTTCATCATGGCCGTTGTGCTGAGCGCTTCCGTCGGATTTGGCAAAAATAACGTTAGCGTTCGGGAACTTGCTGTCGTCAATGACATAGCCCCAGAGGTTATCGCCCAGGTTGGTCATAGATGCTCCCGGCCATCCTGCGTTGTTGATAACCGTATCGTTCTGAGAAGCATATACATAGGCGCAGACGTTGCCCCATTTTGTAGATGTATCGTCATAGAAAACAACCGTATTACCCGACATAGAGGGACGCGCTTTCTTTGTAAACGTATAGCTCTGCGTAACAGTTTTTCCGTTGCCTGTACCTGTGAGAACAAGGTTAATTGACTCACCATTGTTCATACCCGCGCCGATTGTAATAGTTGTACCCGTTGTATAACTTTTGGCGGAATCGTTGCCAAGCTTATATGTAGCGGAACTTACGTTAGCCGCGTAAAGAGTAACGGTAGTTGAACCGTAGAAATTACCGCCGTTGTTACCGCCGTTGAAGTTGATTGATACGGAAGGGCCTTCGGGCTCAGTGGTAGCGTTGTAAACAACAGCTACACCCGAAGCTCCGACATTACCGCTGATTTTTCCGCCCGATACGTTGAATGTACCGCCCGAAACCCAGTCCTTATACTGACCGTCTTTCATCTTGTGAGCTGTCAGCGATACACTGCCGCTGCCGTTGAGCTTGGAGATAACCACACCGGTTGTACCGCGCTCATTGTACGCGCAGTCGCCCTGACTGGAGAGGTACTCAGACTCGCCGTCAAAGTAGTTCTTAAACTTATTGACCTCAGCAACAGGAGTGGACTTCCATGTTGTATCCGTACTGGCGTCGCCCATATTAGCCGCGGGACGGGCAAAATACAGCGCGGAACACTCAGCTCTTGAGCCTACCATAGCCCATGCCTTGACGATATTGCTGTTATCAACGCCATTTGTTTTCTTGATGCCTGCTGAGCCTGAGTTACCCATATATGTATCATGCGACTCAACCCATAGCACAGATTTGTTTGGAGCCAGTCCGCTCTTGCCGTCGCCGGGCGAGCTGGAGGCAAGCCCTTGAGCGTTCTTGTCACAAGCGCATTTGAGGCGGTAGTCGCCCGCGTTGTTATCGGTAACACTCATATAATTGGTATAGTTGCTGATACTGCATCCACCGCCCGGGCTGTTGAGGATTTCACCGTAAGAGTAAGCATTGGGAACTCCGCCTAGAACTGTCGGCCAGAACTGGCTGCCGCAGCCGTCGTCTGTGGGGAGCTCAATGTGCTTAGCCGCGTCGAAACGGAAGCCGTCAACGCCCTGAGCTACGCAGTCCTGAAGGAAGCTCTTGAACTTGCCCTGAATATCACTGTGTCCCGTGTTGAGGTCGGGCATACCGATATGGCCCTGTGTAACAGACCAACGGCTTCCGTCGTTTGCCCAGTCGCCTGAGCTGTGGTAATAATCCTGACGCTTCAATTCACTGTCAACAGCGTCGTTTACGTTACCGTAGCCGCCGCCGTCCTGCTTATTGGCGACGTGGTTGGCTACAACGTCAACAATAACCTTGATGCCCATACTCTCGGCAGTGGTACACAAGGACTTGAGCTCGTCTTTGCTTCCGAGCCAGGTCTGGTTACTGCCCGAAACACGGATACCGAGAGGCTGGTAGAGCTTCCACCACTGACCACTCTGGTCACGCCAGTTTCCGTTATAGTCCTTGGCGGGCTGTACGGGAGAAGTCTGGACAGCGGTGTATCCCGCCGCCTTGATGGCGGAAAGGTTGTTTTTAATCGAATTGTAAGACCAGTCAAAGCAATGAAGAATTGCCGAACCCTGGATTTTACTCTGCGGACCTGTGCTTTTGCTCGATACGGTTTGTTTTGCGGTATCAATGGCATTAACGGGAAGGTTTGATACCAAGACACAGCTCAAAAGCATAACAAGCGCAAGCAGAACACTGGTAGTTTTTAATTTCAAAACTTCTTCACTCCTAAATAATTTTTTATTATTTTACTTTATTTTAATTTTGACTGTAACTGATTTCGAAACAGCCTTATATACTGTGTTGCCGGCGGCAGTCACTTTCACATTAAGCTTATAGGTCTTGCCTTTCTTTAAGCCCTTCTTAACTGTGATGTTGCCTGTCTTGGCTATTGTGATTTTTTTGTCGCCCGAAGCCTTTTTGAATGTGACCTTACCCTTTGCGTTCTTTATTGTAAACGCTTTGGCTTTCTTGATAGTGCTCTTCTTCTTAGCCTTAGCCGAGCACGCTTTGGCTTTTACAGTCATCGTGTTAGCTCTCTTAGCGACTGTGATCTTAACCGTAGCGGATTTGCCGTTGTTAGTAGCTGTTATAGTGACAGAACCCGCTTTTTTACCTGTTACCGTAGCAATATTGCCGCTTGTTTTTACTGTTGCGACGCTCGTGTTGCTGGACTTGAAGGTAGTATCGCCGACAGGATTGGTTACTGTCGCAGTAACCTTTGTTGAAGCGTTCACATATATATTTTTCTTAGCGGCTGAAACCTTAATGGAAGTAGCGGAAGCTTCCGTCGGTTGTGTTTCGCTTGAAGCTTCGGTAGTCTCAGTAGCCTCAGTCTCGGGAGGATAAGTGGGCTGTATGCTCTCGTCATAAATAACAGCGATTCCCTTAGCCTTGACCGTACCGCTGAGTTTACCGCCTGAAACAGTAAACACTGAGCCGTAAGCCTTGTCGGTATATGTACCGTCAACCATATTTGTAGCCTGTCCGTTGAGAACAAGGTCGGAAGAAGAATTGTTGATGATTACAGCGCCGCGTGTACCTCTGGTTACCATAATAAGGTTGTTTTTGCTGTTGAGATTCTCGAGCTTTTCGCTCTCGCCCCACATAGCGTTGCGGAACTTGTTGACAGCGACAACCTCGGGGTGATACCAGTTGTCGTCACCCGCGTCGCCTATCTTGTTATCGCCCCATCTGGAGTTACCGTCGAGGTCTTCGTCAGTAGTCGGCTGGCTTCCCGCGGGACGGTTAAAGAACAGTGAAGTCGAATTTTTACGCGAGCTTATAAGCGCCCATCCGCGGCGGATTTCGTCGTTCGTCATCCAGAATGATGACAGGCTCGGGATGGTAGCGTCCTCATCATTGGCGTACGTATCGTGGGACTCAACCCATGTTACAAGACGGTTGCCCTTAACGCCGCCGCTGTTATAGCCGATAAACGAAGCCGCCGAAATAGTGCTGCAGCCGTTTTTGAAGTAACCTCTCAGGGTTCCGCCGTGGTTTGATGCGGTTAAGTGCATAATCTTTGAGTAGTCGGCGAAGTGGTCGTTGTTGGACTGGAGAACCTCTCCGTACTGGAAGGTCGAATCGTTATCAAGAACTGTCGGCCAGAAATCCGAGGCATAGCTTTCGTCGTCGTTGGGAAGCTCAATATGCTTAGCAGCGTCAAAGCGAAAACCGTCAGCGCCGTCGGATATGCATTTCTTCAGATAATTCAGAATAACATTCTGATAATTCTTGTTCTGTGTGTTGCAGTCGGGCAGCGCGGACAGACACTTCTGAGTCATATCATAACGGTTGGTGGAGCCGTTCGGAATATTGCCGTTTTGGTGATATAGTCCGCCCTGAATGTATTTGAGTGATCCCGAAACACTGCCTGTCGCGGTGGTTGTGTGGTTGGCAACAACGTCAACAATTACCTTTACCCCGTAACTGTGGGCAGTCTCACACATAGCCTTGAACTCAGCCTCTGTACCGAGCTGATAGTTGCCTATCGTGTAGTTTGTGGGCTGATAATGATAATACCATCTGCCGCCTGTACCGTAAATCTGTAATCCTCCGTTGTGTCCCTTATAAACCTCGTTTATCGGTGAGGTCTGCACAGCGGAATATCCCGATTCGGCAATCTTTGGAATATTCTCCTTGATTGTGTTGAAGTTCCAACACCAGCAGTGAAGAATGTTACCTCCCTCAATATCCTTAACGAGCCCCTGGTCGTTAAGCGGAGAGTTTTCATCCTGCGCGCTTGCCGTGAACGCCATACAAGCAAATGTACCCATCACAAGTACAAGCGCAAGAGCGACAGAGATTATCGCGTGCATCTTTTTGATCATAAAAATCCATCCTTTCAAGCTAATTTCAATAGTAAACGTAACGCTCGCTTGTCATCCTGAGGCAACGCCGAAGGATCTTAAACACGGTTGTCCTATAAGATTCTTCGCAAGCTCAGAATGACACGCGGTATTACAATTTTGGATTATTTGAGTCAAGATAATTTTGCAGGATAATCGTAGCCGCCACGGAGTCCACGACACTCTTGCGTTTGAATCCGCGGGTGTTGGTGGCGTTGAGATAATTATGGGCGGTAATCGTCGTGCCCCGTTCGTCCTGCATACGGACAATTATTCCTGTTTTTTTCTTCAATTTCGCGGCAAAGTCACGCGCGTAATTCGCGGATTCTCCCTCTGTTCCGTCCATATTTTTCGGAAGTCCGACAACAATCAGATCCACTCCTCGCGCCAAAACTACGTTTGAAACTTTCTCGAGCAGAACCTCGGGGTTTTTCTCGCTAATTTGCGCCAGCGGTGAAGCCAGAGTTTCGGTGATATCCGAAATAGCCAGACCTGTGCGCGCTTTTCCTAAATCAACTGATAAAACTATCATACCGTTTTCCTTTTAATATGGTTCTACAATTCCTGTTAATTCTTTTATAGAATTATAACCGTTTTCATCCATAAAATCATTCAAGCCGTTGTTTATCTTAAGAGGAGCGTATGGATCGTTAAACAAAGCTGTTCCTACCTGTAAAGCCGAGGCTCCCGCCATAAGCATTTCGACAGCGTCCTGCCACTTAGAAATGCCGCCCATTCCGATAATGGGAATCTTAACAGCGCCAGCCGCCTGCCATACCATACGAACCGCCACGGGGAAAACGGCGGGACCGCTCATTCCTCCCGTGTTGTTATGTATAATCGGTCGCGCGGTGTTAATATCAATACGCATACCCGTGAGTGTATTTATCATCGAAAGAGCGTCAGCTCCCGCGCTTTCCGCGGCGCGAGCGATTTCAGCTATGTCCTTTACGTTGGGACTGAGCTTGACTATCAACGGTTTTTTGCAGTGCTTTTTAACCTCAGCCGTAATGGAAGCCACCGAGTCGGGCTGTGTGCCGAACTGAACTCCGCCGCACTTGACGTTGGGACAACTGATATTGAGCTCTATCATATCCACAGATGACGCGCTGAGCTTGTCCGCCATAGCGCAGTAGTCCTCGGCAGTGTTGCCCGCGATGTTCGCGATAACGACAGTGTCCTGAGCTTTGAGCCAGTCAAGGTCATATTCGATAAAATGGTCAACCCCCGGGTTCTGAAGTCCGACGGCATTCAGGATTCCGCTTTCGCACTCGGCTATACGCGGAGTAGGATTACCGTCGCGCGGTTCTAAAGTTATCCCTTTGCTCGAAACTCCGCCGAGATTTGACAGCGGATAAAGCTCGGAAAACTCTCTGCCGAAGCCAAAGGTTCCCGAAGCGGCAATTATAGGATTTTTAAATTCCACGCCGCAGATGTTTACACTTAAATCAGCCACCGAAGAACACCTCCTCAGCCATATATACAGGACCTCGTCTGCACACCTGAGTCATAACTTCTTCGTCGCCGACCTTGGTTTTGCAGGAGCACACAAGACACGCTCCTATACCGCAGCCCATTCTTTCCTCAAGTGAAACCTGACACTTTACCTTGTCCTTGCAGACAGCGGCGACAGCCTTGAGCATCGGAAGCGGACCGCATGCGCAGACCTCGTCGACTTCTCCGATATGCTCTTTTAATACATCGGTAACAAAGCCGTGGATACCGTCTGTTCCGTCGTCGGTAGTCAGATAAAGCTCGCTGCCGATTTCCTTGAAATCATCCTGTAAGATCACAAGATTCTTGCTTCTGAATCCCGTGATAACCAGCGGGTTTTCGGTCTGTTTCGCGGCGAAAAGCAACGGAGGAACGCCGATACCGCCTCCCACAAAACAATATCTCCTGCCTTTTTTAATATCAAAGCCGTGACCTAAGGGCGCAAGGATTTCCACCTCGCTCCCCACTCTCATTTCAGACATAATTTTTGTGCCCTCACCCTTTACCTGGAACACAAGCCGCAGTGTATCTTCGTCCTTGTCACAGATAGATATAGGTCTTCTGAGAGTTCGACCGGGAACTTTTATGTTCACAAACTGACCGCACTCGGCGAGCGCGGAAAGCTCGCTGTTTTTAACAGTCCAAGAGAAAACTCCGTCTGCTATTCTTTTGTTTTCAAGCAGTTTAAACAATTGTGTATCGTAGCTCATATAATTCCCTCTTAATTGTATTTTAGCGCGACAATAATCGTTCTCAACCATTTACGCTTTAATACCGAAACCGAAGTCTGAAGGACATCGGAGCCGAGTATTGAGTTAGCTTCGTCGATATATCCTGCGAACAGGAAGATATCGTCGGAAAACAGTTGATCATAAGTAGTTGTATAATTGAGTTTTTTGTCAACCGAGATATAAAAGAAATCATCATGATTCTCGGCGGCTTTGGCAAGGTCCTCGGCAATAGTGTTGTCAGCCATACTTTTAACACTAGAACCGAAGTACCTGTAATAATTGTATTTTTTCGATTTGCAATCCGGGACAATCAAATTATAGCTTTTGACAGTGGAGCCGCTGAAATCTGTCGAATCGGGGATATCGTCGAACATCTCCGCGATAGAATGTGTGTGTTTAATCTCCTTGGTGGTGAGATTGAAATAATCGTACATCACCATATCCTCAGCGTCGTCCCACGTTACGTCGGTATGGTAGTACTCGCCGTCGATTCGCACGGCGTTCCAGACGTGGTCAACGTTGTCGCTGTCATCAAGCGAACCGCTGACGCCGTATGACTTGATTCCGCAATACGCCAGAAGCTGCTGGAAGGCGTTTTTGTAGCCCTCACATACCGCGCTCTGTTCCACGAGACACCCATAGATTGTATAGCGGTTGTCGTTGTCGTCAGCTTTGTCCTTATATACGCAGTTTTTAACCAGATAATCATGAATGTACAGCTCGCGCTCAAACTCGCTCATTTTAGGTTTCAGTCCCTTCAACACGGAGTTTATAACCGAATTGAGCTGACCTCTGCGCTTTTCGTACTGCTCATATGAAAAAGGCGAACTGATTGAAAGCGAAAAGCTGTTTCCTGCAACGCTGTAAGAATAGGGATTAGCGAGCCAGAAGAAGTCAGGTTTATCGAGCTCAATCGCAAAGAAAACCTTGGACACTTCCTTTGAGGTCAAAGAACAGTTGTCTAGCGTGAATGTCGTGATTATGTAATTGCCTTCGTCGTCCTTTCCCGCAGTGTCATATTTCGCGGCGTTCTCGACAATTCCGTTGTACAGACGTCTTTCATCATCTGTATCGAGGCAATTGTAACCTGTATCGAGTATAACAGGCTCATAATACGGCGACAGTATAATGTCCTCGTCTATCTTTTTTTTGTTAATTTTAATGCTGTTGCTTTTGTTTGTGTTTTTCTTCGGGATAGTCTCTTTGACGGTTGTAGTGAATTCCATACAAGAACTGAACAGGACAACTATCGCCGCGAGAATGAGAGTTATAATTCTTTTATGCAAATATAAATCCTCGTTTATCTGTAATCTATCGGTAATGTTGCCACTGCGTTAAGGCTCAAATCGGCAATATTACCGCTGAGATACTCATAGTACCCCTGCGAGCCCACCATAGCGGCGTTATCGGTACAAACGCTTTTGTCCGGTTTATAGAACGTAAAGCCCCGCTTTAAGCTCTCCCCGCCGAGACGTTTCCTGAGCAGAGAGTTTGCCGAAACTCCTCCGGCAACTACAAGTGTTTTTACGTCGTAATCCTCACAGGCTTTCATAAAGTTGGAAACCAAAAGTTCCACAACCGCGCTGCGAAAACTCGCGCAAATATCCTCTCGGGGGATTTCCTCTCCCCTCTGTTCCATATTATGTATTAAATTAATCACGCATGTCTTGAGCCCCGAAAAGCTGAAATCATAGGGTGCGTCGCGGACAACCGGACGCGGGAACTCAAAGGCGTCGGGATTGCCGAGCTCGGCGATTTTATCCATTTCAATACCGCCGGGGTAAGGCATACCCATAGTACGCGCGGCTTTGTCAAAAGCTTCGCCCGCGGCGTCGTCACGGGTTCTGCCGATAACTTTCATTTTTGTGTAATCCTCAACCATAACAATATGGCTGTGTCCTCCGCTGACAACAAGACACATAAACGGAGGCTTTAATTCTTTATGAGAAATATAGTTGGAAGCGATATGACTTCTGAGATGATGTGTAGGTATAAGCGGCTTTCCCGTGGAAAGCGACAACCCTTTCGCGAAATTCACGCCGACAAGCAGCGCTCCGATAAGCCCCGGAGCGTGGGTTACGGCTATGGCGTCGATATCGTCCATATTCAGTTGTGCGTCGTCAAGAGCCTTTTGCACCACGGGAACTATTGCCTCCGCGTGTCTGCGTGAAGCAATCTCGGGAACTACTCCGCCGTAGAGCTTGTGCTCCTCAACCTGTGAAGCGATTACGGAGCTGAGAACCTCGCGTCCGTCCTCGACAACCGCCGCCGCGGTCTCGTCACAGGAAGTTTCAATTGATAGAATTTTCATATGTTTTCCTTGTTCATAAATAATGTCAACAACACCGCGTTCTCCGTCGGATTGCTGTAATAGTTCTTACGCTCGCCGACTTTCTCAAAACCGAATCCCTCATACAGCTTTACCGCCGCGGTGTTGGACGGTCTTACTTCCAGGGTTATAAAGCGAAGTTTGTCACTATACATATTAATAATGTAATTAATCAAAGCATTCGCCGCTCCCTGCCGCCTGTGTTCGGGAAGTGTGGCGATGTTGAGAATATAGCCCTCGTCAACACTTACACTCAGCCCGATGTACGCGATAATCTCTCCGTCTTTTTCGGCGATATAAAAGCGGTTCGCCTTATTCAAAAAGGAGCTCCTTACGCTGTCCTCGGACCACGGATTTGAAAAGCACTTTTCCTCAATCTGAGCTATAAGCGGAATTTCGGATTCATTTAATTCTCTGATAATCATAATTCTTTTATCGAAATTTCAACAGCCTCGCGCAAGGCGTTACGACACTCACGGTAGATATCCAGATCTCCGCCGTAAGGGTCGGGAATTCCGCCGTCCTCAGTCGCAAGAACCCAGATTTTGTACGGGTTGGCTCCGAGCGCGATGAGAGCGTTTTTATGACGCTGTGACATTGTGTAAACCGCGTCGTACATACTCAGGTCGAGCGTGCGGACATCCGTGGCTCTGTGTCTTGAAATATCCACGCCGATTTCACGGCAGGCGACAACGGCGTTTTCCGTAGCGGGTTCTCCCTGCTTTACGGAAAGCCCCGCGCTGTCAACCCTTACGGGTAAACGCTCGTCGAAGCAGATTTTTTCACAAATGCCCTGCGCCATAGGACTGCGGCATGTGTTGCCTGTGCATACAAATAACACGTTTTTCATATCTATACCTTCTTTATATCAAGTGGTAATCGGATGATAAACAGAAAGTAGAAAGTGAAAAAAATTCTCATCTCTCATTTCCCGTTTATATCTTACCCCTTAGCGTCGTACCATGTTTCGCCCATACTCGCCTCGGCGACCAGCGGAACTTTTAATTCGACCGCCTTCTCCATTTCTTCCTGGAGAATCAGCGCCACCTGCAAAGCCTCAAAGGAGGGAGCCTCCACAATAAGTTCATCATGAACCTGCAGGATAAGCCTTGCGCTGAGCCCCTCGGCTTTGATACGCTTATCAACATTCACCATTGCGATTTTGATGATATCGGCGGCAGTACCCTGAATGGGCATATTGCGCGCCACGCGCTCACCGAAAGCTCTCGTGTTGAAGTTACCGGTTGTAAGCTCGGGCAGATAACGCCTGCGTCCGAACATCGTAACGGCATAACCCTTTTCTTTCGCGCTCTCGACAACATTTTTCATATAATTATCAATTCCGCTGTAGTGAGCGAGATAGGACTTTATATAATCGGAAGCCTCTTTTGTGCTTACCTTTATATCTTTCCCGAGCGAAAACGCCCCTATTCCGTAAACTATGCCGAAGTTGACCGCCTTTGCGCGGGAACGCATTTGCGGAGTTACCATATCAAGCGGCATATTAAAAACCTGAGAAGCGGTTATCGCGTGAATATCGTCGTTATTCCTGAACGCCTGAATCATATTCTCATCACCCGAAAGGTGCGCGAGAACTCTCAACTCAATCTGGCTGTAGTCAGCGTCAACAAGCACACAGCCCTCAGCGGCGGTAAAGAACTTTCTCATTTCTCTGCCGAGCTCCGTACGGACGGGAATGTTCTGCAAATTCGGCTCGGTGGAGCTTATACGCCCCGTGCGGGTTTCGGTCTGATTAAAGCTGGAGTGAATACGTCCGTCCTCTCCGATTACTTTCAGAAGCCCGTCGCAATAGGTTGACTTGAGCTTTGCCAGAGTACGGTAGCTGAGAACCATCTCGACAACGGGATATGAGTATCTCAGGCTCTCAAGAACCTCGGCGTTTGTGGAGTAACCGCTCTTTGTTTTCTTTTTGGCGGGCAGTCCCAGCTCCTCAAACAGAGCGACGCCGAGCTGTTTGGGCGAGTTGATATTGAACTCATAGCCCACTTCGTTATAAATTTCCTGTTCAAGATTTTTAATCTGAGCGCCGAGCATTTCACCGTAGTCGGCTATGCCCTGCTTGTCTACCGAAAAACCAACATTTTCCATCTTCGCCAATACATTGGCGAGAGGAATTTCGATGTCGTTAAGCAGGTGTGTCATTTCCTTTTCCTCAACGTCATTTAACAGCTTTTCACAAAGCTGAGGCATCAGGTAAACGGAAGAATATAATTCTTTATCGGAATTATCAACTATAGGAAGTTCCAATCCGTATGAGATTGAAAGATTGTCAAGTCCGTATTTTGAGGATGACGGCTGCAGCAGGTACGCCGCCAACAACAGGTCGCTCTTGAGGTTGTTAATCTCAAAACCCTCTTTGTCTGCGTAAGCGAAGAGCGGTTTGGAATCAAAGGTGTACTTTTCAACCTTGTCGTCTTTGAGCACCTCGTCAATTTTATTTTTCTCTTTCAGAATTAAAACTTCATCCTCACCTGAGATTATCAGCGAGATATCTTCGCCGACGAACTCAGCTACAAAGTATAATTCTTTTAAAGAATAATCTTTTATTTCTTTTACAAAAATATGTTTCTTTTCTGTATTTTCATTTGTAAGGAGAGGTTCATCCTCGCGCAGTTTCATCTGGTCAATCAGCTTGAACAGCTCCAGAGAACCCATAAAGCGGATTGCCTCTTCCCTGTCACTCATTTCAACCTTATAGTTGTCGAGGTCAGTGTCCACGGGGATATCCCGCTTAATCTCGCCGAGCATACGACTGAGGTAGGCGTTGTCCTTTGAAGCTTTGAGCTTACCCCTCATACCTTCCTTAATATCAATTGTATCTATGTTTTCATATATATTGTCAAGGTTATCAAAACGAGATATAAGCTCGGTCGCGCCTTTGGGTCCGATACCCGCCACACCCGGGATGCAGTCGGAGCTGTCACCCTGAATGGCTTTTACGTCAATGAGCTGGTTAGGAGTAACGCTGTAATCCTCCATAACCTTTTCAGGTGTATAAAAGATATTGGCTTTGTTTGTCGCCAGATCGACGGTAATATTCTCGTCAACAAGCTGCAGGGAATCGCGGTCGCCCGTTGCGATAAAGCACTTATTGCCGCTGCTCTGAGCCGCAAGAGAGAGTGTGCCGAGTATATCGTCTGCCTCGTAGCCCTCACAGGTAACCATCTTATATCCCAAAAGCGTGAGAAGCTTTTTGAGCGGCTCAAGCTGAGCCGCCAGCTCGTCGGGCATTCCCTTTCGGTTAGCCTTGTAACCCTCGTAAGCCTTGTGGCGGAATGTAGGGGATTTCAAATCAAAAGCAATAGCCACGCGGTCGGGGTTGGTGTCTGTCTTTATTTTTTCGAGCATTGTAAGGAAACCGTAAATCGCGTTGGTAGGCTGACCGCTCTTTGTGCTGAGCGGACGGATTCCGTAAAAAGCTCTGTTAAGTATACTGTTTCCATCAACAACCAAAAGCGTCATATCTTATACATCACTTCCGTAATTTTCTCGTGACGGACAAAGAACCTCGGAACGCGCTTGGAGATATCGCACACAACCTCGTAGTTGATTGTGTCGGCGCACTTTGCCAAATCGTCAGCGGTACGCTCACCGCTCTCACCCGTGCCGAACACAAGCACCTCGTCGCCGATTTTTACGTCGGGGATATCGGTGATGTCGAGCATTGTCTGGTCCATACAAATTCTTC
The DNA here is from genome assembly GCA_902785365.1 of uncultured Ruminococcus sp. Classification (GTDB taxonomy): domain Bacteria; phylum Bacillota; class Clostridia; order Oscillospirales; family Acutalibacteraceae; genus Ruminococcoides. The sequence goes on along the minus strand of CACZYC010000022.1, from coordinate 22,685 downwards.
CGATAATCGGAGCCTTTTTATCTCCTATCATCATATATCCGCCCTTTGAATAAGCGCGGATAAATCCGTCGGCGTAACCCACCGGAACGGTCGCTACCCTCATTTCCCTGTCGGCGGTAAAAGTTCTGCCGTAGGAAACCGTAGCGCCCTTCACGATAGTTTTAGTATGCGCGATTACGGTTTTCATAGACATAACAGGTTTGAGCCCCGCGTCATTACCACAAACGGGCGAGGGTTTCAACCCGTAAAGGATGATACCCGCTCTGACCATATTGCAATATGTTTGGGGATAATCGAGGATAGCTCCCGAGTTTGAACAATGGGCTATATCAAACTCAATGTTTTTTTCTTTTAAAGAATCAATTGTGTGCTTAAAGTTCTCGAACTGCTTTTCGGTAAACGCTTTTCCCTCGGCACCGTTGTCGGAAACACAGAAGTGTGTAAAAATACCCTCGGGGATTAAGCCTTGCAGCGAGCACGCTTCTTTTATTTCTTTTATAGAATTATTATCTTCGGGGAAATTCTGACACATAAACCCTATACGGCTCATACCCGTGTCAGCTTTGATGTGGATTTTTATTTGGATGTTATGCTTGCTGCACTTCTCGCTGAGGAGCCTTGCGTACTTTAACGAATATACCGTTTGTGTGATATTCAGCTCAAACAGCTCGCGGACGTTTTCGACGGGAGTATAGCCGAGAATAAGTATAGGCAGTTTTATTCCGCTGTCTCTGAGTTCCTTTGCCTCATCGATATTGCTTACAGCCAGATAGTCCGCCCCCATACTCTCGTACAGCGAGGCGAGCGTTGCCGCGCCGTGTCCATAGCCGTCGGCTTTTACTACGCAGCAAAGCATTTTATCGCCTGTTTTGCTTTTTATAATTTTAAAATTTTCGCGGGCGTTATCGAGTGAAATCTCACACCATGTTCGCCTTACAATATCCATAAATCCGCCTTCCGTGTCTGTCAAAAAAACATAGTTATACATAATAATCCATAATAATCTTATTATATTATAATCTAAACAAAAATTTTATTCAATATTATAATAGAAATAAAACAAAAAATTTTTACTCTGTTCCGAAAACTATTTTCTCTTGCAAAAAACGACGCAATATGATAATATATAAAAGTTAAATACTTTACGATGATAAAGTAATAAAATCAGGAGGGAATTTATGACTTCATCAAACATAATTGTGCTTTGCGCGTTCGCGTTCTATATGCTTGTAATGATAGGCATAGGCGCGTTCTACTCAAGAAAGACAAAGAACAATGAGGACTACTTCCTCGGCGGACGAGGTTTGGGCGCATGGACCGCAGCAATCTCGGCGGAAGCTTCCGATATGAGTGGATGGCTCCTTATGGGACTGCCCGGAGCGTTCTACCTCACAGGTACAGGCGACATCTGGATTGCTATCGGACTTCTTATCGGTACAATCCTCAACTGGGCGTTTGTATCGAAAAGGCTCAGGAGATACACCATAAAAGCCGGCAACAGCCTTACTATCCCCAGCTTCTTCGGGAACCGATTCCGTGACAAGGGCGCACTCAAGATTGTTTCGGCTATTATCATCTCCGTATTCTTTGCCGTATACACAGCGTCGGCTTTCTCAAGCGGAGCGAAGCTGTTCGCCACACTCTTCGGCACAGACGAAAACTATTCTCAGGTATATGTAATCGGTCTTATCATAGCCGCTGTTGTAATTCTTGTTTACACACTTCTCGGCGGATTCAAGGCTGTATGTACAACCGACCTTATTCAGGGTATGCTTATGCTCGTAGCTATTATGAGTGTTCCGATTATCGCTTACGCCATTATCTCGGGCAACGGCGGTCTGGACGCTAACCTTATGAAGCACGCCGACATTAAAGGATATGAAATAACCAGCGCGCAGGCGTTTATAAATCCCTTTGACGGAGGCCTTTCATGGCAGGGAATCATCTCCGGACTCGCGTGGGGTCTCGGCTACTTCGGCATGCCTCATATTCTCGTAAGATTTATGGCTGTTAAGAGCGAAAGAGAAATCAAAAAGTCAGGCTCAATCGCTATCATCTGGGTTACAATCGCGTTTATCGCTTCTTTCTTCATCGGTATTTTCGGAAGAGCTTTTGTTGAAAGCAACTTAAACGAAACGACCAACGAAACTGTTTTCATCAGAATGATTCAGCAGATTTTCACAGGCAACGGAATCCTCATCTTCATCGGCGGTATTTTCCTTTGCGGAATTTTAGCTGCTGTAATGAGTACTGCTGACAGTCAGCTCCTTGTTACTGCTTCGGCTATTTCCGAAGATATGTACAAAGGCGTTATCAACAAAAAGGCAAGCGAAAAGAGCGCGCTTATGCTCGGCAGAATCGCCGTTGCGGTAATCGCTGTAATCGCCTTTATCATCGCGCTTGACCCGAACTCAAGTATCATGGGTCTTGTATCAGACGCGTGGGCAGGATTCGGCGCGGCGTTCGGTCCTGTAGTATTGCTCGCTCTGTTCTGGAAGCGCTCAAACGCGGCGGGCGCTCTCGCGGGTATGATAAGCGGCGCACTCACCGTTATCGTATGGGACTACATTCCTTTTATCGGCGGACAAACAATCAGCAGCGTAACAGGACTCTACTCTCTCGCGGTCGGTTTCCCCGTGGCTCTCATCTTTATGATAGTTGTTTCACTCATTTCAAAGAAACCCGACGACGAAATCGTCAGCGAATTTGAGAGTGTTAAGAATAACAACATCTAAGACAAACATTATAAAAGAAAAAGCGTCTTAACGGCGCTTTTTTCTTTTGAAGAACTTTGGTTTTTTTGACGAATATTTTTATGTGTTTTCATCAAAAATTATACGTGCAAGCTATTGATTTATTTACACGATTGTCATATAATAAAGATGGTTTTATACCAAAAAATTTTAGAAGGAGGATTTTCGCTATGAGAAAATTCAAAAAGTCCATAGCTGTACTGCTTTCAGTTCTTATGCTGTTCTCAGTAGCTATGGTTGGTGCTTACGCTGAAGGCGAGCACACTTATGTTGTAGCAGGCGTACCTGGTCTTTGCACTTCCCAGTGGGACGGCACAGACACTGCTAACGCTATGACACTTACCGAATCAGGCTTGTATGAAAAGACATTCGAGAATGTTGAAGCAGGCAAATACCAGTTCAAGGTAGTTGAAGACGGTACAAGATGGATCGGCGACGCTACAGGCGCTAACCTTGACATCACTGTATCACAGGCTTGTAACGTAACAGTTACATTCGACGCTGTAAATGATACAGTAAGTTTCTACGGTGATTTCGTTGAAGCTACATCTGGTCTCACAGTTACAAAAATGCAGCTCATGGGATTCGCCGGATGGGAGTTCGGCACTGCTCCCGAAATGACAGAGACTTCCACAGGCGTTTACACTTACACAGCTACTAACGTTACAGCAGGCAGCTATTCTTACAAGTTCGCCGCTAACGGCGGCTGGGACGCTAACTGGGGCGCTGGCGCTGACGACGAAGCTCTCTCAGGCGACGCCTTTTGGAACTCATCCGCTAACTTCTCTCTCTTAGTTGAAGAGACAAGCGACATTACTTTCACAATCGACATCAGTGCTTTTGATTTTGATACAAAGTCTGGCGCTACATATGAAGTAACAGTTACTCCCGCTCAGGGCGGCGAGACAGATCCTTCACAGGCTTCTGATCCTTCACAGGCAACAGATCCCTCACAGGCTACTGATCCCTCACAGGCTACAGATCCTTCACAGGCTACTGATCCTTCACAGGCTTCTGATCCCTCACAGGCTACTGATCCTTCACAGGCTACAGGCTCAACTGACGAATCAACTCCCGTTGATACAAGAACAGTTAAGTTCACAAACACAATCGGTTGGACAGAAATCTACGCTTACACATACAGCAAGGCTGCAGGCACAGTTGGTCCCGAGTGGCCCGGCGCACAGATGACATTCGAGGGACAGAACGACTATACCCAGGATGTTTACACAGTAGACGTTGCAGCTAACGCTGAGTTCATCATCTTCAACAACGGCGCAGGCGAGCAGTCAGCTGATCTCCCCTTATACGCTGGTATCGAAGGCTTCTACTATGATTCTGAGAATGAAGAGTTCAAGTATTATCCCGACGTTGAGATCCCCACAGAGGCAACAGACGAGACAGGCGAGTCTCAGCCCGTTCCCGCGGACGCTGCAGGATTCTATCTTGTAGGTTCCGAGGAAGTTTGCGGCGTTGAATGGGGTTGGGAGAATCCCGCTACAAGCGGCACAGTTAAGCTCACACCTTCCAACGACGGTTCTTTCTACTACTATGTAGCACAGAACGTTCCTTCAAGCGCGAACAATCTCGACGACACTGGCGCTCCCCGCTATGAGTTCAAGGTTGTTTACTTCGACGGTTCATCTGTTTTCTGGCATCCCTCAGGCATGGGCAACAACACCTATGTAACAGTTGAGAACGACGGTTCCACAATCGTATTCAAGTATGTAATGGGCACAAGCAGACCTAACAAGGAAAGCTCTTCCGAGGAAGGCGTACAGGCTACTGTTTACGGTCCCGAAGAAGAGGTTCCCGTAGTTGACGATACAACAGTTCCCACAACTGAGTCTACTGAGGCTTCCTCAGAGACAACAGCTACAGAGTCCTCCGAGACAACTGCAACAGAGTCCTCTGCGACTACAGCTACAGAGTCCTCCGAAACTCAGGCGACTACACCCACACAGGCTCCCGCTACTACAATCAAGTTCGCTAAGTCTTCACAGACTATCTATGTTAACGCTACTACAACTGTTAAGGCTACAGTTACTAACGGTTCAGGCGCAACAACTTACACTTCCAGCAACTCTAAGGTTGCCACAGTCAACAAGACTTCTGGTAAGGTAACAGGTAAGAAGGCTGGTACAGTTACTATCAAGGCTACAAACAACGGCAAGTCCGCTACAATGAAGATTAAGGTTGTTAAAAAGGCCAACCCGATGACTGTAAAGGCTAAGACAATCAAGGCAAGCTCCAAGAGCAATAAGACCTTCACTAAGGCTAAAGCGTTCACAGTTAAGAACGCTAAGGGCACAGTTTCCTTCAAGAAGTCCAAGGGCGACAAGAAGATTTCTGTATCCTCAAAGGGTAAAGTAACAGTTAAGAAGGGCCTCAAGAAGGGCACTTACAAGGTTACAGTTAATGTTACAGCCAAGGGCAACACAGCTTATAAAGCAGTAACCAAGAAAGTAACTCTTAAAGTTACAGTTAAATAATTAAGCTTTAGCTTAATACTCGAAAGGCTCGGTTCTCCGAGCCTTTCTTTTTTATTAGTGATCAGTGTGCTGCACAGTGGTCAGTGGTCAGTGATCAGTGGTCAGTTGTGGTCGGGACGGACAAATCGGAATAGTTCATACATCGGTTCCCGATTGTATCAATATGGATATAAACTAATTAAAGTCTTAGGTTCTGCGCTGAGCCTAAGACTTTTTTATAGAATTAGATGATTATAAATAGTTCGGGAACTAAACTTTTAAGTTAGCAGTTTCTTTGTTCTCGACATTCACTGTTCACTGACCACTGACCACTGACCACTGATTACTGACCACTCCCCCCTAAAATTACCTTTCTGTAATTTAATAATTACATTTTTTAACAAAACACAACATCTTGTGTTCGGTTACAAATTAGACACAATTTGTTGTTTTTTAGCGTTTAATTCCTTTTTAAAATATTATCTTCATTTTATGCTCGTATTGCACAAAAATTTTTCTTAGAATTGTTCACTTTTACTAATTGACGAAATGGAGCAAATCCGCTATAATGTGCTGGCAATCTAAGAGACAACACTATATATTGTGTTTTAGAAGAATTAACGTTTACAAAGATGTAATTGGGAGGTATTTTGTTATGATTACTAAGATTAAGAAACGTGACGGACGCACAGCCAACTTTGATTTAGAAAAGATTACCCAGGCTATCTATATGGCGGCTCAGGCAATCGGCGGAACAGATTATGAGACTGCCGAAGCTCTCGCGAAGGAAGTCCTCGCAACTCTCGAAAAAAACGGCGTAACAGAACCCACCGTTGAGCAGGTTCAGGACACAGTAGAAAAAGTCCTTATCGAAAACGGTCACGCCAGAACAGCCAAGGAGTTCATCCTCTACCGCGCGGAGCGTACAAGAGTCCGCGATATGAACACCAAGCTGATGAAGATTTATGAGGACCTTACATTCAAGGCTGCCAAGGACAACGACGTCAAGCGTGAGAACGCCAACATTGACGGCGACACAGCTATGGGAACAATGCTCAAGTACGGCTCAGAGGGCGCAAAGCAGTTCTATCATATGTATATCCTTAACCCCAAGCACTCCAAGGCTCATCTCGACGGTGACATCCATATCCACGATCTGGACTTTCTCACACTGACAACCACATGTTGCCAGATTGATTTGCTTAAGCTTTTCAAGGGCGGCTTCTCAACAGGCCACGGCTACCTCAGAGAGCCCAACGATATTCAGAGTTATTCCGCTCTCGCGTGTATAGCGATTCAGTCCAACCAGAACGACCAGCACGGCGGACAGAGCGTACCCAACTTTGACTATTCTATGGCTCCCGGCGTTCGCAAGACATACCGCAAGCGTTATCGCCAGAACCTTGAGAGAGCTATCGAACTTCTCTGCGACGAGGAAAACGCCAAGGCAGTAACAAAGGAAATCTGCGACAAGGCGGAGGAAATCGCGGGTGAATGGCCCAAGCTCGAGGATAACAGCCCCGACTACAAGGCAGCCGAAAACAAGATTCTCACAGATAAATACGGTGAAAAGCTCGCGGGCAAGCTCCAGCGTTTCGCGTTCAAGCACGCTGAGTCCGAGACAGACAGAGCTACCTTCCAGGCTATGGAAGCTCTCATCCACAACCTCAACACAATGCATAGCCGCGCGGGCGCTCAGATTCCTTTCTCCTCACTAAACTACGGCACAGACATTTCTCCCGAGGGCAGAATGGTTATGAAGAACATCCTCAAGGCTACCTACAACGGTCTGGGCAACGGCGAGACACCTATCTTCCCAATCCAGATTTTCAAGGTTAAAGAGGGCGTTAACTACAACCCCGGCGACCCCAACTATGATATATATAAGGAAACAATGAAGGTCAGCGCGAAGCGTCTCTTCCCCAACTACTCATTCCTCGACGCTCCCTACAACATCGCGTACTACAAAGAGGGACACCCCGAGACAGAGGTTGGATATATGGGCTGCCGTACAAGAGTTATCGGCAACATTCACGACCCCGAGCGTGAGATCACATACGGCAGAGGTAACCTCAGCTTTACTTCCATCAACCTCCCCCGCCTCGCTATCCTTTCAAATAAAAATGTAGACTTCTTCTTTGAGCAGCTCGACAGAATGTGCGACCTTTGCGTAGAGCAGCTGCTTGAAAGATTCGAAATACAGTGCTCCAAGCTCGTTAAGAACTTCCCCTTCCTTATGGGACAGGGCGTGTGGATTGACTCAGAAAAGCTCGGTCCCAACGACTCGGTTCGCGACGTTCTCAAGCACGGCTCTCTCACAGTAGGATTTATCGGTCTCGCGGAGTGCCTCAAGGCTCTCGTAGGCGAGCACCACGGCGAAAGCGCCAGCGCTCAGAAGCTCGGTCTTGAAATTATCGGATATATGCGCAAGAAAATGAACGAGGCTACTCAAAAGCATCAGCTCAACTTCGCGCTTATCGGAACACCCGCCGAGGGACTTTCAGGTCGTTTCGTAAGAATTGACCGCGAGCGTTTCGGAAAAATCGAAGGCGTTACAGACAGAGATTACTACACCAACTCTTTCCATATTCCCGTATACTTCAACATCTCGGCTATGGAGAAGATTAAGCTGGAAGCTCCGTATCACAACCTCACCAACGGCGGACACATCTCCTACATCGAGCTCGACGGCGACCCGTCACAGAACCTCGACGCGTTTGAGGCTGTTATCCGTCAGATGAAAGAGTGCGGCGTAGGCTACGGCTCAATCAACCATCCCGTAGACCGTGACCCTGTTTGCGGACACACAGGTATCATCGGCGACTTCTGCCCCGTATGCGGACGCAAGGATGGTTCGGGAGGAGTAGGCTTCGAGCGTATTCGCAGAATCACAGGCTACCTCGTAGGTACACTTGACCGCTTCAACGACGCCAAGCGCGCTGAGGTTGAGGACAGAGTTAAGCACAACCTAGGCGAGAGCATTGATATGAGCGAGCTTACGGACGAAGCAGTGTAAAAAATGGGTACAAAATTAAACCTGAGCGGGGTCGTCAGCGAAAGTATCGTTGACGGCCCGGGCATTAGAATGACAATTTTTACGCAGGGTTGTCCTCACCACTGCAAGGGCTGTCACAATCCCGAAACGTGGGCGTTTGAACCCAGACACCCGGGCGACGTTGACAAGATACTTAACATCGCGGTGAAGAACAAAATTCTGCAGGGAATTACCTTTTCGGGAGGCGAGCCATTCTGCCAGGCGGCAGAGCTCGCGGAATTAGCCCGCAAATGCCGTGAGAACGGTTTAAACGTGATGAGCTACTCAGGATATACCTTTGAGGAACTCGTCGCAGGAAGCGAGGAGAAGCCCGAATGGATGGAACTCCTCAAGAATCTCGACTATCTTGTAGACGGCCCGTACATTGAGGAACAGCGCAGTCTTATGCTGCTGTTCAGAGGAAGCAAAAACCAGCGCTTTCTTGACGTTCCCGAAAGCCTTAAACAAGGCAAAGCCGTCCCCGTCAACGAGGAAACCCTCTACGACGGAACGAAAGTGAGGGAATGAGAAAAAATCCAAGGGATTTTTTCAGTTCTCAGTAGTCAGTGATCAGTGATCAGTGGTCAGTTGTGGTCGGGAAATATGGATGTAAACTAATTAAAGTCTTAGGTTCTGCGTTGAGCCTAAGACTTTGTTTTATAGTATTAGATGATTATAAATAGTTCGGGAACTAAACTTTTAAGTTAGCAGTTTCTTTGTTCTCGACATTCACTGATCACTGCTCACTGACCACTGACTACTGCGCAGCCCACTGACCACTGACCACTGACCTAATACACAAAATACTCATGCGGAAATTCGACAGCGCCGAAGTTTTTGTCCGCGTTGAGCTTATTAACCATATTTGTTAAGTCCGCCGATGTTCGGATGCTGTCGTTATATTTGTGGAGCTCAAGCTGAATGTCGCTCGGCAAACTCATAAAGTATCTGCGGGAATCATAGCTATCGCTGATTAAATGAGTCAAATTTTTATAATCCATATTTTCACCCTTTTCATATTTCAAAACTCCGTAATTTTAGGGTGCGGAAAAGGTAAAGTTTTATTCAAAATTTATCGTTTGAAAAATTAGACATCTTTTATTTTTTATGATAAAATTAAGAAAAAATTATCGGAGGTAAAATATGAACCACGCGGATTTGGCTGAAAAACTTTTCAGAGAAGGATACAACTGCTCCCAGGCGGTATTGCTGGCGTTTTCAGATGTCACAGGGCTCGACGACGACACGGCGGCGAAAATCGCCTCGTCATTCGGCGGAGGTCTGGGACGAATGAGAGAGGTGTGCGGAGCTGTGAGCGGAGCCGCTATGGTGCTCGGGCTCGCCAAAGGCTACTCTGACCCAAAAGACTTTGAAGCGAAGAAAGCCCACTATAAACTTATTCAGGACTTTGCCAAACGCTTTAAGGAAAAGAACGGCTCCATAATCTGCCGCGACCTTCTGAGCGGTGTCAGAACCGTTGAAAACGGAGCCCCCGAAGCGAGAACCGACGGCTATTACAAGAAACGCCCCTGTCCCCTGCTTGTAAGAGACGCGGCACAACTGTTGGAAGAGTTTTTATAAAAAGAAAGAATTTAAAAATTTTCATTCTTATTTTTTGCTCTTTTCCTTGACGTATTTCACAAATTAAACTATAATTGTTATAGGTATATTTGCATTCTTGCGGATATTATCGGATATGCAAAATCAAAGGAGGAATTGCTTATGAATTACACAGCAGAAGTATCGGAAATGTGTCCCGTTGCCAAGGGCGCATATCACGGTCCCGCTCCCATCCCCGAGGAGGGCAAATGGGTTCAGGCAAAAGAAATCAAGGATATTTCGGGCTTTACGCACGGTATCGGCTGGTGCGCTCCTCAGCAGGGAGCCTGCAAGCTCACACTCAACGTTAAAGACGGAATCATCGAGGAAGCTCTGGTAGAGACAATCGGATGTTCGGGAATGACTCATTCCGCGGCTATGGCTTCCGAAATCCTCATCGGCAAAACATTACTTGAGGCTCTCAACACAGACCTCGTCTGTGACGCTATCAACACAGCTATGAGAGAATTGTTCCTTCAGATTGTTTACGGCAGAACACAGTCAGCGTTCTCCGAGGGCGGTCTTCTTGTCGGCGCTTCTCTCGAGGACCTCGGCAAAGGTCTCCGTTCACAGGTCGGTACAATGTTCGCCACAAAGGAAAAAGGTCCCCGTTATCTTGAGATGACAGAGGGCTACTGCACACGTCTCGCTCTCAGCGCTGACGACGAAGTTATCGGCTATGAGTTCTTAAGCTTCGGCAAGATGATGGACTTCATCAAAGGCGGTATGAACGCTGACGAAGCTATGAAGAAAGCGACAGGCCACTACGGTCAGTTTGAAAACGCGGCAAAATATATTGACCCGCGTAAGGAATAAGGGAGGCGTGCATTAATGGCTTTATTTGAAAATTATGACAGAAGAATAGAAAAAATTAACGGCGTTCTCGCTCAGTATGGTATCTCATCCGTAGAGGAAAGCCGTGAAATCTGCAAAGCCGCAGGCTTTGACCCTTATGAAATCGCTAAAGGCATTCAGCCCATCTGCTTTGAGAACGTATGCTGGGCATACTGTGTAGGCGCCGCTATCGCTCTTAAGGCGGGCGCTAAGAACGCTGAGGAAGCCGCTAAATACATCGGCGAAGGCTTACAGAGCTTCTGTATCGACGGTTCTGTTGCCGAAAACCGCAAGGTTGGTTTAGGCCACGGCAACCTCGCCGCTATGCTCCTCTCCAACGAGAGTAAGTGCTTCGCGTTCCTCGCGGGTCACGAGAGTTTCGCTGCTGCCGAGGGCGCTATCGGTATCGTTCGTAACGCTAACAAGGTAAGAGAGAACCCCCTCAGAGTTATTCTCAACGGTCTCGGCAAGGACGCCGCTCAGATTATTTCCAGAATCAACGGCTTCACCTATGTTCAGACTCAGTTTGACTATTTCTCGGGCGAGCTCAAGATAGTTAAGGAAATCCCCTACTCCGACGGCGAGAGAGCTAACGTACGCTGCTACGGCGCTGACGACGTCAGAGAAGGCGTTGCTATTATGCACAAAGAGGGCGTTGACGTGAGTATCACAGGTAACTCAACCAACCCCACACGCTTCCAGCATCCTGTTGCAGGCACTTACAAGAAAGAGTGCAACGAGCAGGGCAAGAAGTACTTCTCCGTTGCTTCGGGCGGCGGTACAGGCAGAACTCTGCATCCCGACAATATGGCGGCGGGCCCCGCTTCCTATGGTATGACAGACACAATGGGACGTATGCACAGTGACGCACAGTTTGCCGGTTCCTCTTCCGTCCCCGCTCACGTTGAAATGATGGGCTTCCTCGGAATGGGCAACAACCCCATGGTCGGCGCTACAGTTGCTGTTGCGGTTGCTGTACAGAACAGCCTTAAGTAATTTGTAATTCTTAATACGTAACGCATAAAAAAACGCCTCGGTAAAAGCCGAGGCGTTTTTGCTTGAAATAATATCCACATCCCTGTATAATTATTTTGGAAGTGATATTATGTTTATGAAGGTTTTCAGAAGTATTATTACAGTCGCCTCGCTGTTTTTTCTGGTTTGGTTCATAGCGCCGTTTGTTATGTTACTGGTTCTGAACCCGGGAAATATACTGGGCGTACTTATATGCCTGTTTCTGATATTCAGATTTGGTTTTGAAAAAAATTATAATTCTGTTAAAGAATTCTTTTATAGAAATAAGTTTTCAAAGTTTCTTTGGCGGTTCTTCAGCGTCATCGTCGCTTTATTTTCTGTTTACGCTGTGGTAATAAGCGGATTTATAGTAGGCTTCAGCTTAAAAGCTCCCGTTGAAAACAGCTCCCCCACTGCCGTAGTACTGGGCGCCGAAGTCAAGCCCTGGGGAGCAAGCGCGCTATTACAGCAGAGAATTGACGCCGCTGAGCAATACCTCAAAGCCCACCCGAAAGCCTCGGCTGTACTGACAGGCGGTCAAGGCGCAAACGAGCCTGTGAGCGAAGCTCAGTGTATGTATGAGAGCCTTGTAAAACAAGGCATCTCCCCCGAACGCCTTTTGATTGAAGACAAAGCCGCCAACACCAAGGAAAACATAGAGTTTTCTTATAGAATAATCAAAGACAAAAATCTCAACAAGAATATGGCGATTGTCACCGACAGCTACCACCAGTTTCGCGCACGGATTATCGCCGAGAAGCAGGGAATCCACAGCGAAATTTATGCTGTCAACTCACACAACAACAAAACAGGAATCCTCTGCTATCCCACAATGCTCGTGCGCGAATGGATAGCAATTCCTGTTGAGCTTTTGAAATAATTAAAACTCTATCTTGTCTTTTATATCCTCTATCGGTTCTACGACGGTCTTGTTCTCGCGGGGCGGACATTCGAGCGGGACTTTTTGTTCATCGCTTTTATCTGTTTTGACTTCTTTTTCTTCATACATAATAATCACCTTGTAAATTAGTTTGTCAGTGAGAAAAAACACCTCTTGGTTTTAGTATTCCAAGAGGTGTTTTGATTATTAGACTTAGTTTTACCTAAACGCAAAAAAAGAGCACCGCTTACGCGATGCTCTGTTCAATAAAGAATAATTATTTGAGTTCAACCTCAGCGCCTGCTTCTTCGAGCTTGCTCTTGATTTCCTCAGCGTCTTCCTTGGAAACGCCTTCCTTAAGAGTCTTGGGAGCGCCGTCAACGAGAGCCTTAGCCTCTTTAAGACCGAGACCTGTGATCTCACGAACAACCTTGATAACGTTGATTTTCTTCGCGCCAGCGGACTTGAGTTCTACGTCAAACTCAGACTTCTCAGCAGCAGCGTCTTCGCCGCCTGCGGCAGGACCTGCAACCGCAACAGCTGCGGCAGCGGATACACCAAATTCATCCTCTACAGCGTGAACGAGATCTGCGAGCTCGAGCACTGTGAGGCCTTTTAATTCTTCAATAATAGCAGTAATCTTATCAGATGCCATTGTAATTTACCTCCATATAATAGTAATAATTTTCTAATAATAATTCTTTTGAGGAAATTTAATTATTCCTCAGCAGCTTCCTCTGCGGGAGCCTCTTCAGCCTTAGCCTCCTCTGCGGGAGCTTCTTCAGCCTTAGCTTCCTCTGCGGGAGCCTCTTCAGCCTTAGCCTCCTCTGCGGGAGCCTCTTCAGCCTTAGCCTCCTCTGCAGGAGCCTCTTCAGCTTTAGTCTCCTCTGCGGGAGCTTCCTCAGCTGTGTCTTCCTTCTGAGCGGGTTCGCAATTCTCTACGCCGCCCTTGTCAACGATAGCCTGTACGGCACGCGCAAAGGATGCGATAGGAGCCTGGAACGCGCCGAGAACATTCGCGAGAAGAACCTCGCGTGTCGGCAGCTTAGCAAGGTGGTCGATAGTATCCAAATCAACTACGGCGCCGTCCATATAACCTGCCTTAATCTCGAAGAAGTCATTCTTCTTGGCATAGTTAGCGAGAATTCTCGCGGCAGCTGTGTAATCGTCATCAGATGTAGCGAGAGCTGTTGACCCTACGAGAACGTCATCCATCTCGGTAAGACCTACCTCAGCTGTAGCTCTTCTGAGCAGAGTGTTCTTTACTACTGTGTAGTTAACGCCGTTCTCACGAAGTTCCTTACGGAGTTTTGTATCGTCCTCAACGTTAATACCCTTGTAACTTACAACAACACCTACACAAGAGGCTTTAAGTCTCTCTGAAAGTTCGTTTACGATAGCTTGCTTAGCTTCTAAAACACTTTTGCTTGGCAATATTTTCACCTCCATATTAAGTTTGTCCAGCCTCGTTGCTCTTCGCTTTTCCTCTCTTAACTCCCACTCGTCTAATCTGTTGCGAACACTTTGGTGTTCTTCACAGCTTAGTCCTCGCCAGTCGTTAATCGAGGGCTCCGAGCCTCGGCTTTTCTTTAAAATATCGCCAAATCTAAAAATAATCTCCTCACGCAAAGACATGAGGAGAGAGTAATACAAACTAATTGCATCTTCCTCGGTAGGCGCTTTTAAATAGCTTACATCAACTGATACCTACTGTCTTTAGAATAAGCGATTCTTTTATATCTCACTGGTTAATCCACTAATTCAAACTGCGCTACGCGTCAGACTAGCGTTGTAATTAACCAGAAGATTTTTTATTTCTCACAGATTAATTATGTGAGAAATTATATATTACACCGAAGTGTAACTTGTAAAGTTGGTTTTCCTTACGTAGTAAACTTTGTGGGGCTGATCTTTACAGACGGTCCCATTGTTGAAGTTACCGCGCAGGATTTAATGTACTGACCTTTTGCGGCAGCGGGCTTAGCCTTGATAATCGCGTCCATAAGAGCTGTAAAGTTCTCCTGGAGCTTCTCGGAACCGAAGCTTACCTTGCCTATGGGGCAGTGGATGATGTTTGTCTTGTCAAGACGATACTCAATCTTACCGGCTTTTGCCTCTTTGATAGCTCTGCCGATATCGGGAGTAACAGTACCAGCCTTGGGGTTAGGCATAAGACCGCGGGGGCCGAGGATTCTACCAAGACGACCTACAAGACCCATACAGTCGGGTGTTGTAACGAGTACGTCGAAGTCCATCCAGTTTTCCTGCTGGATTTTCTGAGTCATATCCTCAGCGCCTACAAAGTCAGCGCCTGCCTCTTTGGCAACATCTTCGTTGGGGCCCTTGCAGATTGCGAGAACCTTAACGGATTTACCTGTACCGTTAGGAAGAACGATTGCGCCTCTTACCTGCTGGTCAGCGTGACGACCGTCAACACCGAGTCTTACGTGAAGCTCGACTGTTTCGTCAAACTTAGCAGTAGCAGTCTTTACAACTGTATCAAGCGCCTCGTCAATATCATATAATTTTGCTCTGTCGACAAGCTTTGCGCTCTCGACATATTTCTTACCGTGTTTCATCAGTTATCCTCCATAATTAGGTGGTCAAGCGGATTATCCTCCCACCCGGATTTAGTAATTGTCCTGTTGACCTTAGTCAACTACTTCGATACCCATAGATCTCGCTGTACCGGCTATCATACTCATAGCGGTCTCGATACTGCCTGCGTTAAGGTCGGGCATCTTTGTCTCAGCAATTTTCTGAACCTGTTCACGGGTAATCTTAGCTACCTTCTCTTTGTTAGGTACGCCTGAAGCGCTCTCAATTCCGCAAGCTTTCTTGATAAGAACTGCCGCGGGCGGAGTCTTTGTAATAAATGTGAAAGAACGATCCGCGTAAACTGTAATTACTACAGGGATGAGAAGTCCTGCGTCCTGTCTTGTGCGCTCATTAAAATCCTTTGTGAACGCAACGATGTTAACGCCGTGCTGACCGAGTGCCGGTCCAACAGGCGGTGCCGGCGTAGCTTTTCCGGCAGGTATCTGCAGCTTAATTAAGCCAACTACCTTTTGAGCCATTTTGTTTGCACCTCCAAAATTCGTGGTAAAATACGGGACTGTTTGGCGTCCCTCCCACAGGGAACCGTCGGTTCCCCATATACAAAGCCGTAAGCCTTTATATACTAATCTTCGACCGGCTCAGCCTGATGCAGCTCAAGCTCAACCGGGGTTTCACGTCCGAACATTGACACAACAACGCGAACGTAGTTTTTATCGATATCCAGATCCGTTACCTCACCCACAAAGTCCTCCAAGGGACCGTCGATGATGCGGACTGAATCGCCAACCTTGTAGTTTACGTCAACTACACGGCTCTCAACGCCGAGTCTGTAAACTTCCTCGTCAGTCAGAGGAACAGGCTTCGACGAAGGTCCGACAAATCCTGTGCATCCGCGGATATTGCGGACAACATACCAGGTCTCGTCGGTATGAATCATTTTTACAAAAACGTAGCTCGGGAAAAGTTTGTGCTCGGTTTCCTTAACCTTGCCGTCGTTATTCTCGGTTACGATTTCGGTTGGAACTTTTACTTCCGTAATCATATCCTGAAGTCCGCGGTTTTCCACCGTAGTCATCAGGTCATTGGCTACTTTGTTTTCGTAGCCGGAATAGGTATGAACAACATACCATCTTAATGTTCCGTCTGCCATAAACTCTCGTCCTTTCTAAATAATCAGTTTCGGACGATTAAGCCTTATACATATTCATTACAAGGTCAAGTAACGCGTACAGACCTCTGTCAAGAGCGAAAATGAATACACCGGATACAGCAATAACAACGAGTACAATAAAGAAGTTCTTTGTAGCTGTCTTAGGATGTGTCCAGGTGATTTTCTTTATCTCACCCTTACACTCGCGAAGGTAGTTCCAAATTCTCTTGAAAACGTTAGGCTTCTTGCCAGACTTTTTGGCAGGTTTAGCGTTTGCTTTCTTATCAGCCATCAGTACCCCTCCGTTATTTGGTTTCCTTGTGAACAGTGTGCTTTCTGCAGAAACGGCAGTACTTGTTCATTTCAAGTCTGTCGGGACTGTTCTTCTTGTTCTTCATTGTGTTGTAGTTGCGTTGTTTACATTCCGTACAAGCCAAAGTGATTTTAACTCTCATTGACGGCACCTCCTGTTAATTTAGGAATAATTTAGCCTCCCTCAAAGGACGCTTTTTTGATTGTTACCCAATAATCGCGCTTATCGCACGCAGGGCGCAAAAAAATAAGCCCCTTATACGAGGTAAAGCTATTTTAACATAATTGCAATACCAAGTCAAGGGGAAATATCAAATTTTTCGGGGAAAAATTTGATATTTAGTGGCCAGTGATCAGTGATTAGTGGTCAGTTGTGGTCGAGGAGAGACGTTCCAGCTTCCGAGAACTTCCCCAGTACAAAAATATAGTCGTTATGCGGACAGCTTGGAGCACTGTCCTTTAACTCCTATCCGCCACTGGCGGCGGGAGCAACGCTACCCGATTGTATAAATAATGATATAAACTAATTAAAGTCTTAGGTTCTGCGCAGAGCCTAAGACTTTGTTTTATAGAATAAGATGATTATAAATAGTTCGTGCACTAAACTTTTAAGTTAGCAGTTTCTTTGTTCTCGACATTCACTGACCACTGATCACTGACCACTGACCACTGCGCAGCCCACTGCCCACTGACCACTGATTACTGTTTAGCCTGGAGTCTTTCGACCATAGACTGTTTCTTTTTCTTGGGCTTTTCGGGCTTAACCTTTTTGCCCTTGAATTTGAGAGCGTTTTTCCATGCTCTCTGCAAATCCTCGGAGAGGCACTCGTTTATAGCGTCATACTTATCCTCGGGCATTTCGTTGAGAATAACTATTGTAATTATGGAACGTGTGTCAACGTCGCCGTTAGCGTACTGGGTGCTGAGAAGAGAACCGAGCTTTTCCATATCCTTTTTGTTAGCTTTTTTAACGAAGTTCTGGAGCTTGGGGTTAATTGACGCTCTTGTAAATGTAACTCCGCGGAAAGGATAGTAACAATCCTCCTCCTGTTTAATCTCCTCTTTGAGTTCAGGGAAGAATGTAACAAAACGCTTTGACAAAAACAGCGGGTCGGCTGTGCCGTCGTCGTCATTCTTCTTCTTTTTCTTCTTCATAGATTTAGCGCGCTTTGCCGCCGACACGCTCGTGCAGTTGTCAACAAAGTCGTTGGCAATGGAGTCAACTTCCTTCATTGTGTCTCTTTCGGGGTCGAGCATCCATGTCGCGAGAGTTTTCCACTCGTTGTCGGGACCTTCGTCGGTCATAGCGCACTGACGCATAACAAAATGCATCTTATCGGTAAAATAAACTACCGAATACGCGACAGTCTCGGAAGTATAGAGACTGACTATCTCTCCTTCATTGGGAGAAACTTTCTCTTTCTTAAAGCCCTGAACGGCTAACGCTCCTTCAACTTTATCCGAAACTGATTTAAAAGCAACATTAATATCCATAATTGTTATCAATCCTTTTTACGTAGATATAGTTATTATAGCTTTATGAAAAGAGTTTGTCAATGAAAAAAATTCGGAGAATTTTCAGTTCTCAGTAGTCAGTGGTCAGTGATCAGTGATCAGTTGCGGTCGAGCAGAGACGTTCCATCTTTCGAGAACTTCCCCAGTACAAAAAAGCACTGTCCTTTAACTCCTTATTTTTGCACAGCGCTTTTGCTCCCTTAATCCGCCACTGGCGGCGGGAGCAACGCTACCCGATTGTATCAATATGGATATAAACTAATTAAAGTCTTAGGTTCTGCGTTGAGCCTAAGACTTTGTTTTATAGTATTAGATGAATATAAATAGTTCGGGAACTAAGCTTTTAAGCTAGCAGTTTCTTTGTTCTCGACATTCACTGATCACTGACTACTGACCACTGACCACTGAAAAGCTCAAAGAGCTTTTCTCCCCTCTTGCAACATTCACCTATTTATGATATCATTATAAATTGTAATATTATGCAAAGGAAAATGCGATATGAACAACGCTCCCATAGGTGTTTTCGACTCAGGGTTGGGCGGTCTCACCGCCGTGCGCGAGCTGAAAAATGTTTTGCCGAACGAGAATATTATATACTTCGGCGATACGGGCAGAGTTCCCTACGGAACACGCTCAAATGACACCATCAAAAAATACGCGCAGCAGGACACTAAATTTCTTTTAAAGAATAATGTTAAAATGATAATTGCAGCTTGCGGCACCGTAAGCTCCGTAGCGGTCAATCTCAAAAAGGACTTGCCTGTCCCCTACACGGGTGTAGTGTCGCCCACTTGTTTTGCCGCCGCAAAGGCTACCAAAAACAAGAAGATAGGCGTAATCGGCACCAGCGCGACTATTAACAGCCACAGCTACCGCGACCTTATCCACAGCTTTGACAGCGAGGTCGAGGTCATAGAACAGGACTGTCCGCTGTTTGTCCCGCTTGTTGAGAGCGGATTCATAGACAAAGACGACCCTGTAACAAGGCTCGTCATCGAAAGATATCTTGAAAAGATTATGAAAGCCGAAGCTGACACGGTAATACTCGGATGTACTCACTATCCGATTATCGCCAAGGCTATCTCAAGTGTAATCGGCGACAAGGTAACGCTGATTGACAGCGGCAGAGAAACCGCTATTTACGCCGCTAAAATTCTAAAAGAGAATAATCTTCTCAATGACAGCTCAGAAACGGGCACGTGCGAATACTATGTTTCGGATACTCCCGACGGCTTTGAGAGCGTAGCGGGCGTATTTCTTGGCGAAAATGTGAGCCATTCGGTCACACAGATTGATATAGAAAAATACTGAGGAAAAAATGAGTGAAAATAAAAACAACTACCTGATTACCGTAACGGGTATTCAGGAAGTCGACGGCGAGGAGGACCGCATTGAGCTCACCACCGTCGGCAGCTATATGACAAACAGCCTGGGACACACATTTATTTCATATAAGGAATACGACGAGGAAAACCCCGCCATATCCACCAACAATGTTGTCAAGGTAGAAAGCGACGACAAAGTCACCATAATTCGAAAGGGCGAAACCCAGACGCGCCTTATTCTTGAAAAGGACAAGCGTCACCAGTGTTTTTACCGAACGATTATGGGGGATTTGATGATTGGAGTATACACTGACTCCATAAATAATGAGCTGAGCGATAAAGGCGGCAAGCTCCACGTAAGCTACGAGCTCAGCTTCAACAATGAGTTTCTCTCAAAAAACGAGTTCTACATAGATATTAAAGAAAAGGGTTGAAATAATGAACACTTTAGACACAGCTAAAATTCAGCTTAGAAGCGCCGTTGAAAACGCCATAAAAAAAGCTATGGAAAACGGCGAATTAATAAACGCGGAAATCCCCGAGTTCATCATCGAAACACCCGCCGACAGAAAGAACGGTGATTTCGCCACCAACGCGGCTATGGCGGGAGCGAGGGTTTTTAAAACCGCTCCGATTAAAATAGCTCAGGCTATCACCTCGAACATAGAGCTTGACGGCACATATTTTAAGAGATGTGAAACAGCGGGACCAGGGTTCATCAACTTCTTTTTCTCGGGCGATTATTACGCCGCCGTATTAAAAGATGTTGAAACACAGAAAGAAAACTACGGAAGTTCCGACTTCGGCAAAGGCAAAAAGGTTATGGTGGAGTTCGTGTCTGCAAACCCGACAGGCCCTATGCACATGGGCAACGCCAGAGGCGGAGCGCTGGGCGACTGTCTCGCCGCCGTACTCGACAAGGCGGGTTACAGCGCATACCGGGAATTCTATGTAAACGACGCTGGCAATCAGATTGAGAAGTTCGCGTGTTCACTCGAAGCCAGATATCTGCAAATCTATAAAGACGGCGTGGAGTTCCCCGAGGACGGCTATCAGGGCGCTGACATCACCGAAAGCGCTCAGGCTTACGCTGACGAGTTCGGCGACAAGCTTATTGACGCTGACAGCGAAACCCGCAAAAAGGCTTTGGTAGACTACGCTCTGCCAAAAAATATCGCCAAAATGCAAAGCGATATGGCAAAATATAAAATCAACTACGACAAATGGTTCTTTGAGAGCGTTCTCCACGAAAGCGGAGAGGTCAAGGCTGTTGTAGATTTGCTTACCGAGAAAGGTCTTACCTACGAAAAAGAGGGCGCAATCTGGTACAAGAACAAAGAGGTCTGCACTGAGATTCTGCTCAAAGAGGGCAAAACTCAGGACTATATTGACAAGCTGGAGCTCAAGGACGACGTGCTCATCCGTCAAAACGGCAACCCCACCTATTTTGCGGCGGATATCGCTTATCACAAGAACAAGTTTGACAGAGGCTTTGAAACTCTTATCGACATATGGGGCGCTGACCATCACGGCCACGTTATGAGAATGAAAGGCGCTATGAACGCCATCGGCTATAACGGTGACAAGCTGGTAGTTGTGCTTATGCAGCTTGTAAAGCTCGTGTCAGGCGGACAGGTTGTCAAGATGAGTAAACGTACAGGCAAGGCGATTCAACTCAGCGATTTGCTTGACGAGGTTCCCGTGGACAGCGCGCGCTTCCTGTTCAATACAAGAGAAGCCAACACCCAGATGGACTTTGACCTCGATATAGCCGTACAGCAGGACAATCAAAACCCCGTGTATTATGTTCAGTACGCTCACGCGAGGATTTGCAGTATATTAAAAGCGTTGGCAAAGGATAATATCAAGCCTGGGGCTGTAAGCTACGACGAACTGAAACTGCTCAAACAACCCGAGGAGCTTGAGCTCATCAACCACATAGCGGAGTTTGAGGACGAAATAATTTCAGCCGCCAAAGAATACGACCCCACCCGTATCACAAGATACGTTACAAAGACAGCCACACTCTTCCACAAGTTCTACAACGCGTGCAGAGTTAAGTGTGACGACGAAAGCCTTATGCAGGCGAGACTCAGCCTTTGCTTAGCTGTCAAAACTGTCATCAAAAACGTGCTCGATATGTTCAATATTGAATGTCCCGAAAGTATGTAACAAAAAACAAAGGACTGACTCAAACGAGTCAGTCCTTTTTATTTTCATATTATTTGTTTCTTATAAAAAGTACGCCCAGCGTGTTAGGTCCGCAATGGGAAGTTATGGTACAGCCCGCAGTCGTTTCAAGGATTTCCTCAAACTGAGGGCAAAGCTCCTGAATCTTCTCCCTCACCTGCTGACAAACCTCGGGATTGCATTTTGTGTGAGTGATAAAAATTCTCTTATAGTCGATATCATCGCGGTCACTGAGTTTCTCCTCAACATAGTTGAGAATAACCCTGTCAATGTTGCCGCGGAATTTTTTGCTCGAAGTCATCGCGCCGTCAATAACGTCGATGCGGGGTTTAAGCTTGAGCAGGTTTGCTCCCAGAGCGGCAACCGCGGAACAGCGTCCGCCTTTGTAGAGGTAGTCGATACTGTCAACTACAAAGCTCGCCTCAACCTTGGGAGTGATTTCATCACAAGCCGCTTTAATTTCCTCAATGGATTTACCTTCGGCGGCAAGCTCAGCTCCGTAAAGCACAACAAGACCTTGTCCCGTCGAGAGGTTACGGCTGTCTACCACGCATACGTCGCCGACTTCCTCAGCCGCGAGGCAGGCGGTGTTATACGCGCTGGAAAAATCGCTGCTTATATTAAAATGCACAATGGAATATCCCTTGTCGTGCCACTCGTTAAAAATCTCGAGATAGTCACTGATGTTGGGAGCGGCAGTCTTTGGAAGCACGCCTGTTTCCTTAACATAACTGTATATATCTTCGGGCACAACCTCGGCGCCGTCTTTCATCACCTTATCCGCCATATTAACATAAAGCGGCAAAATTGCTATATCATATTTTTCAATAAGTTCGGGCGACAGGTCGCAAGTGCTGTCGGAAATTATTTTAACTTTCATAGTTTTCCCTCCTCAATTGAGATAATAATAACACATAAAAATTGAAATATCAAGAAAAAACGGCTCCCGAAAAGGGCAATATCATTTAGTTAAGGAACAAGACACTCACGAAAAGTGGGTGCCTTGTTTTTTTTGAAACAATTTTAAGAAATTTTTAATAAAAGGCTTG
>CACZYC010000021.1 GCA_902785365.1 uncultured Ruminococcus sp. | reverse complement strand
GGTAGTATACCCTTTTTTTCATCAATCGTATTATTATTCCACAAAAAACAGAGAAGCTGCGAAGAACGAAGCATTAAAACTTCATTTCTTCACAGCCCCCTTTATCTTTTACTTTATTGATTTATTTACCCGCCAGAATATCAGCAATCAGTTCGCGTTCGTCCATATGATATTTAACGCCCTTGATTTCCTGGTAGTCCTCGTGGCCTTTGCCCGCGAGTACAATGATATCGCCGTCCTCGGCGTTATCTATGCAGTATTTAATCGCGTCCTTACGGTTGGGCACGACAACATATTTGCCGTCGGTCTTTGCTATGCCGACCTTGATGTCCTCAATGATGTCCATAACATCCTCAAAACGACTGTTGTCCTCTGTAATAACGCTGAGGTCGGAAAGCCTTCCGCTTGTTTCGCCCATTTCATAACGGCGAACCTTCGGACGGTTTCCGCCCGCGCCGAACAGTGTGATAAGGCGATTAGGTTTATACTGCCTCAATGTCGTCAGCACATTTTCCATCGAAAGAGCGTTGTGCGCGTAGTCGATAAGCAGTGTGTAGTTGCCGGGTACGGGCACAATCTCTACTCTGCCCTTGACCGCTACCGATTTCAGACCTTCGATAATATTCTCGTCGCTGATTCCCATAGACGCGCAAACACTGAGCGCCGCTAAAGCGTTATAAACACTGAAATGCCCCGGGATAGCGACATCCACATTCATATCACGCTTACCTGAGAGTTTAAACTGTACTCCGAGAAAACCCGCCTTTGAAAGCAGCTTGTCGTCGGACGCGATAAAGTCACATTCCTTGTCAAAACCGTAGGTGATTATGTCGCAGGTGCAGTCTTTTATGATATCCTGCCATTTTTTATCGTCACGGTTGATGATGCCTGTCTTGCACTTTTTGAACAGCATAGCCTTGCAGGCAAGATATTCGTCCATATCCTTGTGCTCGGCTCCGCCTATATGGTCATGGGAGAAGTTTGTGAAAATACCGTAGTCAAACTCAATAGCGTCAACTCTGTGCCACTTGAGTCCGATTGAGGAAGCCTCAATAATCATAGCCTTGCAGCCCGCGTCAACCATAGCGCGCATAGCCTTCTGAACTTCGTAGCTTTCGGGGGTGGTGTTATCGGTCTTGATGTGCTCGCTGCCGATTATGATACCGAGTGTGCCGATTGTTCCGCTTTTAATACCCGCGCATTCGAGTATACGCTTTATCATAGCTACGGTGGTTGTTTTACCCTTGGTGCCTGTAATCGCTATGGTGGTGAGCTCCTCTGCGGGATTGTCAAAGAGGTTCGCGCTTAAATATGCCAGAGCTTCGCGGGTATCCTCGACTTTTACGACGGCAACGTCCTCGGGAGCTTCAACGCTGTCGCTGACTATCAAGGCGGAAGCGCCTTTGGCAACAGCGTCGGCGGCAAACTTGTGGCCGTCAACATTATAGCCTTTAAGGCACACAAAAGCCGTGCCTTTCTCAACCTTTCTGGAGTCATAAATTATGTCGGAAATTTCGATTTCGATATTCCCCTGTATTAATGTATATTCGATACCTTCTAACAGTTGTGATAGTTTCAAAATTTTAATCTCCCTTCATTTATATAGAAATATTATAGCAATATCCCGCGTAAAATACAATAGATAAATAATATATATCAAATTGCACAAACTATAATTAAATTAAGTCATTTTTGGGCGTGTAAACGTCGTAGCGGATTTTGTCATTTGTGGGAAAAGTCTATTTTTTTCAAAAAGTAATAGTAAAATTGCACAAGGAGTATTCGGCGAATTACACAAACAGAGCAGGTGGTTTTTGTGCAAAACATAAAAATACGACTTTTACCTTGTCATAGTGCACAAATTTTATAGGTGATTTTGATATTTTAGACAAAAAGTACAAAGGGAGTTGTATTTTTATGTTAAAATGTGTTATTATTTATGTAGTGCAAAGGCGTCGTAGTCCCCAATTGTATGACGCCACACTTGGCGCTTTGTAAAAGGCGTTAAAAAAATATTTTTTATTTCAGAAAGAAGGAATTAACTATGAAAAAGATTATTGCGCTTGTATTAGCTGCAATGATGCTCGTAGCTGTATTCGCCGGCTGCGGTGAAGACAGCTCCTCAGGTTCCGGAAGCGGTTCCGGTTCAGGCAGCGGCTCTTCCACAGCTAACGCAGGCAAGGGCTTTGACGCTAACGTATCTGCTGAGGACTTCGGTTCCGAAACAGGTGCTAAGCTTAAAGTTTGGGGTCCTGATGCTTACATCAAGCTCCTCACAAAACAGTGTGACGATTTCAAAAAGAAGTTCGCTGATCAGAAGATTACTATCGAAGTAGTTCCGCAGAGTGAAGACACTGCCGCTACGATGATGCAGACTGACGCGAAAGCGGGCGCCGATGTATTCGGTTTCGCTTCCGACCAGTTCTCTAACCTTATCAACGCAGGTATCCTCAGCCCCATCAACGCTAAGTATGCCGCTGACGTTGAGAAGACTAACGACAAGGCTTCCGTTGACATTTCCAAGTCTGTAAACAACACAACAGGTAAAGAAGCTCTTTATGCTTATCCCGAGACAGGCAACGGCTACTTCCTCGTTTATGACAAGTCCGTAGTTTCCGATAAGGACGCAGGTTCCTTAGAGACTATCCTTAAGGATTGTAAAGACAATGGTAAGAAGTTCATCATGGACGTAGGCAACGGCTACTATGCATGTATGTTCATCTTCACAGGCGGTCTCAGACTTGAGGGCACAAAGGATAACAAACAGTTATTCAATAAGTATGACGAAGACGAAGTTGCCGCTTCAATGAAGGCCTTCTCAAAGCTTATGCACGAGTATAAGGGCACATTTATGAGCGACGCTGTTACAGCTATTCCTTCCGGCTTTACTTCAACTTCTTCCAGACCTTCAAAGGTTGGCGCCGGTATCGACGGTAACTGGGATACAGCCGGTATCTCCAAGGCTTTAGGCAAGAACTTCGGCGCTTCCAAGCTTCCCACAATCAACATTGACGGTAAAGACACACAGATTTATTCAATGTACGGCTACAAGAGCGTTGGCGTTAACGCTAACTCCAAGTACCCCCGCACAGCTCAGATTCTCGGCTACTATCTCGCAAGCGAAGATTGCCAGATGCAGAGAGCTAAAGAGCTCGGCTGGAGCCCGACAAACTTAAATGTTATCGAATCTGACGTAGTTAAGAACGATGTTGCTATCTCAGCGCTCCTCGAGCAGAGTAAGTATTCAATTCCTCAGGCTAACGTTGGTCCTATCTGGGATCCCTTCAAGAGCCTTGGTAACAAGCTTCTCGCTGATGATACAGATCCTGAAACTTTCGATTTCGCCGGACTTCTCGACCAGGTTATCCAGAACATCAACGGCTAAATCACAGACTGAATTTTTAATACAAGCAGCCTGCTTTTTGCAGGCTGCTTGACGCCTGATTTTATCGGGCAAACGTTATCATGTAGTTTTAAAAATTGTTTAATTTAAATAGTGATTTTTAAAACAAGGGGAACAGGATAACGAAATTATTATTTAAATTAATCAAAATTTACATAAGGAGAGTGATTTGATGAGATATATTGATTATATGCAGCTAAATCCTTTCCAAAAATTCGGTTATAATTTTACCCAGTTCTTTAAGAAACTACCTGGTAACCTCGCGCGTTTCTTTAAATTCTTGGGACGCGCGATTGTGCACTTCTTTGTTGCAATCGGCAAAGGAATAGCCGGATACGGAAAAAGATTCGTTAAAGGCGATATCTTCGTAAAAATATCTTATCTGTTTTTTGGTGTCTCTAATATGGTTAGAGGCCAAATTATCAAAGGACTTATATTCCTGCTGACAGAAGCCGCTTACATATGCTTTATGATCTTCTTCGCATGGAACTATATCTCCAAAATCAACGTATTAGGTACTGCTGTTGTCGGCGGTGTGGAAAAGAAAATCCCCCACTCGCTCGGCTATGTGGCTAAGGTTGAGGTTTTTGAGGACGGATTCCCTGTAACAAAGTTCGTTGACGACTCAATGCTTATCCTCCTCTACTCAGTACTTACAATCGTTGTTTCCATCATTTTCTTCGCTATCTATATCGCGAACACAAAGAGCGCGTACAAAGTTTGTGAGGCAAAGAAGAACGGCGAGGCAATCCCCGGATTCAAAGCGGAAATCAAGTCTTTCTTTGACGAGAAGTTCCACATTACTCTTATGTCTCTTCCCTGCTTGCTCATAGGCTGCTTTACAGTATTACCGCTCATATTTATGATTCTTATCGCGTTTACAACATATGATAAGAGTCACTTGCCGCCGGGCAATCTGTTCCAGTGGGCGGGACTTAACAACTTCGGAGAACTCGTTAACTTCGCGGGTGGTGACGCTAAGGCGCGCACCTTCCTCGACCTCGCCGGATGGACAATCATCTGGGCTATCTTCGCTACATTCTCCAACTATATCCTTGGTATGATTGTTGCTCTTATGATTAATAAGAAGGGCATCAAACTCAAGGCTCTGTGGAGAACATTGTTCGTAGTAGTTGTAGCTGTTCCCCAGTTCGTATCCCTTCTTCTCATGGCTCAGATCCTCGCTGAAAACGGCGGTGCTCTCAACCAGCTTATCGAAATGATTACAGGAAGCCATACGCCGATTAAGTTCCTTAACGGTACGGCGCTGAGCGCTCGAATAACGGTAATTATCGTTAATATCTGGGTTGGTATTCCGTATACAATCCTCATCACCTCGGGTATTCTTATGAATATTCCCGCGGATCTTTATGAGTCGGCTACGATTGACGGCGCGGGTCCTGTAAAGAGCTTTACCAAGATTACTCTTCCGTACATGCTCTTCGTTACAACCCCGTACCTTATCACAAGCTTTATCGGCAATATCAACAACTTTAACGTTATCTACCTGTTGACGGGTGGAGGTCCGTCCAACCCCGACTACTACAACGCGGGTTATACGGATATCCTTGTAACCTGGCTCTTTAACCTTACCATGGGTGAAAAGCAGGACTACAAGCTTGCCGCGGCCATCGGTATTCTTGTATTTATAGTTTGCGCGACCTTGTCACTGATTACGTTCAACCTGACGAAGTCCGCGAAGGATGAGGAGGCGTTCTCATGATAAAAAGTTATAAATTAAGACGCGGCCTCGCAAATACAATTATCTATGTTCTGCTTGCGTTATTGGGAATCATTTGGGTTTCCCCGCTTGCATATTTGATAATTCAGTCGTTTTCGGCTGACCCTGAGGCTATCCCTCAGACACTTCTCCCCGCGAGCTTTGGTTTTGACAACTATGCTAAGTTGTTTACTGAAACCTCCTCGCTCAACTTCCCGAGATGGTATATTAACACATTTATTATTGCATGCTTCAGCTGTGTAATTTCTACAATCAGTGTGCTCATGGTAGCGTATGCCTTCTCGCGTCTCCGCTTTAAGTCACGTAAAAAGTTCATCAACATCGGTATGATTCTCGGTATGTTCCCGGGCTTTATGACCATGATAGCTATTTACTATCTCTTAAAGGCTATGCAGATTCTTGATGCTAAACAGATTCTCGGTATTCCGGGCTTTGACGGTCCTATTCTGTCGCTGATTATCTGTTACAGTTCCGGCGCCGGTCTCGGATTCCAGATTTCCAAGGGCTTCTTCGATACAATTCCGAGAGCTCTTGACGAAGCTGCTACAATTGACGGAGCTACAAGAAACCAGATCTTCTGGAAGATTATTCTCCCGATGTCCAAACCTATCGTTGTTTATACAGTGCTTACATCATTCATCGGTCCTTGGACAGACTTTATCCTTGCTAAGATTATTGCGGGTGATAAGGTTGACAACTACACGGTTGCCATCGGTCTGCAAAAGATGATTGACGTTGACCACAAGAACACGTGGTTCAAACGTTTCCTTGCGGGTTCGGTTCTTGTTGCCGTACCTGTAACGGCCCTGTTCCTCAAAATGCAGAACTATTACGTTGAAGGCGTAACCGCCGGCGGCGTAAAGGGATAATTCCCGGTTTTTAAAACTACAAGGGGGCGACTTCGGTCGCCCCTTTCGGTTTAGGAAAGGCAAAGCTATGAAAAAATTTATTGCTCTGATTATAACTTTGGCAATTATCGCGGCGTGTTTTTGCGGTTGCGGAAAAGCGGAATACACCGACCCGACCGCAAACATAAAAACCACCGCGTCAACAGATAAATACAGGAACTACTACGAGATTTTCGTGTGTTCCTATAACGACAGCGACGGTGACGCCGTGGGCGACCTTCAGGGTGTTATCGACAAACTCGATTACCTCAACGACGGCAATCCAAAGACCGATACCGACCTTGGTATAGACGGCATATGGCTGTCTCCGATTATGCCCTCGCCGTCCTACCATAAGTATGATGTTATGGATTACTATAACATTGACGAGCGTTTCGGTACCCTTGAGACTTTTGACACGCTTGTTAAAGAATGTCACAAGCGCGGTATTAAGCTGATTATAGATATGGTTCTAAACCATTGTTCAAGTAATCATCCGCTGTTCAAAAAAGCCTGTCAGCAAGCGCTCGACGGCAACCTCAAGGACGACGTCAAATATTTTGAAATTGATAAATACAAGGATAACCCCGGTGACGGTTACACCATCATCGGCGACGAATACTACTATGAGAGCAACTTCTCGCCTAATATGCCCGAGTGGGATCTTAACGCTCAGTGTACCCGTGACTACTTCAAGGATGTCGCCGAGTTCTGGCTTAAAGACCACGATGTTGACGGCTTCCGCCTTGACGCAACACTCTACTATACCAACGACCATACCAAGGGCGAAGAGTTCCTGAAATGGTACTATAACATGGCAAAGGAAATCAAGGACGACGTTTATATGGTCGGCGAGCACTGGACAGGCAATGCCGAAATCCAGGAAATGTACTCCTCGGGTATTGACAGCTTTTTCGCGTTCGGTTTCGCGGGAGCGACAGGTCCGTTTGTCAACGCGGTGCGAACCTCGACGGGAAGTAACCTTGCCGAGTCGGTCAAGAGCTATGAGGCGGGCTCCAAAAAATATAACAAAAACGCTATTGACTGTTTCTTCCTCTCAAACCACGACCAGATAAGAATCGGCAATTCCTTTGTGGACGCCGCTCAGACCAAAATGGCGGCGGCAGTCTATATGCTTGTTCCGGGTAACTCGTTTATGTATTACGGCGAGGAGATCGGTGTTTCACAGGACGCCGCTCAGAGCGCGGACGGCTACAAGCGTGAGGCTATGATTTGGGACAGCAAGAACCTGCCGAGCATCTACACCGACGGTGCGGGACCCAGCGAGGACCACGCATCATACGGCGGTGTAAAACAGCAGGAAAAAGACAAGAACTCTATTCTGAATTTCTATAAGCGCGTGATTAAGGTCAAGAACCAGAATCCCGCTATAGCGCGCGGTACAATCACCAAAACAGACAACTTCGGCGATAACGCAATCTGCGGTTACTATGTCGAGTACAAGGGCGATAAGCTCCTTATCGTTCACAACCTTTCCAAAGACAGCGCAAAGACTGTTAAACTGAAGGATAACGCTGAAATCCGCGCCGACCTCACAACTTCCGAAACCAAGGACAAGGACGGCAACATTCAGCACATCACCCTTTCGGATAATGCGCTCACTCTCCCGCAGTATTCAACGGCAGTGCTGAAAGTCGGCTGATGACTGAGTTTGAAAGCAGGGTTTACGACCTTGTGATGAAGGTGCCTGAGGGGATGGTGACGACTTACGGCGACATAGCCAAAGCTTTGGGCAATCGGGGACTGTCGCGCGCGGTAGGCAACGCTCTCCATAAAAACCCTCTGGAGGGTATTGTGCCATGCCACAGAGTAGTCAATGGACAGGGCAAGCTTGCGCCGCTGTTTGTGTTCGGCGGACTCCAACGGCAAAAGGAGCTCCTCGAATATGAGGGTGTGGAAGTGATTAACTTCACGGTAGATTTAGAAGAATACAGATATAACTTTGGGCTGACTTAATCGTCAGCCCTTTTGTTTTGTAGTCTTCTTTCCGACTTTTAATGCTATAAATTTTTAAAACATTCCATAAAACTCTTACCCGTTGTGACAAAACTCTGTTCTCTGCATCATTATAATTGGTAGTACAAAAACAGAATGAGGGAAGTTAAAAATGATTGCTGAGAGAACCTTAAAAAGATACCGAAAGTCAAACGCCGCGGCGCTTCGTGAAATTGTCGAGGCGGTAATACATTTTTTGCTTGGGATTATAGTGTGCCGTGGAGTGATTTTTAACAACCTTGCTCCGTTTGGCGCGAGCTATGTCGCCGCTGTTCCGCGAAAAAAGCTGATTTGGTCCGTGGCGGGAACTTCGGTGGGATATATAATCCTTAACCCGTCCCAGCCCTTCCGTTATGTCGCGGTGACAATCGCGATTGCTGTTGTCCGCTGGACGGTGGAGGACGTAAAGCAGCTGAGCCGTTCTATCCTGTATGCTCCCGTTGTGGCGTTTTTGCCGATTTTCGCTTCGGGAATAGCTATGGTGTTCGTCAGTACAAGTACATTAGCGTACTTTTCGACAATAATCATCGAGGCGCTTCTGGCTTCGGGAGCCGCCTTTTTTCTGAAAAAAAGTCTTGCGTTGGTGGACGAGGGCAGACATATCGCCAGTTTCACCCAGTCGGAGATGGCGTGTATAGTTCTGGCGGGGTGCGTCGCGATGCTTTCGCTTGGAAGTATCGAGATTGAGAGCGTTTCGCTTGGTCGTATTCTATCGGTTGCGTTGATTATGGTTTGCGCCCGATACGGCGGAGTTCAGGGCGGAGCGGTCGCGGGCGTCGCGACAGGCTCGGTGTTCGGAATGACAGGCAGCGGCTACGCGTTTATATGCGCAGGGTACAGCTTTGGCGGACTTATAGGCGGGCTGTTTTCGGTTTCGGGCAAGATTGGTGTGGCGGTTAGCTTTGTAATATGTAACGCTATTATGCTCCTTTCGGCAGGCGACAGCTCTCTTGTGCTTCCGATTTTTGTGGAAACACTGGTGGGTACAGCTCTGTTTCTGGTATTGCCAAAGAACGTGGAACGCTACATCACCCCCTTGTTTTTACCTCGGGAGAGTACAAGAGGGGAGAGGGCTCTGCGCGATTCGGTAGTAATGCGTCTGGGCTTTGCCTCAACCGCTCTCAACAACGTCAGCGACTGTGTGAACAGCGTGAGCCGCGAGCTCAAAAAACATTTCGCTCCCGATGTTGACACGATTTACGAGGGCGCTGTTGAAGAAGTGTGCAAAAACTGCGGTATGCGCGTCTACTGTTGGGAAAGGCACAAAAACGAAACCCGCGAGGACTTTCTGCGGTTATCCGCTCCGCTCAAATCCCAGGGATACGTCAGTGAGAACGATGTTGAAAACCTGTTCTCAAAAAAGTGCTGTCGACAGATGGAGGTAGCTGACAGTGTCAACCGAGGTTACGGCGACTACGTCGGCGGGCTTGAAGCAGGCGAAAGGGTCGGCGAAATCCGTTCTATGGTGGCGGGGCAATTCTCGGGATTGTCGGAAATCCTCGGCGACTTATGCTCGGAAATCGAAAATTACAAAAGCTATGACCCCGACACAAGCGCCCGTGTGTTGGAGTACCTCAGAAACGAAGGACTTCTTCCGACAGAGTGTTCCTGTATGATTGACTCAAACGGAAGGCTCTCAATTGAAATCCAGCTGGCAAAAAGCCGCACTCCGCTCAAAAAGAACACCTTGGCAAAGGATTTGTCCAAGCTTTGCGCGAGGTGTTTTGACACTCCGCTTGTCTCGGAAATCGGCACACAAAAGCGTGTAGTTCTCAACGAAATCCCAATCTACGACGTCGAGGTCGGAGTTTTCCAGCACGTGTACAACCGCGGGAAGCTCTGCGGCGACTGTGTCAATTGCTTTTCCAACGGCTTTGGCGAGTTTGTCGCAATGATAAGCGATGGTATGGGTACGGGGGGCAGAGCCGCTGTGGACAGCAATATGACGGTTTCGGTTATGTCAAAGCTTCTCAAGGCGGGACTCAGCGAGGACTGCGCTTTGAAGGTAGTGAACTCTGCCCTTATGGTCAAGAGCGAGGACGAGAGCCTTTCAACCGTGGATTTGCTAAAGGTAGATTTGTTCAGCGGCAAGGCTGAGTTTAACAAGGCGGGCGCGCCGTATTCGTATATAAAAAAGAACGGTCATCTGTTAAAGAAAACCGCCACTTCACTGCCTGTGGGTATCCTGGGCAACGTGAGTTTTTCAAAGGAGAGAGTAAAACTCTCGGGGGGAGATGTAGTTGTTATGTTGTCTGACGGAGCTTTCAGCGACGATGAAAAATGGCTTGAGAAGCTCATCAAAGATTTTTCACAGCAAAGGTGTTCGGACCTCGCCAAAGAGGTGGTCAATGAGGCTATCAAACGACGCGGTGAAACCCATGATGATGATATCACGGCGGTGGTCGTGAGATTAATTAACGAAAACTGAGAAAGGAGAATAAAACCATCCGACAAAGAGGGCTTGCTCAAATTGAGCAAGCCCTTTATCCTTATCTGTTATTTATTTTTCCGATTCTGTTTTTTCTGTTACGTTTTCCTTCAGCGCTGCTTGGGCTTCCTCCGCCTTCTTGCCTTCCTCGGTTTTACCCTTGGAGAGGTAGGCGAACGGGGCGGTGATGAATACCACACCGTAGTAGTTTATGAATCTCCATATAAGCGCCGCGCTCTTGAGAGTTCCGTGGATGAAAAACGGTCCGAAAAACACCGTAAAGCTCAGCTCCGCCGCGCCCGACGCGCCGGGGATAGGTATCATTCCGCTGACAAGGTTTACTATCGCCTGACATGATATAATTTGTATAGGTTCCGCCTGATTGAATCCGAGCGCCCTGTATATGAAGTAAGACACCAAAAACATCGCTATAAACTGGCAGAATGTCAGTATCGACACTTTTACGAGCAGCTTAGGTTTTTTGTATATTTCACGGTTGGATGAGTGGAATGATTCCAGCTGTTTTTCAATTCCCGCGATTTTTTCATCAACATTCTTAACAATTTTGATTTTGCTGAGTAGCTTCGCAAAGAGCATTACAATCTTGTGAGATACTTTCTCCGAAAAGCTGAAAATCAGGAACATTACCGTTACGCCTATCTGGGTTATAAAGCCAAGCGCGAGCAAAACTATGATGACGCGGACTTTATTGCCGGGCTGAGAGAAAATTGTGCCGATGTTGACAAAAACGGAAATTATATTTATAAAGGTCAGAATAACCTGATACACCATAAACTTCTGGATAAGTCTTGATGTTGAATATCCGATAGGCACCTTCATTGAGTACAGGAGATAAACCTGCATCGGCTGACCGCCCGTGGAGCTCGGCGTAACCGCGCACCAGAACAGTCCCATCATAGCCACCTTGACCGCGTCGATAAACCTGAACCTCGGGTAGCCGTCCTTGATAAAAACATAAATGACAGACGACTCAAAGAGCATAAAAACTATTTCGCTTACAAGCGCGACAATAATCCACTCCCATATTATGGGAGTGTTGGAGTTGAGCAAATCTCTGAGACCGTTTTTACTGAAAAAGAAGTACAGTATAATTCCGATACAAAGACCTAATACCGCTACATTAAAAATATATTTTGGTTTAATATATTTCTTCATACGTCGTCTGCTTTCTGTATATAAATGCCGATATAAGTTTACTCGGCAAGTACTTGATTGATGAGTTCAAGAATTTGTTTTGACGAATTGCCCCTGCAAACCTTGCGGCAGCAATCGCTCATTTCCTTGAGCTTGCTGTCAAAATTAATCAGCGCGCTCACGGTTTCTCCGGGGTGCTTTTTAAGCAGCAAAGCAACTCCGCTTTCAACGAGAAATTCGGCGTTTTCGGCTTCCTGTCCGGGATACGCGCTGTAAATCGCCATAGGCAGAGCACACTGAAGACTTTCGCTTACAGTAAGTCCGCCGGGTTTCGTGATGATTAAGTCCGAGCTGTGCATATAGTCCTCAACATTGTCCACAAACTGCTTGAGGATTGTTTTGTCGTTTATGTTTTTCTCAAACTTTTCGTAAAGCTTTTTGTTGTTGCCCGTGATGACAACAAACTGACAGTTATCGGTTTTTTCGATAATGTCCATGTAGATGTCAAGAACTTCGGTAACTCCCCAGCTTCCCGCCATAAAGAGGATGACCTTTTCGTCACTGTTGAGGCCGAGGCTTTCCTTGAGTTCTGCTTTGTCAGGCTTGGCGGAGAACTTTTCAAATGTGGGAATACCGAAGGCGTGTACGCGGGAGCTGTCGATATTAAATCGGGTTTTGAACGCAGCCACCATTTTTTCGCTGCTGACAATATAATGGTCAATTCCCTCGGCTATATACGTGTAATGCGGAGCAAAGTCCGTGATAAGCGAAAAAACAGGGATATCTATCTTTCCCTTTGTTTTCAGGTCGCCGAGCATAGTCGAGGTAAAGGCGTGACACGAAATAATAACGTCGGGATTGTACTCGTTAATTTCGGGCAGAAGCTGTTTGCCCTTATGCTTGTTTATGCCGTTACACAAGTCGTTGAGCTTTGATTTTTTATCAGAATTTTTGTAAATCCTGCCGTAAAAGTTCGGGGCTGCTTTTGCGACGGTGGTATAGCCGTCACAAACGAATTTGTTGTAGGCTTTGCCCGCTATGGCAAGTCCGTCGGTTATTCTGACCTCCGTGTTCTCGGAATTAGCTTCAATATATTCCTTCAACGCCGCGGCAGCTCTCTTGTGACCGCCTCCCGTTGATGCTGAAAATACAAGAATTTTCATAATAATCTCCTGAAATGTAATTTTTCATACATAGTTACTTTAATTATATACAAAATAGCCTAAAAATTCAATATAAAAAAGGAAAATGTTTTACAAACAACCGTAAAAAAGTTAAATATAACTCTTTATTTTTTTTGCTAAATGTTATATTATATAATGTGCGGGATTATGACCTGTCAAAGAAACCGAAAGGAGGCGGCGCTAATGGATAATTTCTATTCCGATAAGTACAATCTCAATAGTTATTCCAAATCCGGTTCACGGGAGAGAAGCAATAGCTCACCCGATACTTCGCCGCGCCCTCAGAGGAGAGAACGCTTTGACAAAGAGTCACGTATGAAAAGGGCTGAACGCTACAAAAAGGTTGAGCGTACTCCCAAGCCTCCCAGGGTGAATGAGTACAAGCCTCCGCGCAAAGTTAAGGTTCAGGCGCCCAAGCCGCCCGCTCCTAAAAAAAATCCGCGCAAGCCAAAGCCTGTCAAACCCGTTAAGACAAAGTCTGTATACCGCGCTCCGCGAAAAAAGAAGTCGCCCGCCAAAGTCGCTTTGACTGTAATTATTACTATTTTGGTTGTCGCGTTAGTCGCGGGAGCGTCATGGGTAATCGGCTATAATATAATTCGTGAAAACAAGAAGAAGCAGCCGTTCCATTTCTCCGAGAATGTTAAGATTTCGGGAATTGACATCGGCGGACTTTCTATGGACGACGCTAAAAAGAAGCTGGAGAAAAACTCCCTCATGGCGGTTGACGACTTCAAGCTGATTATTATAGCCGAGGACAAGAAAGATACATATACCAAAAACGACTTCACTTACACCTTTGATTATGACACTCCTCTGCAGGAGGCTAAAATATACAGTCTCAAGGAGCAGGATATCTATGACCCGCCCAAGGGTTCTACCGAGCCCAAGGATGAGGGCGAGCTGAAAATGCCAAAGCTCACACTGGAGTATAAGTTCAACAAAAAGTCGGCGGACAAGCTTTCAAAGAAGATAGCGAAAAAGGTTGACAGCGATCCCGTCAACGCAAAGGTAACAAAGTTCCACCCGTTCTCGGATGACCGCTTTGAGTACAAAGAGGGTGTATACGGATTTGACCTTGACGAAAAGGATTTAGCGTCAAGAATCACAAAGTTTATGCGTTCGGGTAAAAAGAAAGACACCATCAACGCCACAGGCGAGCCGCTCGCTCCGATGATTTCCGTCGAGGATTTGCGGGAGAATATTGTCGGACTATCCACAGCCTCTACAACCTCGTTCAACACCCCCAACGGCAACATCAATATGGCAACCGCTCTCAAGGCGTGCAACGGTTCTATTATAGAGCCGGGTGAAACATGGTCGTTCAACGAGTGCACCGGCGACTCCAACGACCCGAAAAAAGGATATAAGAAAGCCACCGTTATAACCGACCGCAAGCTCGAGGAGGGCTACGGCGGCGGCGTGTGCCAGGCGAGCACCACCATTTTCCAGGCGGGAGTTTTCGCCAATATGGGCATATCCGAAAGACACAACCATTTCTGGGCTTCGGGTTACGCTCTTTCGGGCGAGGACGCCACAATTGACTACCCCGGGCTTGACCTTAAGCTTACAAACTATACGGAGTATCAGATGTTTATTGAATGTCGTATGGAAGGCACTGTGCTGACCTGTAACATATACGGCGTTCAGGAGGACTATTACGACAATGTGAAGATGTACTCCAAAAACTATGATGTTGTCAAGAAAAAGAACTACTCCACTCATACATACCGTGTTCTTTACCTTGACGGTAAAGTTGTCAGTGAGGATGTAATCTGTGACTCCTTCTACAGCCTCAGCAAGGGACACGCAATACAGGATGAGGACAAAGGCACGTTCCGCACAATGGTTGACGGTACTACTAAGGTTGAGAAAGAAACTAAAAAGCCAAAAAATTCCCAGTAATAAAATATTATTGAACCGCTCGAAATCTCGGGCGGTTTTCTTTTGCATAAATGTATTTTTCAGGTAAAAAATATAATCGGTGATTTTATGATTAAAAGAACAGGGAAGTATACGTTGTGCTTTGAGGAACGACCGAGAATTACGGGCTGCGGCTCGGCGGCGGGCAAGAAGGAAAGTCAGGGACCGTTGAGCGGAAACTTTGACAAGCTCTTTTATGACGCGTATATGGGACAAAAGACTTTTGAGAAAGCCGAGAGTCTGCTCCAGCAGGAGGCTCTTGTTACGGCTCTCAACCGCGCGGATAAAAAGGCTGAGGATATCGACTTTATTTTCGCGGGCGATTTGCTGAACCAGTGCATAGGCTCCAGCTTCGGCGTTAAGGACTTTGATATACCCTACCTCGGGCAGTACGGCGCGTGTTCGACAATGGCTCAGAGCCTCATTATGGCAGCGGTAATGGTCGAAAGCGGAGCGGCTAACTGTTCGGCTTGCGTTACTTCGTCGCACTTCTGCACCGCCGAAAGGCAGTACCGCTCTCCGCTTGAGTACGGCGGTCAGCGCACTCCCACAGCCCAGTGGACTGTAACAGGGGCGGGAGCCTGTGTGCTTGAAAAAACAGGCAAAGCTCCCTATGTCGCAAAAGCCGCAGTCGGCAGAATAGCCGACCTCGGTGTTTCCGACCTCAACAATATGGGCGCGGCAATGGCTCCTGCCGCGGCGGAGACCATAAGCGACTTTTTTATAGACACCGACACCCGCCCGCGGGACTATGACAGGATTTTCACGGGCGACCTCGGCTATGTAGGTTCAAAGTGTATGTATGAGCTTATGGGAGAAAAGGGATTTGATATCAAAAGCAAGCACAGCGACTGCGGGCTGATGATTTTTGACAGGAATAAGCAGGACGTTCACTCGGGCGGTTCGGGGTGCGGCTGCGCCGCGTCGGTTCTGTGCTCGACAATACTGCCCGATATGATTGACGGAAAGTACAATAACATTCTTTTCATAGCCACGGGCGCGCTTATGAGCCCCACCTCAGCCCAACAGGGTGAGACCATCCCCGCAATTGCTCACTTGGTAAATATAAGAGTATAGTCCAGTATTGACTTTTCAATTTTATAGTATTATTATTTCCATATAATTGAAGTGTAAATCTGTATAAATATTCATAAATATACAAAATTTTCTATTTCTTGTTTTTATATAAGGAGGGGAGGTTTTGAGAGGTGTGTATTTATACACAAATTTAAGGGCTTTATACATTTTTGGCAAAAAGGAGGATAAGTATGGAAAGAGTTTATAATCAGATTAATTGTAAGGAAAAAATCGAAGAAGAGACAGGAGGATACAGCCCCGGCGAAGTTTATTTGTATAAAAAGAGAGATGAAGAACCAGAATCGATTGACAGATGGAATGGAATGAAGATCGAGAAAAGATGGGGGAAAGAGTATTCCAGAAGCGTTTATGATACCAAATCGGGTAATTTTCATATCGTTCCTGTGGAATATGAGGAGATTAACGAGAAGATAGTTGATGCAAGAGAAATGATTATAGAAAAGCTGAAAGTCCCAAAGGGGGAAATTGACGGAGAAGGCAGCAGGGGAGTTACAGGCTGTCCGCTTGTTATTGAAAAATGCGTACATGTTATTGATAAGGATAAAATCTCCTACTATCTGTGTTTTGAGCGTCTTTATACCACTGATAAATCTGTCAACAGCGCGTTGGGACTGTTTCAATTCTATAGATATCCGAGTAATCACAAAGGAATTAATATGATTAACGGAAAGTTTGAAATGTGCTATCCCGATGATTGTACAGACGGAGCCTGTAATTCAATTGAAGATCACATAGTCTATAATCCTGAAGGACTGCCGTCTATTTACGAGCTTAATGATGGAAATGTTGATAAAGTTTGTAAGGCGTTTATAGATTTTATAGAAAATAATTAAATAAACCATAAACCGCCGGCTCAGGGCTGATTCCTGAGTCGGCGCATTTTTTGCAAAGGAGAATGTTTTATGACAAGAAAAGAAGCAGGCAAAATATTTTTCGATTATTGTACGAAGCATAACGTGAATTTCAGACTCGGGATGGACGAAGAAACACCGTATTATTACGCGGAATACCCCGCCGAAAACGCTCCCGAATGCAGAATTGAGTCCTCAGTAGATTTTAAGGAGAATGAAATTCTGTTAACGGCTTACTATTCAAGGCTGGGAAGTCATATTGTAAAAGAAAGCGTGTTTAAGGAAGAACTTCTTTGGGTGTTGAATTTCTTAAATGACCGCGTGCTTTACAAGTACTCTTCACCTGAAAGACACTGTCCGCCCCGACTGTTGTATGCTCCCAGATTCTTTATGACATATGATGGCGTGATAGTTCTTTCGACAGTAATTCCATATGAGTTTTTCGAAGTGTTTACAGAGGAGACAGAACACTATATTACTTCGTTTTGTCCGCGGCTGCTCGATGGTATCGCGGTTGATTTGTTTTTGACGGCATATGGAGAAATTGACGTTGATGACGCGGTTAAAAATATCAGACGGGGATTGTTTGGTAAAAAATGATAGTCTTGAGTTGATATTATTTAAAATTCTCTTTTCAAACACTTCATATTGTGCTATACTGTTAAATAGGTAAATATGAGGTGTTTTTATGTTTAAGAGGATTCAACGCATTGACGACAAAGTCATTGACAACATCGTCAAGTTTCGCTCTCCTGTTAAAAATAAAATAATGATAGCCGCTTCCTCGGCGGGTAACCTCGGCGTTATCTGGTTCGCGATATGCTTGCCGTTTTTGATTTACGCTCCCACAAGGCTCACGGGTGTAAACATCATCTTCTCACTTGCCTTTACCGAGTTTATCTGCGAGCTCTGTCTGAAGCACATCGTCAGACGCGAGCGGCCGTCAAACTATCTCGCCGATGAGGAACAGCTTATTCACAGGCCCAAGTACTATTCTTTCCCGTCGGGACACACGGCGGCGTCGTTCTGTGTAGTGGCTACCGCGCTTTTGAGGTGCAGAATTATTTATGTAATCCCGATTTTTATTATCGCGGTGCTGATTGCGACCTCAAGGGTGTACCTTCGTGTGCATTATCTTTCCGACGTAGCGGTCGGCGCGGTGCTCGGGTTTATCTGCGGCTGTGCTTCTGTGGCAATTTTTAACCAGATTGTACAATCATTTTTCTAATTCAGGCTTACGGTTTGTGAGCCTGAATTTTTTTATTTTTCCTGAGAGATGTTGACACGCTGATTATACAGTTTGTAATAAAAACTTTTAGGTTATTTTCAATAAAGAATATTGTGGAAAACTCTGCGGAGAATGTTGAAAGTTAAAAATTTCCAAAAATCAACGTGATAAACATTATGTTTTAATATGGTTATTAACACTTTCAACAGAGTTTTCCACATTTTTATTTGCAGTTTGGAAAATTACAAATAGTATATTTCTCTCAAAAAAATAAAAAAATGCCTTATAATTCCATTTGGAAATTAACGGTTAAAAGAATGTAACAATTGTGTAATTTTTTGTAAGGATACCTCATAAATATATTCGGGGTGTTATCCTTATGAAAAAGAATTATTTACTAATTTCCGAGTTTTTCGGTTTTTTTGTCATTATCTGTGCGACGGTGTTTCTTTGGAATATATATGAGCTTTCGGGCAAAGCGACGCCCGCCGTAATTTTCGGCGCGGTCAATGAAAGCGTATGGGAAAAAACCAAGTGCCTGTCAATCAGTTACGCTCTGTACGCAATTATACAGATTTTCTGTGTGAAGCCGCCGTTTAAACAGTTCGTAACCGCGAAAGCCATCAGTCTGAGCGCCGCGCTGACTTTGTTTATTGTAGCGGATTACTGTCTTGATTATGATTTGCCTGTACTCGCTGCGGCGGTTTTCTCGGGATTGGTATGTTCATATCTCTTGACGAGGTCCTCTCTGAATTTGCGCGTGATTTTCGCTCCGATGTGCTTTTTTCTGCTGTTAATCTTTATGATGACGTTTACTTTCACCGCGTTCGCCCCAAAGCTCGGGATATTTCAGGACCCCTATACGGGCTATTACGGGGTAATTCCGCCGTCGTTCGATATGGGCGCGGTTAGTCTCGGAGCGTAAAAGTAAAAATTTATTATTTTGTCTTAAAATAATTATGGTTGTGGTTTGGTTTGGTATACTAGGGTAACAGGAGCAATCCGAACCACGGTTTTGTCGGACAGCTTTCCGTATATCCTTTGTTAAAATGCTCGGAAACCCGTCAGGGTTTCCTGTGCTTTTGTCGCGGTTAAACGAAAATCTGCCTCGACAAAACTCCTATAGAC
Source organism: uncultured Ruminococcus sp. (assembly GCA_902785365.1). Classification (GTDB taxonomy): domain Bacteria; phylum Bacillota; class Clostridia; order Oscillospirales; family Acutalibacteraceae; genus Ruminococcoides. The sequence goes on along the minus strand of CACZYC010000021.1, from coordinate 17,733 downwards.
TTTAAACGGTTGAAATTTTAGGCGATTTGCGGTGCGGAGAATGTTAGCAGGCTGACGCCTGCTGACGTTTGACAAATCGTAAAGCGGCAAAATTACTCCGTTTAAAGCGTGGTTGGGATTACTCCTGTTACCCTATACTAGATATTGTGTGTTTTAAAGATTCTAAGGAAGATAATAGTATGGAAGAAAACAAAAAGAACAAGGACGATGTGATATTTGGTCGCAATCCCGTGAGTGAGGCTGTGCGCTCGTCAAGAACAATAGATAAAATCCTTGTAGCCAGAGGCGACAGGAGCGGCGCGGTAGTAGGAATACTTGCCAGAGCAAAGAAGAAGGACATTCCCGTCAAAGAGGTGGACGTCAAAAAGCTTGATTACTTATCGGGCGGCGCAAACCACCAGGGTATAGTCGCTCTGACCGCCGTCAAGGAATACGCCTCAGTCGAGGATATCCTCGCTCTTGCCGAGCAGAGAGGGGAACAGCCTTTTGTAATTGTATTGGATGAAATTGAGGACCCGCACAATCTCGGCGCGATTATTCGTACTGCCGAGTGCGCGGGCGCTCACGGGGTAATTATTCCAAAACGCAGGAGCGCGGCTCTGAGCTATGCCGTAGGAAAAGCCTCGGCGGGCGCGGTTGAGTATGTTCCTGTCGCAAGAGTTACGAATATCTCGAACACATTGGACAAGCTCAAAAAGCTGGGACTGTGGGTTTACGGCGCCGATATGAACGGCACGGATTATAACAAATGCGAGTTCGCTTCGGCTGTCGCCTTGGTAATCGGCAACGAGGGCAAAGGAATCAGCCGACTTGTACGAGAGAAATGCGATGAAATTGTTTCTATCCCGATGAAGGGAAAAATAAATTCCCTCAACGCTTCGGTCGCGGCGGGAGTTTTGATGTACGCGGTATCATCTAAGAGAGGGTGACACAATGAAAATCAGAAAAAACTCTGAAAAGAAAAACACTGAAAAAAAGAATACGGATAAAACCACGGAGAAAAATATCGAAGAGTCACAGAAAATTGATATATCTTCACAGATATCCGCGGAAGATGAGAATGATAAGAACTTCAGACTTGAGCAGATTCTTGCCGAAACACGCTATATTTCGGAGCAGGACGCTATGCGAAAGGCTGCCGAAAAATACGGCGCGCGTCCTCATATGGATGAAATTTTCTCAAACACGAGTAAAAAGGTGCGCCTGACAAACAGCAATCCTCTTGACCTCGACAAGGAAGAAGAGGAGAAGAAGGATTCAAACGCGATTCAAGGCGAGAAGAACGCCACTACAATGCAGGCTCAGATAATGATGGAGACGTTTGAGAACGACAACAATGTCGTCAATCTTACTCCCGAAATTCCCGAGGGCACCAAGGTTGCCGAGGACGTCATTGAGGACAGCCCTGAGCTCTCCGAGGTTGACCCCGAAATCGGCTCAATGTTCGGAGCGAGTGACAACTCCTTTGATATTCTCAGAAAAAAGCAGGAAAACAAAGAGCAGGGCGCGGGCAACTATGAGAAAAAATACGGCGTAAAAAAGCCGTCTCCCGACGCAAAAACCGTCGAGTCCAAGGTGCCCGTATACAAGACGGATAACGATATCGACGAAATACACCTCAAGGCAGGACGTTTTTCTCAGGTTGTTAGGGGAGAGTATGAACACTATCTGCGCTCCAAGAACCCGTCTATCTCCGAGGTTATCAAAACCGAAATGGCTAAGGTCGAGGAAGTCCGCGAGACAGGCGACACCCGTTCCAAAAAGGAAAGACTGCTTTCGGCTGTTGTGGGATTTTTCTCGAACGAGGATTACGACGACTCCGATGTTCCCGTAAGCCAGGTCGTTACCGTTGAGGATTACGGCGGCGACGAGGACACAAAGAGCATTCTTTATGAGCTGAATCTGAATATAAGAAAGCTGTTTTTCCGCGGCGTAATAATGGGCGTCATCACACTTGTCCAGCTTATTGTTACGCTTGTTATCGGCATATGGTCTGAGCCGATGGCAAAGGCTATGCCGTATGCTCCCATAGCGTACGCGATTTTAAACCTTCTGTTCGCGGGAGCGGTAATTTTCTTGAATCGTATCACGATTTTCTCGGGACTGACGCCCCTCGCCAAGCTAAAGGGCAACTCTGACACAGCGCTTGCCGTGGCCGCTATTGGTATGGGTATACAGGCTGTTGTGTCGCTGTTCAGACTTGGCGGAGCGGCAAAATTCGACATAAATTTCTACAGTATCGTTGTGACCTTCGGGTTCCTGTGCAACTGCATAGGCAAGTTGATGATGGTGCTGAGAGTCAAGGATAATTTCAAGTTCATTTCAAGCGAGACTCCCTCGCACGCAGTAAAGATTTATACCAACGAGGAAATCGCCAAGAAGATGATGAGCGGTACGCTCAACGACCGCCCGATTATCGGCTATCAGCACAAGACAGGGTTCCTCTCAAACTTTCTTCGTATCTCTTACGCTCCCGACCCCAGCGAGGATCTGGCAGGCAAGATTGCCCCTGTTACTGTAATATGCTCGCTTCTGGTCGCGATTATTTACGGAATAATGAATGTCTCATTTACGGGAGCGGTCGATACCCTCGCCGTAATGACAGCGGTGAGCATTCCGATTTGTACGCTTCTGGCTGTAAATCTGCCTATGCGTATGCTCTGCAAAAGGCTCAACAAAATCGGAGCTATGGTGGCGGGTTATCCGTCCGTTAAACAGTTCTGTGATACCAACGCTGTTATGATAGATTCAAACGACCTCTATCCCGAGGGTTCTGTAAAGCTCGACGGCATAAAGACTTTCGCGAACCACCGCACCGACGAGAGTGTTCTTGCGGCGGCGGCAGTGCTCAGGGAAGCTCAGAGCCCGATGGCTACGGTCTTTAACCAAACTATGTTGGAGGAGGACAGAGGCATAAAACTCCCCGAGGTTGAGTCTGTGCTCTATGAGGACACAATGGGACTTGTGGGACGTGTGGACGGCGAGCGTATTCTTGTCGGCAACCGCACGCTGATGCGCAAGTATAATATTGAAACTCCGTCCGAGGACTATGAGGAGAAATACCACATAGAGGGCAGACAGATTACATATCTGGCTCAGTCGGGCGAGCTTATCGCTATGTTTGTAACTACCTACACGCCCGATCCCGAAATCATCAAGGCTCTGCGTAAGGGTGAACAGAGAGGGCTCAGCTACCTGATTCGTACGACGGATTGCAACATCTCCGCCGAGCAGATTGCCGAGGACTTCGGACTTTTCCTGCGCAGTATCAAGATTCTGCCGACAGGTCTCGGAAATGTGTGTAAGGAAGCCCAGTCCCAGACTGAGGAGAAGTCGCGCGCTTATCTCGGTACACGCGGAAAAATATCCTCAATGGTTCAGGGCATCGCGGGATGTGTACACATCAAGAGCAATATTTCTCTGGCAATTGTTATTCAGCTTATAGCTATGATACTCGGCTTGCTGCTTGTAGCTACTCTGTGTCTTTACGCGACGACAGCCGTACTCGGAACGATACAGATTATGATATACTGTCTGTTCTGGGCAGTCGCGGCACTATTGTCGCCGCTTGTTTGGAGGTCGTAAATATGTTAATTGCACCGTCACTTTTATCCTGTGACTTTTCAAAATTCGGCGCTGAAATCAGTCGTATGGACAAGGCGGGCGCCGACTATATGCACCTGGACGTTATGGACGGACACTTTGTCCCCAACATAACCTTCGGCGCGCCCGTTATCAAGTATGTAAGGAGCTTTACCGAAAAGCCCTTTGATGTCCACCTGATGATAAGCGAACCGCTCAGATATATTGATGACTTCTGCGACGCGGGAGCGGACATAATCACGTTCCATATCGAGAGTGACTCCGACGCGCTTGAGACGATTAAAAAAATCAAATCCCGCGGGGTAAAGGCAGGACTTGTTGTTAAGCCAAAGACCGATATCGAGGAGGTTTTCCCGTATCTTGATGAGCTCGATATGGTGCTTGTTATGACGGTGGAACCCGGGTTTGGCGGTCAGAGCTTTATGGCGGATATGCTCCCGAAGGTAAAGGCGCTTAAAGCCGAGATAACACGCCGTGATCTTGATGTTCTGATTGAGGCCGACGGCGGAATCTCCGAGAATAATATCGCGCTCTGTGCCGGAGCGGGTGTGGATGTTGCGGTAGCGGGTACAGCGGTGTTCAAAGCCGATAATCCCGCGGAGGCTATTGCGAAACTGAAGAAATAATAAATCGTACCCCTTTTTGAAGGGGTGCATTTTTCTTTTGCGCATTACAATTGTGTAACTTTACTTGCTCTATGTATAATTGTGTATTAGAATTATAATGTCAATTTATATGTATTTGTAAAAAACTATTTGGGAGGTGGAAATATGGCTGATTTTAATGAGTATGTTGAAAATCTGCCTGACTATAATGTCTTTGAAGATAATCCCAATCCGACTCCCACGCGTCCTCCCGTACAGGATATGCCCCCCAGACGCCGCGTAAGAAAAAGACGTGCCGCCAATTTCCGAAGCCCGCTGGATTACGACGACGGGTTCGGCATTTACGTTGAGCGCAAAACAAGAGGTCACGATTATCTTACCGTTTTCTGGTTTCCTATTCTCATATTGTGGCTCGAGTTTTCACTGCGTATTGGCTGCGGCGAGGATTTCGGCTTTAACAGTATTTTATATACAGGCGCGTTTTCCATGGTGTTTGCCTGTGTTTTCACGGTGCTTTGCACATTCGGCGGTCGTGTGTTCAACCTTGTGCTAAGCAACTTTTTCACTGTTGTTCTGACAATGTGGTTTGTAATTCAGCTGCTTTATCACTCAGCCCACAGTACGTTTATGAGGGTGAGCGAGTTTGCGCAGCTGGACTGGAGCAAACTTTTTTCAGGGATTGGCGATCAGATAGGAATATTTATTTTAATGCTCGTCCCGTTTTTGTTCAGTATAATTATCGGTTGGAAGATCTTTACGTTCAGACGTATAAGAATCCCCGCGAAAATTTCGCTGATTCTCGTTGCCGTGCTTATCCATCTGTCCGCGGCTACAATGGTCTCTCTGAGCAAAAACAACCCTTATGTTGACACAAGCTACAATCTGTATAACAAAGAATTCAAGATAAACGAGTCAGCCGACAGGTTCGGTATGCTCACCACACAAAGGCTCGATATCACTGATATGTTTACCAAAGGATGATTTTGTATATTGTGTCACTTGTTTCAAAATGATAAAATATAAATGGTGATAATATGCGAAATTTCTTATACAAAATATCGGCGTTTATGCAGGGGCGTTACGGTGCCGACGAGTTGAACATAACGCTGATTGTACTCTCCGTAATTTTAGCAATAGTCAACAGGTTTGTTTACAACCTGCCTGTTCGGATTATTATGAGCGTGATATCGATTGGTTTGCTCGGGCTCGCGGTGTTCAGATGTCTGTCCACAAATACTTACAAACGCAGCGCTGAAAACCAAAAGTTCAAGCCGATTTTTAAGGCGGTTACAGGCTGGTTCAGCCTGACGTACAAAAAATTTCGTGACGGCAGAACCCATCGCTACTACAAATGTCCCGCCTGCAAAGCTCAGCTCAGAGTTAAGAATGTAAAAGGTACACACACTATCCGTTGCCCCAAATGCGGAAACAAGTTTGAAAAAACTATAAGGTAGAAAAGTAGGAAAAAGGTAGGAAAAATTATGGATAAACTTTGGCTTGTGATTCCCTGCTACAACGAGGAGGAAGTTCTTCCCGAAACATCAATGCGTCTTTACAAAATTATGTCGGATATGATTGCCAACAAGAAAATCGACCCGATGAGTAAAATCGCGTTCGTAAACGACGGCAGTAAGGACAACACATGGAACCTCATCGAGAAGTACCACAAGAACCTTGATATGGTCGTCGGCATAAACCTCTCAAGAAACAAGGGACATCAGAACGCGCTCATCGCGGGGCTGACCGTCGCCAAGGATTACGCCGATATGGTCATCACGCTTGACGCGGATTTGCAGGACGATATCATGAAAATCCCCGAGTTTGTTGACAAATACTACGAGGGTAACGACATCGTCTACGGTGTGCGCAACAACCGCGATACAGACACGGGATTCAAGCGCGGAACCGCTCAGGGTTTCTATAAGTTTATGCGTTTGCTGGGCGTTGATATAGTTGACAATCACGCCGACTACCGTCTGATGAGCAAGCGCGCCATTGAGGGACTTCTGCAGTTTGACGAGGTCAATGTTTTCCTGCGCGGAATTGTTCCGCAGATTGGATTCCCCAGCGCCATAGTCGAGTACAAGCGCAACGAACGACTGGCGGGCGAGAGCAAATATCCGCTCAAAAAAATGCTCGCGTTCGCGTTTGACGGTATCACTTCATTCTCAGTAAAACCGCTTAGGATTTCGCTGGTTATGGGTGTAGTATCATTTATTGTGGCAATAATCTTCCTCATTTATTGTCTGATACGCTTCTGTATGGGTCAGACAGTCAGCGGCTGGGCAAGTCTGAGCGTGTCCATCTGGGCAATCGGCGGATTACAGCTTTTGATGATAGGAATTGTAGGCGAGTATATAGGCAAGATTTATCTTGAGACCAAACACCGCCCCAAATTTATCATCGAAAAGGTACTTTACAAAGAATTTTAATACATAGCCTAAATTAAAAGTTAATAACAGTTTTTTATCTTAAAAAAACAAGAGAAATATGATACAATATATATACAATTAGCTTTGCCTGACCCGCAGGCGCGTAATAATAATTACAACAGGAGGATAAACATATGGGAATTTTTAATAAAAATATGAATACTGCCTCGAAATCAAGCGGAAACAGTTATCTGAAAATCTCGATGACAAAGGACGGAGCTGAATACACATTTCTGTTGGATGGCAGACTTGATACTATCACTTCTCCCGATCTTGAAAGCAAAATCAATGAAGTCGTCGGTGACGCAACGAAGCTTATTCTGGATCTTGCCAAGCTTGAGTACATCTCAAGCGCGGGATTGCGTGTTCTGCTCGGCGCGTTACAGATGATGGAAAACAAAGGGGAGATGGTTGTTCGCAACCTCACCGTTCCTGTGCGTGAGATTTTTGAGTTGACAGGATTCGCCCGTCTGTTCAACATCTGATATTTTTTGCGTGACATTACACCGTTTGTTTATGACGGTGAGGCAGCGATATAATCGAAATGTGATACGCTTTTCGCGCAAATAACAAATTAGAGGGAACAAAATGAATGTATATGATTTTGACGGAACTATTTTTCCTACTGATTGCTCAATAGGATTTTTTACCTGGTGTATGAAACGGCACCCTAAGCTGTGTTTCACTTTCGCTCCGAAAGTAGTCAAGAACTTGATTTTGCGTAAGCTGGGCAAAATACATGAGTATCAGATGCAGCGTGAGTTTTTCTGCTATCTGACGCTGATAGATGATTTTGATGAACAGATTGAGCGTTATTGGGATAAAAACGAAAAGAAAATAGCTCCTTGGTATCTGGCGCAAAAGAAGCCTGACGATCTGATTATCAGCGCGTCGCCCGACTGTATCATCGGACCTATCGCAAAAAGGCTCGGTGTAAACTTTATGGCAACTGAGTTCAACCGTAAGTACGGGGTGTTTCTGCATAATCTGATGTACGCGCAGGAAAAGGCGCAGTATATGATTGACCACGGCTTTCCGATGATTGATAATTTCTATTCCGACTCTCTTGCCGATACGCCGATTGCCCTGTGCGCCGAAAAAGCGCATCTTGTAAAAAATAAAGCCAGCACCGTGGTCGACTGGCCTAATCTGGATGATCAAACTCTTAATAAGGTTCATGAGAAGGTCGATACAGGTTGGAGCGTCCATCTGGACGAATAAGAGGAAGATTAATGTATATAGTCATTTATGATTTCGGAACAAGCAGCGTAAAAACCTGTTTGTTTCAGATTGACTCACAAATAAATCTTATAGCCGAGGTTTCAGCCGAGTACGGACTTTACATCTCCGAAAACGGAGGCGCGGAACAGGACGTGGAAGAATGGTGGAACGCGATTTGCTCAACCACGAAGGATTTGTTGAAAGATTCGGCGATTAAGCCCAATGAAATAGAGGGAATGGCGTTCTGCTCACAGATGCAGGGAGCGGTTTTTGTTGACGAGAACGGAAACGCCCTGAGACGTCCGATGAACTATCTCGACCAAAAAGGCTATAAGGAATATATGGGCTGTATGGGCAGCGGAATAATCAAAGTTTCAGGCTGCAGCCTTTATAAACTGCTGCGCAACCTGCGTGTAAATTACGCGGGCTCAACCAGCGCCAAGGACCCTGTCTGGAAATATAAGTGGGTCGAAAACAACGAGTCTGATGTATTTAATCGAATGTATAAATGGCTGGATATCGGCGACTATCTTGTATCGCGCTGTACAGGAAAAATTGTCAGAACAGCGGATACGGCTTTTGCCACTTTCCTTTATGACACGCGAAAAGGCAAGGAAGGATGGAACAAAGGCCTTTTAAAGATGTATAAGGTTAATCCCGACCATATGCCCGACATCATCGACTGTACGGATTTAGTCGGCGGACTGACAAACAAAGCGGCTCGGGAACTCGGGCTCGTCGAAGGGATTCCCGTATTCGGCGGCGGAGGAGATACCACCTTCGTCAATATCGGCGCGGGATGTACACGAGCGGGAGACACGCATATCTATGTCGGAACATCGGGATGGGTATCTACGTTTATGGATCATCAAACCGTTGATATCAACGCTATGATTACAGGTGTTCTGTCCGCCAAGCACGGCTACTACAATTATTACGCGGAACTTGAGACTGCAGGGAAATGCTTTGAGTGGGTGATTGAGCATCTTGCGCTGGACGAGATCGGAGTTTATCGGAACAGTTCTGCTGTGACTGATGATATCGAAAGCAAATACACAAGCATCTATGACTACATATCCGATGAAATCGCCAAGTCACCCGCGGGAGCAAACGGCATTATCTTCACCCCTTGGCTGCACGGCAACCGCTGTCCGTTTGAGGACTCCAACGCGGGCGGAATGTTCTTTAACATTCAGATTGAAAACGACAAGAGAGATATGCTCCGCGCGGTTTTGGAGGGTATCTGTTATCATTTGCGCTGGCTATTGGAATGTGAAGAGAAAAAGGTGAAAACGTCCGATACGATTCGATTTGTCGGCGGAGGAGCATTATCTTCTGTCACCTGTCAAATGCTGGCGGATATTACAGGAAGAACGATAGAGACAGTCAACAACACCCGTGAGGTCGGCGCAATAGGAACCGCGCTCGTTGTCGCGGCGGGTATCAAAGGCGTTGACGTGCTCAATTTATCGCGAGAGCTTGTAAAACCAAATCATGTATATACTCCTAACCCTGAGAACAAGGGCGTGTACGAACGAGGCTACAAGGTGTTCAAAAACCTCTACAAGTCCAACGCCTCAAATTATAAAAATATTAACGGAGGGGTCAGAAGTTGAACAAACATAAAGAAATAACCAGAGGCGTAAAATTTGTGCTGTTCTCAATATCCGCAGGCGTCATTGAATTTGTTTCATTCGCGCTGCTGGAAGCCTTTACGCCGTGGGCATACTGGCCAAAATATCTGATTGCGCTGGTGCTGTCAGTGCTTTGGAATTTCACATTGAACCGACAGTTCACCTTCCGTTCCGCGGGAAACGTACCGATAGCTATGCTGAAGGTTGCCTGCTTCTATGCTGTGTTCACACCGCTTTCAACAATTTTCGGAAACTTTCTGGCTGAAACCTGCGGTTGGAACGCAATCCTCGTGACGATTCTGAATATGGCGGCAAATTTAGTCACCGAGTATCTTTACGACAGATTTTTTGTATTCGGCAAGACTATTGATACAAATAAAAAGGCACATGATTTAAACAATAAAACTCAGGAAGAATAAAAAATAAGCTAGAAAAGGCAAGGTGGGAAAAAGCAATTGAACCACGAAAAGGTTTTATTGCAGAAGCTAAGGCTAAAGACGTTCCTATGCGTAAACCAGATCGTTCCTATCGTAGTGATGACTATTATATTGGTGATACCACTAGACAGGTTATGTATAAAAAGACATTTCTCGTATCAGATACTGAGAAACTCCAAATGGAAACATCTACGAACGACTCTTTAATGGTTGTATGTAATGATGTGTTCTTTGTGTGTGATCGATGTGGCTACGCAAAGAGTTCAAGCTCAGAAAAAGAAGAGAAAAAAAGCCGATTGGGAGACTTTAAAAGAAGAATGCCGCGTGGACATTGTCTGCGCGGTGTTTTTTTTCTTAAAGATTACTACAGACATTATGTAGTTAGTTTTACATAGCTCGTTGTCTAGCCTCGTTGCTCTCCGCTGTTTCTCTTGTAACTCCCACTCACAAAATCAATTAATGAATTCTATTTATATCGCTTGTTTGGTTTGAATTCCTTAATTGCTTTGTGTTCGCCAGTCGTTACGCGAGGGCTACGAGCCTCGGCTTTTCGAATTTGCTGTCACACAAAACGTTACTATTATTGCGACACGATCAAAAGCGGAGGTATCTTAAGGGCTCTTTTTGTGCTGTCGTACAATTTAGAGCAGTTCAATGGTTTTGACGTATATTTTCCCCTTTTAAGAAAGCAATTTTTATAAAAATGTGTTTTTGTTGTTCATTTGTTGTTGTTTTTATGTTATAATAAAAAATATTAGTGAAACAAATCATAACCCCGACAACAAGGAGGTAAAAGTATGAGATTATTAAAGCGAACCGTGAGCGTTGTGCTGTCACTTATAATGATAGTCAGCCTGTTCACAATCGTACCTTTCACGGCGAACGCGGCTGACGCGGTTGAGTATCTTTACCGCACGTGGGACGCCAGGCAGAACAAGGTCGTAGACCATACGGCGACCTGTACGAACTATACAACTATTACTTCGACGTCTTCTCCGTTAACGCTGACGAGCGGGTGGTATGTTGTAAACGGTGACGCGAACATCACCGACCACCGTGTTACAATCAGCGGAAAGGTGTACCTTATTCTTCTGAACGGCACTATGAACTGCGAATTCGGAATCAGGCTGTCTAAGGGCAACTCGCTTTTTGTTTATCCGGGGAAAAACAGCTCGGGTGCGCTCGACGCGCGCACAGGCAGCGACGAGGAAGCGAACATCGGCGGTGACGAGGGTGAGAACTGCGGTGAATTTGAATTTCACGGCGGAAATCTGAAGGCATATAATAACGACTGGTGCTCGGGCGGCACGGCTATTGGCGGCGGCGGCGACGGCGGCAACTGCGGAGCGCTCAGCTTCTACGGCGGCACAGTAGACGTCAAAAACAACGGAAGAGCTGCCGCTCAAAGGTCGTACGGCGCGGTTATCGGCTGCGGCAACGACGCCGATTCCACAGGCTCGGACTGCTATATCAACATATACGGCGGAACTATTAAAGCCAATAACGCAACCGATACAACCGCCGCATGTATCGGCGGCGGCGAGGACTCCAAGTGCGCCCCAATCAATATCTACGGCGGAAAGATTACCGCCCGTTCCTACAACGGCGCGGCTATAGGCAGCGGTCAGGACGGCACCGCAAACACCATTACCATCAAAAACGCGGTTATTGACGCTGAGTCCGGTTACGGCGCGGCTATAGGCAGCGGCGAGGATAGTGATGCGAAAGCTATCACCATTGATAACAGTAATGTTAAGGCAGTTACAGAATTAAGCATGGGTCAGAGACCTTCCGAGGGCGCGGCTATCGGCGGCGGCAACTGCGGCAAAAGCACAAGCATTAAAATCAGCAAGAGCGTTATTACAGCTTCCGCGAGAGGATACGGCGCGGGTATCGGCGGCGGCGACGAGAGCGACGGCGGCGATATCGAGATTACTGACAGTAACGTCTTTGCTCACAGCGCACAGGGCGGCGCGGGTATCGGCGGCGGCGACGAAAAGGGCTGCGGCACAATTACCCTCAAAAACAGCTTTGTCTGCGCTATTACCGACTCGGAAGTCAACACAGCGGGCGAAAAGTTCCTCAGAAATTACGGCGATTCCTACAACACCATTATGAACGCAATATCCAGCCCCGCTACTCCGGCTGAGGCAGGCTGGTACGCGGGAGGATACCTTACGGCTATGGTTATCGCGTATCTGATTGAGGGAACTCACACAGGCGCGGCTATAGGCAGCGGAGACAGCGGCAGGGTCGACAAAATCATCATTGACAACTGTACTGTTACGGCAATCGCGGGAGATTGCGGCGCGGGTATCGGCGGCGGCGACGAAGGCAGTTTCGGCGAAATCAACATCTGGAAAAGCAATATTTATTCTCACGGCGGCGATTACGGCGCGGGCATAGGCACGGGCGACGAAGCGGAAACCTGCGGTAAAATCTATATCCAGGATTCAAACATTGAAGCCGACAGCGCCTCTGAGGGCGCGGGTATCGGCACAGGCAACGAGGTTGACGAAACGCCGACAATTGAAATAAGCCGCTCGACCGTTACATCGAGAGGCGGCAAGTACGCGGCGGGTATCGGCGGCGGTGACGCCACGGGCGGCGGATACATCAAAATTTACGGCGGTTCAGATGTTACCGCGACAGGAGGCAAGGACGCGGCGGGAATCGGCGGCGGCGAAGGCGGCGACGGTGGAACAATCACAATAAATGATTCCAACGTTTCCGCCACAGGAAGCTCCTGCGGCGCGGGTATCGGCAACGGCGAGGATGGATACTATTCGTACGTCAGTATATACGGCTCCAGCCGTGTAGAAGCTTTCGGCGGCAACAGCGATACCTCAGCGATAGGACACGGAGATAACGGAATATTCTATAATTACAGTTTAAAAACATACATAGATGACGGACTGAAGGTCAAAGCAGGCTCATCAAAGGACAGTACCTCCCTGAATTACGGCAATGCCCGTTATAACGCGGTACGTAGCAACAGATACGCTTTGGTATATTACTGCGAGCATGAGCACACGGAATGGTGGGGTCAGGACAGCGGCAGTCACGTGCTGCACTGCTCTGATTGCGGAAAATGGCTTACCTCAAGGGAACGACATACATGGAACTCAGACGATATTTGTACCGTATGCGGTAGCAAAAGAATACGTCTTTCACTAATCATAATTGAGAAGGACAAGAACGGGCAGGAGGTCAGAACAGAAAAGGCTATAGACGGCTACAGCTCCTTTACGTTGCCCGAGTGCGAAAACGTTCCCGACGGATACGGATTCCTGTACTGGAAGGTTGATAATCCTGGCTCCAGCACCTATTATTATCCTCCGGGAGAGAGGCTTACATCGACATGGGCAAACCCTGTGGTTGAAGCGGTGTACCTGCCCCTCAAGGAGACAAAATACATTGATAAAAACGGCTCTGAAAAAACAGTTATGGCTAAGCAGGTCAGCGCGCTGGATAATATGGAATTTCTGCTCTTAGTCACAGACGGATGGTATGTAATTGACAGAGATTTGGATATCATAGGTACGACAAGATGTTACGGAGATGTCAAATTCATTGTTGAGGACGGCTGTACATGGTCTGCCGAAAGGTATGAGAGCAGCTTTCGTAAGAAGGATTTTCTTACGGATTACCATCGCGGACACTCAACATTTTCTCTTTACGGACAAAAGAATCAAACCGGCTATATCGACGGAGGCTATTTCCGCGGAGTGACCCTCTCATCATTCAGTCAGTACGGCGCGAAGTTTCATTGTTATACGGCGATATTCAATGAATCATGCAGATTTTTCGGAGGCAGTTTTAATTCGTTTGACATTACGGGAACAGATAAAGGTGAGCTCCTTGTCGACGGAGGAAATCATTATTTTGCATGGCTCTCCGGCGGAAGCGCGTATGCTCAGATAGGCTGGACAAAGCCGACCGACAGTATCACGCTCACACGTCTCGACGGTGAAACTCCCATAAAAATCAAGGACGGTCAGGCGTTCAAGGATAAAAACGGTAATATCTACAAGGGCGAGATCACTCTCGAGCAGCAGGCAGCTCTGAGTGTGGGTTACAATGACAAAACACTCACGCCTTATCTCGAGCATAACTACGGCGAGCCTCAGTGGGAGTGGATGAATGACTATAAGGACGCTTCGGCATTGTTCAAATGCATTGATGACGATTGTGATGATGAGCAGCTTGTCGATGCTAAGGTCACCTATGAGGATAATGGTAATATCAGGACATCTACCGCAACCTGTGAGCTTAACGGCGAGACATACACAACGACTCACAGCGGCAGAATACGTTGGAATGTCAATGTAGGAAACTGTACCCACGGCACTGTTACAGTTGATGAGTCAACGGCAAAGGCAGGCGAGGTCATCAAACTCAGCGTTACGCCCGACGAGGGATATGTGCTGAAATCATGGTCGGTAACTCCCGATGATGATAGCCAAAGCGTTGAAACCGAGGACTTGCAGTTCACAATGCCCGAGAGCGATGTAACGGTAAGTGCCGAGTTTATAAAGCCTGTAGACAGAGTGGATCCTTATATCGACGAAAACGGTGAGTATCATCTCGGCACGGTTGAACACTTTGAGCTTAACGGAAAGAATTACGCCGTTAATGAGGATGGCTCTATAGGCGAGGAGCTCGATTCAATTGATTTGAGTTACTTTGATTTTGTGCTTGAAGGCAACACCTACAGGATTAAGTATTACACAGGCCCTTACGATAACCTCACAGAGCTTGTTATCCCCAAGACCTTAGGCGGCACGCCGATTACCTCGCTCGGTACGGATAACGATGACAGGTTTATGCGGGGCGACGGCGAAAAACCGCAGTTCAGCCTTGTGCTTAACGAGAATATCACTGAAATCAAAAAGTACTCGTTCTATACACAGGATGTAAAAGAGGTTAAGGGCAACACATCAGGTCTTAAAACAATCGGCGATTACGCGTTCTCGTGGGGTAACTCGCCCGATAACTTCAATATTGACGTAAAGCTTGATTACGAGGGCACGATTACCTGCGGCTCGTACGTATTTAACCATAGGAACGCAACGCTTCGACTGAAGCACTCAACAAAATTAAGTAAAGTAACATTGATTGGTCTTGGAGCTCAAAGCGTAAACTACATTTTCACCGACGCTCACAATTACGGCGAGCCCGAATGGAAATGGGCTGATGACTACAGCTCGGCTAAGGCGACTTTCACCTGTACCGACTCACGCTGTAAGCACACAGAGAAGGTTGACGCGACAGTTACAAAAACCGATGAGCTCACAAAAACAACCTACACCGCTTCGGCTGAGCTTGACGGCGTGACACACACAGCTACAAAGACTGTGAACAAAAACCAGTCCGAAATAACTGTGGAAAGTACGACAAACGGCACAGTAACCGCCGACAAGAGCCGTGCGTACGAGGGCGAGGAGGTCACTCTCACCATTACTCCCGACACGGGCTATAAGCTCAGCACGCTTACTGTCAAGGATGAGAATTCCAGTGATGTAGAAGTCAGCAACAACAAGTTTGTTATGCCTGATTCGGCAGTTACGGTAACCGCGACATTTGAAGCGAAAAGCTATGATATAACCTATGAGGAAACGGACAGCGGCTGGGTAAAAGGCGCGTACTCCGCTAACTATGATGATGAGATAGAACTCAACATCACTCCCGCAAGCGGCTATGAGATAGACACACTCACGGTTACAGACGATAACGAAAATGTTATCCCCGTGACCGACAACAAATTCTCAATGCCCGACAGCGACGTAACTGTAAGCGTGACGTTTAAGAAAAGCGACCTCAACATCACCTACGGTCCCTTTGAGCACGGAACAATTACAGGCGCTGTCACCGCTCAGTTCAACGACCATGTGCCGCTCACAATCATTCCCGACGAGGGCTACGCGGCTATGAATGTTTACGCTGAGGACGATGAATGGGGAGAGCTCGCTTATATCATAGACAATGAGCTGTATATGCTGGACGGCGATGTGACCGTTTACGCTGAGTTTGTTCCCGTTACTCCCGCTCAAGAGCCGTACATTGACGAAAACGGCGAGTATCACCTCGGTAACATAGAGCATTGTGAGATCGACGGATATTATTTCGCGGTTGAAAACGGAATAGTCGGAAGCTCGCTGGACTCTGTTGAGGTATCCTACTTCGATTTCACGGACAACGGCGACTCATATCAGATAAATTATTACTCAGGTCCCACCGAGAACCTCACCGAGCTTGTTATTCCCAAGACCTTCAAGGGCAAGCCGATTACCGTTTTGGGCACCGACAACAGAAGCGCGTTTGTGCCGAACAGCAATCCCAAGCCGCAGTTTACACTCACTCTGAATGAGAACATCAGAGAGATTAAGGGTTATGCCTTCTACACAATGTGGCTCAAAAAGGTTCAGGGCGACACCTCAAACCTGAGAACAATAGGCAATTACGCCTTCTCGTGGGCGAACAGTCCCGATGATTATGCTCTCGATATAAAGCTCGATTACGAGGGTACCATTAACGTAGGACGTGAAATATTCAACCATATGAATGTCACTGCCCGTATAAAGCACGCTACAAGCTTCAGCAAAGGCAGCTTCTCACAGCGGAGCATTAACTACATTTTCACCGACGCTCACAGCTACGGTGAGCCCGAGTGGATTTGGTCTGACGACTTAAGCTCGGCAACGGCTGAGTTCACCTGCTCCGACAATCGCTGCAAGCACTCTGAGACCGTTGACGCGACAGTAACAAGCGCTATTGAAAACGACAGGGCAGTTGCCCGCGCCGCAGCTGAATTCGACGGCGTAACTTACAGCGACACAAAGAGTTTTGATAAGCTAAACCTCGTCTATAATTATAACGTTTACAACGAGGCTTCGGGCAACTCCGTAAGCAAGTCAGTCACAAAGCAGGCGGACGCTAATGGCTATACTCTAAGTCAGCTTGTGGGACTTAAACAGCCCCATATTCAGAGCGCTTATTACAAGTACGGAACTCCATCATATACGCTCGAGGACAATACTCTGAACGTAACTATCCCGAATACCGATAAGAAATACACGGTTACTCTGGACGGTAACAAAATCGGTGAGTACGACTATCTTCAGACCGCTACAATCAATCTGGACGAGGAAAAATCGTTTATCGTTGACGGCAAGGTTGTTTATGTAGGAAAGAGCTACAGCTTCTATGTGGGCTCGGATATTGATATAATAACCGATGAACCGACTGAGAAGACAGAGTACGCCTATATTAACCTTAACAATGTATCCGTAACCGATGAAAAGGTTGAGCTCGATATGCTCGCTACCGCCAATGTTAACGGTAAGTTTGAGCGTATGGGCGTAGCATTTGCTCTCAGCGAAAAGACCGAGGACGAAATAGCCGCGGCGGTTCAGGATGTTAAAACAGGTACAGGCACATCCAACAAGATTGCCGTTCATAATTCAACCGTGGATTGGTACAACCAGTCGGGACAGTATCAGTTCCGTTACGCTCCGTACTTTGCCAGAAACAAAGCAAAAGACAGAACAATCTATTTCTATACCTATGTTGTAGATAATAACGGCAATGTAAAAGTGAGCGACGCGGCTCAGTACAATATGCGTAATCTGCTGGCATAAAACTTAATAATTATCTTTTATATGTATTGAGATAAAACTTCGCAAGCGCGGTTCCGAATTTATGAACTGCATCCCGTCAAGAGGACAGAGAAATAAATAAAATAATTTTCACAAAATAATACGATTAGCCGCAGATTTTGGCTGGACAAAGGTAAATGTCC
>CACZYC010000020.1 GCA_902785365.1 uncultured Ruminococcus sp. | reverse complement strand
ATACCGTACTCCCGAACAAGCATATTTTATTAAAGAACGCAATCAAAAGTTATTGACGGCGCTTGCCTCCCTCAAACCTTCTGACAGGAAGCTCATCGAGTACTCCTTCGGAATATGTACCGACTGTCTCGGAGAAAAACCGAAGAAGAGCATTCGTGAAGCTGCGCTTCTTCTGAATCTCACCGAAATCGGCGCGCATAAAAAACTGCGTAAAATATTAAATAACCTCAACTATGCTCTGAACTGTCAGGAAAGAATTGCTTGACAAAATCTCTGAAAATAGAGACTCGAAATAGGCATAAAATCGCCAACCAAAAACCGCCATTTTATGCGGTTTTTAGCACAGCGTAAAGTGGGCATTTCCCCTGATTTGCCTCTGTAGCCGTTTGTTTTTACTACAACGAGCTACGGCTCGATGGAACTATTTCTATTCGATTCTACGGGTTTTCGTTCTTAAAACCCAACAACACAACACCAAAACAGAAAAATGGCGAGACTACGACGTTTGTCGTAGTCTCGCCATTTAATGTTTCGCGACAGAAGCTATGTATTTAACTGTATAATCTTTTTATCCATGTTTTCGTTTTGATATTCATCAACAATGCGTAAGGACTGCTTGATTATCGCCTGTTCGAGCACGTTACGGACGAACCTGCCATTTCCAAACTCGGCATTCTGACATGCTATTTCAAATATCGCGCGGCACTTTTGCTCGGCGCTGTCGTCAAGCGTATAGCCTTTATCCTTGCACATAAGCCCACGAAAAGCCGCATCAGTAAGCCATTTTGGGAACACTGACGCGGCTCTTTTTTTTGGCTTGCGACCTCGCACCAAAATATAGTCGTTGCGCGGACAGCTTGAATCGCAGTCCTTCAACTCCTTATTTTGGAGAGCGCTTTTGCTCCCTGTTTCCGCCTCAGGCGGCGGTCGCAACGCTACATAGCGCAAGCATTTTATTCTATTTTTACCGAAAACCAGTTATCTTTGTTTATTCCGTATCATCTCTTTCCATGCGCATAAACATATCGGGAAAGAACATTTTTGCGTAATTTCAGCCTCTCACGAGATGTGAGAGGCTGTTTATCGTGCTGTTTTGTTTTACTTCAAAAACACATATTTTTTCAGTCTGTCCATTGCTTCAACAACGAGAGAATAAGGCAGCGCGAGATTCATTCTGATTCCCCATTCATCGTAAAACGGCGCGCCCTGTTGCCACGCTACACCGACGTCCCAGCCTCTTTGAATTAACTCGTCGATACTGATTTGGTGTCTTTTACAATATTCTTCACAATGGAGAAACAGCATATAGGTTCCCTCGGGCTTCGATAGCTCAACGCCTTCAAATTCGTTTACAATAATCTCATACGCGTAGTTAATGTTTTTCGAAAGCACTTCACACAGCTCGTCAACCCATATATGACCTTCGCTTTTATACGCGCCGATTAAAGCGTGCATAGACAGCACATTCATAGAATTATAATGGCTCATATCGGACTGACGGCGCATTCTGTCACATAAATACTTATCGTAGATAATATTATAGCTTCCGATTAAGCCCGCAAGATTAAAGGTCTTGCTGGGTGCGTAGACCGCAATCGTCCTATTACGCGCATCCTCAGATATACTCTGCGTCGGGATGTGTTTGTGACCGTTCAGAAGAATGTCCGACCATATTTCATCCGATATTACAATACACTGATTCTCACGGAAAATATCCATTGCTTTTTCGAGTTCTTCCTTTTCCCAAACCCTGCCGCAGGGATTGTGCGGACTGCAAAGGATAACAAGATGTATATGATTTTTTCTGATTCGGCTGTTCATATCTTCATAATTCATCCGCCATATGCCGTTTTCATCCTTTTCAAGCGGACTTAACTCAGCAACACGTCCCGTATCCTCCAACACATGGCTAAAGCCGATGTATGTGGGACTGTGTAATAAAATCTTCTCACCCGGCGTTGTAAAAGCCTGAATCGCCGTGCTGACACATCCCAGCACGCCGTTCTCATAACCGATGTTCTTTCTGTTAAGGTTTGTAACGCCGTTGCGCTTTTTATGCCAGCTTATAATTGAATTATAGTATTCCGCTGCAGGGATATAATAACCATACGCGGGATGCTGCGCTCTTTTGATTATTTCCTGCGGAATTGTCGGAACAGTCGCAAAATTCATATCCGCCACCCACATCGGAATAAGTGAAAAGCCGTTTTTAGGAGCAGTGGGAACAACAGCCCATTTCACAGACGAACCTATTGCGTCAACAGCAAGCGCGTCTTTTCCGCGGCGCTCCATAACTGTGGTAAAATCATAAATCATTTTGCACACCTCCGACTTTTATTACTATCAAGTATATCAAACCTCTCACAGTTTGTCTATGTTTACAAATAATAGCTTTTACCTATATCGGGTAATACAAACAGCCTATTAGACAAATTGCTGTTCTCACGTTATAATAGCTGTAATATCAAATAATCGGAGATGGTAATATGAGTTTAACACGGGAGGACGCGTGGGAGCTGCTCACAGAATACAACAAAGAGCGTTTCCACCTGCAGCACGCCGTAACGGTTGAAGGCGTTATGAAATACTATGCCAATTTACTCGGTTACGGTGAAGAAAAAGAGTTTTGGGGTATTGTAGGACTTTTGCACGACCTGGATTTTGAGCAGTTTCCCGAACAGCACTGTATCAAGGAACAGGAAATTATGAGTCAGCGCGGTATAGACGAAAGAATTATCCACGCAACCGCAAGCCACGGATATCTTCTCACAGTCGATATAGAACCTGAACACGAAATGGAAAAGGTGCTTTACGCCGTAGACGAGCTGACAGGCTTAATCGGTGCCGCCGCATTGATGCGCCCGTCAAAGAGCGTTCAGGATATGGAAGTGAAATCCGTTAAGAAAAAGTATAAAAACAAGAATTTTGCAGCAGGATGTTCGAGAGATGTCATCGAGAGAGGAGCACAGATGCTCGGGTGGGATTTGAACAAACTGATTAAACAGACGATTTTAGCAATGAGAAGCTGTGAACAAGAATATTCAGCTGTTTAACAGCAATAACTCCGCTTAGGAATATCCCAAGCGGAGATTTTTTATTATACAAACAGCGGTATAAGTATTTCTTTGAAACAGGCCTCTACCTCTTATCCATAGCTTTTGCAAGTCTTGTTCCGATAGTCTGGAACAGCTGTACAAGCACAATCAGGATTATTACCGCGATTAACATAACAAGGTATTTGTAGCGGTAGTATCCGTAGTTTATCGCGATTTTACCTAAACCGCCTCCGCCGATAATTCCGCTCATAGCCGTGTATCCGAGAATGGTTGTTATTGCTATCGTAATTCCTGAAATCAAGGACGGAACACTTTCGGGAATCATAACCTTAACAATAATCTGAAGCGGTGAAGCTCCCATGCTCTGAGCTGTTTCGATAATACCGGGGTCAACCTCCCGCAGACTTGTTTCGACAAGGCGAGCAACAAAAGGAAACGCCGCGATAACAAGCGGAACAATTGACGCGGTTGTACCGACAGTTGTGCCTATAATGAAGCGCGTTATCGGAAACACCAATATCATCAGAATTAAAAACGGAACGGAACGCAGAAGATTAATCAACAAATTCAAAAAAGACAATATCGGCTTAGGCAGCGGCAAAACGCCGTCTTTTTCTCCGACTACTATCAGTACTCCGAGAGGCAATCCGATTATCACCGCGAATAATGTCGCAAGAATTGTAACATAAAATGTCTCCCAGAGCGCATACGGGATTTCATTTATGAGTATATCAAGGGTTTCGTCAATTACTTCCTGAGAAAAAATATCAGCGAACATTTTTTACCTCCTCCGACAAAACGCCGTCAATCTGATTGAGATATTGCTTTGCTGAAACGAGAGATTTTTCGTCCGCAAAGCTGAGTATTATTACGCCGTGCGCCTTGTTGCCTATGCTCTTTGTTGAAGCTGACAGAATATTCGCGGCGATGTTCTTTTCGATTGCCAGCTGAGCGATAAGCGGCGTATCGGTAGCTTCCGCTCCGTTAAAAACAACGCGCAGAGCAAATTCCGAATGTACCTCTACCTCGTTGTCTTCGGGATATACAAGACTTTTTGCCGCTTTTGACTTAGGAGAACGGAAGATTTCGGCAACCTCCCCTATTTCGGCAACCTCGCCGTTGTCGAGAATTGCTACCTTATCACAGATTTCTTCAATAACGCTCATCTGGTGGGTTATTACTATTACGGTAATGCCGAGTTTATTGTTTATATCACGAATAAGCGAAAGAATTGAACGTGTGGTTTTCGGGTCAAGAGCGCTCGTTGCCTCGTCACAAAGGAGCGCCTTGGGATTTGTAGCGAGAGCTCTCGCAATAGCGATTCGCTGCTGCTGACCGCCTGAAAGCTGTGACGGATATGCCTTGGCTTTGTCGCTCAGACCAACCAGATCAAGCAATTCAAGCGCGCGTTTTTTTGCGTCCTTTTTATTTACTCCCTCAAGTTCAAGCGGCAGACAGATGTTTTTCAGACAGTTTCTCTGCATAAGCAGGTTGAAGCCCTGAAAAATCATTGTGACGTTGCGGCGGATTTCGCGCAGCTCTTTTTCCTTCAGACTCAACAGATTTATACCGTCAATAACAACCTCGCCCTCTGTCGGACGTTCAAGCATATTGATACACCTTACGAGCGTGCTTTTGCCCGCGCCGCTCATTCCGATTATTCCGAAGATTTCACCGTCGGCTATGGTGATATTGATATTTTTCAGAGCGTCGAGACTACCGTCGGAGGTTTCGAAGCTTTTTGAAAGGTTCTTTATTTCAATCATATCTTATCCTATCTATAATAACGCGCCGACCGTTTTTGCAGTCGGCGTGTTGATTAATATAAAATGGGTTTATCTAATGGCAGATTATTATTTTAAAGCGTCAAGATTAGTTTGTTTACCACCGTAAAGTCCGAGAGGTTCAACGTGGATTGTAGCGATTGACTCAATCTTTGTACCGTTCTCATTGTTGAAGTCCTCAAGATACGGGAGGTGCTGGAAATAGTTAGCGTCGAGCTCGCCGCTGTCCACAACATTATTGGGCTGAACGTAGTCTGTATATTCTTTAATTTCGAGTGTGATGTCCTTCTCGGCTAAAATATTCTTAACCACACCGAGAATTTCTGCATGAGGTGTCGGAGATGCCGCAACTGTGACCTTTGCGCCCTTTAAAGACTTATAATCAATTGAACTGTCGTAGCCGTCAGTCGGGCTCTTGACAACGCTGACAACCGAGCCGTCATACTTTTTGTTGATAAAATCTACAACTTTTTGACTTTCGAGAGCCGCCTTGAGAGCCAGGATTTTAGGCTCTTTTTCATTGCCCTTTTTTACAGCGAGAATATTACCGTAAGCAGAAGCGGAACCTTCAATTCCAAGTGAATCCTTTACAGGATTGAGTTTAGCTTCAATTGCGTAATTCGAGTTGATAATCGCGTAGTCAACGTCCTGTCTTACATTAGGAACCTGAGCCGCCTCAACTTCCTTGAACTCAATATTGTGCGGATTGTCTTTGATATCCTTGGGTGTTGCCGTAATTCCCGCTCCGTCTTTGAGCTTAATATAGCCGAGGTCCTCTAAAAGCAGAAGCGCTCTCGCCTCGTTTGTTGTGTCGTTCGGAATAGCTATTTTAAGCTTTTCCTTTGCGCCGCAGCCTGAGAAAGCAACTGCTGATGTAATAATGAGCGCTGCCGCGGCTATTAATGCAATAATTTTCTTTTTCATAGTGATTACTCCTTTAAAAATTTATTACCTGAATTCGTCATCGCCGAAGCGTTTTTGACTGCGTTTATTATAAATTCAGGGCTGCGTTTTGTCCAATCCGAAAAGGCTATTATCAGTTATAGGCTCAGCCTATAAAAGTGCAGGCGCAAAAAAAAGAGCGTATTTAAACGCTCTTCAGATATCTTTTTAATTCTTCAACATACATCTGTCCCACTCTGCTCAACCGCAGGTTCTTCTTTACTATGTATCCGATTTTCATTTTACCGCTCGGGTGTTCATCGTCAGGCTTAAACGGGATAGCCTTGTAGTCCGAGCCGTTCAGCTCTTCACAGATTATTCCCGAACACAGCGTATATCCGTTCAGTCCGACCATAAGGTTGAGCATTGTCGCGCGGTCAGTCGCTTTTATTATACGCGGGTAACGGTAAGAAGCTAAAATTTCCTCAGCAAGATACATAGAACCGCTGCCGCCTTGTTCAAACGAAAGACACGGATATTTTTCAAGCTCGCTGAACTCTATCTCCTTGTTATCGGCAAGAGGATGACCTTTCCAGAGATAAACATAAGCATTGCATTCGACAAGCTCAACAAACTCAAGATTGTTTGTACGCAGCAGCTTATTAATCAGCGGAGAGTTAAACTCGCTCATATAAAGAATTCCGACCTCGCTGTTGAGGCTGCTTACGTCATCGATTACCTGCTGGGTACGTGTTTCCCGTATCGCGAACTCGTATTCATCGGTACTGAGCTTCTTTACCAGCTCGACAAAACTCTTGGTTGCAAAGGAATAGTGCTGGGTAGAAACAGCAAACTTCTTTTTTACATTTCCGTTCTCACAATATTTTTCGAGTATAACTCTGTGCTGATGAATAAGCTCACGCGCGTATGAGATAAACTCCGCGCCGTCGGCGGTCAGAGACGCACCCTTTCCGCTGCGGTGAAAGATTGTGATGCCCAGCTCCTTTTCAAGCTCCTTGATAGCCTCTGTAAGTGAGGGCTGAGCTACATAAAGAACCTCGCTTGCCTTGTTAAAAGAACCCTGCTCCGAGATAGCAATCGCGTAGTTGAGTTGCTGAATTGTCATTATTTCACCTTATTCCCTGTTTTCTCTGTCAAAATTTGTCAGGTCTTTGATTACCTCTCCCGCAATTATCAAACCGACTACCGACGGCACAAACGCCGTTGACCCCGGAATATCCCTGCGTTCGGTACATTTACGCGCGGTATCGGGAGGACAAATACAATGCTTTCGGCAGCTTATGGACATATCCTCTATCGGGCGGATTGGCTTTTCCTTAGAGTAAACAACTTCAAGCTTCTTTATACCGCGCTTGCGGCATTCATAACGCATAACTCTTGCGAGCGGACAAACCGAGGTGTTATAAATATCATCTACTTCAAATGCAGCAGCGTCAACCTTATTGCCTGCTCCCATCGAGCAGATAATCGGTACGCCCGCATCCTTTGCGTTAATAACAAGCTCGAGTTTTCCCTTAACCGTATCAATTGCGTCTACTATATAATCATACTCGGTAAAATCGAAATCGTCTTTTGTATCAGGCATATAAAATGTCTTGTATTTGCGGACGTCGCAATCGGGATTAATTGCGTGTATTCTTTCCTCGGCAACGTCAACTTTATATTTTCCGACAGTATCCCTGGTAGCTAGAAGTTGTCTGTTAATATTTGTCAGACAGATTTTATCATCATCAATAATATCAATTCTGCCGACACCCGAGCGCGCAAGCGCTTCTACGGTGTATCCTCCTACGCCGCCAATGCCGAAAACGGCTACACTTGCTCCCTTAAGAACCTCCATAGCCCCTTTGCCGAACACAAGCTGTGTTCTCGAAAACTGATTAAGCATATTGTCTCCTTACAAAACCTACTTTTTCTGTAGGTTATATTATCATAAGAAATAATTAATGTCAATTACCGACTAAAGGAAAACAGCCCGAAATAATCGGGCTGTTCAGAATAGGTAATTCTAAAAAGAATGGAAAAGATGCAAAATGCTTTTTATTGTTACTTATCTATATAAAAGGTTTATGGCAAATGGCAAGAGTTAAAAATTGTGTGAACGGCAACAGCTGCACATTCGTCCGAATCTATAGTTTTTTCTTACAAGTGATTCAAATTTAATTTTCACTTCTGCTGCCTCCTTATAGACTGTTTGCGCCGATAGCAGGATATGAACCTGCAACTGTTCACTTATGAGGTGACCGTTTTTCTTAAACTATACCGACAAATTTAAAATTCATTTTTTAAACTGTAAGCTGATTATATAACAAATTCCGCCCTCTGTCCAATCCCTGAATTCTATTACGAATTATAGGATTTCCCTATAATAATTTATTGGCTTTTTTGCTTGTAAAACCGAAAACCTTATGCTATAATCTCATAGAAAAATTATAAATCTTTTTCACGTATACACGTATGAAATAAATTTTATTATGTGTTACAATAGTCGAAAATCAGACGCAGCTTTAGTAGTTGCGTATTTTTTAAAAACATATAACCTATTAATTACATATGTTTACTAGTTTTTAGGAGGTCGGATTATGTACAGCGTTGCCCTGGTACTTAAAAGCACAAATTTACTCGCAAAGCTGACAGCGCTGCACATATGGGGTGAGCAGACAGGCTTTGAGATTGAATCGGTATGCGACTCAACCGACACATTCAGAGAAATCCTGCATTCAAGGAGTTTTGACCTTGTTGTGCTTGAGAGCAGTCTTGTGGCAGCAAACGACTTTAAACTTCTGAAAAAATTCCGCAACAACAAATCTTGCGGTCACATCGCGCTTTGCAGCGCAAGCGGAGATTTTGAAACCGCGCGCAAGGGTATAGTGATAGGCATTGATGATTATTTTACTCTGCCGTTCAACGAAGACGCCGTACTCTCGCTCTTCAATCGGATTACCGCGGGCAAAAATGTCAGTGAAATCGCGATTGACAAAACCGCGGATAGCTTGTTTGAACTGTTCAAAAAACAGGACGACAGCATTCTAAGCGAGTTGGATACGCTTTATAACAGCGGACATTCATCGGAAATACTCGATATACTGGCAGAAAAAATCTTCCGTGAATACGACTGGCTCGATTTATATATGAATGAAAACGAATTTACAGACGCGGATGATGTTGAGGCTGATGTACAGCTGATGAGGTTTACCCTTCTGTACAATAATTTCAAAACACTTTTTGTACCGCACAACGAAACTCTTGAGCCAATCATCGGATATATTCTCTACAATCCCGAGAGCGACCTGAGACAAAAGTCTTTATCCGAAGAACTGCATATAAACAAATCGTACCTGAGCACGGTTTTTATAGCTCAGACTCAAATCAGATTTGTTGACTATATAACAAATATTAAACTGATAAGAGCCGCATGGCTTCTGAAGAACACTCAGATGAAAGTAAGCGCGGTCGCTAACCGTATGGATTACAAAGACACAGCGTATTTTTCAAAACAGTTTAAAAAGAGCTTTGGCTTTACACCGTCGGAATACAGAATGCCCGACGATTACCATTACATTATTTAGCAAGGTGATACTATGGAGTTTAACACAGCGCTGCTGCACAATGCTTTTTCGGGCGATAAAGCGACAGGCGCTACACTCACACCGATTTATCAATCGAGTGCGTTTGCTCAGGAGAGTCCCGAACAGCTCGAAAAAATATTCAACAATAAAGCCGCGGGTTATTCTTATACAAGGATAAACAACCCGACCGTCGCTGCGTTCGAAGCAAGAATCGCCGCTCTCGAGGGCGGAATTTCGGCGGTAGCGTGTTCCTCGGGAATGGCCGCGGTTACACTGTCTTTACTTAACATCTTATCCTCGGGTGACGAAATTATCGCGGGTTCAGGATTGTTCGGCGGCACAATAGATTTATTGGGTGATTTAAAAGCGTTTGGAATCAAAACAAACTTTGTAAACCACATTTCAGCACAGAGTATTGAACCGCTGCTCAACGAAAACACAAAGGCGGTTTTCGCGGAGCTTATCGGCAACCCAGCGCTCGATGTAGTTGGTATTGAGAGCGTCGCTAACCTCGCGCACAGCAGAAATATACCGCTTATTATTGACAGTACAACCGCTACCCCGTACCTTATTAACCCGATAAAATACGGTGCTGATATTGTTATTCACTCTACCTCAAAATACATAAACGGAGGAGGAAACTCAGTCAGCGGAATAATTGTTGACAGCGGCAATTTTAACTGGGATGAAAAAAACTATCCGTCGCTGAGCGAATATATAAAGTATGGCAAATTTGCATTCTCGGCAAAGCTGAGAAACGGACTCTGGCGCAACGTCGGAGCGTGTCTGTCGCCGATGAACGCGTTTATGAACTCGGTGGGACTTGAAACGCTGGGACTCAGAATGGAAAGACTTTGTTACAACGCAAAAGAACTTGCTGAGATTCTTGACAATATCGACGGAGTAAGCGTTAATTATCCGACTCTCGGCAAATACAAGGAGCTTGTCAGAAAGCAGTTCGGCGGCAAAGGCGGAGCAATAATCACACTGAGAGCAGGAAGCAGGGACAGAGCTTTTGAAATCATAAAAAGGCTCAGAATACCGCTTATCGCGACCAATATAGGCGATGTACGCACGCTTGTGATTCATCCCGCCAGCACAATTTACGCTCACGCAAACAAAAAGCAGCGCGAAAACGCGGGAGTATATGACGATACAATCCGTATCAGCGTCGGTATTGAGGATATCAAAGACCTCAAAGACGATTTTTACCATTCAATCAAATCAATCGGAGGATAATTATGGCTGTAAAAGTAAGTATTGAAAATTTTGAAAATGAAGTAATAAAATCCGAAAAACCTGTTTTGGCTGATTTTTATTCAGACAGCTGCATTCCCTGTAAAATGCTCTCGCCCGTATTATCGCAGATTGAAAACAAGTATCAGAACAAAATTAAGGTTGCAAAGATTAACGTAAACTTTAACTATGAGCTGACCGAAAAATACGAAGTTCAGGCCGCGCCGACTCTTATCTTCTTTGTTGACGGAGAGGAAACCGAAAGGTTGAGAGGAGCCGTAAGGCAGGATGAAATAACAAGCATAATAGAAAAACTGTAAAGGAGTAATCATAATGAAAATTATTGTTGCAGGCGAAACCAAAGAATTCAAGGAAGGCTTGACAATCGCTGAGCTCATTGAGCTGGAAGAGGTTGAAACGCCGCAGTACGTTACGGTGTCGTTAAACGACGAGTTCGTCGAGAGCGGAGCTTTTAATAACACAGCCCTGTCTGACGGCGACAACGTTGAGTTTCTGTACTTTATGGGAGGCGGTCGGTAATGGCATTCACTAACGAACAGCTCGAACGCTATTCACGCCACATTATTCTGAAAGAAATCGGCGTAAAAGGTCAGAAAAAACTCCTTAACGCCAAGGTGCTTATTATCGGCGCGGGCGGATTGGGCGCTCCCGCGGCGATGTATCTGGCTGCGGCAGGAGTAGGAACAATCGGAATTGCCGACGCGGATGAAGTCGACCTCTCGAACCTTCAGCGTCAGATTATCCACGCAACAAAGGATCTGGGAAAACCGAAGGTTGAAAGCGCCAAAGAAACAATGGAAGCTATGAATCCCGACGTAAAGGTTATCACATATCATACCTTTATCACGAGCGCAAACATTCTTGAGATTATTAAGGACTACGATTTCATTATTGACGGTACAGATAATTTCCCTGCTAAGTTTCTCATTAATGACGCGTGCGTTCTGGCAGAAAAGCCGTTCTCTCACGCGGGAATTATCCGCTTCAAGGGACAGCTTATGACTTATGTTCCGAACAAAGGACCGTGCTACCGCTGCGTATTCAAAAACCCGCCGCCTAAGGACGCTGTTCCTACCTGTAAGCAGGCAGGAGTTATAGGCGCGATGGGCGGCGTAATAGGCAGCCTTCAGGCTATGGAAGCTGTGAAGTATATCACGGATACAGGCGAGCTTCTGACAGGCTCTCTCTTAACCTTTGACGCACTCAGGATGGAATGGCGAAAAGTAAAACTGCCGTACCACGGAGAGCACAACCATCCTGTTGTCACGGAACTTGTGGACTATGAACAGGCGGAGTGTGGCGGAATATGATTTCACTGTTAAAATCTGATTTTGACAAAATTGTCGCTCACGCAAAAAATGAACTTCCGAACGAAGCCTGCGGCTTGATAGCGGGAACGGCAAACGGTGACGACAAGGAGATAAAAAAGGTCTATCTTCTCACCAACACCGACCATTCCAATGAGCACTTCTCGCTTGACCCTAAGGAGCAGCTTGAGGCAATCAAGGATATGAGAGCAAACGGGCTTTCCCCTCTCGGCAACTGGCACAGCCATCCCGAAACTCCGTCCAGACCGTCAGAAGAAGATAAGCGTCTGGCGTATGACAGCAGAGCGAGTTATCTTATACTTTCACTTATGGACGAAGACAATCCAGTTATCAATTCATTTCATATTGAAAAATTAATCTCGCAAAAAGAAGACCTTATCATAAAATAATACACAAAAGCACCGCATCCGAGTAATCGGGTGCGGTGCTTTTTCGAGACGGGAAGGTGATGTCAGTCGTCTATTCCTTCACCTTCCTGGATTAAGGGAACTGTGGCGGCAGGAGAGCCCGACGTAGTCAGGGTATCCGCCAAATCATATTCTATAAATTCAAAGTTCGGTCTTATATATACTTTCATATTAATCACCTTTAATCATCAAATACATTGTTCGGGTCAGCCTCGGGAATTGTAGGATTCGTGAAATACTGCGCTCTGTAACCTGACGGGATAGAACTGAGCAGAACATCCTCAGAGGCTAATTCCTCACAGCTGACGCTTGGGGTTGTGTAGTATCTTTTCAAACAATCACCCCGTTAAAGCTGAACAGGGTACGTATATACCGAGGGTTCAGAATAAATAACCTTCTTTTCGCCGTTATAGCTTTCTACTATAACATACGCGACAACCGCGGCGTAATCGCCCGGAGTCTGAGCTGTAATTCCGTAGCTGATTGCAATCTGATTGGAAACGTACTCATCAAAGATGTATTTCTTTACATTACCCGGGTCAGTTGTTCCTGTACCCGTGCCCTGATTGCCGACGTTTTCAAGAGTAAGGTCTGAACGCGTTACATTCTTACCGTAAACAAAGCCGTACTCAAGCACCCTGTATCCGTCGACAGGTGTATAATTCGCGATATACTTAACCTTATGCGAAGATGTCACACGCGTCTGTGAAACTATTGTAATCGCGGGATTTGTTTCCACCTCATCAGCAACGGGATAGATTTCAATGTCGCCGCCTACGCGGAAGCTGTAGCTCTCGCCGTACGCAACAATAGAATCGCCGACCCTCCATGCTTTTGCGCCTGCCTTATAGACCGTTACCAGGTCGTTATAAAGGAGATTTCCGTTTTCGGTAAACTCAGGCAAAGTAAGCGTAACATCGTCGGACGTTGTAACCGTATAGGTCTCGGCAGTGAGCTTCTCCACTTTTATCTTTGCCTTTTCGGACGCAAGAAGGAAGTTGTAGTCAGAATTACCGTTTACTGTCTGAACGGGAACATATACATAGTAAGTGCCTGACGAAAGATTCGTAAGAAGTTTATCGGAAGTTGTGCTTTCGTTGCCGCCCTCACGGTAATAATTGAGCACATCAAAATCACTGGTGATTGTTATTGTGCCGTTGCCGCTCGAGTTAAGGTCGGGAGTGCTTGAAAGCTCGGGTTTCGCGGCTTTTACCGCGTTAACAGATACCGAAGCGCTCTGTGAGCTCTCGTAATTGGTACCGTTGAAATACGCTGTAAATATTGTCACACCTTCCTTTAAATTGTAGATTGTAAACTCAATTTCGCCGTTTGAGTTGAGCTTACCGCTTGTATTGGCTGTGTGACTGAGAGTTACGTTATAGCCTGAAACATCCTCGTAAACAGCGTTGCCGTCCTCGTCTGTGACTTTTATTTTGACTATAATAACTTTGCCTTCGGCGTTGTTGGTTTCTTTCTGGTGAATATCTGTAATCTGAGTTGTTGTCGCCTTTTTGGAAGGTTCGGGTTCAGGATCCGACGGCTGTGTGGGTTCTGTGGGCTCAGAAGTTGAAGGCTCGGTCTCTTCCTCAGTTTTGTTTTCTACTGTTATCGTCGTCTTATCCGACGGAATAAGGAAATTGTAATCTGATTCTCCTTCTGTTGCCTGCGCCGGAACATATACATAGTAAAGCGCCGAAACATGAGAATCATCGCTGCCGTACAGCCCCTCAATAACCTTATTCTCTGTTACTGTTTCGGGACTGCCCTGTCTGTAGTAAACAAACTTTGAATAAGGACTTGTTATTGTAATTGTGCCCTTTCCGCTTGTGTTTATGTCAGGAGTCTGGGAGAGTTCGGGCTTCTGAGCTTTTGTGAGATTTACAGTAATACTGCCGCTTGCGGCGTCAACGTATTCGTCGCTTGCAAAAGTTGCGTAAACGGTGTGAGTACCCTGTGAAACAGCGGAGTTTCCTACAAACTCCGAACCGCTGATATTTCCTCTTGCGGCATTGCCGTCGATATAAACCTTGACGCCGCTTTTATCTTCGATTTCCTCACCGTTTTCGTCCTTAAGACTTAAACCAAAGCTGAGATGATTACCGTCAGAATCATTCTGTGACACACCTGTGATTTCGAGCTGTGCTGTTTTTTTAACAGTCACGTTTTCGATTTCGTTATAGATTTTATCTGTTGTTACGTCCGAGATTTCACCCCACGAATAGGAGTAAACCTTATTGCCGTCAGTATAATCCGCGGTGTTAGCGGGAATTGTTACCGATGACGCCTTTGTTCCTTCTTCATATTCCTTCTCTGAGACAGTATCACCTGCCGCGTTCACAAATTTAACTGTGTAGAAAACTGTTTCGTCTTCGTCCTGACCGACAGACACGGAAGCAGATGAGCTTCTCGCCTGAACGGTATATTCGTTTTCGTTTGTCTTTGTAAAATACGGCGCTACATAAACATACCATGTTCCGTGTTCAAGTCCTGTGATTACGTTTGTGTCAGACCACAGATAATTACTTGAACCCTGTTTATTATAAATAAATTTACCGTCAGCATAATCAGCTTTGGTTACGGTAATTGTACCGTTCTTTTTTTCACCCTTTTCATTGGTGACGGTCAGGTCTGTTTTTGTAATGCTCGGTCTTTTAAGAACATTAAGGGTAACGTGCTCGGTTTCCTCGTCGCCGAATGAGGCGTAGACGTCGTAAATCTTTTCTGCGGTTGTCGAATCGCTGATTGAAACATAGCCTGTCGCGCTTCCGTCATCGTTAACTGTATATCTGCTAACCTTTGAATAATTTGAAGCTGTCGATTGTTTATTGTACAGAGTCGGAAGATTGTCCGAAGCAAAATCCTCACTTCCCTTTACGGTAAAGTAAATCTTTTTGCCGTCCTCGCTTCCCGATGTGTTCTGATAAACATCTGTTATTCTTAAACCTTCATTTTCTGCCGAAGCACCTAACGCGCTGACAGGTGAAGATAACGCCAGAATTCTGACAGATGAAAGACCTGAAGCCTTACTGATTAAAGCTGCTGCTTTTTCCGCCTTAACAGTCAGATTTACACTGCCTGTAACGCCGCTCAGCCTGATATATCCTTTTTCAGCGTTATAATCAATTTCAGAAATATATGACGGTTTGTCAACGCTGTAGTCCGAAATCTCATATCCCTTGTCGGGAGTTACATAATAATATACATCTGAACCTGGAGCAGCATATAATTCATCGTCGGCAAAACTTACATTTGTTGAGTTTTCCGTGTCAGCCTTTACTGTCCACTCGGCTCTGCCTATAGTAAAGAAGTTATAATCCGAATGGAGATAAATTGTATTGCCTTCGGTGTGCTCTCTGAATCTCAGCGCGTATTGACCCGCGGAAAGGTTCTTTATCTCTCCGTTTTCGGGCGTTTTCCACTCGCCCGAGCCTACAACAATTGCCGCGTAATGAAGCGGTGATGTGTAGTATTCATAGAGAGGATTAAGTCCGCTGACTGAACCTGTTGAAGTGTTTTTTAATGAATCTTTGAGCTGATAGGTATACAGTTCAAGCTCGGATTTTTTGTGCTGAACCACATTGAATGTAACTGTCTTGCTTACATCGCCCGCTGTAATAACTGCCGTGTGCTCTCCTAAGCCGTATGAATGCTTGAGCTGAGCAACGCCGTTTTTGTCAGTTGCGGCGCTTGTTGAGGCTGACTTATCGCTTTCGTCAGCTTTCAGGCTTATCTTTGTATTTACAACAGGATTGCCGTCGCTATCACTAACGGTCGCCTTAAACTTCACATAAGCGGCAGGATTTTCTTCGTCATAATTGCCGTACCCTGCAAGCGCCCACTCAACGTCTATCTTTTCAGCTGAAGTGTTTTTCTTTAACACAGGCGTGAGTGTGATGTCGGATGAAACATTTTCAATAAACACCTCGCCTGTTTTTACGTTATAGCTTACATCCGCGTTTTCGGCGGGATTAACATCTATATCGTCAATATAATAATCTTTATCAATTGACTTAGCGTAAATGCTTCTGTACGCGTTTTCTTTAATTTCAAAAGTTTCTTTCTGTACACTGCTGTACTTTACTCTGCTGTCCTGTGTAAGCGTTACGGTATAAACATTGCTGTAAACCGCGTTAACCGAAATCGGAATTGATAACGTGATTAATACAGCAAGCAACACGCTCAGGACGCGTCTTGTGTTTTTCATTCTGTTTTCCTCCATAAAATATCGTCAATACATAATTACATAGTTTTTGTCAGTAAATGCAACATCGCAACATTCGTTTGTTATAAGTATTTGATATGACGATATACCTTATGTTCATATCAATCGCTCCTTTCGTCTAAATCATTTTATATTGACGGACAAGCTTTCGTCAAAAATTCAGACGGGAGTTTAATCTAATTTTTTTAAGTGGGAAAAAGTTTAAATTTATTTCCCGATGAAAAAAGTGAAAAACCGCTTGTATTCTGATATTATTTACTGGTAGGAAAGGAGTAATCAAAATGGAAGATATCAAGAGAATAAGCGCGGAGGAATTTGCAAAACTGGATTTCTCGAAGGTAACGCTTGTAGACTTAAGAGAACCCGATGAGCTTATTATAAGTTCAATTGAGGGAGCAATTAATGTTCCGTTCTCAAGCTTTGCGAACAAGCTGGATACTATACCCAAGGATAAACCTGTATATGTATATTGCCGCGTCGGCGACTGGAGCGAGGAAATAGCCGAAATACTCGCGGACAGAGGTTATGATGTTACAAACCTCGAGGGCGGATACAATGCATACAAAGAATATATTAACGGCGCAAAAACCGAAGCAAAAAAAGAAAAAGCTCCCGAAAAGAAGCCTGAGTTTATTGATGCCAAAGGGCTGAGCTGCCCGGGTCCGATTGTAAAGGTCGCGGACTATCTCAGAGAAAAACCGGATGGTACAAAAATCTATGTTGAAGCTACCGAGGACGCATTCGCATCGGATATTAAAGTATGGTGTGAAAGAACAGGAAATATTCTTGAAAACCTCGAAGCCGAACCGCGCCTTGTAAAAGCCAACATTACAAAAGCAACCCCAAAAAAGCCTTCGGTTGTTCAGGAACAGAACGACAAAACCTTTGTCGTGTTCTCAGGCGACCTTGATAAAACAATTGCCTCGTTTATCATGGCGAACGGTATGGCGGCAATGGACAGAAAGGTAACAATGTTCTTCACATTCTGGGGACTTAACATTCTGCGCCGTCCTAAAAAAGTCAAGGTTAAGAAAAACTTTATTGAAAAAATGTTTGGATTTATGATGTCGCGAGGAAGCAAAAAGCTCGGACTCTCCCGAATGAATATGGGCGGAGCAGGAGCAAAAATGATTCGCGGTATTATGAAGAAAAAAGGAATAAACTCGCTTGAAGAGCTTATCGACAGCGCAAGGGCTCACGGTGTACGAATCGTTGCGTGCCAGATGTCTATGGATATTATGGGAATTCATCAGGAAGAACTCATCGACGGCGTAGAGCTCGGCGGAGTAGCAACCTTCATAGGTTCGGGCGAAAAATCGGATATGAGCCTGTTTATCTGATTTTTGCGTTTCAATCGATTTGTGAGCGCACTTCGGGATAGAACTACAGCCTCTCACGATTGAGAGGCTGTTTTACGTGTTATTTGGGCAAAAATCTCCGCTTGAAATTCAAGCGGAGATTAGTTTTTATTTCATTAAATCCTTGCCTGCGTTCCATGCCTTGCCGGCTTTTTCGCCTGTGACATAGTAGCCGTGTTTGAACTGGTCGAAGATGAGGGCGTTGAGCTTTTCAACCTCAACCTTATCCTTCTCGTCGAGGATGCTTTCCTCAGCCTTTGTATCAACAATCTTGCCGACGATGGGTACATATTCTCGGTGTCAATTACCTCGGCGAGCTCGCACTCCATCACATACGGAAACTCGTCTATAATCGGAGCGTTGACGACTTCACTTTTGACCTCGTGATGCATCCTTATTAATTCAACATAAATACAACATATTTCTTAATTGTATTATGAAAAGATTGATTTTTCATGTTACCTGCACCAAAAGGGGCGACCGAAACTCGGTCGCCCCTCACTAGATGCTAAATGCTGTTCACTAAATGCTTATTTTACTTTTATCTTAATTGTTTTAACAACCTTTTGTGATTTGTAATTGTTGTTTCCTTTTGCGGTTACAGTAATTTTCACCTTATAGGTCTTGCCTTTCTTTAAGCCTTTCGCGACTGTCATTGTGCCGCTCTTGACTGTGACCTTTTTGTTGTCGGTCTTATAAGTAACAGAGCCCTGCGGCGTTCCTTCCTCTGTGGCGAACAACTGCTTTGAATAGATATGAAGGTCGCTCGGCGAACAGTTCGATATTGATTCTGATTCGTGACGCGATTGAGAAGCACGAGTAAAAACACGGAAAAATAGAAATATAAAAATGAGCAGGACGGTTTCTTTGGCTGTCCTGCTCATTTTATCGGTCGTTATTATTTTTCAAACTGTTCCTTGTAGCCCGTTCCGAATTCTTCCATACTCTTGATGATTGGGCGCATACTCTCGCCGAGGTCGCTCAGGGCGTACTCTACTCTCGGCGGCACCTCGGGATAAACGGTGCGGGTGATGATACCGTCCTCCTCCATCGAGCGCAGGCTGTCGGTCAGCACCTTCTGACTTATTCCGTCAAGGCTTTTTCTCAGCTCGTTGAATCGCCACGGTCTGACGAGCAGATTCCGCAGGATCAGCAGCTTCCATTTGCTTCCGATCAGGCTGACGGTTGTTGCTACGGGACAATCGGGTAACTCGGCTTTGGTTTTCATAACGCACCTCCGTTGGTATATAAAATAGTGTAATACTCATATCTGAATACAGTATAACAGACCTAAGCCGAATTGTCGAGTAGTTACAAAAAGGTGACTATGTAATAGAAAAGTGCGTACTTGTGACGTTGTTCTCCGTACTGTAAAATAAACTTGTAACCAATAAAACGTTGCAAATAAACGAAAGGAGAACGATTATGGCATTATCCAACATTGCTTCTTGGACAAAGGGCAGCAAATCTTCTGCTTGCGGAACTGCTGAAAAGGCTTCGGCTTGCGGTACTGCGGAGAAGGCTTCCGCCTGCGGCACAGCCGAAAAGGTTAGTGCTTGCGGTTCAGCCTGCGGCGCAGGAGACAAATAATTTTGTCCGTAATGCCCTCTGATTACTCGGAGGGCGATTATGCAAATATCAGCAAATGCTGTTTATATATGCGAGGTAAATATTATGAGTAAGCCCTATTTTTCTTTTCAATGGCATATCACGGATGAGTGCGACCAGCGGTGCAAGCACTGCTACATCTTCTCGGACGGCAAACACAACTGCCTGAAATCAATGACGTGGGAACAGATGCAGAACACCTTCTACAACTGCCTTGATTTTTGCGAGGTGTTCGGTCGCACGCCGTACTTTTATCTGACGGGCGGCGATCCGATTTTACATCCTGACTTTTGGCGGCTGCTGGAGTTGTTTCACGATCATGACATTAAATTCACGATCCTCGGCAATCCGTTCCACCTCAACGATCAAGTGTGCAGGGAATTAAAGTGGTTCGGCTGCGAGAAATATCAGCTCTCGCTCGACGGCTTGCGTGAGACGCACGATTGGTTTCGTAAGCCCGGCTCATATGACTGTACTCTCGAAAAGGTCAAGTGCATTAACAAGGCTGGCATCCGTTCCGTGGTTATGACGACGGTTTCCAAGACAAATATGAGCGAGATCACGGGCATTATCGACGCGGTTGCAGAAGCGGGCGCAAATGTATTTGCCTTCTCCCGTTATGTGCCGAGCGGTGGCGACCTTGACGCGAGTATGACAGCGCAGGAATACCGCAGATTGCTTGCAGCCTGCGATAAGAAGTTCAAGGAGTATGAAGCGGAAGGCTGTCAGACCTATTTCAATAAAAAAGACCACCTCTGGACGCTTTACGAATATGAAAAAGGTGAGTTCACGATTCCCGAAAACGCCGAAAAAGGTATGATTTACGGCGGATGCAACTGCGGCGCGTGTCATATTACGATACTTCCGACGGGCGATATTTTCGCCTGCCGCAGAGTAGCGGACAGCAAGGTCGGCAATGTGTTTGAGGACAGGCTTGCGGACGTTTGGCTGACTTCAATGGAGTGTTACAGAGATTTCGATAAATTCAGCAAGTGTTCAAGGTGCAAGCTGCTTGCGTGGTGCCGTGGTTGTCCCGCTGTTGCAAAAGGCACAAACGGTGATTTCTACGCCGATGATCCGCAATGCTGGGCGAGTGAAGAAAACGGATTGTTAAGGAGTGTTGCCAAATGAAAGCCGTTGTATTGACGAAGCCGACAAAAGCAGAGGATATCATACTGTCCGAAGTTGAAGTGCCGAAGGTAAAATCAGGTTGGGTGCTTGTTAAAATCAAAGCGTTCGGACTAAATCACAGTGAGCAGATACTCAGAGAGTTTGAGATAGAGAACGACTATATCAACAAGCCGATCATTCCCGGCATTGAGTGCGCCGGAGAGATCGCCGACCCGTCCGACAGCGAATTGAAAATCGGTCAAAAGGTTGTCGCCTTGATGGGCGGTATGGGACGTTCTTTTGGCGGCAGTTACGCCGAATACGCCTTGCTTCCTGTTCATCACGTTTTCCCTGTTGAAAGCAATCTGTCTTGGACAGAAATGGGAGCGATCCCCGAAACCTACTTTACAGCTTGGGGTTCACTGTTCCAATGTCTGAGACTTAATCCCGACGATAAACTCCTGATAAGAGGCGCGACCTGTGCCCTCGGTTATGCGGCGGTTCAGCTCGCCAAAGCGCTCGGCTGTACCGTTGTCGGTACTACCCACAAAGAGGATAAACTGCCGCTTTTAAAAGAAGCAGGCTATGACGAATGTATTCTTGATGACGGCACGATAAACGGCAAGGTCAGCGGCGTTACTAAAGTGCTGGAGCTTGTCGGGATCAAAACCCTTAGAGATACGATGTTCGCTCTTGACGAAGGAGCAATTGTCTGCAATACAGGCGTGCTTGGCAAGGTGTACGAATGGAACGGCTTCGACCCGATCAAGGACATCCCAAACGGTGTGTACCTGACAGGATTTTTCTCAAATTATCCAACGCAGAAAATGATACAGGATATTTTCACCTTTATGGACAAGAATCACCTCGAACCGCTAATCGGAGCGACATTTGATTTTGCGCATATCAAAGAAGCGTGTATCGCTCTTGACAGGGGAAAGGTGAATGGTAAAATAGTAGTAGAAGTTTGAGAAGGTGATGTTATGACGCAGGCTCTAACTTAACATAAACTCCGAGTTAGAAAGCTCGGAGTCTTTTGTAGACAGTAAACATTTGATATTGTATAATATTACCGGGAGGTGAGGTTATGCACGATATCTGGAATCCATGGCACGGCTGCAAAAAGTGCAGCGAGGGCTGTCAGAACTGCTATATGTACTTTCTCGACGCTCAGCGCGGCAAGAACGGCGCGGATATTTACCGCACAAAAGCGGGCTTCAACTATCCGCTGTCGAAGGACAGAAGCGGACATTACAAAATCAAAAGCGGCGAGCAGCTCCGCGTGTGTATGACCTCAGACTTTTTCCTCGAGGAAGCTGACGCGTGGCGCAGTGAAGCGTGGAACATCATACGCCAACGCCCCGACGTTGTGTTTTTTCTGCTGACCAAACGCCCCGAAAGAGTGAAAGACCATTTGCCCTATGACTGGGTCGACGGTTGGGAAAATGTCTTTTTCAACGTCAGCTGCGAGAATCAAAGGAGAGCCGACGAGCGTATCCCGATTTTGCTTTCACTGCCGTTCAAGCACAAGGGAATTATGTGCGCACCGTTTATAGGTGAGATTAGCATTAAAGATTACCTCAAAAGCGGACAGCTTGAACAGGTGATCTGCGACGGCGAAAACTACGCAGGAGCCCGTCCGTGTCATTATGAGTGGGTAATGCGGCTCCGTGACGAATGTGAGGAGTTCAACGTCACCTTCGCCTTTATCGGCACAGGCAGACGCTTCGTCAAGGACGGCAAGACCTATCAAATCGAGGGCAGTGAGTTACAGGCGAATCAGGCGTATAAATCAGGATTGAGCTATAAGGGAAAACCGATTGATTTCAAGTTGACCCGTCAGCTCGGTTTCAGTATAGCCGAGAAAGATTACTACAAACCATACTTTGGCGAGAAATGCCAAACCTGCGGAATGAAGATCATCTGCAACGGTTGTACTCGTTGCGGAAAATGCGGTTGATTAAAAACAATACAATGAATAAACATCTTGACGCACCCACTTCTCTATGTTATACTACACCTAACAAACCGCATAATAATGGGACTTGCAGCGTTCCACCGTCGGGGCGCGAGCATCAGGTCCGTATGAAAGCAATTTCATGCAGGTTCAAGTCCTGTTACCTGCACCACGAAAGGGTACCCGTTCGGGTACCCTTTTTCGTGGTGCAGATTAGTAACAGGACTTGAACAGCTCGTGCCGAGGAATAAGCGTCAGCGAATTCCGACGGCAAAAACGCTTCAGTGAAGCGTTTTTAGAGCGCCGCGTTGATGCGCATTATAGCTATGACACACGCCGCAACAGGCGAAACGTAACTTCTCGCACTGATGGAGCGTATGTTACCTGCACCTTTTGGCGTAACAGGACTTGAAGCCGAGCGTTAAGAAAAAGCCCCGGTGGGGCTTTTTTAGCGAGGAGCGTTGATGAAACTTTTCCTCCTTACGTGAACCCCACAAACGAGGAGGAAGTTCTCGGAAGATGACGGTATGTTACCTGCACCTTTTGGTGCAACAGGACTTGAAGCCGAGCGTTAAGAAAAAGCCCCGGTGGGGCTTTTTTAGCGAGGAGCGTTGATGCGCAGACTTAGATTTATTTTGCATTTTGCACAAAATCATCCGCTGAATTTTGTACAGTTAAGCAAGCGAAAATAGTTTTTGTTTGTGATAAAATATACATAT
This sequence comes from uncultured Ruminococcus sp., assembly GCA_902785365.1. Taxonomy (GTDB): domain Bacteria; phylum Bacillota; class Clostridia; order Oscillospirales; family Acutalibacteraceae; genus Ruminococcoides. Next base: position 95,955 of record CACZYC010000020.1, on the reverse strand, counting down.
AATAAACAGTTTCGGGATTCCGAAAGAAAGGACAAAAATATGAAACTCAACAAACTGCTCAGCTTACTTACGGCATTATCCGTGCTCTTATCGGGAATAATGTGCTTTAGTTTTTCGGCGTCAGCCAACGATCTCCGTTTTTCCGAAGAGTATAAAGCATCGCCGTATTATACCAAGCTTACGGATGCAATTGAAAACAACAGCGACAAAACAATGATGGAAAAAACCCTCGCCGTCGCATTATCGCAGGAGGGCTACAAAAACTATGCCACCACAGGCATTGATATCAATCAGGCGAGAGCGGATGGACTCCTCTGGACCGGAGCGGAGCTGCGTATGAATGCCTCAAACACAGGCAATACCGAGTATACGCGCTGGGCTCAGAGGTACGTAATGGACAGAGCCGAGGATACTCAGTACCTTGACTGCGACTGGTGCGCGATTTTTGTGAGCTGGTGTATGTACCAGGCGGGCTACTATGACAAGGAAGCTCTCAAAAGATGCTATTACTCCTACTACGCCAACCCCTCTGTTTCCTATGACGCGGACGGCTGGATTCTGACCTATAATCTAAATCAGCACAATGTATGGTATACTCCTACCGCGGCTGAGTTTCTGAAAGAATACAACTGGAATACATACTACAACACCAATGTAGATCCGTTTGATATCGAGTATAAGCCGGGCGGTTTAGTGTTCTTCACGTGGGACGGCACACAAAGCGATATTGATCATGTCGGAATCGTTGTTGATTATAATAAAGACACCCATATCCTCACATATACCAACGGCAACTCCGACGGTATGGTAATTTCAAGACAGATAGACCTCGACGAAACAGAGGAGTACAGAGGTCAGGCTCTCACCAAGAACTCCACGCGTATCGCCGCTTACGGCGAGTACGACGTGATACTCCCGCTCGAAAAAAGAACAATTTCCTCCGAAACCGAGGAGATTATCTGGGATAAGAGCGCTTCTTCGGGCATTAAGGTTCAAACCGATTCCGAGTCCAAGGTCTGCTCAGTTTATGTAGACGAAAACTATCTCGGCTCGACAATCGAAAGCAATATGGTACTGCTGGAGGGCAAAATGGCAATCGGCAGATCCGAGATGATAAAGATTCCCGTCGGCGATCACACATTCAAGCTATCGTTTGACGACGGCGATCTCATTCTGCCGCTGAAAATCACCGACAGCACCGCTGAAACCGAGCCCACCACCGCGCCTGTCACTCCCCCAAAGAAAACATCAATCACTCTCTCGAAGACATCCGTTAAGCTCTATACGACCGCGAAATACCGTATAAAGGCGACTGTTAATAATCCCGTAGGCAAAACAACCTACAGCTCTTCAAACAAAAAAATCGCCACTGTAAGCGCAAGCGGTAAGGTCAAAGCGCTAAAGAAGGGCTCCGCGTACATCACAGTAAAGAATAACGGAACGTCAAAGAAGCTGAAAGTAACCGTAAAAAATCCGTCGCTCAAAAAAAAGTCAGCCGTTATCGTAAAGAATAAGACAGTTAAGATTTCGGTTAACGGCTCGGGTAAATTCAAATTCACCTCAACAAACAAGAAAATTGCCACTGTAAACGCCAAAGGTGTTGTCAAGGGCAAGTCTAAAGGTGTGGCTTACATCAAGGTTAAGGCAAACGGTAAAACGTTAAAGTTCAAGGTAAAGGTTAAAAACAAGTAGTTTTTACAAAAAATAAATAGTACAGCTTAAACAAAGGCACAGGCCCGGTTTCGGATTGAAACCAAGCCTGTGCTGATTTTTTAGTTTGAATTTACGCGAGCAAATTGCTCATATTGTATATAGCCTCGTCGCTGACTTTCACGCTGCCGTTCTTGTCAACCACATAGGTGTAGAAGTAGATTGAAGCGTCCTTAGCCTTGCTTATACTGAAGTACGGAGCGTAGCGGAACTGGTACTGTCCCGACTGGTTGTACCAGTCAACCTTTGAGTTATGCACGGCAATCTTGTTTGATGTGCCTGTGCCTGTCTGAACCTCCTGAACAGCGTTCTTAATTTCATTTTCGGTCTTTTCACTGAGAGCGAAGGCTACGCCCATACGCTCAAACGTACCGCCGCCGATGTTCGCCGTAGCGAGCATATCGAGCTCAACCTTATTATCTGTAACGCAAACATTGTTCAAATCTATTAAGGCATATTCCGCCGCGGAGGAGGGATCGCCTGTTGTGATATCGGTGTCATCGCAAACATAGAATTTGTAGATTCCGCCCACGAAAACAACATTTCCGTTAACTATGAACGATTTCTGCTCGCCTGTTCCGACTTCAGCGGTCTCCATGTATTTGAACTTGCCGACCTCTGAATTGTTGAGTTTTACAGTATACTGCTTTTCCGTATAAGGGATAGTTGCGTTGATTTGGCTGCCGTTTCTCTCGAAAGTCGCTTCGCCATACTCATAATACGGGCTCTTTATAAAGGGCTTGTTGAGCGCCACGAGCTGATCGTAGGTGTAGTCGCCTACACTGACTGTTTTGGAAATGCTCTTGCTCACAGGCTGTTCAGTCGCTTCATCGTAAACCTTGTAGTTATATGTAATTGTTACGTTTTCGGGAACAGCGTCGAGGAAGATATAGTTTTGATACCACAAACTATCGCCGTCGCCCTCGGGACGGAAGTAGATATCGTAAGTACCCGCCTGACTAACCTTATAGTTTCCGCCGCTGCCGCCCGGATACCATCCATCAACGCTGCTGTGAACCTTGAGCTCCGCGTTCGCGGAAAGCTGTACGCCTGACAGCTTATACTCAAGCTTACCCGCAGCTGACGGGATTAACGAGAACTTATACTCGTCGTCGTTAGTCCAGTTGTTCATCGTGCCGACCATATAGTAATCAGGCGCTGAGCTAACATTATATTTCGTACCGCTCATTGTATTCTCAATCGTCCAGACGGCTCCGTCCTTAAAGCCTGATGTAATATCAACTGTCTGCTGACCATTGCCGTTGTTAAAGACTACTCCCGTTGCATCCTTCGGAAGTTCATACGAATAAACTTTTTTGCCTGAAACTGAGGTCATCGCGACACCAGGCCAAGCAACAGTAGTGCTGCTGCCCCACCAATAAATATTTACTTTATCCCAGCCTGCGTTATTGACGGCATAGACAGTATTGGTGTTCTTAATTGGAGTTGTTGGCTCAATCGGTGTTTCTCCCGACGGGTCACCTTCGCCGTAAACTACCGCGACGCCTGAGGAACCTACCGTACCCGTAATCTTTCCGCTCGCTACCGTAAATGTATTACCGGTAAGCTGATCTTTATAATAGCCTTCCTCCATCTTATTAGCTGTCAGGCTGACAGCGCCGCCGCCATTCAGCTTTGAGATAACAACGCCTTTTGTTCCGCGCTCAATATAGGCGGCGTTGTAACTATCCGAGTACGCGAGACTCTCGCTTTCACCCGCAAAGTAATTTTTAAACTTGTTAACCTCGGTAACAGCGGAGGATTTCCAGTTTGTATCAGAGCTCGCCATACCCAAAGTGTTGTTCGGTCGGGCAAAGAACAGCGAGGTTGAGTTCGCGCGCGCCCCGACAATTGCCCATGCCTTGTTAATAGTGCCGGAGGTAACTTGTTTTGTGTTGCTCAGTGAAGCCGAACCCGAATCACCCATATAGGTATCGTGGGATTCAACCCACAAAATACTATCCTCCGCGGAAGCTCCCTTAACGTAGTCATCCTTCGCGAGCTTTTCCGCGTTATTCAGATAAGCGCCGTCAAGAGCTCGGTCGCCTGCTTCGTTGTCCGTCACAGCCATATATTCCGTATAATTGGTAATCGGGAAGTTAGGGCCCGCGCTTTTGAGAATTTCACCGTAGTAGAAAGGCTTTTCAACGCCTTTTTCCTCTGCGTAATCGGTTGCACCGTTTAAAACATTCGGCCAGAAATCGCTCCTGAAGTTTGAAGCGTCAGTGGGAAGCTCAATATGCTTTGCCGCGTCAAAACGGAAGCCGTCAACGCCGCAGTCAATACATTCCTCCAAAAGTCCCCGCACTCTCTGCTGCACATAGGTGTTTGCAGTGTTCAAGTCAGGCATACCGAGGTGGTACTGCGTAATATTGTAGCGGTTGTTCTCATTAGTTTTGATATTGTTTGTATGATAATAATTTGCGTTCTTCAAATCGGATTCGACGTTCGTGTTCAGATAACTGTATGTTCCGCCGTCGGTGCCGTTGTTGGCAAGGTGGTTTGCGACAACGTCTACAATAACCTTGATTCCGTATTTATCGGCCTCATTACACATGGATGTGAGCTCCGATTTCGTACCAAACCATGTTGTACCGTTCGCGGCGATACTGAAGCCCAGCGGCTGATAGAGCTTATACCAGTTGCCCAAATCATTCCAAGACGCGTTGTATTCCTTAGGTCTCTGCACAGGCGAAGTCTGCACAGCTGTATAACCCGCCTTGGCAATATCTGGCAGAGCCTCTTTGATACTGTTGTATGACCAGTTAAAGCAGTGTAATACCGCTCCTCCCTGAATATTGTTCAATGCGTATGTTTCGTATGTTGTATCGGCTGACGCGGTCGCCGCGGGCATAACCGCCAGCATACCGAGCACCAGAACAATTGACAACAATACGCTCAAGTGTCTGCGAACTGTTTTCATAAAATTTCCTCCTTTGACACAAAAAGTCTTAGCTTTTTCACTAAATAACAAAAATAAATTTGATACAATTTAATTATATTTTATTAGTTGTTCTCAGTCAAGAAAATTAACATAACTAAAATGCGACAATTTCGCTACAAATACAAATAATAATTGTTTAAAAGAAATAAAGCCCCGCCGTGAAGATTCAAAGGCAGAGCTTTTAAATATTTACAGGTTTTATTCCTCGTTGTCAAACTTTACGGTGACGGGCTTTGTCTTTTTGACAATGGTCTTGCCCGTGTCGGAATCAACGATAGAGAACGAAGTGGAGAACTCCTCAATCCGCTCGCCCTCAAAATCCTCGTCAAAGGCTATGGGACTTACGTCCTTCTTCCCCGCCAGTACGTCCGAGCAATAAATCGGTTCAACCTTTTTGCCGTTGAGCTTGCAGTCCTTCAGGCTGAGAGAAATATTCTTTCTGCCGTAATTCATAACAAGCACGTTTACGCACTGTCCCGAGAACTCGTCATAGTAAATTTCCTGAACTACAATTCTGATTCTGTTTCCGTTATAGGCGACAGTTCCTGTCTGGTCGTTTTCATATTCAAATCCGTCAGCCGCCGAGGTTCTGAGCTTGACGGGTTTTGTCTCAAAGATGACGTCTCCTGTTTCGTTGTCCTTTACGGACACAACAAACTCAAGAACCGCAAAGGTGGTTATCTCACTGTTGTTGAGCTTGGTAACATCAAAGGAAACGGCAAACTCCTTGGTTTTGCCCGATTCAACCTTTACGGTGCTGTCGGACGGAATCATATAATTATTGACAGAGGATTTCGTTATTCCGACCTCAATGTCCTTGGAATATCCGTTTTTAACCTCAAGATAGAGCGCCTTGTGGGTGAGCTTGCCGCCCGCCTCGCTGTAACCGATATTTTTGGTCGTGATTTTGATTCCCATACGGTCGCATACAACGAACTGCTTGATAGTTTCGGTGTCGTCGTCTTTATTTACCGAATCGGAAGGTAAACCCTTGGGAACGGTTTTTTGCTTTTCCCCGCACGCCGCGAAAACCGAAGCGCACAGTATTACAGCCATAATCAGGGCAATTAGTTTTTTCATAGCTTCATCTCCGTTTTTTATCTTTATCTATTCTATCAAAACTAGTGTGAAGTGTCAATTACAAAACGCAAACTTGAATAATATCAAAAATATGATAAAATGTTTTTATACACTTAGGTAAAAGGTGATTATGATGAAACAAAACGACCGCGATTCTTTGTCAAAATCTTTTGAAAAAGCGGGATTTTCTCAGGGTGATACGGCGTCGGTATTTACAGGTATCGCAAAGCTGAGAGCCGACGAGAACAGCTTCTCGGAACACTTTGAACAAAATTGGAGCGCGGCTCTTATAAAGTCGGAGTGCTTTTATGTGCTTATCTCTCAGGCGGTTTCCGCGTACAGCGCCCACCTGTCCTCTCTCCCCGAGGAAATCACAAAGGATAAGCGCAACACATGCACAGCTCTCAGCGAGCTCCACAGGCGCGCCTCTCAACAGTATCTTGAGATTCTCACGCTGATAAAAAACGGGTTTCCCGACGGAGCTTTCGCGCGTTGGCGCTCAATGTACGAGCTCTCGGTAATCAGCTCATTTATTCACAAATACGGCGAACCCGTCGCCGCGGGATTCATAGAGGCGTCGGACTCTCAGGACCGCTACGACTGGGCTATGGAGTGCGGCGAATTTTCCGAGCGCAAAAAGCATGTTACATTCGGCGACATATTAAAGCTCTGCGATATGGAAACGGATGTGTGGCGCGAAAACTACACGGTGGCTAACCAGACCGTACACGCCTCTCCGCAGGGTACTTTTGACAGGCTCGGAAACAAAGACAAAAGCGAAGCCCTTTCTCAGAGAGTAGATTACGGAATCTCCGCGCCCGCAATTCACAGCGCCAACACTCTCGCGCTTATTTCCTCAATGCTGTTTTCAATCTTCCCGGAGGAAAAGACCATAGACAAAATGACGCTCGCCGCAAGGTGGCTCGACGAGCTGACAGAAACATATTGCGAGACGCACGAGAAATTATTTAAAGAATAAAAAAGCTTCCCTTCAATGGTGAAGTCTTTCTATCAAACGTACAGTGAGGAACGGGGGTCTCGTTGTCCCCTTGGGGAAAATGTCAGCCGCAGGCTGACAAAAGGGGTCACGGAGCGAAGCGGTGAACAAGATGACGTTCTGTGGGAGATTGTCTCTGACCTTGATAAAGTTCTGACGTGACCCCCTCTGCTACGCTGTCGCTCCGCTTCTCCCCCAAGGAGGAGACAAGACCGCTGCTCCTTTCTATACTGCGTGTGGATAGACCACTGATTACTGACTACTGACTACTGCCTAAATACTACTTGTCTCCATATTATCTCTGGACGCGACGACCTCTGCTCTGAGCGGCTCAAACTCGCTCCAGAGCTTTTTGTTTGTATATTTCTTCCATTCCTCAACGTTTCCGTTCAGGAAGAACTCACGCATTTCGGTGGCGGAGATATCAATTATCTTGGGCACATAAAGCTCAGAGGCGGAAATCCCCTCAATTCCGTCAAACCAGTCCAGACGGCGCTCCTCTTTGCCCGAAACAAGCATATCGGGAGCTTTGCCGAAGCACTCCACGGTGTTCTTGAGGACGTACTCTCCCCACGCGGAGTTGTTGCCCACACCTATGTCGGGCAAAGGATGAACTACAACCTTGTCACCGTAGACTTTCCCGAGGATTCTCTTGCGGGTTTCGTATGAAAAAGGGTTCTTAAAGGTGCCGTACTCCTGAGACGAGCCGATAAAAATCCCGACCGTGTCGCAAATCTCAACCGCCTTGTCAATAATGTATTCGTGCCCTCTGTGGAACGACTGAAACCGTCCGACAATTATTCCGAGTTCAAATGGTTTACTTTTCATTACTCTTACCTCGCTTTATATGAACTATTCTAGCATAAAAAAACGGATATTACAAATGGCTTCGCAGTAGTCAGTAGTCAGCAGTCAGTGGACAGTGAATGTCGAGAACAAAACAACATTGTCATCCTGAGCGTTTTCCTCTGTCATCCTGAGCATTTTCTTCTGTCATCCTGAGCATTTTCTTCTGTCATCCTGAGCATTTTCTTCTGTCATCCTGAGCGTAAGCGAAGGATCTTTAAGATTCTTCGTCGCTTTGCTCCTCAGAATGACAAAGGGCAAGCCTCAGAATGACAAAGGGCAAGCCTCAGAATGACAAATAATATAAACAAAGTCTTAGGCTCAGCACAGAACCTAAGACTTTAATTTTGTCTAAAATAAGTTTTTGTATAGAGCGCAAGCCCTCCCTTGGGAAATTCCCCTGCTAGGGGAAATGTCCGCGGAGCGGACAAAAGGGTTGCCGTCTCCTGCTAAGGAAAGGGTGGCGCGCCGTAGGCGTGTCGGGAGAGGGTCAACTTTAGAAATGCTCGTTTTATAAAACGTTAGATTTAACTCTTTTATCAAATGGACCCTCTTCAGTCAGCGCAAGCGCTGACAGCTTTTCCCTAGCGGGAGACGGCAAACCTTCTGTCGCATTCGCGACATCTCCCTTAAAAAGGGAGTCTCCCGAGGGAAGCCATACTGACCACTGATCACTGCTTAAAGCACCTTTCCAAGGAAGTCCTTTGTGCGTTCGTTCTGAGGATTTCCAAACAGCTCCTCGGGAGCGCCCTGCTCCATAATAATGCCGTCAGCCATAAACAGCACTCTGTCGGCGACTTCGCGCGCGAAGCCCATCTCGTGAGTTACAACCACCATCGTCATACCCTCGGCGGCGAGCTCCTTCATAACGTCGAGTACCTCCCCTACCATTTCGGGGTCAAGCGCCGAAGTAGGCTCGTCAAAGAGCATAATATCGGGGTTCATAGCGAGCGCTCTGGCGATAGCTACACGCTGCTGCTGTCCGCCCGAAAGCTCGCCGGGGTACGCCGCGGCTTTCTCGGCAAGTCCGACACGGTTCAAAAGCTCCATAGCCTTTTTGTCCGCGTCCAACGGAGTCATCTTCTTGAGCTCAACGGGAGCCATCATAATATTCTTCTTGACGGTCATATTCGGGAACAGATTGAACTGCTGGAACACCATTCCGATATTCTCCCTGACCTTGTTTATGTCTGTCTTTTTGTCTGTGATGTCAAAGCCGTCTATGACAATCTTGCCCGAGGTCAAATCCTCGAGCTTGTTTAGGCAGCGCAAAAACGTACTTTTGCCCGAACCCGACGGTCCGATTACACAGACAACCTCGCCCTCATAAATGGTCGCGTCAATACCGGTAAGAACCTCGTTGTTGTCAAAATATTTATGAAGGTCAGTTACAACAACCTTTTCGCTGTTCTTGTTTGTTTTTGTCACGTGTTATTTCTTCCCTTCATATTTAAGTCTTTTTTCGATAAAGTTCGAAAGAAGCATAAGCAATGAAATGATTGCGAGATACATCAAAGCTACAACCGAGTATGTCTCGAAATATACGAAGGTCGAGCCAACATACTGCTGCGCCTTGTTTACAATCTCCGCCATACCGATAACGGTGAGGATTGAGGTATCCTTGATTGTGATGATAAACTGGTTTACCAAAGACGGAACCGAAAACTTGAACGCCTGGGGCAGCACAACCTTTACCATCGTCTGGGACTTTGACAAACCCAGCGAACGCGCCGCCTCGCTCTGTCCCTCGGGAACCGCCATAATACCGCCTCGGTAAATCTCGGCGAGATAAGCGCCCGCGTTGAGCGACAGGGTGATGATACCCGCTGTGAGCGCGTTCATATGGAAGCCGGGAGCCGCCATCTGAATCAACTGCGGAATACCAAAGAATACAATCAACGCCTGTACAAGCATAGGCGTACCTCTGATAATCCAGATGTACACGCCCGAAATCGCGCGCAAAACAACATTTTTTGACATTTTCATCAGACATATAAACAGTCCGAGAACCATTCCAATCGCGATGGATACCACCGATACCACAATTGTCAGAGAAAGACCCTGCAGCAGCAACGGCATCGCTTCGGTGAAAACTCTGCTAAAATCCATATACTACAACTACCTTATATAAATTCAGCACGATAAAAAACTATCGTGCTGAACCCTTATATTTCAACTTTTCTGTCAGTTTTACAAATGTATAACCGAATTAATAACCGTACTTCGCGAGGATTTCGTTGAGCTTGCCGTTCTTCTTGATGTTAGCAAGACCTGCGTCGAACATCTTGAGCAGCTCGGCGTTCTGGCCTTTCTTAACGGCAAATCCGTAACCCTTCACGTTGAAAGGCTTATCGTTAAGGATTTCGAGGTCAACCTCGCCTGTCTTGATTGAGTAACCGATAACAGAGAAGTCCTCGAAGCAAGCTACGTCAACGCCTGTCTTAACAGCCTGATACATAGCGGGAGAATCCTTATAATAGTTAATCTTATAGCCGTATTTATCCTTAACTTCCTCGGCGTAATCCTTGCCCGCTGTGCCGTTCTTTACAGCTACGGTCTTACCCTTGAGGTCGTCTGTCTTTGTGCCCTTTTTGCCGACCATAACCTGACCGTCGTTAAAGTAAGGTGAGGAGAAGTCAAAGGTCTTTTTACGCTCGTCGTTGATTGTCATACCCGCAATCATACCGTCAGCCTGACCTGACTGTACAGCGCCCATCGAAGCGTCGAAGCCTTCGTTGTGCATCTCATACTTAAAGCCCTGATCCTTAGCGACAGCGTCCATAATGTCCATATCAACGCCGACATATTTCTTTGTCTTTGTATCGAGGAACTCGAAGGGAGCAAACGCGTTGTCGGAATAAATGATGTAAGTTTTCGCGTCAGCCGATGATTTTGTGTCCGCTGAGTTACCACAACCCGCGAACATCGCAACTGAAGCTATCATAACGATAGCAAGTGTTAATGCCAATACTTTTTTCATAATCTACACTCCTTAAAAAATTGTTAATAAATAACGCAATCATTATATAATATATCTAATTTATTGTCAACAAAAGTTGCTGTTTTGACACCTTTTGCAGTAGTGGTCAGTAATCAGTGATCAGTGGTCAGTTGTGGTCGGGGAGAAACCTTTCATCTTCCGCAACGTTTGCGACCCGATTGTATTAATAATGTTATAAACTATTAAAGCCTTAGATTCAGAGATGAACCTAAGGCTTTGCTATATAGTATTAGATGTTTTATTAATAGTTCGGGAACAGAAGTTTTGAATCAGATGTAGTTATGAACTCGACATTCACTGACCACTGATCACTGACCACTGACCACTCTTCTTATCAATCTTTCCCTTGATAATGTCATACGTCACGCCGTATTTGACGGCAATATCCTTGGCGTAGCTTACGCCCTGGGGCGGCGCTATGCTCACCTTAAAGCTGCGCTCTCCGTCGTGCACGCCTGTGATAAGGCTCTCTACCCTGCTCTTGCCCTCGGCGGCGTTGAACTCGTCAAGGCTTCTCGCGAGGTCGTGCATATGGGTGTTGAACACGGCTCTCACGCCGAGATACCGCATAGCCATAACAACGTCCTTGGCGATGAACAATCCCTCCGCTACGCTGGTTGTGGCAAGGCTTTCGTTGAGCAGAAGCAGGCTCTTATCGGTCGCTGTGTCAAAAATCTCGGAAAGTCTTTTGCTCTCCTCACCGAGACGTCCGAGGTCGACCGTATCGTTTTCGTCCGCGGGAAAGTGCGTGAAGATGTTGTCAACAGGGCTCAGCACGGCTTTTGACGCGGGCACGTACACGCCCCACTGCGCGAGCAGAAACATAAGACCGACCGCCTGGGTGAAAATCGTCTTTCCTCCCCTGTTGGGGCCTGTGAGGATATATATTCTGCGCTCGTCGTTAAAGTCAAAATCGTTTGTGATTATGTTGATGTCCTCGCCGTTTGATTTATTTACGGCAAGTTTGAGATTGTATAATTCTTTTATAGAACAATAACGCTCCTCAGCGTCCCTTATCTCAGCCTTGCAGACAGGCATACCCGCCGCGCTGATTCTCTCGATAAGCTCTGCCCAGCGCGCGTAAAAGAGTATCTCGGGCATAAGGTTAATCAGAGCGTAGCCGCTTATGTTAACATACCTTTTGAGGGTGGATTTGATGTCCGAAACAGTCTTTTTCATAATGTCCGTGACGGGTTTTTTGATAGCGTTTGAGATATTGTCCGAACCCGTCGCCGCGGTGGTCTCGGTACGCAAATCATTGGTAAATCCCGTGCCGACTACCGCTCCGAACTCAAGGCGGGATGTGGACGGATTCGCGGGGTGGAACATCGTTTTTTCGCCCGTGTTCACGCCCTCGTTGAGCTCTTTTTTGTCCACAAAATTCATAAACCTGCGCATAAGTCCCGAATCCTTGAACTCGGTGTCGTTGAGCGACACAATGCCCGCTGTTTTGGGACGCAGAAGCTCGTCGAGGTTCACACCTATGGTAATGCTTCTGAGCCTGCGCACTTTCTCAAAGGTTTCGTCCATATCGGCTCTGAGCTCGTCAAATCCGCTGTCGCGGTCGATTTCGGTGACAAGCTCTCTGAGCCTTTTCATTCCGTCGGATTGAATATCGAGCTTTTCAAGGGTGTTTTTGAGCGAAGTAATGCAGTTTACATACTCGTCAATCTCCCGAAGCCTGTTGACAAGCGACCACAGCGCCGAACCCTCCTGGTCTTTCTGAAACCTCTCAATATCCCTGAGGTCAGCGAGCCTGGGGATAAGCTCCTCCATAGCGCGGCGCAGCTCCTTGTGTTTGTAAAAATCCTCAAACACTCCGCCCCTGTAGCGTATAACCTCGGGGTCGGGACAGATTTCGCTCATAAGCTTGGACAGCACAATCCGCTCGTTCTTGTTCTCGGTGAGCGCGTCAAGCAGAAACTCAATCGACAGGTCGTTGAGACACTCGCTGTTCATAGTGTTGCTGTTTCTCTCGAAATTTTCGGGGAAAAATAAACTGAACTCCATAACTTCCTCCGCTGATGGTTTATACCTTAATTATAGCAAATATCAGAAGAAAAACAATAGCTTTTTTGTCATTCTGAGGAGCAACGCCTCCTGTCATTCTGAGGAGCAACGCCTCCTGTCATTCTGAGGAGCAACGCGACGAAGAATCTTAAAGATCCTTCGCTTACGCTCAGGATGACAGTGAGTGAAACGCTCAGGATGACAGTGAGTGAAACGCTCAGGATGACAGTGAGTGAAACGCTCAGGATGACAGTGAGTGAAACGCTCAGGATGACAAAAGAGGCTGACTTTGAGTCAGCCTCTTATAATTTCTTTACTCTTTTTCCGTTGCCTTTGCCGCGGTTGTTTCGGCAGTACCGCTCTCAGTTGTTTCGGATGTTTCGGCTTCGTCTGTTTGCTTTTCGATTACAAGAACATCCTTGAAATCCGCGCCGTAAACCATCTCCAAAGTCTCAACATAATCCTCAGAGAAGAAGTCCTCGTCATAGAGCTTGTCCATAACCTTGTTTATCTTCTTCAAAAGCGACTTGTTGCCTTTGGAAACAGCGGGAGCGTACTCCACAACTTTTCCGAGCTCCTTCTCGCCCACGGAGTATCCTTCGTTCTGCATAGCGAACTCGGCAACCTCGGTATTGTCTCCGAGCCACACAACGCCCCTGTTGCTTTCCAGAGCGTCAACCGCCTCGCTTATGTCGGCGCATTCGGTCAGATTGACTTTCTTGTAATTTTCCGCCATATACAGCGCGGCGTCCGAGCCTGTAACTACAATAACGCTGTCCTTTTTGTTTAAATCATCAAGGCTTTTTACCTTGTCTTTACTGCGCGAAACGGTTGCCAGAGCCGACTTCATGTAGGGGCTTGCGAAATTCGCTATTTTCTTCTCGGTTTCATCCACAGCGTAGTCGGCGATGATAACGTCCGCTTTACCTGTTTTAAGGTATTTGGCGCGGTTGCCCGCCTCGATGGGCACAAACTCCGCCTTGAGTTTCAATTCCTCAGCCAGACGTTTGGCGAATACTATCTCATATCCCTGATACTCTCCGTTTTCGTCAGCAAATCCGAACGGATTGTTGTCGGAGGAAACCCCGATTCTGATTTTCTTGGATTCCTTAATTTCCTGATATGTGCGGTAAACCTTATCAGCGTCATTTGAACCGCACCCCGCAAAGCAAAGAGCAAGCATTACAAAAGCAATAACCAACGCCAAAGCTCTTTTTGCCTGTTTTGTTTTTTCCATAATTACCTCTCATTTTACACGTATTTTCCGCATATTTATATACTTATTTTTTCGCGTGCCCTAACAGTTTATAACTATTTGTCTTTTTTGTCAATATTTACTTGATTTCAGGGTTTGCTTTATTTGACTAAAATAATCATTTATGGTATTATTACTGGGATTGGAGTGAAAAAAATGCGAATTGTTATAAAAGTCGGCACATCCACTTTGGCGCATGAAACAGGGCTCTTGAACATAAAGAGAGTCGAAAATATGTGCAAGGTCATTTCCGACTTGAAAAACGCGGGAAACGAGATTATCCTTGTGTCCTCGGGCGCTATCGGAATGGGGCTTGGAAAGCTCGGCCTTGAAAAAAACGATAACGACATCCCTACAAAGCAGGCGGCTGCCGCTGTCGGTCAGAGCGAGCTTATGTACACATACGACAAGCTGTTCTCCGAGTATAACCACACAGTAGCCCAGATACTTATGACGGGCGCGTACGTTACAATCGAGGACTATGGAAAAAATCTCAACAATACGCTATTCAAGCTGCTTGAGCTCGGTGTTATTCCCATAATAAATGAAAACGACACAGTCACAACCGACGAGATTGTCATCGGCGACAATGACACACTCGGCGCTACTATCGCCAACACCGTCAAGGCTGACCTTCTTATTCTGCTCTCGGACATTGACGGGCTGTTTACGGGCGACCCTAACAAGGACAAAAACGCAAAGAGGATTGAGGTTGTGGAGGAAATAACCGCGGAGATTGAAACTCTGGCTGGCAACCGCACTTCCGTACTCGGTACAGGCGGAATGATTACAAAAATCAACGCGGCAAAAATGGTCACCTCCAACGGCATAGATATGGTGATAGCCAACGGCAAAAATCCCGAGGTTATGTATGATATTCTAAACGGCAAGGGTGTGTGCACACGCTTTGTCGGCAGGAAAATGAAAGAAAATAACAGAGGCGATAGAGGGTCCATTATTAAAATGCTCGATATATCAAACATTATCTCTATAACTATTAGCAAGTGGACCCTCTCCCGCCTCGCTTTGCTCGGCACCCTTTCCTTAGCAGGAACGGCAACCCTTTTGTCGGCGTTGCCGCCATTTCCCCTAATAGGGGAATTTCCCAAGGGAGGGCAAATCAGAAAGGATTTATACTATGACAACACAGGAACTTTTAATCAAAGCAAAAGCCGCCAAGGCGCAGCTCGGAATGGTAACTCCCGAGAAGATAAACGAAGCGCTCGGCGCTATGGCTGACAGCCTAATAGAAAACACAGATAAAATTCTTGAAGAAAACGCAAAAGATATCGAGAACGCGCGCGGCACGGTAAGCGACGTTATGATAGACCGTCTCTCCCTTTCAAAGGAGAGAATCGAGGGAATGGCTCAGGGTATCCGCGAGGTAGCGGAGCTCGAGTGCCCCGTAGGTAAAGTGCTGATGAGAACCGTGCGTTACGGCAATCTTGTAATCGAAAAGACAGCCGTGGCTCTCGGCGTTGTGGCTATCATTTACGAGAGCCGTCCCAACGTCACAAGCGACGCGGCGGCGCTGGCTCTCAAGAGCGGCAACGTGTGCGTGCTCAGAGGCGGCAAGGAAGCCCACGCGAGCGCTCAGGCTATTGTTGACGCGCTTCAGGATGGTCTCGCGAAGGTCGGCTTGAGCCGTGACTTTGTGCTCCTCGTTGAGGACACTACCCGCAAGAGCTCCACCGAGCTTATGACAGCCGACGGCTATGTTGATTTGCTTATCCCCCGCGGCGGCAAGGGACTTATCTCCGCGGTAGTCAAAAACGCCACTGTCCCCTGTATTCAGACGGGCACGGGCATCTGCCACATTTATGTGGAAAAGACTGCCGACACGGATATGGCGCTCAGAATTGTTGAGAACGCCAAGACAAGCCGTCCCTCGGTTTGCAACGCGGAGGAGGTTCTCGTGGTTGACGAGGACATCGCGGGCGAGTTTTTACCCAAGCTCAAAAAACTGCTTGTTGACGACAGAGCGGAGAACCCCGTTGAGCTTCGTCTTGATGAAAAGGCTCAGAAAATCATCGACGGCGTACCCGCGGGTGAAAATGACTTTGACACAGAATTTCTCGACTATATTCTCGCGGTTAAAATCGTAAAGGACGTTGACGAGGCTATCGACCATATCAACACTCACTCCACAGGTCACAGCGAGGCGATTGTCACCTCGAGCGATGAGGCGGCTGAAAAGTTCACCAAGAGAATTGACAGCTCCTCGGTATATGTAAACTCCAGCACACGCTTCACCGACGGCGGAGAGTTCGGTCTCGGCTGTGAGATGGGTATTTCCACCCAGAAGCTTCACGCCAGAGGCCCTATGGGACTTCAGGAGCTCACAACATACAAATACATTATCAGAGGTGAAGGAAATGTCCGCTGAAAAATTCGGATTCATCGGCGCGGGCAATATGGGCGGCGCGCTGGCGACAGCCGTGAGCAAGAGCACAAAGGACGCGCTCATAGCCGACCACTTTGCCGACAAGGCTCAGGCTCTCGCCGACAAGCTCGGCGTTAAGTCAGCCGATAATAAAGAAATCGCGAAGAGCTGCGAGTACATCTTCCTCGGCGTAAAGCCGCAGATGATGGCTGATATGCTGGGCTCAATCAAGGACGAGCTCAAAGCGCGCGAGGACAACCTCGTGCTCGTCACTATGGCGGCGGGACTTTCTATGGAAACCATCCGCGAAATGGCGGGCGGCGATTATAAAATCATCCGCATTATGCCCAACACTCCCGTGCTCGTGGAGCAGGGCGAAATACTCTATTGCAAGAGTGAAAACGTCTCAGACAGCGATTTGGAATTTTTCCTGAATAATATGAAATACGCGGGTCAGCTCACCCCCATCGGCGAGGAGCTTATGAACGCGGGCTGTTCCGTATCGGGCTGCGGCCCCGCCTTTGTGTATATGTTCATAAAGGCTCTGGCTCAGGGCGGCGAGGATTGCGGAATCGACAGCGAGACCTCACTGTCACTCGCGGCTCAGACGGTGCTGGGAAGCGCCAAGCTCCTGCTTGAGAGCGGCACGGACCCCGATATTCTTATAAAAAATGTGTGCTCCCCGGGCGGAAGCACAATTGAGGGCGTAAAGTCCCTGGAAGAAAGCAAGCTCTACGACGTGGTGAAGAAAGCGGTAGACGCGTCGTACAAGAGAAATGTAGAGCTGGGGAAAAGCAGTTCTCAGTGATCAGTGATCAGTGGTCAGTGATCAGTTGTGGTCGGGGAGAGACGTTCCAGCTTCCGAAGCGTTCCACCAGTACAAAATATAGTCGTTATGCGGACAGCTAGGAGCGCTGTCCTATAACTCCTTATTTTGCACAGCGCTTTTGCTCCCTTAATCCGCCACCGGCGGCGGGAGCAACGCTACCCGATTGTATAAATAATGTTGTAAACTAATTAAAGTCTTAGGTATTTCTATTATTTGTCATTCTGAGGCTTGCCGAAGAATCTTAAAGATCCTTCGCTGCGCTCAGGATGACAGTATTGTTTTGTTCTCGACATTCACTGATCACTGATCACTGACTACTGACCACTATTTAAATAATTTCAGAAAATTTTTTTAAATTGCATTATTCAATGCAATTTTTTCTTTTTTTGCGGGAATAGTAGGAGGTGTTTTTTTGAATAAAAACGCATTTTTAATTATTCCCTATTCAATCTTAGTTATTGAAAAGTTAAAAACATCCGAAAAATTAACACTTGTGGAGATTATCAGTCTTTCAAAAAAACTCGGTTACTGTTTCGCCTCAAACCACTCCATAGCCAAAAGAATAGGAGTAAATCCCCGCACAGTTTCTAAAGCTGTCGCGGAATTAAGCAAACAGGGTTACATTGATTCCAAAGTGAAAAACGATTACAGCCGAACTATAACCGTTAATTATGATAAGCTTAAAGAGCTGGGTATAACTTTGCCCGACACGGAATATTTTTCTAACCCCATAGATAGAAATTCCAAGGGGGCAGTAAAAAGTTCTAACCCCCACGAAAAATCTTCTACAAATAATAATAGTAATAATAATAGTAATAATAACAGTTATAAAGATAGAGCAGACAGTAAAAAGGATTATTATATGCCGCGTGAAGCAAGCTATGATATCAATGAACTGATGAAGATTAAGTAATTGCAAACAAAAAGGACTGCGTGAGCAGTCCTTTTAAAAGTATCTTATTTGTTAAAGATTGACATAATGTCATAGAAGGAATCGTCGTCCTCGTCGTCGGTGTTTTCCTTGCTGTCGCCCTCGGGCTCGTTGATGATGTGCTCGTCAGCGCCTACGGGAGCGGGTTTACCGTCGCCGTTAAAGCCTGTAGCGATAACGGTTACATTGATAGCGTCCTCGAGCTTCTCGTCGATAACAGCACCCCAGATGATGTTCGCGTCGTCGGATACCTTGTCCTTAATCATTGTGGAAGCGGCGTCGATATCCTCGAGGCTGATGTCGGGAGACGCTGTGATGTTGATGATAACACCCTTGGCGCCGTCGATAGAAGTCTCAAGAAGCGGGCTGGAAATCGCGGAGTTAGCCGCGTCTGTAGCCTTGTCCTTGCCTGTGGCAAAGCCCATACCCATATGAGCGTAACCAGCGTCCTTCATTACGGAAGTAACGTCGGCAAAGTCGAGGTTAACCATACCGGGTACAAGGATGAGGTCGGAGATACTCTGAACACCCTGTCTGAGAACATCGTCAGCGATAGCGAACGCGTTCTGGAGAGTGATGGGAGTCTCGGAAACATATTTGAGTCTTTCGTTGGGAACGATGATGAGAGAGTCAACGCAGGCGGCGAGCTCTTCGATACCCTGCTCAGCCTGAGCCATTCTTCTCTTGCCCTCAAAAGCGAAAGGCTTAGTAACAACAGCAGCTGTAAGAATGCCCATATCCTTGGCAATCTTTGCGATTACGGGAGCGGCTCCTGTACCTGTGCCGCCGCCCATACCTGCTGTGACGAATACCATATCTGTATCTTTGAGGAGAGCGGCAATTTCGTCCTTGCTTTCCTCAGCGGCTTTCTGACCGATTTCAGGCATAGAGCCCGCGCCCTTACCTCTTGTCAGCTTTTCGCCGATCTGAACTGTCTGAGAAGCCTTTGATAATCTTAAAACGTGGTCATCTGTATTAATTGAGATGAACTCAACGTTCTTTACTTCCATACTTACCATGCGGTTGATGGCGTTGCCGCCGCCTCCGCCTACACCAATAACCTTAATAACAGGCATATACTCGCTTTCCATCTCTACTGCAAAAGCCATTTTAACATCCTCCTTGTTCATATATAAGAAATTCTATAATATCGCGTTTACCCTAATAGACTACCACACTTTTGGCCAAAAGTAAACATTGAATTATAAAGTTTTACCTAAAAACGAAAAAATATCTTGAAAAAACTTCATTTTTGGCGATTTTAACCTTATTGGTAGACATTATTGTCTGCTTGTCCCCCATTGTTGCCGTAATAACTAGCCGATTCCTGCTGGTTGTAGTAACCATAAAGGTCATCGTAGTAGGTAACCTCCTGAGTAGGTTCGGTGTAATTTTCGTAATTAGGCTCGGTCGGAAACTCTTCCTGATAGGTCTGAGCCTGAGTAGCGGGCTCGGTGGTCGCCTCGGTAGTTTCCGTGGCTTTTGTGGATTTCTTTTTCTTGGTTGATTTCTTTTCGGTCTTTTTATCGGTTTTCTTATCCGTATTTATTTCGACTTCCTCAAAGTAGGACTTCTTAGAACCCGTGTTACATCCCGACACATTAAGTATACCCATAATTGTCTTGGTATTGTGCGGGTCAAGATTATTATTGATGATAGTGAACGCCGTACGGATTTTGTAGTCGATATCGTCGGGCAGACCGAGTTTAATAAGAATACGGTTGTCGTAGGTTATGGTGATGTTGTTGATATTCTTTACGCTTATCGCGGTAACGCCCTTTATCTTGTTTTTCCTTAGACTGGCTATTATTTCGTCCAGCGCCGCTGTGTAGCGTTTTTTCTCAAACTCAACATAGTCGCCCACCTCGGCGGATTTGAGCTTGGGAGCGTCTATAAACATAAGGTCATCGGGCTTTTTGTCAACCTGCTCCAGAATACGGTTGTCCTTGCTGACAAGGTAATATATGTTTCCGCTCTTGAGCGAATAGTACGGCACCTGATTTTCGACGGAAATCACAACGCCGTTCGGGATATTGAATCCGACGTGAACGTTCTTTATGTAAGGCAGGGTTTTTATGATGTTGCTCGTGTCGGCGAACATACTGGAGGTGAAGATGTTGTCGCCTTTCTTGATTCCCGACAACTGAATAACAACATTATTGTCGTAGTACTTGTTGCCTTTTACTTCGATTTTTTCCGTCTTGAAGAGTACCGTCAGCGAAAGTATAACGCCTACGATAAGCACAACAACGATTATCGACAGATAGGCGATAATGCGCCTTACTCTGCGCTGTTTGGGCGAGAGCGGCTTGGGTTGAGCCTTTTTGCGGCGCGTGCGCTGCTTCTCGGCTGTACGGCGCCTTACGCCGACCTCGTTGACATAGTAACCGTCGCGGTGGTCGGTAGGCTCAAGGTCGCGTACCTTCCTGTCTGTTTCCTTCTCGATAATGTCGGGGAGGGTTTTTTTGCGGGGTTTCTTGGGCCTCGGTATTTTAGGACTTTTCTGCTTGGGCGGTTCAGCGGGAATCTCTATAACAATGTGAGAATCCTCTCCCCTGCGGCGCGCTTCACGGCGAGCCTGCTCTCTTATGCGGGCTTCGCGGCGCTGTTGCTTACGCATTTGGTCACGCTCTTTGAGTTGCTGACGGCTGAGATTTTTTCTTTCCTCGGGAGTCAGCTCGCGTCTGCGGCGCGGTCTCTGTTCGTCCATTTTAACCCTCCTTCCATATTTAGTGGTCAGTATTTAGTCTGTCGTTTAATAAATGCACCAAGCTTTCCCTTGGGAAATTCCCCTTTTAGGGGAAATGTCACGAAGTGACAAAAGGGTTGCCGTCTCCCGCTAGGGAAATAAAATGCTCGATATATCAAACATTATCTCTATAACTATTAGCAAGTGGACCCTCTCCCGCCTCGCTTTGCTCGGCACCCTCCCCCAAGGGAGGGCTTATTCTTTCCTGCTTTTTCCTATACCTTCAATACATCAGCTCCCAATGAGCTGAGCAGTAATTCAAAATTTTCATAGCCTCTTTCGAGGTATTCTATTCCGCTGATTTCGGTCTTACCCTCAGCCGCGAGCGCCGCGACAATCAATCCCGCCGCTCCGCGCAAATCCTGAGCCTGAACATTCGCCGCGTAAAGGGATTTTACACCGTTGACAACGGCTACCTTGTTCTCGACCTTGATATCAGCTCCGAGCCTTATAAGCTCTGTGACGTGTTTAAATCGGTTTTCAAATATATTTTCAACAAATACGCTCGCGCCCTCGGCTACGGTCGCCGCCGCCATAACGGGAGCCTGCGCGTCCGTGGGGAACCCCGGGTAAGGCATTGTCCTGATAATCGGCATAGCTCTGAGCCGTTCGGGAGCTTTAATATGCATTGTGCCGCAATCGCACTTGACAAAACAGCCGCTTTCCTCAAAAACGGGTATAATCGAACTGAGGTGAGCCTGAATTATTCCGTCAATCTCAATATCCGAACCCGTTGCCGCTGCCGCTGACATCAGCGTCGCCGCGACAATTCTGTCGGGGATTATTGTGTGCTGAACGCCGCTGAGGGTTTTTACGCCGTCAATGACGATGACGCCCTCCCCCGCGCCGTATATACAAGCGCCCGCCGAGTTAAGGAAGTCGCACAAATCCACGATTTCGGGTTCGCGCGCCGCGTTAGTTATTGTAGTTGTTCCCTCGGCTTTGACAGCCGCGAGAATAATGTTCTCAGTTGCGCCCACGCTCGGAAATGACAGGGCGATTTTAGCTCCTTTGAGCCCTTTGCCCGCGGTGCATTCTATGATACCGTGTCTTTCGACAATCTCCGCTCCCAGAGCTTTCAGGGCTTTTATATGCAAATCTATGGGACGCGGTCCCAGCTCACAGCCCCCGGGAAAAGTCATAACGGCTCTGCCCGTACGGGAAAGTATTGCCCCGAGGAACACAATCGAGCTGCGCATTTCGCGCATTAAGTCGTCGGGAATGTCGCCCCTGAACATATGAGAGCTGTTGATGATAACAGCGTCGGACTCGCGCCGCGCCTCACACCCGAGATAGCGGAGTATCCGCATTGAAGCGTCCGTATCGGACAAATCGGGGCAATTAAACAGCACGTTCTCGCCACCAGTCAGCACAGCTGCCGCCATAAGGGGCAACGCGCTGTTTTTAGCGCCGTGAACCTCCGCGCTTCCGCAAAGTTTATTCCCGCCGCAAATAACATATCTCGACACTCTGAGCACTCCCAACACAAAAATATCTGACGATATATTCTATGGGGAGTGTAGTAAAAGGTGAGAAATCAGTGGTAAATGTCTGATAGGAGCACCAAGCTTTCCCTTGGGGGAAAGTGGGCTAAAATGCTCGATATATCAAACATTATCTCTATAACTATTAGCAAGTGGACCCTCTCCCGCCTCGCTTTGCTCGGCACCCTCCCCCAAGGGAGGGCTTACGCATTAACTTACTATCGTTTTAAAACTTGCTTGATAACCGAGAAAATGCGCTCGTTGGCGTCGGTTATAGCCATATGCTTTGAGTTCGCGCTGAAATACGAAAGACGTTTGGGATTCTTGAGTAGGCTGTCGACCTTTTCGATCAGCAATTCCTCGGTCAGATCCTTTTCTTCAATTATCTCAGCCGCGCCCGCGTTCACAAGCGCCATAGCGTTGTGGTACTGGTGGTTTTCGGCTACGTTGGGCGAGGGTATGAGCACAGCGGGTTTACCGAGAACCTGAATCTCGGAGAGAGTAATCGCTCCCGCGCGGGATATTACCAAATCCGCCGCTGCCATACAGTCAGCCATATTATCTATATATTCTCTTATGTCGAGGTTATCGCACTCGTCGATGTCGGTTCCTTTTTCCTTGACCAGATCGGGGAACCACTTTCCGAATTTGCCGTAAGCGTGGATGTGCTGATAAGCCTTGTCCTGTCCGCTTCGGGCAATAAGCCCCGCTACATTGCGGTTGATTTCGTCAGCTCCGAGCGAGCCGCCGAACGAGAGAACCAGCGGACGGTCGTCAACGCCGAGCTTCTCCCTCGCCGAGGCTTTGTCGGCAGTAATAATCTCGCCTCTTACGGGGTTGCCCGTAACTACAAGATTACTCTTTTTATTGAAATGCTTGTCAGCCGCCTTAACAGCCAGCATCACGCGCTTTGCGCTCTTGGCGAGCATTTTATTGGTAACGCCCGGGTAGGCGTTCTGTTCATGGATAACTGTGGGGATACCCATTTTTGCCGCGGTTCTGAGCACAGGACCGCTGACATAGCCGCCTGTTCCGACGCAGATATCGGGCTTGAATTCGTTAATAATTCTCTTTGCCTCCCTGGAGGAAGTAAAGGTGCGTTTTACGGTCTTTGCGTTATGCTTTAAGCCTTTTATCGAAATCGAACGCGAAAAACCGCTGATGGAGATAAACTCCATATCAAAGCCCGCCTTGGGAACGAGGTTCTCCTCCATTCCGCCGCGATTGCCGACAAAGAGAATCTCCGTGTCGGGCGCTTTTTCTTTTATGTATCCCGCAACGGCAAGAGCGGGGTTGATGTGTCCCGCGGTTCCGCCGCCCGCAAATAGAATTTTCATTGTATAAATACCACCTTGTTGCTTTCCCCCGGGGGGAAAGTGGTTTTTGTGTCAACTTGTTGATACAAAAATCGATAGAGGGTAGGCGTTAGTAAGTATTATATCAATATTGATAATTCAATACACCGATTTTTGTATTAATCCGACTTTGTTCAAACCTTGTTCCAGTCTGTTTAACAAATGTTTGATAGAGAGGTCTTTAATAAAAATGGACCCTCTTCCGTCACGCCTGCGGCGTGCCACCTTTTCCCTAGCGGGAGACGGCAACCCTTTTGTCGGCGTTGCCGACATTTCCCCTATCAGGGGAATTTCCCAAGGGAAGGCTTTACTGCTTCTCTATATTAGCAGTTCTGGAAATGGAAAGTATCAGTCCCATCTGAGCCAAAAGCATAATCAACGAGCTGCCGCCGTAGCTGAAGAACGGCAGACTGATACCCGTGTTTGGCAGCCAGTCGGTAATAACCAGAATATTCAGCACAACCTGTATACCTATCTGTGCCGAAAGTCCTATACCCAACAGCTTGCCGAAACGGTCTTTTGAGCGCAGACTCAGGGTGATTCCGCGCCATACAAGAAGCGCGAAAATAAGCAGAATAATCAGCGCGCCGATATATCCTATTTCTTCACATACAATAGCGAACACAAAGTCGTTCTGGGGCTCGGGCAGATAGAGGAACTTTTGCCTTGAATTACCCAGTCCCAATCCGAACAGACCGCCCGAACCAATGGCGTACAGCGAGTTTCTCGTCTGCCACGTTGTGTTCCACATTTCGGGGTCGGAGGCGCTTGTATAGTTGAGCGCCTGTCCCCAGCCGTCCATACGCTCCATAGCGTAGCTCAGCATTCCCGTAACCGCCGCGATCAGCACCGCGATAAACAGAATTATCAATCCGATAACAAGGTAACGAACCTTCATTCCGCCGAGATAAAGCATAACAACCGTGAGTATACCGATGATTACAATACCCGAGAAGTGAGGCTCGAGCACCAAAAGCGCCGCCGTAACTCCGAAAACCACAAGTCCGGGCAAGACGCTGTACTTGGCGTACTGCATTTTGTCATAATACATACTGCCCCAATGAGCAAAGAATACAATGATTGAAAACTTGGCTATCTCAGAGGGCTGAACGTTAAAGTTACCGATAGCGAACCACCTGTGGACGTCACCGGGCACTAAAAGAACTACAACCAGAAGCACCCATGATATTCCGATAAACAGCGCCGATACCTTGTGCAGCTTGTTATAGTTGAAGAATGACAGAAGTATCATCGCCGCTAAACCTATCGCGGCGAATATAGCCTGACGCTTTATGTAATAGTAGCTGTCGCCGAGGTTGTAGTAAGCGACAGGAAAGCTCGCCGAAAACATCATTATCATTCCGATAACGAGCAGCACGAGAACCAGAAGGAGGAAAGGCAAATCCAACCCCATTCCGCGGTCAAACATACGCTGTTTGAGCCTGGCGCGCTTTGTCTGAGCGGGATGCCGCCTGTCACGCGAATCGCTTCGGCGGGTTCTGCGTGAGTCACGGCGCTCTCGGCGCTGTCGGCTGTTATTATATTTTTCGTCGTAAAGCTTGTTGTAATCAGCCTCACGCATAACCTGTACAAACGGAAGCATATAACCTACCTCTGATAAATTTTCTTACTTATAATATTTACTAACACTTACTGCCTTATACCGACAATGATAAAGTGGTCAGTGGTCAGTGGTTAGTGGTCAGTTTTTAGGGCGGGACACCCGCACCCGATTATAAATTTATACTCCAAAGTATACGAGCAGAAATGAGATTATTCCGAACACAACCGTAACCGCGCTGAACACGGATACAATCTTAACTTCAGACCATCCGCTCATCTCAAAGTGATGGTGAATCGGGCTCATCTTAAAGAGCCTTTTTCCGTGAGTGAGTTTGAAATATCCAACCTGCAGAATAACCGAGAACATCTCGCAGAGATATACAATTCCCAAAGGCAAAAGCAGAATGGGCATATCAACGGCATAAGCCAGAGCGCATACCATTCCGCCGAGGAACAGCGAGCCTGTGTCGCCCATAAACACCTTTGCGGGGTGGAAATTCCACACGAGGAAGCCCAGGCATCCGCCCGCGACAGCCGCCGCGAGGAATGTTACTCCCATATATCCGAGCAGACTTGCGATTAGCATAAAGAACAATGATACAAAGAAAGTCAGTGAACCGTCAAGTCCGTCGATTCCGTCGGTGAGATTGACGGCGTTCACTATGCCGACAATTACGATTGCCGAAATCACATAGTATAACCAGCCCAAATCAACCTTTCCCGCGAAAGGAATTACCATAGAAGTGCCGTTGCCCATAAAGCCGAGCACCACAAGATACGCCGCCGTAGCCGCGAACTGGAGCGCGAGCTTCTGGATAGCCGTAAGACCGAGGTTGCGCTTTTTGACGACCTTGATATAGTCGTCAATAAAACCTATTGCGCCGTGAGCCAAAGCAAGTCCGAGACCCGCGAAAACAAGAGTCGATAGCCTGTACGGGTCAACCTGATACACTCCGATTATCTTTGTGCCGAAAATGTTGTACAACACTACGCTCACGATAGTGACAACGGAAATGCCGATTATGAACATAATACCGCCCATTGTAGGCGTTCCCTGCTTATCCTTGTGCCATGACGGACCGATATCCAGGATAGTCTGTCCGAAATTGAGCTTATGCAGGAATTTTATAATCGGTTTACCGAGCAGCGCGGTAATCGCGAACGCGGCTATCGCGGTTAAAAATGTCCAGATACCAAACGGCATATTATCATTCCTTTCTCTTTAGTGGTCAGTGGTCAGCAGTCAGTGGTCAGTTTAATGAATCCATAAGCTTACTTATCATCTTACCAATCTCTGAAAGCAAAGCCATTGACGGTTCCACCTGCTGTTTTGACAAAAGCTTTAGTTTATAACAAATGTACAATTGCGTCTGCAGTTCAGCTTTAGAACCGCGCGCCATTGATAAAAAGTTCACAAACTCTTTTGATGATTTGCGTTGTTGTCCTTCCGCTATATTAGACGGAATTGAAATAGCCGCGCGTCGCATTTGACTGGACAAGCCGTATTTCTCATCTTCGGGAAGCAACTTTACTAAATTATATATATCTATAACTAAATCTATAGATTTTTGCCATACTATTAAATCTTTAAAGCTTTTTATATCCATTTTTTCTCCTAATTACTGATCACTGATCACTGACCACTGATCACTAACTAGTCATGCACGACACTGGAGCCGCCGAAGGTTACGTTGATAACCGTACCCGCGTCAACCTTTTTGCCCTCGGGAACGCTCTGACTTGTTGAAATTCCGCCCGAGCTTGAGGACGCGCCGATTATGCTGACATTCAGATTATTTGAATCCGCGAGCGATTTAACGGTTGATACCGAAGAACCGACAAAGTTCGGAACGGTAACCTTCTCGGAACGCGATTGGCTGTCGGTATAAAGCACGATATTACCGCCGGATGGAACCTTTGACGCGGCTGTCGGAATCTGAGAAACAACCTTTTTGCCGTCGCCTTTGACAACAACCGAGAAGCCGTCTTTCTTCGCCTGAGCCTTCGCTTTCTTGACGCTGAGTCCGACATAGGAACCCGCGACTGTGTCAACATATTGTTTTTCATCGTCGGAGTATTCCGCCTGAACCTCAAGGTAAGGCAGAACCTCGCTCATAACATTTACAAATACAGGAGCCGAAACAAGGCTGCCGTAGTAGTTAGGTCCTTTAGGCGTATCGAAGAATACAAGACACGCTACCCGGGGATTATCGGCGGGAGCGAATCCGCAGAACGAGGAGATATAGTCCTCTGTACCGTCCGTGGTTGTGAGCTTCTCGGAGGTACCTGTCTTACCGCCTACACGGTAGCCCGCGATATATCCGTTATTGCTTCCGCCCTGAGTGGTGTTGCGCTCAAGGTAGTCGCACATCTGCTTGGAAACCTTCTCGGAAATAACCTGACGCTTTACGGTGTTTTCGGTGGTCTTGATAACGTTGCCGTCCACATCGGTAATCGACTGAACCACATAGGGCTGAACGACTTTTCCGCCGTTTGCCACAGCCGCGCATGCCGTAATCATCTGAATAGGCGTAATCGAGAAGTTCTGACCGAACGAGGCAACCGCGAGGTCGGTCTCTGACATTGAACCGTCCTCGTTAAAGAACTGGTCATCCGCTTCACCAGGGAGGTCGATTCCCGTGGGCTCGGAAAATCCAAACGCCTGATAGTATTTATAGAATTTTTTCGGTCCCAAAGACTGTCCGATCGCAATAAACGCGGGGTTACAGGAGTTTGTAATAGCCTGGAATAAGTTCTGAGTTCCGTGACCGCCCAGCTCGTGACAGTGGATTGTGTGATCGTAAATTGTTACGGAGCCGCCGCAGGTGAATGTGGAACCGTCGCTGACTGTGCCCTCGTTGAGCGCCATCGAAGCGGTACACATCTTGAAAACGGAACCGGGGTAGTAGGTGTCGGCGATAGCCTTGTTACGCCACATAGCGCCGAGAGCCGCGCTCTCCGCCTCGGGACGTTTCTTCTCAGGCAGCTGGCTAATCTTGTCTTTTGCCGACTTAGGCAAATCATAAGGTTTGTTCAGATTATAGCCGTCTACGGAAGCGCAGGCGAGCAGTCCGCCCGTGTTTACGTCCATAATAATACAGACGCCGCGGTTTCTTACGTCGTTAGCCTTAAGACCCTGCTTCATATATTTTTCGGCTATGGACTGGATAGTCTCGTCAATTGTAAGGTTGATGTTGTTGCCGTCCTTAGCCTCGACATTCTGCTCGTACTGGAACGGCATATCTGTCTGGTTGGCGTTGCGCGCCGTAATGATTCTGCCCGGGGTACCCGTGAGATACTTGTCGTACTGGAACTCAACACCCTCAAGTCCCTGGTCGTCGGAACCCGTAAAACCGATAACGGATGAGGCGAGGTCGTTGTAGGGATAGTAACGGCGGTAATCATCAAACAGAGTGATTACGTTGGAGAGCTCGGGATACTTTTTCTCGAGCTTTTCGATGAATTTGAGCAGAGCGTCACGCTCGTCGCTCTCAATTTTACGCTTTACAATGACGTAGTATGACTTCTGCTTGGTTTTTTCGAGCATATTGTCATAATCTAAATCCAGAATTTTGGAAAGATTTTCAGCGACATACTCGCGCTGTTCCTCTTTTTCAAGGTACGCGGGAGCGAGCACAACCTTCCATACGGTAGCGCTCTGGGCGAGAATCTTGCCCGTAGCGTCGTAGATTGTGCCTCGTTTAGCGCTGAGCTTGGTGTCTACAAGCTGCTGTTCAACCGCTTTTTCCTGAAGCTCAGGGCCCTGTACAAGCTGAAGATAGAGCAGTCTCAGCGCGATTGCTCCGAATCCGAGTACAAGCACGAGAAGTATAATAACAGTTGTTCTGAATCTCAGCTGCTGCAAAAGACCTTTTTTGCTTCTGACTTCACGATTATCCGCCATAATCTGCTCCTTTCCATTATGATTTTATCTATATAAGCTTTCCCCCGGGGGGAAAGTGGTTTTGGCGTTCTCGCAGAGAATGACAAAACCGATAGAGGGTTGGCGCAAGTTAAGTATTATTGCAATATTGATAGTTAAGTGCACCGACTTTTGTATTTATCCGACTTTGTTCAAACCTTGTTCCAGTCTTTTTATCAGACGTTAGATAGAAAGGTATATATCAAGTGGACCCTTTTCAGTCAGGCTACGCCTGACAGCTTTTCCCTAGCGGGAGACGGCAAACCCTTTGTCGCATTCGCGACATCTCCCTTAAAAAGGGAGTCTCCCAAGGGAAGCCTTATTTAACCAAAAAAGAGTTAAGACATAAATCCTAACTCTTATTCCCATAACATATCTATTAAATTAAACCCGATGTTATGACCAAAGCCCAGTAATCGCGTCAAAAACTTTCTGGAAGAAATTACGATTAACGTTCTCTGAAATTTCAGCCTTGTCTCCTTCGGAGAGTGAAACATACTCTTTCTGAACGTTTTCAGCCTTGCTCATTCCAAGCTTGTCCTGCGCGTACTTTTCGATTTCGGAAGTTGAAAGCTTGGATTGAATCGCCATCTGGTTTTGAGTATATGCACTTTGCGAATTCCTCAGGGTTTCCTCAGCGTTGATAATCTGCTGGTTAACTTCTGTAAGCTGAACCTGCCCGACAATAATAGCGCTGATAATCACAGTTATCACAACCGCCGTTACAGTACCCAAAAAGAGCTTGAACGGGTTATGTTTTCTTCTTCTGATTTTTATTAAAGCTTCCTGAGGAAGGGTTACAACTTTATTATCTTGCTTTTTCTTTTCAGTTTTATCTTTCTTTGGTAGCTTAGGAGCCGTATTGTCTCTGAATACGTCGAACTCATAAGCCGCGTTATTTTCATATGCCATCTAAAATACCTCAACGGTTACCTATTATACACCAAATTTGGGGACTTATATTTCCTTAACACAAAATAGTTACATTTTGTCAAAATTTATTTAATTCTACTATGGAAAATACCTTACTTCTTTTATCGAAATATACAGAATGTTGTGTGTCTAAGCGGTCTGACCACAATTTGTTGTGGTTTGTAATTTGGTTAACAAACTTGTTATATTCTACACTATGTTGCGGTAAATGTCCAGTAAAAATTAAGAATTTTCAACACATTTTTCGCAAATTCTTAGTTTTGCACTTCTCGAGCGCGGATTTGCGGTCAATTCTTGTTTATTTGCTACAATAGGTTTCCTCGTAATAGATTGCGCGCGAGGTTTTTTGCCGCATACACATACGGGGAAATCCTTGGGGCAGGTGCATCCGCGGCACCAATCCGCCATAGTCTGCTTTACAATTCTGTCCTCAAGAGAGTGAAAAGTTATCACAGCCAGCCTTCCGCCGCTTGAGAGAAGCTCAAAAGCCTCTTCGAGACCTTTTTTCAGGTAGTCCAGCTCGTGATTGACCTCAATCCTGAGCGCCTGAAAAGTTTTTCTGGCGGGATGTCCCGCGCGTCTGACCTTTTCGGGCACAGAGTTGCGTATTATCTCCGCAAGCTCAAAGGTTGTGTTAATCGGTTTTTCCTCACGTGCCTTCACGATGCCCTTAGCGATTGAGTTCGCGTACTTTTCCTCGCCGTATTCGAATATAACGCGGGACAGCTCCTGCTGAGAGAGTGTGTTAACCAAATCCTTCGCGCTTGTACCCGACTGCGACATACGCATATCGAGCTCGGCGTCCTCATGGAAAGAAAAACCTCTTTCGGGAGTGTCCAGCTGATGTGACGACACGCCTATATCCAACAGCACGCCGTCCACACGGCAGATTCCCCTGTGCTCCAGCAGAGCTTTCATATCCGAGAAATTGCCTTTTATGATTATTGAGTTGTGGTTATCTTTAAATTTCTGCTTAATTGTACAAATAGCGTCGGGATCCTGGTCGATGGAAACGAGCTTTCCCGAACTGAGACGGCTTAAAATTTCGGCGGAGTGTCCTCCTCCGCCCGCTGTGCCGTCGACATAGATGCCGTTGGGCTTGATGTCAAGCCCGTCAACAGCCTCTTTAAGCAGAACAGGTGTGTGTAAAAATTCCATATCTGCCTTTTCCTGTATAGGGCATAAGGGGTAAATACGAACTCGGTTTTGACGGTCGTATTTTTGCCTGCCCTTTGTTAAAATGCTCGCCAACCCGTCAGGGTTAGCTGCGCTTTTGCCGCGGTCAGACTAAAATCCGCCTCGGCAAAACTCCTTAGGGACTTTCTATATTTGAGATTTTAAGTAAGTTACGGTGCAGAAGTCGCCGACAGGCTGGCGCCTGTCAAGACTGATAAGCCGTAAATTGCTAAAAGCTCTTTATAGAAAGCGGGTTTGTATTTGCCCCTTATGCCCTTAGAAACTGAGCAGTGAGAGCGCCTCGTTAAGAGCCTCTTCGCTCTCGCTCATCATATCGTCAAATTTATCCTTGTTCCAGATTTCAATGCGGTTATCCATACCGACAACCGCCGCTTCCTTGTCCAGCGAGGCAATCTCACGCAGGCTTTGGGGAATAGAAACCCTGCCCTGAGCGTTGGGGCTTACCTCAACAGCCGTGGCTATAACGTGGTAGCGAAGCGCCGTGGCGTTTCTGGCGGGAAGGCTTTTGATTTGTTCTCGCAGGTTTTGGAACTCCTCAAGCGAAAGAACCTGCACACAATTTGAAAAGCCCTTTGAGATTATAAAAGTCTCGCCGAGTTCTTCTCTGAAGCGAGCGGGCAGAACGATTCTGCCCTTAGCGTCTATTGAGTTAAACGTAGTACCTGAAAACATTCTGCCATCTCCCCTCATTAAAATTTCATCCAAGACGGTGTATTTTGAGCCAAAATATTCACTTATTGACACTAAATGCCACCGATGTAATCATTATATACTATTTGTAATTAAATTGCAAGAAAAATGTTACAGCATTATTACTAAATATCCGAGGCTTTTTTTGTAACATTCGACAAAACATGTCAGCATTTTTCATTATTAGAAATATGATGACAGTGAGCAGTGGTCAGTTGGCAGTAAATATCGAGAACAAAACAATACTCTCATCCTGAGCGCAGCGAAGGATCTTTAAGATTCTTCGGCAAGCCTCAGAATGACAAATAATAGAAATAAAGTCTTAGGTTCTGTGCTGAGCCTAAGACTTTGATTTATATTATTAGATGAATATAAATAGTTCGGGAACTAAACTTCTAAGTTAGCAGTTTCTTTGTTCTCGACATTCACTGACCACTGACCACTGATCACTGACTGCTGACCACTGAACACTGACCACTCATTATTTCATTGAGCTCTTGAGGTTCTGACGAGCCTTGCGGATTTCCTGAGCGTAGGATGTGATGCTCTCGTCTGCGCGGCGCATAATATCCTCAACATAGGAGTTGGCTGCTTTGTGCATTTCAACAGACTTTTTCTTGGCGTCGTTAAGGATTTCCTTTGACTTAGCCTCGGCAGCAAGAGTAACCTCGTGCTGGCTTACCATAATCTTGCGGCGCTCCTCAGCCTGACGGATAATCTCGTCGGCGTTGCGGTGAGCTTCCTCAATGATAGCGTCACGGTCGGCAACGATGTTCTTGGCAACGCTGATTTCCGCGGGAAGGTTATCCTCGATTTCGTCAAGAATATCAAAAACACGGTCGCCCGAGATAATTACCTTCTTGTCTCTTGACATAGGCACGCCCTTGGCGTCGTTTACCATATCCTGTAATTCTAAGATTAAGTCCTCTACTCTCTTGTCTAATCTGTCCATTTTCTCCACTCTCCTATATAAAATTTCTCTTTGGATTTTATTTTAACCTTTTAAGTATTTCATCGTGCACACATTCAGGTACAAATGAGCTTATGTCTCCGCCGAGGGAAGCGACCTGCTTGACACCGCTTGAGCTGAGATACATAAACTCCGTGTTGGATGTCAGGAAAATCGTCTCCAGTTCGGGATTAAGCTTTTTATTGAACAGCGCCTGCTGAAATTCATACTCAAAATCCGATACAGCTCTCAGTCCCTTTACGATAGCCGTAATACCGCGCTCGCGGGTATAATCGGCAAGCAGGCCGTCAAATTCGACAATCTCAATATTTTGGAGCCCCGCTGTCGCCTTTCTCAGAAGTTCCATACGCTCCTCTGTTGTAAAGCTGGAGTTCTTGGCGGGATTGTTGAGCACGCCTACCACAACGCTGTCAAACATTTTTGACGCTCTGGTTATGATATCGACATGACCTAATGTGACGGGATCAAAACTGCCCGGACAAATAACCTTTGTTTTCATAAAACAAAATCCTTATGTCTGTACATACTTACTTTTATTTTACCATAGTGTTTTTGTCTGTCAAGCACAAATTCACCATATTTTTGTAAAATCACCTCATTTTCTTCATTTTCGGCAATAATTACACCTGTTTTTTTCATTTTTTCGGCAATTTTAGGCAAAGCATTTTGTAACAATCCCGAACCGAACGGCGGGTCGAGATAAACAATATCGTACAAATCGGTGGTTGAATCTATGAAAGCTATGCTGTCGGCGTGAAAAACCTTCGCTTTTTCGTAAAAACCGACGTTATTCAGGTTTTTGCGGACGATGTCGACCGACTTTCGGCTTTTATCGACAAATGTCGCGGATTCCGCGCCTCTGCTGAGCGCCTCTATTCCCATCTGTCCGCTGCCCGCGAACAAGTCGAGGAAGCTCCTCCCCTCAATATCGAATTGTATAGCCGAGAAAACCGCCTCTTTGACCTTGTCGGTGGTCGGGCGTACGTCGTCTCCGCTGAGTGTTTCGAGTTTTCTGCCCCTTGCGGAGCCTGTTATTACGCGCATAATATATCCTTTCCAAATTGCTTTCCCATGAGTAGCAGTCTATCCACGCGCGGTATAGAAAGGAGTAGCGGTCTTGTCTCCCCCTTGGGGGAGAAGCGGAGCGCCAGCGCAGCAGAGGGGGGCAGCAGCGTAAGCGGTTCAACAGATGTTGTGCTGATAAAGACTTCTTCTGACCTTGCTGTAACACTTGCTTACCCCTTTTGTCAGCCTGCGGCTGACATTTTCCCCAAGGGGACAACGAGACCCCCGTTCCTTACTATACGTTTGATAAACAGACTATCTCCAAAAGGGAGGGCTTTATATTATTTGTGAAAATAATTAAATACCGCGACCGCCGAGTCGTGCGTCATTTTGGGGCACATCTCGAGCTCCTCGAGGTCGGCATTTCTGATATTCGCGATTGTTCTGAAATGCTTTAACAGCGCTTTCGCTCTGACAGCTCCCACGCCGTCGATATCGGTAAGCGAGCTGTTTATGACCGCGTTCTTACGTCTTTGACGGTGATATCCTATGGCGAAGCGGTGAACCTCGTCCTGCATTTTGCTCAGGAAAGTGAACACGCTTCTGTATGAGTTTATGGATATCTCCCCTCCGGAGCCCGTAACGGCTCTGGTGCGGTGGCTTGTGTCCTTAACCATACCGAACACGGGAACATTGACGTTGTGCTTTTGGAGCACGGGCATAACCGCGGCGACCTGTCCTTTACCGCCGTCGAGCAGTATGAGATCGGGCAAACGTCCGAAGCCCTCGCCGCTGTCCCTGTTCTCCTCATATTCCGTAAATCGCCTGTCAAGAACCTCCGCCATAGAGGCATAGTCGTCCTGACCTTCAAAGCTCTTTATCCTGAACTTTTTGTAGGCGGATTTAAGAGGTTTGCCGTTTTCGTACACAATCATACCCGCGACATTCTCTGTGCCCGCGAGGTTTGAAATATCATAGCTCTCTATATATTCGGGTATTTTATCGAGTCCCAGAAGCTCTCTGAGCTCCTCCAAAACGGAGTATTCACGGGAGGTTCTGCCCTTGATCTGAGCGAGAGCCTCGGCGGCGTTCTTCCTGCACATACTCACGAGCTGAGCCTGTTCGCCGCGCTGAGGAGCGGTGAGATAAACACGCCTGCCGCTCTTTTCCGTGAGCCACTTTTCGAGCAGTTCGCTGTCCTCGGGCAATCTGTCAAGGGTGATGTTGCGCGGGACAGCGCGGTTCATCGAGTAGTAGCCTGTGATAAACTGCGAGAGCTCATCGTCCTGTTCCATAGGGTTGTTTATTATAAAATTCTCGTGGTCGGTCAGTCTGCCGCCCTCAAACTTAAAAATCTGAAAACAGCCGCGTTCACCGTCGGTAAAGTAGGCAATTACGTCCTGGTCGGGAACGCTGACGGCGACCACCTTTTGCTTTTCGGACATTTTTTTGACCGCGTTGATTTTGTCGCGGATTTTGGCGGCACGCTCAAACTCGAGGTTTTCGGAGGCTTTCTCCATTTCCTCGGTGAGCATTTTGACGGACTTGCCGCTGCCGCCCTTGAGGAAGTCCAGCGCCTGTCTGACGCTCTCGTCATACTCCTCAAAGCTCACCCTGCCCGTACAGGGAGCCGCGCACTGCTTGATGTGGAAATTAAGGCAAGGTCTTTGCTTGCCGAAATCCTCCGGGAATTTGCGGTTGCAGGTGGGCAGTTTAAAAATCTTGTTGGCTTCCTCCACACTCTGCTTGACATAAAAGCTGCTCTTGTACGGCCCGATATAGAGCGCGTCGTCGTCAGCCTTCTGAAGCTCGTAGGTAATCTTGCGCCACTTGTCGTTTGACACCCTGATGTAGCTGTAGCCCTTGTCGTCCTTGAGCAGGATGTTGTATTTGGGTGTGTGCTGTTTGATAAGACTGCATTCAAGAATAAGCGCCTCGAACTCGCTGTCGCAGATTATATAGTCAAAAAAATCCACATTCTCAACCATACGTCTGACTTTTTCAGGGTGGTTGTTCTGTGAACCGAAATACTGTGACACACGGTTTTTCAGCGCCTTGGCTTTACCGATGTATATTATCTTTTTGTTTTTGTCGCGCATTATATAAACTCCGGGGGACAGCGGCAGCGCCATCGCCCTCTTGCGGAGTTCGGAAAGTTTAGTATTCATAGGTTTATCTTTATTTTGTCTTTAAAATATGGGAAACCGCTAAGCCCTCCCTTGGGAAATTCCCCTGCTAGGGGAAATGTCCGCGGAGCGGACAAAAGGGAGACTCCCTTACTAAGGGACAAAAGGGAGACTCCCTTACTAAGGGAGATGTCGCGAATGCGACAGAGGGTTTGCCGTCTCCGGCTTAGGAAGCCGTCTCCTGCTAAGGAAAGGGTGGCTGAGCGTAGCGAAGTCGGGAGAGGGTCAACTTTAGAAACGCTCGATATATCAAACGTGAACTAATTTACTTTTTTATGTGGACCCTCTTCAGTCAGGCTACGCCTGACAGCTTCCCCCAAGGGAAGCCTTCAGTGGAGAACTAAAAAAAGGCAGGCTCAAAATGAGTCTGCCCTAAATAAATCTTACTTAGTCAGCAAAACCTGAATCAACCAAAGAAACAAGACCGTCGACAGCTTCCTGCTCGTCAGCGCCGTCAGCGATAATCTTGATTGTTGTTCCGCCGATGATTCCGAGAGAGAGTACTCCCAAAAGGCTCTTGGCGTTAACTCGTCTTTCTTCTTTCTCTACCCAGATAGTAGCCTTGAATTCGTTAGCCTTCTGTATGAAGAATGTAGCGGGACGCGCGTGCAGACCTGCTTTATTCTTAACTAAAACTTCCTTAACGTACATAAGTAAAACCTCTCAAAATTCTTATATAGTTCATACACTTTGGAGTAGTGTGCTCCAATTACATACATATTATAGCACTTTTCTTATTATCGTCAACACCGAAAAATCAATTTTGGATTTAATAACATTTTAATCTGTTTTAGCTATTTTCGGTTTGTGCAACTTAACTAAAACCATTGTCAAATAGTATTTTTTTATCGTCATCACTGAGCGTTATTTTGTCGAGCATATCGGGACGTTTTTGGGCGGTATTGATAAGGCTGTGCTCATAGCGCCAGCGGTCTACCTTCTGATGGTCTCCGCTGTAGAGTACGGGAGGAACTTCTTTCCCCCTCCAGACCTGCGGTTTGGTGTACTGCGGATATTCGAGCAGACCTTTGTAGTGGCTTTCCTCGGTAAAGCACTCGTCGTTGGAGAGAACCCCGGGCACAAGCCGCGCCAGAGCGTCCGCAAAAACAAGCGCGGGCAGTTCCCCGCCGGTGAGAACGTAGTCGCCGATTGAGATTTCCTCATCGACAAGCTCGTCGATTACCCTCTGGTCAACGCCCTCGTAGTGTCCCGCGAGCACACAGATGCAGTCAAGCTTTGAGAGCTCCTTGAGCCTTTGCTGAGTGAGCGGTCTGCCCTGCGGCGACATATAGACAAAATAAGGCTTTTCCCCGCGCTTTTGACAGATATCCTCATAGCACAGAGCTATGGGCTCGCACTTCATAAGCATACCCATTCCACCGCCGTAGACCGTGTCGTCCACACGGCGGTGTTTGTCCAGAGCGTAGTCGCGCAGCTGAACGCAGTTTATATCTATTGCCCCTGACTTCTGAGCGCGTCCTATCACGCTCTCGCCGAGGACTGCCTCGCACATTTCGGGGAACAGGGTTATCAAATCAATCTTCATTATCGAAAAGCCCCTTAACAGGTCTGACGAGTACAAATCCCTCGTCAACATTTTTCAGAGTGACAATGCTGTCCACAACGGGAACATAATACAGCTTATCACCTTTTTTTACGGTGTAAACGTCGTTAGCTCCCGTCTTGAATACCTCGGTAATTTCGCCGTACTCAACGCTGCGGTCGCTCTCGTCGAGCACCTTGCAGCCGATGAGGTCCTGAATGAAGTTTTTGCCCTCGGGGAGAATAACGTCGTCGCGGTTTATATACAGGATTTTTCCGCGGAGCTTTTCGGCGTCCTCCACGGTATCTGTGTCCTTGATTTTTGTGAGAACTATATTTTTGTGCGGCCTGGACTTAACGCTGAGTTCAACTTTACCCTCCTCAAAATACAGGGTTTCAAACTCGGCGAGGAACGCGGGACTGTCGCACCAGCACTCGACACGGATTTCACCGCGCAGTCCGTGAGTGCCTACAACCTTACCCGCCTCTAAAAACTGTTTTTTCATACTAACCCCTCAAATCCGAAAATCGGGAGCAGCGGGAGCGGCTCCCCTACAGTTTAACCAAATATTTCGAGTATCTTATCCTTGTGTTTCATAATGCAGTCGTAGCCCTCCTGAATTGTTTCATCGACGTTGTTTATGTCGAAGAGGGCAGTGTTCTCGTTCTGTATTTCCACAGCCAGATCAGCCATTTTCATTGACTTACGCGTGCCGTCAATCGAGTAAACGTCCAGCGCGCGCCAGATTACCTTGATGAGTCCGTTAAGCCCCGGGTTGGGATCATAGTCCATAATATCAAAGCCGATGGCGAGCACCTTGCCCACGCCCATATCCTTGAGGATTTTGACGGGGAGATTGTCCTTTGAGCCGCCGTCGATAAAGTTGTAGTTCTTGTATGTACAGGTGGTGTAAATAGCGGGGAATGACATACTCGCTCGGACAGCAGTCTCCAGCGGAACACCCGTTAGGTAATGGATGTGGTCGTTCTCCAACCCCTCATCAAAGGTCGTAAAGATACACTCGTCGGTGGTGAGTGTGTCTACCGTGCACACTGAGAGGTTAATAGGAAGGTCGCGAAAACTGTTAATATTTCTTATATACATAATCTCACGGATTACATCCGAAATAAGCTTGCCCGACTTGAGCCCGTCACGCTTGATGTTCTTGTTGAGAACAAGCTGCGCCACGCCCTTGAAGATAATACCGTTGTCAATTTCGGCGAGGGTTTTCCAATATTTTTTCGCGATTCTCGTCATCTCATCGGCTTCAAATCCCATGGCGATTATAGCCGCCATAGCCGCGCCCGAACTTGTGCCCGACACAAACTGCGGATGAATACCCAGCTCATACAGCGCCTTTATAGCGCCGATGTGAGCGATACCCTGCAGTCCGCCTCCCGAAAAAGCGATCCCGATACAGTCTTTTCTTTCCTCTCGGGACAGTTTTTTTAATCTTTTCAAAACTTTTTCACCCCTGAATCCTATTTCGAGAATTTATAGACATTACAGTACGATTCGGTTTCGACAAAGTAATCGTACCAGTTGTAGAAATCGTCAAAGCTGTAGTCAGCTTGAATAAGCTCGCATTTCTTGAAATCCGTATTCTTTGTGATGTAGTCAATTACATCATCGCCGTCGGCAAGGCGGGAAATGTAGACAGTAATCTCGTCGAGAGAGTTGAGCTTTTTGTCGGTAGAGAGCTTTTCGAGACTGCTCTCGGATTCCTTGTGCGCGTCGCCGTTGTTCATATAAGAATCGGCAAAGGCGCTTATCTTTCCGTTGGTTACAATGCCGCGCTTTGTGGCGAAGCTCTCGAGCTCCTTGGCGAGGTTCGGGTTCATCTTTGAGGTCTGGGCAATCATAGCCTCGTCGTAGAGCATAAGCTTGTCGATAACCTTGTTCCATTCAAGCATAGCCGTACCGACAAAGACAGCTTTATCGGTCTTTGTGTCATAGAGATTTGTCTTGCCGTAGGTGTAGTAGGGCTTCACAAACGTAAGCGACAGAATAAACGCCAAAACAACGCATACGGGTACCGCATAGCGTATCTTTTCGTACTTGAACAGATTGAAAATTCTGATGAATCCGAACGCGAACAGCATAGCGATAAACGGCAGTGAAGCCATTACATAGCGGTCGCTGTTAAAAGGCGACACCAGAGAAATGAAGATAAAGTACAACACGGGCGGAATGGTTATAAACATCGCCTTGCGGTTTAGCTTTCTCTTTTTGACAAATCTGAAATAGATAAACGACGCGGCAAGAATTACACAACATAGCGCAAACAGCCATACCTGACCGAGGAACAAATCCTTGGACAGAATCTCTATGTATGTGAAAATCTTGTAGACCACATAAGTCACAATCGTGATTGCGTCAATCGAAATCTCCAGAGAACCGAAACCGCGGTTGCCGCCGAGCACGTTCTCGATGATGTGCGGATAGATAAGCATAGCCGCGCAGAACCCGACAACAGCCGTACCGAGGACAAAAAACAAATCCTTGAAGCACTTTTCCTTTATTTTGAAAATGAGGAAAATCAGTCCTGTCAGTCCCGCAAAGAGGATGAAATAATACTGGGTTAAAATACCGAGTATTATTATCGGGAGCAGGATAAGGCAGTCGGTGATTCTGACCTCGTTCTTTTTGTCGTACAGCCTGAGCATCTGATACACAAACAACAGCACGAAAAACGTGAGAGTGGCATACATTCTCAGGTAAATTGTTGTGGTGAAACAGGCTATGCTCAGCGCGTAAGCGCCCGCTCCTATGAGAGCGTAGAAGTTGTTGCCTGTCACTCGCTTTCCAATCATAAACAGCAGAATAAGTATGCCTATCATCGCGAGCACGTTTATTGAATACGCGAAGTAACGGCTGAATACCGTGGGAAAAAATGAACAAACCGTGTGCACCAGCGCGTAGTAGAAAGGCGGGTGCGAAGCGTCGATAATCTGGTTCTCCACAACCTGCGCGTAATTAAAGCGGTCGTTCTTCGCTACTGTGAGGTATTCATTAAAGTCCTCTGAGGTGTTCCAGCCGCCGTCAACATTGAGCTGTTTCTGAGTGTTGGCGAGGTTGTATGTAAGGAGCTCGTCCTCGTGGTAGCCCTGCTTTGCGGATATGTAGAATGTGCTGACGCACAGGCTCACGATTATGAGTACCGCGAGTATTATTATAGCTTTTTTATTCGAAATTTTCATATGAATTACCACCTTATTTGAGCCCTCCCTTGGGGGAGGGTGGGCAATTCGCCCCAAAGGCGAATTGGTCGGGAGAGGGTCCACTTGTAAAACAGATTTAATCAGTCTCGCTACGCTCGACAGCTTTTCCTTAGCAGGAGACGGCAACCCTTTTGTCCGCTTCGCGGACATTTCCCCTAGCAGGGGAATTTCCCAAGGGAGGGCTTTATTACAAATACTCCACCTTGTCGGTACAGCTGACGCTTCTAATAAATTCTACATCCCCGAATTTATCGCCGAGCTTTTCGCACAGAGGAGCGATTACAACATCCTCCGACTTGAAGTGTCCCGCGTCAATCACCGCTATTCCGAGGTGATTCGCGTTGAGGATATCGTGGTGCTTTATCTCGCCCGTGAGAAGAACGTCAGCGCCGTTTTCACACGCCAAAGGAGCCATATCTCCACCGCTGCCCGAGCATATCGCCACGCGCTTTACTCTCTTTTCGCCGAGAGTGTAGCGCAAGCCCTTGCAGCTAAGCGACCGCTTTACCGTTTCGGCAAATTCACGATTGCTGACGGCGTTATCAAGCTCTCCTATGTACAGGCACTCGTCCATAACAAAAGCGCCGTCCTTAACTCCGACAGATTCGGCAAGGCAGGTGTTCACGCCGAAAATCGGGCTTAAATCCAGATTTGTATGCAGACACAGAGCCGCTATACCCCTGTTAATCAGCTTATACACAACACTGTTTTCTTCAACGCTTTTAAGCGGGTCAAAAATCACGGGATGGTGACTTATGATAAGCTCCGCGCTGATTCGTGCCGCCTCGTCAATCACCTCGTCGGTGATATCCAGGGCGACAAGCGCTTTTTTGACCTGAGCGTCCTCGCTGCCGACAAGCAGTCCGACGTTGTCAAAATCCATCGCGCTGTCAAGCGGAGCAAACGTCCCGACATAAGCGATAATATCCTTAATTTTTCTCATTTATCATCAACCTCAATTCGTTCAAAAGCTCGCGGGCGGAGTCGTCGCCGAGGCTTTTGTTCTCGAGATCCTTTATTTTTTTACCTATATACCTTACGCTTTCGGCGTCGCTCATATCGAGCTTGCCGACAATCCTGAAAAGACTGCTCGTTACAACCTTATTGCCGCTGTAACGCACAGACATAACCGTGTAGCTCCTCCCCTTTGAACGGAGGGCGGTTTGCTTCTTTATCTCAAAACCGTTTTCGTACAAAAAACCCACAAGCTCGTCCGACCTCGTCATAGGCTGGAGGATGAAATTGAGCCCGGGATTTTTAGCAAGCTCGCTTTCGGAAAGAATATCGGCGATAACCTCGCCGCCCATTCCAGCGATAACGATGTCGGTGATGTTGTCGTCCTCACGGATTGTATCTAGCCCCGCGCCAAGACGGAACTCGA
Organism: uncultured Ruminococcus sp.; assembly: GCA_902785365.1. GTDB lineage: Bacteria > Bacillota > Clostridia > Oscillospirales > Acutalibacteraceae > Ruminococcoides. The sequence continues at coordinate 53,770 of CACZYC010000020.1, read as the reverse complement.
TGTTGCGCGCCTTGTATTTTTCGGCGGTCTGCCTGCCTGTTTCGAGGGGCTTTTCGCCGATATCCGAAGCTACCGCGAAGCTGATTCTGCCCTGCTTTAACAGCCATACAGGCAGATAAGCGTGGTCAGATCCAACGTCAGCAAGCCTTGCGCCGTCTCGCACAAGGCCTGCACAGGTTAACAGTCTTTCATCAAGGCTGAAAAGTCTCATCTTACTTTATAGCTTCGTTGAGTTTTTTGATAAGCTCGTCGGCTTCTACGCCGTGAACCATACAAGCGTCCTCGATACTCTCACCGCGTGAAGCGGGGCAGCCGAGACAATGCATTCCGATTGACATAAATACGGGAGCTGTCTGGGGATACTGATCAAGCACGTCGCCGATGATTGAAGATTTTTCAATAGCCATAATTATACCTCCTGAATTATATACATTTTTATACTAACACAAAAATCCAGAAAAATCCAGAACTTTTTATGCCCTTGAACAGATAGAGCAGTCAGTAGTCAGCAGTCAGCAATGAGTGGTTAGTGAATTGACGGTAACGTTTGAGCGGAGCACCAAGCCTTCCCTTGGGGGAAGGTGGGCTTTTTGCCGTCTTGTCCGGCAAAAAGGTCGAAAGAGGGTCCACTTGTAAATGGTCAGTCTCGCTACGCTCGACAGCTTTTCCTTAGCAGGAGACGGCAACCCTTTTGTCCGCTTCGCGGACATTTCCCCTAGCAGGGGAATTTCCCAAGGGAAGCCTTGTTATGATCTACTTCAGCTGGACTATCGTCACACCGCTCTCGCCCTCACCGAATGTGCCGAGGCGGAAGCTCTTGACGTATTTGCTTTTTCTCAGGTGAGCCTGAATTTCCTTGCGGAGCACGCCCGTACCCTTGCCGTGGATAATCGTAATCTGCTCAATATTCGTCAGTATGGCGCTGTCGATTGCTCCGTCAACCGCCATAACCGCCTCTACCGCGCTCATACCGCGCACATCGATTTCCGTAGCGGGGCGGATGTCTACGTTTGAGGGAACATTCCTGAGGCGTTTGCCGTACTGTTTTTTCGGCTTGTCGGGTTCTGTCAGTCTGAGATTATTCAGCTTTACCCTTGTTTTTATTATGCCCGCCTGAACAAGAACCTCGTCGTTTTTGTCGGGCAGCTCAAGCACCACAGCCTTTTTGTCGATGTCGTAAATCAGCACATTGTCGCCGACTTTGAGCGGGCGGGGAAGCTTGTAGTCTGAGGTTTGCTTTTCCTCAACGGGATTGGAGCTGTCCTCGAGCTTGTTTATTTCACGGCGGAGCTTAGAACGCATACCCGAATTGTCCGCGGATTTTTTCGCCTTTTCCATTTCGTCGAGCAGAGCGTAAGCCTGCGCCCTTGTCTGAGATATGATTTTCTCTGCCTCACGCTTGGCGCGCTCGATTTCGTTCTCAGCCTTTTGCTTTGCTCTCTGGAGCTCATTTTCCGCCTTTTGCTTTTCCGTGTTCGCCTTGCCTGTAAGGCGTTCGGCGTTTTCAAGCTGTTTTTCAAGGCTTTGACGGCGGCTCTCCAAGGTCTGCACAACGTCCTCAAACTCACGGCTTTCCTCGTTCACAAGCTCCTTTGCGTGTTCAACAACCTCGTTATCCATACCGAGCCGTTTACTTATGGCGAACGCGTTGCTCTTGCCGGGCACGCCGATGAGCAGCCTGTAGGTCGGTCGCAGAGTTTTAATGTCAAACTCACAGCTTCCGTTCTCTATACCCTTAGTTCTCAGGGCATACTCCTTGAGCTCGGCGTAGTGGGTAGTGCTGGCGATTTTCGCGCCCTGTTCTCTGAGCTTTTCCAGTATCGCAATAGCGAGCGCCGCGCCCTCGACAGGGTCGGTGCCCGCGCCGAGTTCATCAATCAGCGCGAGCGAAGCGGAATTCGCTTTCTTCATAATTCCGATTATATTCGTGATGTGAGCCGAGAATGTGGAAAGGCTCTGTTCAATGCTCTGTTCGTCGCCGATATCCACAAGCACGCGTCTGAACACGCTCAGCTCGCTGTTGTCCCCCGCGGGAATCATCAAACCGCACATAGCCATAAGCGTGAGCAGTCCGATTGTTTTGAGAGTGACGGTCTTACCGCCCGTGTTGGGACCTGTGATTACAAGTGTGTCAAAATCCTTGCCGAGGGTTACGTCTATCGGCACAACATTCTTGGAATTTATCAGCGGATGACGCGCCTGTCTGAGGTCGATAACGCCCCTGTCGTTGAGCACGGGAGTGACCGCCTTCATAGTGTACGCCATGTCTGCTTTGGCAAAAATCAAGTCGAGCTCCGTCAGGCACTTGTAACTGCCGATAATAACATCGGCGTACGAGCCCGCCAGAGCGGATAGCTCATACAGAATACGCTCGATTTCGGCTTCTTCCTTTGACACAAGAACCTTGATGTCGTTGTTAGCCTGCACAACGCCCATCGGCTCAATAAACACGGTCTGGCCGCTGGAGCTGGTGTCGTGCACAAGCCCGGGGATGTTGCCGCGGCACTCCGCCTTTACGGGCACAACATAGCGTCCGTCGCGCTGTGTTATGATGTTGTCTCTGAGATATTTCTGATAGGTTGAACTCCGCACGATTTTATCGAGAACCTCGCGCGCCTTTGAACTCGCCGTACGTATTTTTCGGCGGATGTCAGCGAGCGCGGGTGAGGCTGTGTCTAAAAACTCCTCGTCGTTGGTAATCGCGGAGGTGATTTTTTCCTCCAGAAACTTATTCGGCACCAAACCCTGAAACAGCATATCGAGCGAGGTCTTTGTGTTCTCGCACTTGGAGTGCCAGCTCTTGACCGAGCGGATAACGCGCAGGGTTTCGGCGATTCTGAGAAGCTCGCGCGGGGTGAGCATTCCGCCCGCTTCACCGCGTCTGAGCTCGTTTGAGATATTTTTCAGCCCGCCGAAGTAAGGCGCGCCGAACTTGCCCGTGAGAACATAGGCGTCGTCGGTCATCTGAAGATTGCGCTTTGCTCTGTCGAGCCTGACCTCGGGTTCGAGGTTGAGCGCCGCCTCCTTAGCCTCCTCACAGGAAGTTTTTTCGGATAATTTTATTAAAATTTTATCAAGTTCCAAAGCCTTGTAATGTCTGTCCATAATGTTTCCTTATGTATCATTTTTTTGATAAAGTCTCCAGCCCTCCCTTGGGGGAGGGTGGGCTTTTTGCCGTCTTGCCCGGCAAAAAGGTCGGGAGAGGGTCCACTTGTTAATAGTTATATAGATAACGTTTTATTTATATTTCGAGCATTTCTAAAGTTGACCCTCTTCAGTCACTCCGCAAGCTCCGTGACAGCTTCCCCCAAGGGAAGCCTTTTTATGATATGTCTTATACTATACTCTTCAAAAACTGCAGAGTCTTGAAATTTCTCTCTAAAATAAATCTTATGTATTCCTCGGAGCAGAAGTTAAGCGTTTTCAAATCGCTCTCGGGGAGCGTAAATCCAAACAGCTTATCGCTGTCGGCGTAGCAGCAGTGCCGAAGCGCCTTTAAGGAGCTTGGGTTGAGCTTTATCCTAAAGCCCGAAACCTCACTTTTTTCACAGCAGTCAGCGCAGATAAGCTGTCCCGAATCGGGCAGAAAAAGCATATTGTCCTTTTCATATTCGCCGCATTCTCTGCACATCATAATATCGGGCATATATCCCGAAAGGCACATCAGCCTCAGCTCAACGCACGGTTTTACGATGTTATACGGCCGCTTATTTTCGCTGAGCAGGTGGAGCGCGTTGAGTATCAGTCTGAGGTGTTCGCCCGCCTCCTGTTCCTTGGGGCAGACAGCCGCCGCAAGCTCACAGAAATACTGGGCGCAGTAGGTGTTTTCAATGCTCTTTGACAGTCCCGAAAAAATCTTCAGCGCCTTGGCGTCACCGACAATATAGCTGTCCCTGCCCTTGTGGAGCGTAAGTCTTGAATAGCACAAAAGTCCCGTCGCGGCGCACTTGGGGCTTTTGATATCCTTTGCGCCGTGAGCGAAACCTTTTACGATACCGTGACTTTCGGTAAGCATTGTTACGAGCTTGTCCTTCTCACCTATATTCTGTTCTTTGACTATCAGTCCGTTCGTTATAAACTTCATTATCTTTCTCCGAAAGACCGTTGTTTTCGGTATTTTCGTTGTGAATACTTTTGTACAGAAGGTAGTCGTAAATACGCCCGCTGTACCAGAACGCGTTCCACGCGTCAAACTCATTCATAATAATCACCGAGGTTAGTGTGGCACCATCGGTGAGTATTATTGATAGAAAAAAATAGAAAATTAGGAAGTCCTATGCCCTCCCTTGGGGGAGGGTGGGCTTTTTGCCGTCTTGCCCGGCAAAAAGGTCGGGAGAGGGTCCACTTGTAAAACAGATTTAATCCTAACGTATGATACAGCGAGCTTTTTAATAATGGACCCTCTTCAGTCTCGCTACGCTCGACAGCTTCCCCCAAGGGAAGCCTTTTTAACCAAAATCCTTCTCGTCGTAGCCGAAGTTTCTGAGCTGCTGCATACTGTTGCGCCAGTCCTCTTTGACCTTTATCCACGTCTGAAGAAAAACCTTACACCCGAAGAACCTCTCCATATCCTGGCGGGAATAGGTGGAAATTTTCTTGAGCATTGAGCCGTTTTTGCCGATTAAAATCCTCTTGTGAGTATCACGCTCACAGTAGATTGTAGCGTCAACGTCGAGGATATCCTTTCCCTCGCGCATACGCATTTTTTCGATTACGACAGCTATGCCGTGGGGAATCTCCTTGTCGCAGAGCCTGAGGATTTTTTCGCGAATCATCTCGCTCGCGAGCACGCGTTCGGGCTGGTCGGTGAGGGTATCGTCCTCAAAGAAGTGACCGCCATCTAAAGCCATCTTCATCATTTCGTCTTTGAGTTCGTCGATTCCGCTGCCGTTCTGAGCGGACACGGGCACAACAGCGTCAAAGTCATGGAGCTGACTGTACGCGAGAATCTGTCTCATCAAAGCGTCCTTTTCCTTTAGCGTATCAATTTTGTTGATAGCGAGGATTGACGGGATTTCCATAGACTTGATTTTCTCTATTAAACCAAGCTCGGCGGGACCTGCCTCTTTGTCGGCTTCAACCACCAGCATTACACAGTCTACGCCCCCCATACTCTCGCTGACGGAACGCACCATATATTTGCCGAGGTTGTTCTTGGGCTTGTGCATACCCGGAGTATCCACAAAAACGAGCTGTGTATCGCCCTCTGTAAGCACGCCCGTTATACGGTTGCGGGTGGTCTGAGGCTTGCTTGAAACTATGGCTATTTTCGCTCCGAGAAGCCTGTTCAAAAGCGAGCTTTTGCCGACGTTGGGACGTCCTACTATCGCTACAAACGCTGATTTTTTGTTACTCATATTTTCTCACCTTTTTGCTTTCCCCCGGGGGGAAGTGGTTTTTGTGTCAATTTATTGATGCAAAACCGATAGAGGGTCGGCGTAAGCAAGTATTATTTGCTTATATAAATAGTTTTGTGCACCGACTTTTGTATTAATCTGACTTTTCACAAACCTTGTTCCGGTCTGTTTATCAAACGAAAGATAGAGAGGTATTTTCAAGTGGACCCTCTTCCGCCTCGCTGCGCTCGGCACCTTCCCCCAAGGGAAGGCAAAAATGCCGCCACGGCGTGACGGCGTTACTTTTTTTCTTTTGCTTTAAATTTGCCGATAAACACTACGGATATTATAAGTGAAATTACAAATAAAATCAATAGCCACGGACGGGCGATAAAATACATCGCGATGTACTGTATTCTGTCCAAATCAAAATAGAAAATGAATGCCACGACAACAGCCGCAATTGAAAGCACAAGCACAGCGGCGGCGGAAACATCCTTGGCGGTTTTTACGCGCTTGTTGTACTCCTTTGTGACAAGGTCGCACACGTTCTCGACGGCTGTATTAAAAAACTCAGCGGCGATAATCGCGCCTATCAGCAAGAGCACAACCGCCCACTGAGCCTTTGACAAATCGTAGAAAAAACTGAATACAATCACATAAAACGCCGCAACAAGATGAAAGCGCAGGTGGCCCTCGCTTTTAACAGCGTTCCCTATTCCGACAAAAGCCGCTTTAAAACTTTTAAGCTGCTTTTTCATTCCTAGATAATGTAGCTTGAGGACGCGGGAAGTCCCAAAGCCTCCATAACGTATTCTTCTTTTTCCCTCATTCTTACCTTATCCATATTCTCCACGTGGTCGTAACCGAGCAGATGGAGAACACTGTGCGCGGTAAGATAGCCTATCTCGCGCTGGAGCGTATGTCCGTACGCCTCCGCCTGTTCCACAGCTTTTTCGACTGAAATAACAACGTCTCCGAGTATTTTCGCGCCTGTCTCGAGGTTGGTATCGTACTCGCCGTCGTCACCCATGGGGAAAGACAGAACGTCTGTGGGCGCGTCGATGTTCCTGTACTGCTTGTTGAGTTCTCTGATACCCTCGTTGTCCGTAAAAGTCACGCTGATTTCCGCGGGCTCCTCAAACTTCTCGAGTTCAAGCACGGCATGGCAGCAGCGTCTTATAAGCATACGCAATCCCGTGGGGATTTTGACAGCTTTCTGGTTGTTGGTAATTATTACTCTAATCTTTTTTTCTGTCATTTTTTGTTACCTCATTTTTTTCATACGCTTTTATAATATCCTGAACCAGGCGATGTCTCACAACGTCCTTTTCGTTAAACCTGCACTGAGCAATGTCGGGCACGCCCTTCAAAATTCTGAGACAGTCCTTCAGACCGCTCTTAACCCCGTGAGGAAGGTCGATTTGAGTTATATCACCGGTTATAACCATTTTACTGTTGAAGCCCAATCTTGTCAGGAACATTTTCATCTGTTCCTTTGAGGTGTTCTGAGCCTCGTCAAGGATTATGAAACTGTCGTCGAGCGTGCGGCCTCTCATATAAGCCAGAGGCGCAATCTCGATATTCCCGCGTTCGACATATTTCTGGTATGTTTCGATACCCAGCATATCAAACAGCGCGTCATAGAGAGGACGAAGATACGGGTCAACCTTACTCTGCAAATCTCCGGGAAGAAATCCGAGCTTCTCCCCCGCCTCGACAGCGGGACGGGTCAGAATAATGCGGTTAACCTGCTTGCTTCTGAAAGCCGTAACCGCCATTGCGACCGCGAGGTAAGTTTTACCCGTACCCGCGGGGCCGACACCAAACGTGATGGTGTTCTCGCTTATTGACTTGCAGTATTTCTTCTGTCCTATGGTCTTAGGCTTTATGGGCTTACCCTTGGCTGTGATGCAGATGCAGTCGTCCGCGAGCTGGTTCAGGTTTTCCCCCGAACCGTCCTTGACCATTGAAATGCAATAGCGGACGTTCTGCTCGCTGAGGGTTTCGCCGCGGTTGATGAAGTGCATAAGCGCCTCTATAACCTTGCCCGTTTTGAAAACATTTTCCTCGTCGCCCGAGATTTTGAGTTCGTCGTCACGCACCGTAACTCTTACGTCAAACTCCCGTTCGATCAGTTTTATATTCTCGTCGTAGCTGCCGAAAAGAGCCACGGCGTGCTCTGTTCTTCCTATGCTGAAAAATTTATCCGTAAACAATCCTCCTACAATATCGGTAAATACTAATCCGATTTTAAATATTATAACACAATGTGTATATAAATGTCACCAGTTAAATTGCATAATATTTGTAAATCAGAAAACTTTGTAAAAAATGTGCAAACACAACAAAACTTTCTCCACATTGACGTGCAATATAAACATATTTTTAGTATCAAAACAACACATTTTATCGCATTTTGTTTCTTTTTTATTTTAGTATTGACTTTTTGGGGCGTATATATTATAATGCAATAGCTGTAAAGTAAAATCCTTTACACTTAAAAGTACATCTAAAAGGTGATACTTCCAATGGAAAAAAACATTGAAATTTCCCTGCTTTATGACTTTTACGGTCAGCTTCTCAAGGAGCAGCAGAGACAGGCGGTTACACTGTATTACAACGATGATTTGTCGCTTTCGGAAATCGCCGAAGAGCTCGGGATTACACGCCAGGGCGTGCGCGACTGTATAAAAAGGAGCGAAACCCTGCTTTATAATTTCGAGGAAAAGCTGGGACTTTACAAAAGGTTTGGAGAAGTTGAGTCGGGGCTTCAGGAGATTGAGGCTCTGGCGGAAAGCTTAAAAGCGGATTATAACTCAAAGACGGTGGACAAAATCATTTCCACCGCGAAATCTTTACATGAATAGAGGTGGCGGTTATGGCATTTGAAGGACTTTCGGAAAAGCTTTCGAGTGCGTTTAAACGCCTTAAAAACAAAGGTAAATTAAGCGAGGCGGACGTTAAAGAAGCCATGCGCGAGGTGCGCCTGGCTCTGCTTGAAGCGGACGTAAACTATAAGGTGGCTAAAGAGTTCACCAACAAGGTGACTGAGAGGGCTGTGGGCTCGGATGTTATGGAGAGCCTTACCCCCGCTCAGATGGTCATCAAAATCGTAAACGAGGAGCTCACCAACCTGATGGGCTCGGAGATATCAAGACTTGAGTTCAACTCAAATCCCCCCACGGTCATTATGATGTGCGGTCTTCAGGGTTCGGGTAAAACCACTCACAGCGGCAAACTTGCCCTTATGCTCAAGAACCAGAACCACCGTCCCCTGCTCGTAGCGTGTGACGTCTATCGTCCCGCCGCTATCGAACAGCTCAAGGTTGTCGGCGACAAGGCGGGCGTTCACGTTTTTGAGATGGGACAGGATAAACCCGTCAAAATCGCCAAAGAGGCTATCAAGCACGCCAAGGACTACGGCAACGATGTTGTTATTCTTGACACCGCGGGCCGTCTGCATATAGACGAGGAACTGATGAACGAGCTCAAAGAGCTCAAAGCCGCGGTCAACCCCGACGAAATCCTGCTTGTTATCGACTCAATGACAGGTCAGGACGCCGTAAACGTGGCAAAGAGCTTCAACGAGCTGCTTGATATTTCGGGCACAATCATCACCAAGCTCGACGGTGACACCCGAGGCGGCGCGGCACTGTCTGTCAAGGCAGTCACAGGCTGTCCGATTAAGTTCGCGGGTACGGGCGAGAAGCTCGAGGACATCGAGCCCTTCCACCCCGACCGAATGGCGAGCCGTATCCTCGGAATGGGCGATATGCTGACACTTATCGAACAGGCAGAACAAAAGCTTGACGAAAAGAAAGCCGAAGAAGTCGCCAAGAAAATGATGCAGAACAAGATGGACTTCAACGACCTGCTCGACCAGTTTGGGCAGATTAAAAAGATGGGTCCGCTCAAAGGTATTCTCTCGAAAATCCCCGGTGTGGGCAACAAGCTTGACGACGCCGACATCAACGACAGGGCAATTGACTGGATGCAGGCTATTATCCTCTCGATGACGCCCGCCGAAAGAGCCAAGCCCGACCTCATCAACCCCAGCCGCAAGCGCAGAATCGCCGCGGGCTCGGGCAGAAGCGTCGAGGAAGTCAACAGACTTTTAAAACAGCTCAGAGAGATGCAGAAGATGATGCGTCAGTTCAACTCAAAGGGCAAGAAACGCCGTATGCGTATGCCTCCCGGAATGGAAGGTATGATGGGCTCAGGCGGAGGCTTCCCCGGGTTTTAAACCGTTATTAACCCAGTTTATAATTGGTTAATATATATCATTTCAATTTTGGAGGTGAAATTATGGCAGTAAAAATCAGACTCAGAAGAATGGGCGCCAAGAAAGCTCCCTACTATCGTGTAGTTGTAGCGGATTCAAGATATCCCCGCGACGGTCGTTTCATCGAGGAAATCGGCACTTACGATATTCTCAAGAAGCCCTCGGAGTTCAAGGTTGACGGCGAGGCTGTTAAAAAGTGGATCGCCAACGGCGCGCAGCCCACAGACACAGTTAAAGCTCTTCTCAAGAAGAACGGTTACATTGATTAAAGAATCAATCAATAATTTACAAACGTATTCCAGAAAGGACAACAAAAAATGAAAGATTTACTTACAATTATCGCTAAAGGTTTAGTAGAAGATCCCGACGCTGTTGAGGTTACAGCAGACGCTCCCAACGAGGAAGATGTAGTTGTATATCACATCCACGTTGCCGAGGATGATATGGGAAGAATCATCGGTAAGCAGGGCAGAATCGCCAAGGCTATCCGTACAATCGCGCGTTCTGCCGCTGTAAGAACAGAGCAGAAGGTTATGGTAGAGATAGACTAATAGTCTAAAATACCTGATAAGGCAAACAAAAAGGGCTGACTCGGTCAGCCCTTTTTATTATTCTGTTTTATCCGACCTTTTTGATTGAAAAATCACTGCCGTACTTATTTTTGAGCGACGACCAAAGTTTACCCAAGCTCTTGCTCTCAAACTTATAGTCTGTCGACTCGTACTTAAACTTGTCGGCGGCTTTCTTCTCGCGCGAATCAATGCGGCAGTTCTTCATAATATCAGCAATATAATACGCGCTGCTGTAACGTGACGAACCCTTCTTGGTGATAAGGGAAACAACCATATTAACAGTATTTGCGTTCTTGTCCTTTGCTCTGAGCAGATATATGCCGTTAATATTCATCTTGTAGGAGCTTGTGGAATACATAGTTTTGAGTCTCTTGCGGATAATGTGCATATTTGACCTTGCCTGAGCGGGGCTGAGACCTTTTTCCGATTTGATTTCATATTCCTTGGAAGTTTTCTTGATGATAAACGGAGTACCCGCAAGGAGGTTCTTGTCGTTCTCGTCAGCGCTGTATATCAGGCTGAATGTAACTTTAGAGCCGTTTTTGCCTGTGCTCTTGTTGGCGCTGACTTCGAAGGAGGTTATTGACTTTGCGCCCTTTGAAATGTAGAAATAACAGGTCTTTGAGCCGTATTCGCCTCTGAAGCCGTAGGTCTTGAATGTATAACCGTCAGACTTAAAAGACTTTTCGGCTATATCTACACTTACGCCCTTCTGCTTGATACCTGTGTTGTAATAACACTTGTCAATGTATTTGAAGAAATCGGTCTCTACGGGTTTTTCGACCAATACATTATTCTTTTTAAGCTCGTCCGAAAGCTTTATTTCAGCGGCGGCGTCTTTGTCAAACCTAACCCCGAGAATTTTCTCCAGCTCACCAATATCACGGAACATTGAGGCGAAAGGAACTGTTTCCGAGATAACGTCACTCGACTTCTTGTTCTTGAACTCAGAGCTGAAATCAGAGAAAAACTTGCTGAAATCGTTATACGTAATTCCCTTATCAGCCGTTACGGTATCCTTGTAGGCTTTCTCAAGGTTGAGATTCAACGTACCGTTGATATGGCCGTCAACATAATAATCAGAACCGAACTTCGCCTCAACATAGTCGCCCATATTGATATGGCGCGCGGTAATCTCGGGAAGAATCGCCGTGAAGAAAACAATAATAAAAGCGATTACCGCCGCGCACGCCGCTCCGAGAATCACCCAGAGTTTAATGTTTGATTTTTTCTTGGGCTGAGCGGTGATATCCTCTTGAGGAGCGGGTTGGGGCTCAGGCTGAACGGGAACAGGCTGAGGTTCCGATTTTGCCTCAGGAGCAACTTCCTGTACCTGCTCTGCGGGCTCTGCGTTGACTTCGGGAGCGGGCTCCCGTACCTGTTCAGCGGCGGCCGCTTCAATCTTTGCTCCACACCCGGGGCAGAACTTGCTGCCTTCGGGAATTTCTGTTCCGCATTTAGTGCAAAATGCCATTTTCATACCCTCTATCTTTTATATTTTTGATATATGAAATACCATACATCAATTTTAATTAAAAAACGCTGTTTTGTCAACAGGAGCCCATTTATATATTTTTGTAACTCTTTTTGCGATTTTTAATGCGTTTTTAGAATTATCGTTACTATTTTTACAGGTTTTTAATCTTTAAAAGAATAATAACAGCCTTTTGTAAAAACTGTAAAATAAAGATTGCATTATTGATTTAAATTTGTTATAATGTTTGATGTATAGTTATGTTTAGTGGTCAACAGTCAGTGATCAGTGACCGTAAGTAAAGAATAAGGTTAGATTTTATTGAGAATAAGAAAAAAGAAATGGGCTGAGCCCGAACTCAGCGTATGCGATTTTTTCGCGGCTGAACCAAAGGAATACCGCGGAAAATGGAACACGTATTTCGGCAACGACAAGCCCATAATGCTGGAGGTCGGCTGCGGCAAAGGTTCCTTTGTGGGACAAATGGCTCTACTCCATCCCGAAATAAACTTTCTGGCTGTCGACATAAAACTCGATATGCTTGGAGTAGGCAGGCGTAACATCGTAAAGCTGTTTGAAAACAGCGGACGCGAAATCGACAACATAGCGCTTATACGCTACAACGTTGATATGCTCGGTGACATTATCGCTCCCGAGGACAACATAAGCAGGATTTACATTAACTTCTGCAACCCGTGGCCGAAGCCGAAGCACAAGAAGCGCCGTCTGACCTATCCGACAAAACTCAGAATGTACCGCGAGCTTCTTACGGGCGGGGATGAGATTCATTTCAAAACCGACGACGATCAGCTCTTCTCGGAAAGTATAGAATATTTCAAACAGGAAAACTATAACATAACGAAAATATGCCGCGACTTACACTCAAGCGACATTGACCCCGATACCACACCCATGACGGAACATGAAAAAATGTTCTCGAGCGAAGGTATAAAAATAAAGTATCTGACAGCAACAGTAAAGCAACCCTGAAGAAAGGACAGCTATGAAGGCTAAACGCTTTTTATTGTTTTTAATTCTGGCAGTGTGCGTAACTCTGTGCGGTTGTTCGACAGGCTTTGACGACGACACCCTGCTTCAGCCTCCCAAAAACACGGGGCGTGAAGCCGCTATACAGAAGCTTATCGAAAAATCAGCGGGCGGACCTTATTCGCTCAAATATCCCAACAGCGGTAATTACCGTTCCGCCATTATAACCGAGGATTTGAACGGCGATGAAACCGATGAGGCGATAGCGTTTTACCGCACCAAGCTCAACGAGACGGTTCATATGCTCGTTATGCGCGCTGTAAACAAAGAGTGGAAAGTCTGCTCTGACTTTAAAACCGAATACACCAATGTAGACTGCATAAGCTTTGCCGACTATAACTTTGACGGCGTTAAGGATATTCTTGTCGGATTTACAACCTCGGGAGAGGTAAATGAGCTGAACATCTTTAACCTGAATTTCAGAAAATCCAAAGCGTCCAAAGTAAAGTTCAAAACCAACTACTCAGCTTTTACAACGGGCGACTTTGACAGCGACGGCGGCAGTGAGATTATCACCCTTACTCTGACCAGCGCCGAGTCGGAAGCTACCGCCAAGCTCATTGACTATGATAAAAAAAGATTGTACACACTCTCGCAGTGTTCTATGGACTCGAGCGTGACCACCTACGAAAACGTAGTTTCCTCAAAGCTTGACGACAAAAACACGGGCGTTATTGTGGACGGAATTGTAGAAGGCGGTTTTGTCACTCAGATCCTCTACTTCAACTCGCGCGAGCGCGAGCTTGAAAACTATCCGTACACTATGAGCAAATCCAAAAATATCACGTTCCGCTCGTTCTCGGTTCTCAGCCGTGATATTGACGACGACGAAATTGTGGAGGTTCCCGTAATCAACTCCGAGTCAAACGCCTCCGACACCGAGAACGCCGCTCCGGTTATAAGCTGGAGAAGCTTCAGCGTCGGCAGAAACAAGCTCATTGAGGATATGAGCTGTATGAACAACTTTGACTATGGCTATTACTTTGAACTGCCCGATTATTTCAAGGGAAAAACCGTAGGCGCTCTCTCCGACGACAGTAAGACAATGGAGATTTACAGCATTGACAAAAACAAAAAGAACAGTCTGCTGCTTACGATAAAGGTTTTTGACGTTGGAACATCGCCTGACAAAATGAAAGGCTACTCCACGCTGGAAAACTACAATCAAAATATTTACGCCTACAAGATAGGCGAAAGTTCGGTACTCTATATCGACGACAAATTAGTTAAGGAAAATTTTGCGCTGAGCGATATCGGCGCGTAATATATACGGAAGCTTACACCTTTCCCGCCCACGGTTCGGTTGTAACATTTCTTCCGTATAATATGTGGGCAGAAAGGTTATGGAATTGTTATGAAAAAAGTACTTGTATGCGAAGACGAAGCCGCTATCCGCGATTTTGTTGTAATCAATATGCAGCGCGCGGGCTATGAGGTTGTCGAAGCCGACAGCGGCGAAGCGGCGCTTCAGAAGTACGACGAGAACGGCGGCGACTTTGACGTTGCTATTCTTGACGTAATGCTCCCGGGAATCGACGGATTTCAGGTATGTAAGGAGCTCAGACAAAAGAACGGCGGTCTGGGCATTATTATGCTGTCAGCCAAAACTCAGGAAATGGATAAGGTAACAGGTCTTATGCTCGGCGCCGACGACTATGTTTCGAAGCCGTTCTCCCCTTCCGAGCTTCTGGCGCGCGTTGACTCTTTGCACAGGAGAGTTTCGCTCGCTCAGGCTAACGCCGAAAACAACTTCAAGGAGGAGCTCCATTCGGGCGACTTCATCCTTAATCTCCGCAACAGAACTCTGCTCAAAAACGGCGAGACTATCGAGCTGACTCAGGTTGAGTTCCAGATTATGGAATACTTCTTCTCCAACCCCGGGGAGACTCTCGACCGAACCGATATCCTCAGACACGTTTGGGGCGACGCTTATGTAGGCGAGGAGAAAATCGTCGACGTTAATATACGCAGACTTCGTATGAAGGTTGAGGATGAACCCTCCAACCCCAAGTATATCGTCACTGTATGGGGACTCGGCTACAAGTGGGATACAGCCGCTACCTGATTTAACTTTAAGCTTTACGAAAGGAAGGACGCGCTTTGTTTAAGGGTATAACCAGGCGATGGGTTCTGAGCACAATGCTTGTCATATTCATAATAATAAGTCTCATCGTTACGGGTCTTATCTTTGCTATCGTCCACCTTTTTAACAGCGAGGTTGAACGTGAGCTTTCGTCTGTATCGAAAGAGCTTTTGTCGGTTTTTGAGGATTATAAGACCGACAACTCCTCCACATTCGACGCGGGCGCCAAGGACTATGTTGAGAATTTCCACCACAAGGAAAACATTGAGGTTATGGCGATTAATTCCTCGGGACGTATTATTCTCACTTCGACGGGCTTTTCCTATGACAAGAGCGAGAATATGCCTGACTTCGACCAGGCAAAAAAGTCAGAGGACGGCTCGGCCTTCTATCACGGCAGTCTGGATTCGGGCGAGGCGATAACCTCCTATACCCAGGTGATAACCAGCCACAACGGAAACACTATCGGAGCAATCAGATATGTTGTTTCGGTTGACCACGTCAACAACACTGTTGTAATCTACTCCGCGCTGATCATCTTCACAGGACTTATAATTCTGTTCCTTACAGCGCTGACAGGCTCATACTTTGTGCGCTCAATAGTCACTCCCGTACGCGAGCTCAGTGAAACCGCCAACAAAATCGCCCACGGCGACTTCAGTACCAAAATTGAAAAACACAACGACGATGAAATCGGTGATTTGTGCGACGCGTTTACCGATATGGCGAACGACCTTGAAGCCACCGAGCAGATGAAGAACGACTTTATCTCCCGAGTTTCTCACGAGTTGAGAACTCCGCTTACGGCAATCAAGGGCTGGGCTGAAACAATGCAGCTTTCCAGCCGACGCAAGCTTGACCGAAAAACTTTCGACAAAGGTATGAGCGTCATAATCAACGAAAGTACCCGACTGACGGGTATTGTTGAGGAGCTTCTGGACTTCTCCCGTATTCAGACGGGACGAATGGTTCTGCTCAACGAAAAGCTGGACATTCTCGCGGAGCTGGACGAGGTTATATATATGCTCCGAGACCGCGCGGTCAGCGAGAACAAGCACCTGCTCTATGACGAGCCCGACGTTGTTTACCCCGCGGTATACGGCGACCGCAACAGGCTCAAGCAGGTATTCATCAATATTATAGACAACGCCCTCAAGTACACTCCCGAGGACGGAGTTGTAGCTATTGAGGTCAAATACAACGCCGACACAGACCCCGACAACATCTCGATAATCGTAACGGACACGGGATGCGGTATTTCGGCGGAAGATTTACCGAAGGTAAAAGAAAAGTTCTACAAGGCAAACCAGAAGGTGAACGGCTCGGGAATCGGGCTTGCCGTTGCCGACGAAATCGTAGGACTGCACAAGGGTACGCTTGACATCGAGTCGGGCGTGGGTGTAGGCACAACGGTAACTATCACCCTCCCTGTTCTCACATCGGAGAATTCAAATTAATTTGGAAAAGGTATTCAAGGTATTTTATGAGTAAAACACAAACTAAAAAAATTACATCTATCGGCGGCAGCGCCCTTATCGAAGGCATTATGATGCGCGGCCCCAAAAAAACCACGGTTGCGGTACGCACAGGTGAAGACAGTATATATACAGAAGATGTAAAAATGAACTTTCTCGCTTCAAAGTCAAAAATATGGAAAGTTCCTTTCTTCCGCGGAGTAGCGGGAATGATTGACTCAATGCGTCTGAGCTACAAGAGCCTCATGCTCTCGGCTGACAAGGCGATGGAAGCGGGCGCGATCGAGGAAGAAGAACCAAGCAAATTTGAGAAATGGATTGACGAAAAACTCGGCGACAAGTTTATGAAAATCCTGATGATTTTCTCTTCCGTTCTCGGCATAGCTTTGGCGGTTCTCCTGTTTTTCTTCCTGCCGACATGGATATTCAACCTGTTCGGACTTGTAATCCCCGCCATTAACAAGGGCGGAGCGGAGGTAAGATTCTGGCAATCCGTTATCGAGGGTTTGCTTAAAATCGTTATTTTCATAAGCTATATTCTTATCGTGTCGCAATTCCCGGATATGAAGCGTGTTTTCCAGTATCACGGCGCGGAGCACAAAGCGATTTTCTGCTATGAAAACGAGCTGGAACTCACAGTTGAAAACGTCAAGAAACAGCGTCGTTTCCACCCCCGCTGCGGTACAAGCTTCATTCTTCTGAGCCTGCTGGTCGGTATCATCATCGGTCTGTTTATCCCGCACGCCCCGTTCGGTGTTGCTGTCCTCAGACCTGTATTCAAGATTCTGCTCCTGCCGCTCACCATAGCGCTGGGATATGAGCTCATCAAGTTCTGCGGAAAGCACGATAACAAGTTTACTCGAATTATAGCGGCTCCCGGACTTTGGGCGCAAAGAATCACTACAAAGGAACCCGCCGAGGATATGTGCGAGGTTGCCATTACGGCGATTGAGGCGGTTATCCCCGACGACGGCTCGGATATTGTTAAAAATGGTTGTTGTTAAAGAACTAATCAAAAAAACCGAAAACAAGCTTGATAAGGCAGGAATTGAAAATCCTGCCTTTAATTCATTATGCCTTGCCGAAAAAGTTTTTAATATTTCCGCGCAGGATCTGATAATCAATCCCGACTTGACCGCGGGCGGGGATAAACTCGCTCAGTATGAGGCGCTTGTAAACCGCAGAATTGACGGCGAGCCCCTGCAGTATTTACTCGGCGAGTGGGAGTTTTACGGTTACAGGTTCAAGGTGGGAGAAGGCGTGCTCATCCCCCGCGACGACACAGAGGTTCTTCTGAGAGCCTGTCTTGAAATCCTCAAAGCAAAACCGCGGGCAAAGGTTCTCGATTTGTGCTCGGGAAGCGGAGCTTTGGCTGTGAGCATAGCCAAAGAAACCGACGCGGAAGTTTACGCTGTGGAAAAGTCAAAAAAAGCTCTCCCTTATCTCTACGAAAATATGAAACTCAACAACGCTGAGGTAAAAGTAATTGAGGGCGATATTTTTGAGTGTCACCGTGAATTTGAGGACGGCGGTTTTGATTTGATTTTGTCCAATCCCCCGTATATTAAAAGCGATGAAATAAAAACTCTGCAAAAGGAAGTCGGATTTGAGCCGCGAATGGCTCTTGACGGCGGCGAGGACGGATACGACTTCTACCGCTTTATCATCAAAGAGTGGAGCCGAAAACTCAAGCGCGGCGGTACGCTTGCCTTTGAGCTCGGCGAAGGACAGTATGAAACCGTAAAAACGCTTATGGAAGCCGAAGGCTTTGGAAATATAGAGTCTCCACTTGACTTTGGCGGCGTTCACAGGGCGGTTTATGGGACACTGAAGCAAAAATAGAAAATTTGTTCGATTTTTTACCCTGTTTTTTATTGATTTTTTTTCGGTTTTATATTAAAATAATTAAGTAAAATAATTCAGCATTCGGTGGTTCAATCAGGAAACATCCATATTGATACAATTGGTAGCGTTGCTCCCGCCGCCGGTGGCGGATTAAGGGAGCAAAAGCGCTGTGCAAAATAAGGAGTTAAAGGACTGCGCTCCAAGCTGTCCGCATAACGACTATATTTTTGTACTGGGAAGAAGACTTCGGGATATGTGAGGTTTCTCCCCGACCGATAACTGACCACTGACCACTGATTACTGACCACTGAACAAACGGAGGTAATGAAATGGCAGTAGATAAAAACAAAGCGCTTGAAACCGCGCTCGGACAGATTGAAAAACAGTTTGGAAAAGGCGCAGTTATGCGTCTCGGACAGAACCAGCATATGAATGTTGACCACGTTTCGACAGGCTCTCTCTCTCTGGATATCGCTCTCGGTATCGGCGGACTTCCAAAGGGCAGAATCGTCGAGATTTACGGACCTGAGAGTTCGGGCAAAACCACTCTCTCGCTCCACTGTATAGCCGAAGGTCAAAAGGACGGCGGCAACGTAGCTTTCATCGATGTTGAGCACGCTTTGGACCCCACATACGCCGCGGCTCTCGGAGTTGACGTTGACTCTCTGCTTGTTTCTCAGCCCGACACGGGCGAGGACGCTCTCGAAATCGCCGAGGCTCTTATCCGCTCGGGCGCGATTGACGTTATTGTTATCGACTCGGTAGCGGCTCTTGTTCCTAAGGCTGAAATCGAGGGTGAAATGGGTGACAGCCACGTCGGCCTGCACGCGCGCCTTATGTCACAGGCTTTGAGAAAGCTTGCGGGCGCTATCAACAAGAGCAACTGCGTTGCTATTTTCATTAACCAGCTTCGCGAAAAGGTCGGCGTAATCTACGGCAACCCCGAGGTAACAACAGGCGGACGCGCGCTCAAGTTCTACTCATCCGTAAGAATTGACGTCAGGAGAGTTGAAACCCTCAAGCAGGGCGGCGAAATGATTGGAAACCGCACCCGCGCCAAGGTTGTAAAGAATAAAATCGCTCCCCCATTCAAGGAAGCCGAGTTTGATATTATGTATGGTCAGGGCATCAGCCGCGTCGGCGAGCTTGTAGACCTTGCCGTAAAGGCTGACGTAATCCAGAAAGCGGGCGCGTGGTTCAGCTATAACGGAGAACGTCTCGGACAGGGACGCGAGAACGTCAAGGAAATGCTCCTCAGCAACGAGGAACTCTACAAGGAAATCGAGGAAAAGCTCTGGGAGAATGTCGACAAGCTCTCACCCAAAAAGAAAGCCGTCAAGGCTAAACCCGTAGCGGCTAAGCCCGCGGAAAAAACTACTGAGAAGAGCTCAAACATCGACGTTCTTGTTGAAGACTGATGAAAATTACCGATATTGTTCCCAAACGCAAAAAGCTGTCGGCTGTATATATCGACGGCGAGTTCGCGATGAAGCTCGACACCGAGACAATCATCGCGAGTCCCTACTCGGTAGGCAGTGAAATAACGGACGAACAGCTCAAAGAACTGATTGAACAGTCCGACGAAAAGCGCGCCAAGGAAAAGGCTTTGTGGCTTATCTCCTACCGCGACCACTCAAAGCGTGAGCTGGAAACAAAAATCTCAAAAACCTCCGACAGAGAAACCGCCAGAAAAGCGGTTGAGCGTATGGAAGAACTCGGACTTGTCAACGACGAGAAGTACGCGCGCCGTTACGCCGAGGAGCTTATAAACGTCAAGCACCTGTCGGCGCGGGGCGTAAAGTATAAGCTCAACGAAAAAGGCATTGACCGCGAGCTTACAGAGCAAATCCTTGAGGAGCTTGACCCAGACCCGCGGGAACATATCGAAATACTTATAGAGAGAAAATACAAAACCGCGATAAATGACGAGAAAGGCAGACGCCGCGCCGTAGCCGCGCTGCAAAGAATGGGCTACTCGTGGAACGACATCAACGCTGTACTCGCGGAATATACAGAGGAATTTGAATGAAATACAAAGTAGGTATAGTATCGCTCGGCTGCGCTAAAAACCGCGTGGACGCAGAAATGCTGCTCGCAAAACTGAATAAGGAAGAGTATGAAATCGTTGAAGACGTTGCATTGTCGGACGCGGCGATTATAAATACCTGCGCTTTTATAGAGCCCGCCAAAAAGGAGAGTATTGAGGAAATACTCGAACTCGCCGAGCTCAAAAAAGAAGGCAAAATCAAGTGCCTTATCGTGACGGGCTGTCTTGCCGAAAGGTATCAGAAAGAAGTCATAGAACAGCTACCCGAGGTTGACGCCTGCATAGGCATCGGCGCAAACGATAAGATAGCCGAGGTTATCAAAAACGCGTTGGATAACAAAAAAACCGAGCTCTTCCCTCCCAAGGAGGAACTGGCACTTGAGGGCGAGCGTATTCAGAGCACACCGCGGTATTACGCCTACCTCAAAATCGCCGAGGGCTGTGACAACCACTGCACCTACTGCGCTATCCCCATGATACGCGGGCGTTACCGCAGCCGAAAGATTGAAAACCTCGTAAAAGAGGCGCAGTGGCTTGCGGACGGCGGAGTTAAGGAGCTTATTCTGATTGCTCAGGACACCTCTTATTACGGCAACGATATCTACGGCAAGCCTATGCTTCCCGAACTTCTGAGGGAGCTTTGCAAAATTGACAAGCTCAGATGGATACGCGTGCTTTACTGTTATCCCGAAAGGATTACCGACGAGCTGATCGACGTTATCGCTGAGGAGGACAAAATCGTCAAGTACCTGGACCTGCCGCTTCAGCACTGCGACGCCGAGGTTCTCAAGCGTATGAACCGCAAGGGCGACCGTGAATATCTGACAAATCTTTTGAATAAAATCAAAGACAGAATTCCCGACATCACCCTGCGCTCCACGTTTATCACAGGCTTCCCCGGGGAAACCGAGGAGCAGTTTGAGGAGCTCGCGCGGTTTGTCAAGGATATGAAATTTCAGCGTATGGGCTGTTTCCCCTACTCTCAGGAGGAAAACACACCCGCCGCCAAACTTCCCGACCAGATTGACGAGGAAATCAAACAAAAACGCGCCGAGATTATCTGTGACAGCCAACAGCTTATTATGGAGGACTACGCCGAGAAGATGATCGGCAGCGAGGTTGAGGTCCTTGTGGAGGGCTTTGACCGCTACGCCGAATGTTACTACGGCAGAACCGCGGGCGACTGTCCCGAGGTTGACGGCAGCGTTTTCTTTACAACATCCGAAGAAAAACCGCGGGAAGGAACCTTTGTAAAAGTGAAAATCACCGATTCACTTGGTATCGACCCCGTAGGAGAGATGATATGAATCTACCCAACAGACTCACAATACTAAGAATATTACTCGTACCGTTTTTTGTCGCGGCGATGCTTATACAGTTTCCGCTTCATTACCTGGTCGCGCTGGCGTTATTCGCCGCCGCGAGCTTGACGGACTTGTTCGACGGCAAAATAGCGAGAAAAAAAGACCTTGTCACCAATTTCGGAAAATTCTGTGACCCGCTGGCTGACAAGATACTTGTTATGTCCGCGCTTCTGTGTATGGTACAGCTCGGACTTTGCGACTGTATCATCGTGATAGTCGTGCTGTTCAGGGAATTCGCCGTGACATCCGTAAGACTTCTGGCGGCAAGCGAGGGCAAAGTCGTAGCCGCGAACATCTGGGGCAAGGTCAAAACCGTCACCCAGATAGTTGCGATTATCGCGATTCTAGCGCTTCAAATCGCGCTGGAGATTATAAACATAGCGTTCCCGACTGTCCCCGCCGAATACACTATCGGGCTTATAGCCGCTTATAACCTTGACTTTATATTCTACTTAATCGGCGAAATACTGCTGTGGATTTCAACCGTGTTCTGCATTATTTCGGGCGTGATTTACCTTAAAGACAATAAAGAATTTATATCTATGGAGTAAGCTATGCAAATATATAATACATTAGGACAAAAGAAAATGGACTTTATCCCCCACACGGAGGGCAAGGTCAATATGTACACCTGCGGTCCCACCGTGTATCATTACGCGCATATCGGCAACCTTCGTACCTACATTATGGAGGACGTGCTTGAAAAATACCTGCGCTACTCGGGTTATGACGTAAAGCGCGTTATGAACATCACGGACGTAGGACACCTTACCTCGGACGCCGACACAGGCGACGACAAGATGGTTGAGGGCGCTAAGCGCGAGCACAAAACCGTTATGGAAATCGCGAAGTTCTACACCGACGCTTTCTTTGACGACTGCAAAAAGCTCAACATCAAAACACCCGACGTGGTTGAACCCGCCACCAACTGTATTGACGAGTTTATCTCTATGGTAGAAACCCTTATGGACAAGGGCTACGCTTACTTTGCGGGCGGCAACGTGTACTTTGACACATCCAAGCTTGACGAATACTATGTTTTCGGCAATATGAACGCCGACGACCTTGACATCGGCGTGCGTGAGGACGTCACCGAGGACGAAAACAAGCGCAATAAGACAGACTTTGTGCTGTGGTTTACAAAGTCCAAGTTCGAGGATCAGGCGCTCAAGTGGGATTCCCCATGGGGCGTAGGCTATCCGGGCTGGCACATTGAGTGCTCATCAATAAGCATCAAGCACAACGGCGAGTATCTCGACATCCACTGCGGTGGCGTGGACAACGCTTTCCCCCATCATACCAACGAAATTGCCCAGAGCGAGGCTTTCCTCGGTCACAAGTGGTGCAATTACTGGTTCCATGTACTTCACCTCAACGACGCCAGAGGCAAGATGAGCAAGTCCAAGGGCGAGTTTCTGACAGTATCGCTGCTTGAGGAAAAAGGTTACAACCCCCTTGTTTACCGCCTGTTCTGCCTGCAGAGCCATTACCGCAAGCCGCTGACATTCTCATATGACAGCCTCGACAACGCCGCCAAGGCTTACGACAAGCTCACAAAGCGTATAGGCTCGCTCAAAGACGACGGCGAAGTGGACAAGGCTAAGGCTGAGGAGCTCGACGGCAAGTTCAGAGAAGCTCTCGACAACGATTTGAACACTTCTCTCGCCATTACCGCGCTGTACGACTCGCTCAAGGCGGACACCAATGACGCCACAAAGCGTTACGTGGTTGAAAAGTTTGACAAGGTTCTGAGTCTCGGTCTGCTTGACAGCAAAGCCGACGATGCCGACGACCTCGACAGTGAGATTGAAGCGCTGATTGAAAAGCGTCAGGACGCCCGCAAGAACAAGGACTGGGCTACCGCTGACCAAATCCGCGATGAGCTCGCCGCGAGGAACATCAAACTCATCGACACTCCCGAGGGAATACGCTGGGAGCGTATTCAGTAGTCATAGCTCAGTCAATCGCTGACAAATGAATATGCATAAAACGGCAAAGCACTTCTAAAAAATGCTCTGCCGTTTCTTTTTCTCTCATATTATCACTTCTTATTTCATACTATTTAAGGGTGATAATATGCGTTTTTTAATTCTTACAAAGAAAAATATTTTGATTATATTTGCGTGTTTATTTCTCGCCGCGGGTACAGTAGGGATTGGGCTGGACACGGCGACCAAAGCTGTGCAGACCGCCTCAACAGACAGAAAAATTCCGATCTACTGCGTTGACACTAAAGAAAAGGTTTGCGCGATATCGTTTGACGCGGCTTGGGGCAATGAGCAGACGGACACTCTGCTCGACATTCTTGACGAGAATGATGTAAGGACCACGTTTTTTCTCGTGGGCGACTGGGTAAAAAAATATCCCGATTCGGTCAAAAAGATTGCCGAAAAGGGACACGATATCGGAAATCACAGCTCCACCCATCCGTATATGACGCAACTCTCGGTCACGGATATGAACAAGGAGCTGACCGATTGTAACAAGAAAGTCAAAAAACTCACAGGCAAATTCCCTACGCTGTTCCGCCCGCCGTACGGCGACTACAACAACGACGTTGTTGAGGCTGTTAACGCGATGGATATGTACTGTGTGCAATGGAACATTGACAGTCTGGACTGGAAAGACCCGAGCCCCGAGCGGATTGTGCAAAACTGCGTCACGAAACTTGAACCGGGCTCAATTATTCTGCTCCACAACGGAGCGGCAAACACTCCCGAAGCCCTGCCGAGGCTGATTGAGGCGATTAAAACCAAAGGATATAAAATTGTGCCGATATCAAAAATCCTGCTCAAAGGCAAGTATACAACGGACGCGCAGGGGAAAATGGTTAGGCACAGTAGTCAGTGAGCAGTGGTCAGTGGTCAGTAAATGTCGAGAACAAAGAAACTGCTGAATTATAAGTTTAGTTCCCGAACTATTTATATTTTTTATCGTTAGGGATAAACTCGGTAAGCATTAAACTTTATTAAATACAACAGTAGGGGAGCTGCTCACGCTGCTCCCCTGCTTGCGTTAATTGTTCACATATGCAATCTTCCTTCGGCAACGCCGAACGCTCCATTGTCCGTGTACCACGGAGGAAAATTGCTAATGCGTCAGGAAATGTATGTCGGGAGCGGCAGAGCAGCTCCCCTACGAATATAAACAGTTTATATCCATATTTATACAAGCGTGATACAAAGTTCTCGGTAGAAGAAACGTCTCTCCCCGACCACAACTGATCACTGATTACTGACTACTGAGAACTGAAAAAGGCTGAGCAAGCGCTCAGCCTTTTGATATTAATATACGATTACAGGCATACCTATATATGCTTTGCTGTAAACCTTGGCAACCTTATCGAGCGGTGTGTTTACACAACCGTGCGAGCCGTCGCCCTTGTAAATTTCTCCGCCGTAAGCTCCGCGCCATGTGGAATCGTGGATTCCCTGACCGTCGCCTGTAAAGCCGAGCCAGTAGTTAACAGTTACATCCCATGAGCTTCCGCCGTAAGAGCCTCTGAGTCTTGAGGGAGACTGCTTGCTGAGCACGTGGTGATAACCGGGTGTAGTAGCAAGAGCGCCGTAGTTACCTGTTACAACGGGAGTTGAAAGGTACAGCTTGTTCTTGACATACATATAGAGTGTCTGAGTCTCTGTGCAAACCTCTACCCATGTTCCCTTGGGCTTCTTGCCGTAGGCAGTAGCTTTGATTTTAACCTTGACGTACTTAGCTGTGCCGTAAACCTTCTGACCGCTCACATTCTTGAATGCCTTGATTGAGAATGAGTAAACCTTACCAGATTTGAGCTTACCTGAAAGGAATCTGGGATAGGAGGTTGTACCCTTGAGCTTGTAGCTGCCGTTTGACGCCTTCATAAATACGTCATAGCCGCTGGCGCCGTTAACTCTGCTCCAAGTGAAGAGAGCGCGTCTGAGGTAGGATTTCGCCTTAACGCCCTTAACGCTTACTACCGCTGTTGATGTGGAAAGCTTGCTGTAATCACTGTAATATGACTTGCCCGCAACCTTTGTGTAAGCGCGGATTCTGTAAGTGTAGTTAGCGCCGCTGGATACGCCGTTATCTTTATATGATGTTTTGTTAGTAGTCTTAATCTTCTTGTAGCTGCCGTTGCCCGCGGGCTTTCTGTAAAGCATATACTTTTTAGCGCCTGTGGACTTGGACCACGCGAGTGTGATTGACTTGGATGTCGCTTTCTTGTTTCTGAAGTTCTTAGGAGCGGAAAGCTTTGTCATACCTTTAACGTCAGCCGCGTCGCTCTTTCTGGTGACGCCTTCCTTTGTACGCTTTACTACAAGTCTGTACTTATAAAACGTACCGCTTGTAAGCTTGGAGTCCTTGTAGGATGTTTTTGAACTTGAAGCTCTCGCAATTAATTTATAGTCGCCGTAAACTCCTTTGGAATCCTTGGAGGACTTATATATAAGATACTGTGAGCTCTTTGTTACCTTGCTCCAGCCAAGTGTAAGTGAAGAAACAGATTTAGCCTTAATCTTCAGATTTGAAACCGCTGAAGGATAAGTCATGGTAACCAATGAGGTGGGTTCGCTCTTTGTAATGGTACCGTTCTTGTTGCGATAGGAGTAAACCTGATACTTATAGATTCTTCCCGCCTTCAGACTGTTGTCTGTATAGCCTGTATTCGCAATACCGGGAAGGGAAGCAATCTTCTTATAATCTCCTACTGTACCGTTGTCGCCCTCGGAAGCTCTATACACAAGATATTTTGTAGCGTATGTGCTCTGCTTCCAGCTCAAGCTGAGCGAGGTAGTAGTAATATCGCTCGCCTTGAGTCCCTTTACTTTCGCGGGAGTGTATACTGTCTGATCTGTGGGCTGTGTAGTCTCTGTCGGATCGGAACCTTCGGTCGCGAATACCGTAAATCCTACCGTAACAACCGTAGCGAGGATTACCACCGCAAGAATAACAGAAATAAGTTTTTTCATTAACTTGTTCCCTCTTTCTCCATAAAATTATATCATATTTGAAATTAAAGTACAGGATATATTTTACTACTATTAATGCGGTTTTACAAGTGTTTTTTTGATATTTTTAAATTTTTATCAAAGTGTACAAAAGCTAAAAGTTTCAAAGGTGAAATCTTTAGCTTTTGTCGATTAAAAGCCAAAATTAATGGCAAATTTTACAAAAAAGAAGCGGCGGAAAACTCCGCCGCGTACATTATATACTAAAATACCGATATTTGTGACAATGCAGTCTGGTGTAAGAAGTTGACTAAATGCCAAGCAGCCATGCCATACAATCGGGGAAAACGGCTCTCCAGTGCGCTTCGGTGTGCTTGTAGTCGTCCTCAACCACATAAGTCATATTCTTATAGCCCGCGTTACTGAGCCTGTCATACATCTCATCACAGAAGGTTTTGAGGTTGCGCTCGAGAGAATCGTTCGCGCTGTTGCCGTTGAACAGATAGAGCTTTGGCATATCCGCGCTTGTGAGGTCAAACTTTGAAAGGTAGCTGTTCCACACGTTGTCGTCAAAGAGGAGGAACGCGGGTGAAAGCGCGCCTATCATTCCGAATTTGTCGTTGTATTCCATTCCGATGTAGAACGCTTCAAGTCCGCCTGAGCTGGAGCCCGCTACCATATTGTCACAGCTTGCCGCGGAACTGTTGTAGTTCTGCTGAACATAGGGCATTACGGTATTGGCGACAAAATCCGCGAACTGAATACCCTTGCCGTCCTTAAAGCTCTGAGCGTCAGAGGCGGATAACGCGGGGTTGAGCGCGCCTATGTTGGGAGTGAGCTCTGTGTCGCGCCTGGCGCCTGTGCTCTCTATTCCGACAATAATAACACCTCTGCCTCCGTTTGACATCATAGACTCGACAGCGTCGGTAACTTCCCAGCCGCCGTAGCCGTCCTCATGGTCGTCATCAAAGAGGTTCTGTCCGTCGGTCAGATAGATTGTGCGGAACTTGTCGCCCGTGGCTTTGTAATCCGCGGGAGTCCATATCCAGATTCTCTTTTTGTAGCCGCCCGGATAATCCATATTCAGCTTTGTCATAGTACCGCAGTCGGCGCCTGTGTAGGCATATGTTCCGACGAGCATAGCCTTTTTGCTGGAACTGTTTGAGATGAAAAATCCCGAACTTGCCTTGTTGACGGGGACATTGATAGTTTGCTGTGTATCGCCGTTGTTGAAAATTATACGGTCATACGCGCTCGTATCGATATCGGCGTAATAAACCTTTTCGCCGCCTGTGTTGGTATTGAACTTTGTAATCTGTGTACCCGGCCACGCTTTCTGGGGAGTGCCTGTCGATGAGGCGTATGTATAGAAATATACGGATGACCAGTTTACGTTGTTGGAGAAGTAGACGCGGACAGTCGAATTCACCTGAGGATTGGGCGCTGTCGATTCCTGTGTGGCGGGCTGTGTTTCCGTAGCCTGTGTAGGCTGAGTAACGGTCTCGGGTTGAGTTTCCGATGTTGCCTGCGTAGCCTCGGTAGTGGGTTCAACGGGAGCGGGTTTGACTTCCGCCAGAACCATCTGAATCTCAGTTACATCCAAAATATCCACCTTCTTGTCAAAGTTATAGTCCGCGAGCTGCTTTTGTTCATCGTCCAAAGTTTTCATTCCTACTTTGTACTGCTGAATAAGGTTCGCGTCCTGAATCTTTGTTTTTCCGTCGCGGTTTACGTCGCCATTCGGAAATTCACCTTGCTTGTAGGCAGACACCGAAAACGCTGATAAAACCAATAAAACTGCTAATAATAATGCTGTTAACGCTTTCATAATACACCTCGCATAGTGTTACTTTGTGTTCTCGACAGTCAGCTTTACGGCAGCTTTCAGCCTGTCGAGATGTGATGTGTTCGGAGGGAAACTCCTCAGCTCAAGCCGCTTGGGAGCGACGTTGCTGGCACTGGGGAGCGTATGCATACGCATATTGATATCCTGCTCCTTAACAAGCTTAAACAGGTCGGAGATTGTTTTAGCCTTGTCAATCGCGCGCAAAAGCTGTCTTTTGCTCATTTTCTTCTTTTTGGCCAAAACATCACCTCCTGTTAATTATTGTGAAAAAATCAAACACTTCTTAATATAACATTATAATTGAAATAAGCACATTTATCAAGTTAATTCGTCATATTTATTTGTAAATTAGTTCTCAGTAGTCAGTAATCAGTGGTCAGTTGTGGTCGGGGAGAAACGTTCCATCGTCCGAGAACTTCCCCAGTACAAAAATATAGTCGTTATGCGGACAGCTTGGCTATTATTTGTCATTCTGAGGCTTGCCGAAGAATCTTAAAGATCCTTCGCTGCGCTCAGGATGACAGTATTGTTTTGTTCTCGACATTCACTGACCACTGTCCACTGACCGCTGTCTGCTGATACCTTACTTGAACATATACTGCGCTGTGTCGATAATCTGCCCTACCGTGTTCATCGCCTTGTTTGCTTTTTTCTTTAGTTTGGGCTTGTTGTCAATCACGGTTTTGCCGATAGCGCCCACAGCCATTCCCGCTATCATTCCGCCCGCAACACCCTTGACGACGTTCATTGTACCTTTAGCCACACAATCACCTCCAAAATCGTACTTGCAATTTTATTATTTCCGATTAAAATATAAATAGAGGTGATAAGTTTTGGCAACACTGAATTTGGTTTTGATTGAACCCGAAATTCCCGCGAACACGGGCAACGTAGCGCGAACCTGCGCGGCTACGGGAGCGCGCCTGCATTTAGTTAAACCGTTCGGATTTTCTCTTGACGACAAACATTTGAAACGCGCGGGGCTAGATTACTGGCATTTGCTCGACATTACATACTATGATAGTATTGACGATTTTTTTGAAAAGACAAAGGGTGGAAAATATTTCTATTTTTCAACGAAAGCGCTAAACCGTCACACCGACGCCAAGTACGAGGAAGGATGTTACCTTGTTTTCGGCAAGGAAACGCGCGGGCTTCCCGAGAGCCTTCTGCTGAAAAACCGCGACAACACCGTGCGCATACCTATGATTGAGGAAGCGAGGAGCCTGAACCTCTCAAACTCGGTGGCAATCGCGGCGTATGAGGTGCTCAGACAATGGGACTACCCCGAGCTTCTCACTCACGGCGAACTGCACAGGCATAAGTGGGAATAGAATTTAATATGGATTACATCAATAATCAACTTTTATAAATAATTCTGCGGAAAGCGCGTCTGTTCATTCTGGCGCGTTTTTTCTGTGCAAAGTGCATAAATGAAAGTTGGTATTTTTGTTGAGTATTTTTGAGTGATATATGGTAAAATATAGGTGCGACATAAATCTGAATATTTAAGCCATTTTGGGAGAATGTATTTTTATCTATATCAGGTAAAAATGCAGGCTCTATTTAACATTCTCTGAAATGGCTAAATGATTTGTGTCGCAGCAATCGGAGCAATGCGTTTTTCTGCGCAGCTTCGGCTGCGCATTTATTATTATTATTATTATGAGAGGATGAAGAATATGAAATGCCCAAAATGCGGAAATGAAGCCAGCGGAAAGTTTTGCTCGGAATGCGGAACACCTTTAGATGTTGAAACAGTCAAAGAGGACATCCCGGTCGCTGAACCTGTTTCTCCGCCTGAAACATCAATAGAAGAAAAAACTATTGAACAAAATACTCCTGTAGCTGAACCTGTTTCACCATCCGAGAAACCTGTACCTGCTGATAAAACTGAAAGCACAGCACAAAAGCCACAGAAAAGCAAGCTAAAAAAAGGAGATATAAAATTCTTAGTAATTATATTTAGTATTGTAGCTGGTCTTTTTATATTAGCCTTTATTGTCATAGGACTACAAAGTTATACTCGTTCCTTGCGTTCAAACAATAATTACTATTCTGATTATAGTTCAAATGAATACGAGTACGATACGGAAGAGACCTCAGCTGAAACAGAAGAAACAGAAGCATATCCCGAACATAAAGCAATTAACACCAAAAAGCTTGCGAAAAACTATAAAAAGTATGAAGGTAAATATATAAAAACAACTATAAAAGCAAAAGAAATTGACTATTCTTCCGCTTCATATACTACTAAAAACTTTAACGGCTATGACCGTGTTGAAATTGAGTTTTCTTCTTTAGACTTCGATTCGAGCGAATACAAATCAGGCGACTATATCACCGCAATCGGTACGGTGGAATATGATACAGACACATATGAAGGCGAATACGGTGAAGAATTGAAAGAACTAAAAATCACTGTTAATGCAGAATACATTACTGATGCGGAAAAGAAACTGTTTAAGTCTTTCGGAAATAACAAGGATAAACCTCTCTCAGAACGTCTTACACGACTATATTCAAACAATATGTTTGACATATACTATATTGATACGGACATTAGCGACTATAGTGGTGTTACCGTTAAGTTACTTGTTAAAAATAAGTATTCTGAAAAATTAACATTCCAAGCCGATACAATAACACTGGACGGTAGAAGCTATAGTAATATCTTAATGAGCGACGATGTCGCGCCAAATTCGACAGGAGTTATTGAAGCTGATGTCGATGATTGCAAAAACTTTTCTCCCAAATCCATTGGCGGAAACCTGCATTACTTTAATGAAATTGGCGGAAATCTTAGAGACGAAATTGTGATTCCTGAAACCAAAATAAAATAAACAAAGGGCAACCGAAATCGGTTGCCCTTTAACTATTTACTGATTACTGACTGCTGACTGCTAAATAATAATGCTCTTGCCTGTCATTTCCTCAGGCTGGTCGAGTCCCATAATCTTGAGCATTGTGGGAGCAATATCAGCCAGCACGCCGCCCTCTCTGAGCTTGCAGTCGTAACCGACTACGCAGAAAGGAACAGGGTTTGTTGTGTGAGCTGTGAAAGGCTTGCCGTCGTCGTCAATCATCTTGTCGGCGTTGCCGTGGTCGGCTGTGATGATAGTCACGCCGCCCATTTCCTCGACTGCCGCGGTGACCTTGCCCACGCACTCGTCAACAGCCTCAACAGCCTGTACAGCCGCGTCGAACACGCCTGTGTGACCGACCATATCGCAGTTGGCAAAGTTGAGAATAATCATATCGTACTTGCCGCTCTTGATTGCGGGAACAAGCTTCTCTGTAACTTCGGGAGCGCTCATCTCGGGCTGGAGGTCGTATGTAGCGACTGAGGGGGATTTAACGAGAATCCTGTCCTCGCCCTCGTACTGCTTTTCAACGCCGCCGTTGTAGAAGAACGTAACGTGAGCGTACTTCTCGGTCTCAGCTATGCGAAGCTGCTTTTTGCCGAGGTTGGACATATACTCGCCCATTGTGTTCTTTAAGCTCTGGGGCTTGAACGCTACGTCGACATTAGGCATAGTCGCATCGTACTGAGTCATACATACATATGTGAGCGGGAAGAAGCCGTTCTCTCTCTCGAATCCGTCAAAGTCAGGGTCAACGAGAGTTCTTGTAATCTCGCGGGCTCTGTCGGGACGGAAGTTATAGAAGATAACGCTGTCGTTCGCTTTGATGGTATCGCCGCCCTTAACGACAATCGGCACAACAAATTCGTCCGTAACGCCGTCGTCATAGCTCTTCTGAATAGCCTCAACGGGACAGTCGGCGTCCACACCCTTGCCGTAAACAAGCGCGCTGTAAGCCTTTTGAACACGCTCCCAGCGGTTATCTCTGTCCATAGCGTAGTAACGTCCGTGAACGGTGGCAATTTTGCCCACGCCGATTTCTTCCATCTTCTCTACCGCGTCGGCTACATATTCCTTGGCGGATGAGGGCGGAACGTCACGGCCGTCCAAAAAGGCGTGAACATATACCTTTTTGAGACCTTTAGCCTTGGCGAGTTCAAGTATACCGTAAAGATGAGTGATGTGGCTGTGCACACCGCCCGGGGACATAAGTCCCATAAGGTGCAGGCTTGAGCCGTTCTCGAGAGCCTTGTCCATAGCGTTGACGATAGCCTCGTTCTCGCCAAGCTTGCCCTCGTCAATCGTCTTTGTAATGCGGGTAAGCTCCTGATATACAATACGACCCGCGCCGATGTTTGTGTGGCCTACCTCGCTGTTGCCCATCTGTCCGTCGGGCAGACCTACGTCCATACCCGAAGCGCCGATTTGCGTGATAGGGTTTGAAGTGAAAAGTCTGTCGAGGTTGGGCTTTTTAGCGGCGGCAATGGCGTTGCCCTCGGGAGGAGCTATGCCGAAGCCGTCGAGAATCATTAATAATACAGGTTTTTTCATATATAATAACCTTTCTGAATAGCTTTCCCCCCGGGGGGAAAGTGTCAGTGGCGTTCTCGCAGAGAATGGCACTGACGATAGAGGGTCGGCGCAAGCAAGTACTATTGCATTTAAAATAGTTTCGTGCGCCGACTTTTGGATTAATCCGACTTTATTCAGACCTTATTCCAGTCTGTTTATCAAGCGTTAGATAGAGAGGTATTTAGCAAATCAAGTGGACCCTCTCCCGCCTCGCTTTGCTCGGCCTCTGTCGCATTCGCGACATCTCCCTTAGTAAGGGAGTCTCCCTTTTGTCCGCTCCGCGGACATTTCCCCTAGCAGGGGAATTTCCCAAGGGAGGGCTGACTGTCAACAAAATATTATCCTTTTGTCGCCGCGTCGATGATAGCGCCGAACTTAGCGGCTACGAGTGAAGCGCCGCCAATGAGACCACCGTCAACATTCTCCTTGGAGAGGAGCTCTGCGGCGTTAGCGTCGTTCATGGAACCGCCGTACTGAATTGTGATAGCCTGAGCAGTTTCCTCATCGTACTTTTTGGCGAGTTCGGCTCTGATAAACGCACAAACTTCCTCAGCCTGGTCGGCTGTGGCTGTTTTGCCTGTACCGATAGCCCATACAGGCTCGTAAGCGATGATAGTTTTCTTGGCGTCCTCTGCGCTTACGTCATAGAGGTCGAGCTTAATCTGACGGGCGATAACTTCCTCTGTGATATCGCACTCACGCTCCCAAAGGAGCTCACCTACGCAAACGATAGGCTTGAGACCTGCCTCCAAAGCAGCCTTTGTTCTCTTGTTTACGGTCTCGTCTGTCTCGCCGAAATACTGACGGCGCTCGCTGTGACCGATTACTACGTACTCAACGCCCATTTCCCCCAGCATACCTGTTGAGATTTCGCCTGTGAACGCGCCGCTCTCTGCCCAGTGGCAGTTCTCAGCGCCGATTTTTACGT
This sequence comes from uncultured Ruminococcus sp., assembly GCA_902785365.1. Taxonomy (GTDB): domain Bacteria; phylum Bacillota; class Clostridia; order Oscillospirales; family Acutalibacteraceae; genus Ruminococcoides. The sequence goes on along the minus strand of CACZYC010000020.1, from coordinate 20,104 downwards.
TTGTACCATCAACCGTCTCGAGAGCTACGGCTAAGTCAACATAAGGAACGCACGCGATAACTTCGCAGCCCGCGCCCTTTGCAACGGGGATAATCTCCTGCAGGAGAGCTTTCGCCTCTGACGGAGTTTTGTTCATTTTCCAGTTGCCCGCGATAACGGCTTTTCTTTTTGCTTTATTCATAATATTTATCCTTTCTGGGAATAATCAAACACAAATCATAGTAAGGAACGGGGGTCTCGTTGTCCCCTTGGGGAAAATGTCCGCTTGCGGACAAAAGGGGGCACGGAGCTTTAGCGGTTCTTTATCGCAATGGTCATCGGGAGCACCGTTTCACTACGTGACCCCCTCTGCTACGCTACGCTCCGCTTCTCCCCCAAGGGGGAGACAAGACCGAGCAACCTTATCTATACGTTATAGTTGTAGACTTTCTTATTTATCAGCGATTACATCAATACCCGGAAGCACTTTGCCCTCAAGATACTCAAGAGAAGCGCCGCCGCCTGTTGAGATGTGGCTCATCTTGTCAGAGTAGCCAAGCTGAATAACAGCAGCCGCGCTGTCGCCGCCGCCGATGATTGTTGTGGCGTCTGTGTCGGCGAGAGCCTGAGCAACCGCGATTGTACCCTTGGCGAGAGTCGGGTTCTCAAACACACCCATGGGGCCGTTCCATACAACTGTCTTAGCCGACTTAACAGCGTCAGCAAAGAGAGCCTGAGTCTTTTCACCGATATCGAGACCTTCCATATCAGCGGGAATAGCGGTCGCGTCAACTGTAGTTACGTCGATGGGTCCGTCGATGGGATCGGGGAAACCGGCGGCTACAACTGTGTCGATGGGAAGAAGAAGCTTTTTGCCGAGCTTCTCAGCCTTTTCAATCATTTCCTTACAATAGTCGAGTTTTGTGTCGTCAACGAGCGACTTACCGATTTCCATACCCTGAGCTTTGAGGAATGTGTAAGCCATACCGCCGCCGATGATAAGTGTGTCGCACTTCTCGAGGAGATTTGAGATAACATTGAGCTTGTCAGCAACCTTGGCGCCGCCGAGAATAGCTACGAAAGGTCTAACGGGGTTCTCTACCGCGTTGCCGAGGTAGTCGATTTCCTTCTGCATAAGATAGCCTACGGCAGTATCTTTGATGTGCTTTGTAACGCCCGCTGTGGAGCAGTGAGCGCGGTGAGCGGAACCGAAAGCGTCCATAACAAATATTTCAGCGAGTGACGCGAGCTCCTCAGAGAAGGGCTCGAGGTTCTTGGTCTCTTCTTTTCTGAATCTTGTGTTCTGGAGCAGAACAACGTCGCCGTCCTTCATAGCGGCAACGGCAGCTCTTGCGTTCGCGCCTACTACTTCGTCGTCATTGGCGAATACTACGTCCTTGCCGAGGAGCTCGGAAAGTCTTACCGCTACGGGAGCGAGCGAGAACTTGTCCTCGGGGCCGTTCTTCGGCTTGCCGAGATGTGAGCAAAGGATAACCTTGCCGCCGTCGGCAACGAGCTTTTTGATTGTAGGCAGAGCCGCTGTAATACGGTTATCGTTGGTGATAACGCCGTCCTTGAGCGGTACGTTAAAATCTACTCTTACGAGCACCTTTTTACCTTTTACGTTAATGTCGTCAACAGTAACTTTGTTTAATTTCATTTTTGTACTTCCTTTCTGCGTGAAGATTAACTTCATAGTCATAATAATTATACAACAATCGCCGTTGTTTAGCAATAGCAAATTGACAATTACAGACAGTTTTTGGTAAAAATAATTCCCCCTGAATCCCAGGGGGAACAACTCTTGTTCAGCTGAAATATATTGTATATTCTCCGTAGGGCGCTTCAATGCGTTTGATGTCGCCGTTTTTGTCCCTGACAATTTTGAATTTCACCTTATTACCGTTTTTGAACTCGCCGTTGATTACGCTGTCACCCATGTTGTAGGTGAATGTACCGTCGTGACTGCCGTCGTCGGGACCGGGACCCATCCACATTGAAAAAGTGCTGTCTTCTTTGAATCCGAGAGAGCCCGTATAGGTATCGTAACGCTCGGCGTTGACATAAACGTCGCGCAAATCCACCTCTTTGCCCTTGGAGTCATAAGCAGATTGGCTGTTGAAACTTTTGTCGACAAAGCCTGCGTATTTAACATTGGTTAGCCTGTCCGCTATGATAGTGCCCGCCACAATAAGCGCCGCCGCGCACGCAACACAAACTGTAATTATTATTGTCTTTTTGTTGCTCTTTTTCTTTTTTTCGGGCTGGTGTTTCTTATTTCTTTTTTTCTTTGTTTTGCTCATCCTTTGCCTCCTGAGCGTCACGCATTTTTATGAGAGTTCCTCTCTTGACCATTTTACCGCCAAAAAATAAAAACTCGTCCATATCCTTGTTTTCGTCCAGATCGAGTTGAGAGAAATCGAGGATTTCCTCCTCGTCTTTCTTCTCCTCTTCCTTGATTCCCGCCGAGCGTCCGCCGTCCTCGGAAATCATCCTTGCCATATCCTTGAAGGTGTAAAAGTTGATGATAAACGAAGCGGTAGACGGAACAAGAAGCGAGCAAAGCGCAACCCCGACAATGTTCCTGATAAGCAAATCGGGAATCACAAGATAGATACTCGCGACAAACAAAAACAGCAGGAACAAACCGATCGTGGAAAAGAAGTTATTTTTGATTTCGCCGAAGCTCATCAGCGCCGCGTTCTTGTAAATCGTTCCCATCCTCAGCTTGAACGTAACTGTCATAGCGGGGACGTTATAGAAGATAAACAGCACCGCCACAGCGATGAGCACCGTAACGCCGAAAGGCACAAAGTAGAAGTTGTTAATCTGCGCGTTGCGCCAGTAGAGCGCTATGGAGATATAGCACAAAAAGAACGCTATATAAAATACAATTCCGTGCACCAGAAATCTCAGGAAGTTATCCTTTATTCCCTTGAAATACAACCTTACGACAGGGACTTTCTTGTCCCCGCGGGCGATATTTCTTGTTATTACGGTAACACCCGCAAAGAACGGAAAGCAGAATATAATCGGCAGAAGCTCAATTAAGCTCAGGTTAAGTCCGCTCAGTTTGCTTATCACGAGAAACAGCGAGATAAACGCCGCCGCGGGAACCGCAAACAGGATATTTGTAAGCAGAAGCTTATGAAAATTTTTAAAATATCCGTTAAAAAAGCGGATAAAACCATATTTGGTTTTTTCCAAATCCATCACCCCGAAAATACTTAAACATAATAATCAAAAGAAAAGTCCCGCCAGACCAACCCAGAGCGCCGAGCCGATCACGGAAGCCGAAAAAGTTATAACAAGGTATCTGAGCGAGCTTCTGAAATACCGCGCGAGCGTTTCCTTCAAGCCGCCCGAGGTTTTGCCCAGAACATTCCGCAGAATGCTCCTGAAAACCGCAAAAGACACGCCGAGCTCATAAACCAGCGCGACACAGGAAACCGCGATACTCGGTAAAAGCACGGAAATATAGAACACAAGTCCCTTGAGCCCGTAGGTCATAATAAGATAGCCCGCGCTGACACCGACGCCGAAGCCCCTGAAAAAAGCGATTAGCGGCAGAACCGCCGCTCCCCAAAGGCTCAGCCCCATAAGGAACGCCGCGATCAAAAACAAAAAGTCCGAAGCAAACCCCGCGCAGAAAGCGCCCCACGCTCCGCCCGACAGTCTCGCGGGCATATTGGTGGCGAAAAGAAAGTCCAGATTCTTTAGAGTTTCGCGGCTGAGATTTCCTGAGCACAAAGTGCCCGCGGTCAATCCGATAACCAGCGTAAGTGAGAACAACATAACGCCGCCCCACTTACGCAGTAAAATTCTTAAATCTTTTTTTGAGTTAATTAAGCGGGTTTTTCCGCTTTGTTTTCTTTTTCTGTAAGTAAAAACTATTCCTTGCATTTCATCACTCCGTCAGGTTGTCCTGACTAAGAGTATGCGCCGCAAAAGGTTTTTATGAAAACTTATCCCATTCCGAAATTCGAATTGCGGGAACAGTAATACTTCATCATATAGTCGTTATTTACGCCGTCCACGGTGTAGTCGCGGAAATAGTACATTTCGACTTCGTCTGTTCTTCTGTAAAGAAGTCCCCAGTAACAGCTTCCCGACGCGTGATGATACGGCAGCAGAATAGACTTGAGCTTGCTGTAGCTTGTGTTTTTGAGGTCGCGCACGGTTGTTGAGGTGGTACGCTGTGTAATCTGACTTGTCTTGACGTATCCCGTGGTTGAGCTGTATTTCACCTTGTAGTAACCGCTTTTTGCGGTGCTTGATGTGAGCTTTACAATTGAGCCCGCCTTAACCTTTTTGAGTGTAGCTGAGCTGCTGCTCGCGCTCTTCTTCATCTCGGCTGAGGGAACTCTGATATAACCCGTGAGCTTGTAGGAATCTTTGCCGTATGTGTTTTTGAGCATAGACATAAACGAAGAATCCATCTCAATAGCGTACGCTCCGAGGTTGTATGAAAAGTCTACCAGAGCGTCGAACTGCGTCTGATTAAACTTGATTTTATTATCCGTGAGAAGCTTGTTTACCCGCGAGGTAAAACCCGACTCGTTGACAGTCTTTGCCAGATAGGCGAACGCCTCGGACTTGGTCATTCCGTTGTAGAATGTATCGCCCGGGTAAACGACCTTGCCGTATCCTACCGTCGGAGAATCCGCGACAATCGCGTCGGGAGTAACCTTGGAAAGAAAACCCTCGAAGCTCGCGATATTCTTAAGCAGAGATGTTGTCGCTCTCCTCTTGCCATAATCCGTAGTGGCTCTGCTTGTGCATTTGCTGACATAGAACGTGGACTTGCCGCCCGCGCTTGTCTTATAATCGGAGTTGGACTTTGTGCGCGCGTAAGCGGTAATATCATATACCCCCGCCTCAGTCATCTTTTTTGTATCAGCTTTCCACGTAATACGCTTTGAGCTGACGGACTTTGAGGGGTTCTTTACCCAGATGATTTTGCCCGACGGAGATTTAAGCTTGAATTTTACCTTCGTCCTGACTTTGTCCGTAATAGCGATAGCTTTGACGGTTTTATTGAGGAGCACGGAGTTCTCGGATGTATACACAAATCTTATGGGCTCAGCCGCCTTGACAGTTACAAGGCAGTCCTTACAGCCCGAGGAAGTATACGCGGAAATTACGGCGTAGCCCTTATTGACGCCGTAAACGTATCCCTTGCTTACTGTCGCTACCGCTTTGTTGCTGGTTTTCCATTTAACGCCGCCTGTGGTCGACTTTATGTAGAGCGTTTTTGTGGCGAGCAAAGTTCCCGCGGTATGCGAAAGAGCAATGTTAGAACCCGATTTTACGGTAAATTTCTTTGTTTCAGAAAGCGAACCGCTCTTGACTGTAACCTTGGCGGTGCCCGCGGCCTTAGCGTTCACAATACCCTTGCTGTTGACCGTAATAACGGATGTATTGCTGCTGGAATAAGTATATCCGCTCTTGCCGCCCGAGGGCGTTATTATAGCGTAGTTACCGACATACATCGTCGACTTTGTAACGCTGAGAGTAATCGTGAGTTTTTTAACCGTAACCTTACAAGAAGCCGAGCCCGATTTGCTCGCGGCTTTGATTGTAGCCGTACCGATCGCCTTGGGAGTTACAGTTCCGTTAGATACCGTTGCCACGGAGGTGTTTGAACTTGTCCATGTCACCGCTTTTGCGCAGGTGGCTGTAAGCTTGGCGGTATCGCCGTCCTTAAAAAGTGTAAGGCTCGTTTTGTTGAGGGTTACGTCGGCGTTCTTGACGGTGAGCTTGGAAGTGAGCTTTTTGCTTCCCGCTTTTGCCGTAACGGTAACGCTTCCCGCTTTTTTGCATGTGGCTTTTCCGTTTTTGTCAATTTCGGCAATGCTCTTGTCTGAGCTTGACCAGCTTATTGCCTGACCCGTAGTGTTAAGCACGTTGGTATATTTGACAGTATAACCCTTGTAGCCAGTCGCGGAGGCGGGAATATAGAGCTGTCCGCTGTTGATTTTGAGATAGTCCCTGTGGACATAACCCTTTTTGCCTGATGATTTAACCTTTATATGATACCAATCAGTGTTGTAACGCTTGCAGCTTAGCAGAGTAACCTTGGTGTTTTTAGCCATAGTTTCGACAACCGAATAAGTGGTTCCGGCTCCCGAACGCAGGTTAACACCGGAAGTGTTTACGGAGCCTGTCGGTAAAGCGTTAGCCGCCTGAGCGGGCAACAGCTGAAGTGATAATACAATTGTTATTATCAGCAAAATTGCCGATATTTTTCTTGCAATTCTCATACCTGTACCTTCTTAGTTCCACTAAATAAACTTATCCTTAAACAATTTTTTTCTTACCTTAACCAAATAGTTTGTAACTATGATTGTCACAAACATATCGTAAACAATGAACGCCGCTTCGCCGACAATCAGGAACACCCACGGAATATACACACCCATAACGGTGAACTCGTCGTCGGGAATTAACAGCACAAATTTCGTGAACATAAACGCGCCGACAACACACACGGTAAATACGGCGTATTTTATTATGTACTGAACCGCTTTGGAACGAAGTCTTTCTATGCCGCTCTTTAAAATCGGATAGAACCCGAAGAAAGCTATGAAATACACAACCGCTTCCTTGTCCCCCGCGAACAGAACGGATAATATTGAAACCGCGGCGAACGCCGCCAAAGCCCATTTCCAGCCGAACTCTATGACAACCGCCACAAGGAGCACTCCCGCGAGACACGGGAAAGCAAAAGTACCTACGGGGATAAGATTCGTCATAAGCATAAGCACAAATGACAAAGCGGTTATAAGTCCGCAGAAAGCAACTCTGTATGTGTCGCGTTTCATCAGCAACAACCCCTGCACAGGCAGTCCATACACATAAGTCCCGCGCAGATATCACACACGCCGCACTGAGAGCCTTGGTTCATACCGGTAGTATTGTAACCGCCGTAGCCGTAACTCTGCTGACGGCTCATATTGTTGAGAGCCTGACGGTACTCCATATTGTTGGGTTCCATAGTACACGCTCTCTGAAAATGCTGTACAGCCTGCTGAGCCCAGCCACGTCTGTAATAGCACATTCCCCTGAGGAAGTACCACTCGGCGCTGTGGTCGCCCGTGATTCCTTCGAGGATTCTCTCGGCTTCGTCGAGCCTGTTCTGTTGAATCAGCGCGCGTACATTAGCGTATTCGGACGACGCGGAATAGTTGTAGCCGCCGCCCGTAGCGTTGGAACCGTTCTTCTTGGCCTGCATAATTTCCTCGTAAGCCTCGTTGACCTCTTTCATCTTTTCCTCGGCGAGGTCGGCTAACGGACTGTCCTGATAATTATCGGGATGATATTTTTTCGCGAGTTCACGATAAGCGGCTTTAATCTCCGCTTCCGAGGCGTCCATTGAAACGCCCAAAACTTCATACGGGTTTTTAGTCATTTTCCTTCACCTTCCGTATTATCTCAGCCTGCACACTCGGCAGACCTTTGAGAATAATATTGTCTGTAATACCTTTAAAATCTACTGTATCAAGCAGGTTGTACGCGTCAAAAACCATCGCCAGAGCCTGCGAGAGGTTGTTGTTCATAACCTCGAATTTGTCTTGTCCCAAGTTCTTAATCGGGTTAAATCCGCCCGATTTAACGTCGTCGTCATAGTCGTCCAAGGCGTCAATGAGATAGATGAATCTGCCCAGTCCGTATCCTATCTGACGGTAAAGCCGTTCGCTGATTTCGTCCACGGCTTCAAGGCAAAGAACGTTTGAGAGCATTGCCGCGCTCGGGTCGGCGGCGGCGTCAATTCCGCACTCGGGATTCTTTTCCGCCTCGCTTTGAGCGTCCATCATATTACGCGCGAACTCGTCAATCTCTCTATATCTTTCAGCCGCTTTTTTGCGCCAGCGGGCGAAAAACGGACGGACAAGCTTGCACCCCAGCCGCTTCAGGAAACCGCTGTCGCTGATATTATCCTCCAGCTTATAAAACGCGAGTATCACACTGAGCGCCGCGGCTTTTGACAAAGCGTCGTCCCCACATTGACAGAACATACACTTCTTTAGAGGATTAAAACGACAGCGTCCGTTCTCGAAGCCCTTGCACGAGCTTCTCAGCGACATAAGAAAAATCGCGTAGAACGTGCAGTCATAGCTGAGAATAAAGCGTGAGAGAAAGGAATAGTCCTTGCCCATACGCTTGCAGAGTCCGCAATAAACAGACTTGTAGGCGTCATATTCACGCACAAGTAATTCACTTTTTTGGATTCTTACATAGCCGAACAAAGTATATACCTCAATATATTGTATCGCACAAGAAACAGGTCTTTGTGCCTGTCCGTACAGTGAGTGGTCAGTAGTCAGTGGTCAGTGGTCAGTAATCGGCGGGCTCTGCCCGCACGCGAATAATAGATTTAGAAAAAAGGCATAGTTCCACTTATACATACTTATAGTTATTATACTACAAAATTCTCCCGAGGACAAGGGCTCGGGAGCAAGAAATGCTTTTATGGTTGAAATTTACATTTTTTTATTCTATAATCTTAATATATTAGTCGAAAACAGGATGATAAAATATGAATGTATATGATTTTGACAAAACAATATACGACGGCGACTCCACGATGGACTTTTACATCTTTTGTCTCAAGAGGCACAAGGGAATTTTCCACCTCGCGGTTCCGCTCGTCAAAGGCGCTGTGCGATACTATGTGCTCAACATCGGCACAAAGACGATTATGAAGGAGAATATGTATCGCTTCCTCACCAAAATTGACGCGAAAAAGGACATCGACGACTTTTGGAAACAAAACAAAACCAAGATTAAAACATGGTACAAAGCTCAGCAAAAGCCGGATGACCTGGTAATATCGGCTTCGCCGTATTTTCTGCTCAAACCGATTTGCGACTACCTCGGCATTAAGCACCTCATCGCCTCTCAGGTTGACGTAAAAACAGGTAAGTACACAGGCGAAAACTGCCACGGCGACGAAAAGGTCAGGATGTTCAAAGAACAGTACGGCGAGGAAATTGACGAGTTTTACTCCGACAGCTACAACGACGAGCCCCTAGCCAAAATGAGCAAAAAGGCTTTTATGGTAAAGGGAAACGATATTTCTCCATGGCAATTCAAAAACAAAGAAGTAAGAAGATAAAAAAGCTTCCCTGAACGGGAAGCTTTTTCTTATTATTTCTCGAATACCGCGCCTGTTGAGCCTGATGTAACAAGCTTGGCATAGCGCTTGATGTAGCCCTCAAGCTCCTTGGTCTTGGGGGTGAAGTTCTTTCTTCTCTCCTCGATAACAGCGTCGTCAACATGGAGTGTGAGCTTGCGGTTGGTGATGTCAACAGTAACCGTGTCGCCCTCCTCGATAAGACCGATAAGACCGCCCGAAGCCGCTTCGGGGCTGACATGACCTACTGCCGCGCCCTTGGTAGCGCCGCTGAAACGTCCGTCTGTAATAAGTGATACAGAGCTGTCAAGTCCCATACCTACCAGAGCGGATGTCGGGGCGAGCATTTCTCTCATACCGGGGCCGCCCTTGGGGCCCTCATAGCGGATAACGACAACGTCGCCCGCATTGATTTTACCGCCGTAAATTGCCTCGCAGGCGTCCTCCTCACTGTCAAATACGCGGGCGGGACCTGTATTCTGCATCATTTCGGGAGATACAGCGCCCTGCTTTACAACAGCGCCGTCGGGAGCGATATTACCGAACAGAATTGCTATACCGCCGTCCTCTCTGAGCGGACTCTCAACCGTGTGGATAACCTCGCCGTCGGGAGCGGGAGCGTCCTTGATACGCTCGCCTACCGTACCCTTGACGGTAACGCAATCCTCGTTGATGATGCCCTTCTTGGAGAGTTCCTTCATAACGGCGGGGATACCGCCCTTTTCGTTGAGGTCTGTAATAAATATTTTACCCGCGGGATTTAGCTTACAAATCTGCGGAGTAGTCTTGCTGATTTCGTCAATCAGGTTGATATCAACGGGAACGTCCGCCTCATACGCGATAGCGAGCAAGTGAAGCACAGTGTTGCTGGAGCAGCCGAGAGCCATCTCGCAGCGCAGAGCGTTCTCGAGGCTTTCCTTAGTGATAATATCACGGGGACGGATGTCCTTTTTGAGCAGTTCCATAACCTGCTCGCCTGCCTCCTGAGCGAGAGCTCTTCTCGCGCCGGAGATTGCGGGACGTGTTCCGTTGCCGGGAAGTCCCATACCGATAGCCTCGGTGAGACAGTTCATTGAGTTAGCTGTATACATACCCGAGCAGGAGCCGCATGTGGGACAAGCGTGGTCCTCATACGCTTCAAGCTGTTCGTCGGTGATTTTGCCAGCCGCGTGAGAGCCTACATACTCAAACATCTCGGAGAGACCGTATCTTTCGCCGTTGTATTCGCCGGGGAGCATAGGACCACCCGAAACAAATACGGCGGGAAGATTGAGCCTGCAAGCCGCGAGGAGCATACCGGGAGTAACCTTGTCGCAGTTGGGGATAAATACCACAGCGTCAAGCGGGTGAGCTGTAAGCATAACCTCGATAGAATCCGCGATAAGCTCACGGGAGCAAAGGCTGTACTTCATACCCTTGTGGTTCATTGCGAGTCCGTCGCAGACACCGATGGTATTGAACTCAAAGGGAACGCCGCCGGCGTTGCGGATTCCGTCCATAACCTTTTCGGCGATATCGTCAAGGTGCTTATGCCCGGGGATATAGTCGCTCTTGGAATTTACAACAGCGATAAACGGACGTTTAATCTCCTCGTTAGTAAGTCCGATAGCTTTTAAAAGTGAACGCTGAGGCGCGCGGGTGGCGCCTGTTTTCATTAAATCTGATCTCATAATCATTACCTGCCTTAAATAATATGGAATAATCTTATCACAATAAGCTTTTAAAATCAAGCGGATTTGTACCCCTTAGCGCGTTGCGTGTGTTAGGTGCGCAAGCTGATTTTTTCTTTTTCTTCTTATAATCCGAACAACAGCCAAAGCAATTAACGCCAAAAATCCCACAACGCTCAGGACAATTCCGACCTTAAATCCCGGGGTGTGGTATACAAGTTTAATCTTGTGATTACCCTTTGTGAGCGCAAGCCCCGAAAAAGCGGTGTTGGCTCTGAGGATTTCGACCTCTTTGCCGTCTACATACGCTGTCCAGTCCTTGGAATACGGAATGGTAAGACACAGGAATTTATTTTCTTTTAAAGAAATATCACCTGTTATCTCACTTGTAGCCATCGAGCCGTTATCGTTGTGGAAATCCACATTTTGCAACACATCCTGCCTGAGAGCGCTTACCTGTTTTTCGTAGCCGTCCATAGGGAGATTGTATACATCAATACTGTCAAAAGTATATACGCCCCTGAGCGGCAGAGTCAGCTTTATCTTTTTCTTTGGCTGCTCGGTGTAATCGAGGTTAATCTTGTAATCCTTGCGGCCCTGATAGTAGATATCCTGTTCTGTCCTAAAGTCAAAGGCTTTTTTTATTTTTTCGCAGGACAGCTTGAATATCAGCTTTGTCCTTTTTCCAGCAGACTCTGACTTAGCGTTTAGACTACTCTGCTTTTCGGGGCTGAGTTTCTTCCAGTCCGCAGGGGTGAACAGGTTGTTCGGGTCTACGCTTTTGTCGTTGCTGTACAGCTGCTGAGCGGATGTACTCTTGAAGTTAATGTTCTTAAAGTCGATATAGGTTTCACAGCCGGGCGTGTTGTTTTTCAGCTCAAGAATAACGTTGACTTTGTTTTTTGTCGTAATTATTTTGTTGCCTTTTACCGTGGCGTCCTTGTCTGTTATCGGTTTGTACTTTATTTTTTGAACGTTCGTAACAGGGGTAACGGATTTCAGCTTGTCAGTTTTCTTATCGAGCACAACGCCCTGAAGCATAGCCTCCTGCTTTTCGACAGGGTTCAGCTTCTTGTACTCGGAGCGCGGAATATAGCTTGAATATGTGTAGCCGAACGGAAGGAAGTTCTTGTTCTCATAGATAGAGAACGTACCCCTCATAGTTTTGCCGCATTCTGTAGGTTCTTTTACGGCGGTTGTTCTTCCGTTTTTATATATCACCCAATGTTTCGGGTTATCGGTGTCAAAGCCGTACGGAACCCTTTTCTGAAGATTCTCAATCTTCTTGATTTTGGCGTAATCGTTCTTGCTGTTCTTAGCACCTGTTCCAAGCGAAAAATACTTGACATTCGCCAATGTGTTCAAGGAAGCCGAGTCGTCAAGGTCCTTGTACTTCTGACCTATTGTAACGTTGCAGTGAAGCTCATCGAAGAACTCAAACAGATTCGGGTTGGAAAGGCTATAGTAAAACTGAGTTGAAGATATGCCGTTAAACAGCGCCGCGTTATACATCAGCGATGTTCCCGAATACCTGTAGAACTCGTCGTCCTTATACTGATATTTGAGCAGATTCGCCTCGTTCGCGTTAAACTGCGAGAAAAATCCTTTTGAGCGGCAGTAGTCGTTCATAAAACTCTCTTTGTAAGTGAATGACATATTAACCCCGACCGAAACCATTGCCGCGAGCGCTATGGCCGCGCCCAGATATGTGCGGGATTTCTTGCTTATGCTGACCAGCAAAACAATAACAACCGCCACAAGCGCAACCGCTATCTGAATCAATGTGCTGTTGGTAAACGCCTTCCAAGAAACCAGCACCGCGATAGTATATAACGCGAAGAAGCCGAGACACAGCAGGCAGTCTTTTGTCTTAAACTTTATTAAGCCCTCCGCGCCGACCGCGATAGTATACGCAAGCGCGAAAACGAGAACAAATACCCAGCGGTTTGATATGTACGACATTGCGTTGAAAAAATGCCCGAAATACGGAATCAGCGCGAACGCCGTCAGCGCAATAACTATTACTTTCAGATAGGTTCGCTTTTTCCTCGTTGAAAAAAGCACATAGAGCGAGGGAATTACAAGACCGCCCATTCCGATATCCGTAAACATCGCGGCTCTTCCGCTCGAAACTATATAATACTTTAAGAACCGCCTGTAGAACACCGTATCGTAAAACAGCGGTATGTATGTATTTTTCATAAATCTGGGGTCTTTTATCACCTGAATTACAATGGGGAACAAAACCACCGCCGCCATAGTCAAACTCAAAAGTGAATACCCCGCCAGCCTGAGAATATAAAGTACGTTCTCCTTGGCTGTATACTTTTTTCGGTCAAAAATCATTTTGCCGATTAAGTAAAGGACTGAGAATACAGCAATTATGTAAAGGAAATAAATGTTGCTGGTGAGCGAAAAGAACACACCAAAAACAAAGTATCCCGCGGATTCTTTCTGTCTGATTTTTTCAAGACCGATTATTATCATAGGAAGATAAATCATCGGGTTTATAAAGTAAGGATGGCAGGGACCCCACACCAGCGTATACGCGCAGAAAACATAAGCCAGCGCGCCCGCGAGAACCGCGAATTTGTCAATACCTTTGTTGAGATAAAAGCAGAGCTTTGAGAACGCCAGTCCCGCCAGATACAGCCTCAGTAAAATCAGGAAGCTGTACAGATACATCGTCTTGCTGCTGGGAACAAAAGTAGAGAATATGCTGAACGGGTCGCCGAAAACATAGTAGTGAAGCAGCTGGACGATATCTCCGCCGTAACCTAGCGAAAACGAATAGGTGGGAATACTCAGCGAGTGATTTACAAAGATATTCTTGATAATATCCCGAAACCATATACCGATATACACAAGAGTGTTGTAGTTCTGGGTATCGCCGTCACCGTGAAGGACAGTCGCTTTTCCGAAAATCATAAAATAATGATAAGCAAACGCCGCCAAAAGCAAGAATACCAACGTATACATTATCCAATAATTAGGAAATTTATCTTTTGACAAAAGGGAAAAATTTTTAGTTTTTGCTTTGACTGCCATTTTTCTATCCTCCACCACAAATAGTCCGACACAAATCGGACTATCCGTGTTTATCTCTGAATAATATTCAGAGTATCTCAGTTTTTTCTTGCTTCTCTTTTTTCTGATTATTTCCAAAACTATCAGCGCGGCTAACGCCAGAACTCCTACACCGCTCAGAACAATGCCGAACTTAAATCCCGAGGTGTGGTATACAAGTTTAATCTTGTGGCTGCCCCTTGTGAGCTCAAGTCCGGAAAAGGCGGTGTTGGCTCTGAGGATTTCAACCTCTTTGCCGTCTACATACGCCGTCCAGTCCTTGGAATACGGAATTGTAAGGCAAAGAATTTTATTTTCTTTTAAATAAATATTGCCTGTTATTTCGTTGGTGGAACATGAGTTATTTTCATCATGGAAATTCACATCTGTCAGAACATCCTCACCCAATGCCTCGACGCGTTTTTCGTAGCCGTCCATAGGCAGGCCGTAGAAGCTTATTTCATCAAAGCTGTACACGCCCCTGTACGGCAGTTTGAGCGTTACGGTTTTCAAAGGCTTCTCTCTGTAATTAAGGTTAATCAGATAATCCTGACGTCCCTGATAGTAGATGTCGTTCGGAGTTCGATAGTCGAACTCTTTTGTTATTCCGTCATACTTCAGATTAAAATCAATCTTTGTCCGATCAATATACTCAGAGGCCTCCTTGTCTAGTTCTCTGCGCTGCGCGGGCGAAAAACTTTTCCAATCCTTTTCAGTATACTCGTCGTTGGGGTCTATGGATTTGTCATCATTGTACAGGTCGGTAACTTTTATACCCTTGAAGCCTATATTTTTGAAACGGACATAGGTCTCGCTGTTTTCAAGTCCGCCCGAAAGCTCAAATGTGATTTTCCTGACTTCGCCGTTGGCGATAAACTTTTTGCCCTTCTGTGTTACGCCCGTAAGCGACTTAATTTTGTAGTTAATCTTTTGCGACGAGGTTCTGGGAGTTATATTTTTTACCGTGTCTGTACTCTTGTCGAGCACAACACCCTGAAGCAAAGCCTCCTGCTTTTGAATCGGGCTGAGCTTTGAATACTCCGAACGCGTTATAGCGTTGGAATATGTGTAGCCGAACGGGAGGAAATTCTCGTTTTCATAAACCGAGAAAGCTCCGAGAATATTATTTTTCTTGAACTTTCCTGTGTTCTTTTTCTTTAACCCCTTGGAGGTATAAGCCCATATCTTGGAGTTCTTCTTGTCGTAGCCGTAAGGCACGCGTTTATCTGAATCCAGCTTGGGATTGTTGATAAATCTTCCGACATGCATAAAATCACCTGTGCCGAGTGTAAAATACTTAACATCGACAAGTGTATTAAGGAAAGTAGAGTCGTTCAAATCGTCGTAACGCTGTCCTATGGTGACGTTTGTGTTAAGCTCATCAAAGAACTCAAACACATTCGGATTTGAAAGGCTGTAGTAAAACTGCGTTGTGGACTGACCGTTGAGCAGCGCCGCGTTCTTTGTCATCGACGTTCCCGAATATCTGTAGAATTCGTCATCCTTGTACTTTTTGCTCAACAGATTAGCCTCGTTTGCGTTAAAGCTCTTGTTAAAATACGAGGAGTAGTAATACTCAGATAAAAACTCGGAAACTGTCGGCGAATATTTAAAGAAAGCGTTAAGGGATACTCCGATAATAACCGCGACCAAAACAGTAATACCCGCGAAGCGCGCTATCTTGCCCGAGGATATCAATGCCGTAATCACTATTACTTCCGCGCAAGCTATAATCAGCTGAACTAACGCGCTCGAGGTAAAGGACTCTCTGAAAATAAAGCACAGAGCAAAATAAACTACAATCACAATAAATATTCTGAGTAAATCCTTTGAGCTTAACTTCGCGAAATCCTCGACTGTCACGGCTATTACATAAGCCAGCGCCAAAGCGAGCAGCCATATCCAACGGTTTGAAATATATGACATACCATTGAATACATGACCGAAGAAAGGTACAACCGCGAACAGAATAAGCGCGACCGCGACAACCTTAAGATAAGTGCGCTTACCCTTGCCGACAAACAGCGTATACAAAGCGGGGATTACAACTCCTCCCATAGCTATACATGTCCAGTTTTCGGGTATGCTGTCGGACGATATAAAGTCTTTGAGAAGCTCCGCGTACAGTTTCTTTTCGTACAATAGCGGAACATAAGCGCCCACGCCCATCCTCGGGTCGTTTATCGCTTGAACCAGTACAGGAACAAATATCGCTCCCGCCAGAGACGCTCCCAGAAGCGCGTAAGCGGCAAGTTTCAGAAGATAGAATACATTCTCCTTAGCCGTATATTTTTTACGGTCGAATATCATCTTGCTGATTAAATAAAGAACGGAGAACAACGCCAGCTGATAAAGGAAATAGAAGTTGCTGACCGCGGAGAGGAACACGCCGAACACAAAAACAAGCGGCGATTTCTTTTGTCTGATTTTCTCCATACCGATAATGAGCATCGGCATATATATCATAGGATTGACAAAATACGGATGGCGCGTCGCGGAAATCAGAGCGTAAGCTCCGAACACATACGCCAAAGCGCCCGCCAACACAGCGTATCTGTCAATATTCTTGTTGAAATACAGGCACATTCTTGAGAACGCGTAACCCGCAAGATACAATCTTACGATAATCAAAATATGATACAGGAAGATTGTTTTTCCGCTTGGCACAAATACCGAGAGCAGGTTGAACGGGTCGCCCAAACCATAGAAATGCAAAAACTGAACGACATCACCGCCATACCCGAGAGTAAACGAGTAGGTGGGAATCTCAAAGGAATGGTTGATAAAAATGTTTTTCAGAAGGTCTCTGCCCCAAACTCCTATATATACAAGCGCGTTGTAGTTCTGTGTTTTGCCGTCATAATACCAGACAGACACTCTGCCCCACACCAGAAAATAGTGGAACACAACAACTGTCATAAACAAGAATACCAGTGTATACAGTAATGTATAATTCGGGACAAAACCCTGTCCCAAACGTGAACTATTAAGTTTTGACTTTTTCTTAATACCCATAGCTCAATTCCTTTAGCTGAACTTTTTTACTTCTTATTTTTCTGAAAAATTATGTTTTGCTTTTTTCCTTCTCTTTACAATCACCAGAATGACAAACGCGATGAACGCCGCGCAGCCGACCGCGCTCATTACAATTCCGATTTTAAGACCGGGCGTGTTGTATGTCAGTCTGATTTTATGGTTGCCCTTGCCCACTTCGATAGCGGAGAACATAATGTTGGCTTTGAGAATTTTTGTTTCCTTGCCGTCGATATACGCCTTCCAACCGTTAGAGTACGGAATTGTGAGGAGCATAATTTTATTTTCTTTTAAAGAAATTTCTCCCGTTATTTCGTTAGTGGCGCCCGAACTTTCGGCTTTGTGGAAATCAGTCTTTTGCAGGGTATCCTCTTTAAGCGCGTTTACCTGACCTGTGAATTTGTCCATAGGCTGGCAGTAAAGCTTGATATTTTTGAACGTGTAGATACCTCTGAACGGTAATGTAACCGTGATTTTGTTCTTGGCTTTTTGACTGTAATTCAAATTAACCAAAAAGTCGTGCTTGCCCTCGTAATACTTATAGTAGGGAGTATGATAGGTAATCTTTTTGGTTATTGGATCATCGCCGCCCGTGGCTCGCAGTTTGATATACAGCTTGCCCTGCTCCTTGTAATTTTCGGACTGTATCTTTATCCAGTTGCGTTGGTCCTTGGGCAGGTTTTCCCAGTCAGACTCATCAAACACATCCTGCGGATCGACGCTCTTGTCGTCGGAATAAAGGTCGAGCTTGTTTGTTCCCTTATAGTTAAGTCCCTCTATATAGAAATAGCTCTCGCAATTCTCCATACCGTCAAACGTGAGGGTAACTTTTGCGTCCTTTTTAATTGTGACGATTTTATTGTCCAAAACCGTAGCTTTCTTGTCGTTAGCTTTGATTTTATAATCAATTTGTTTACTTGTGAGCTCAGGATTGCCTTTTTTGACGCTCTTTGTATCCTTTTCAAGCAGTACGCTCTGCAGCAATGACTCCTGTTTCTGAACGGAGTTCATTTTGTCAAAGCTGTCCTGTGTCTGATAGCTCGAATATGTGTAGCCGAACGGCAGGAAATTATCGTTGGTATAAACAGAATACTTGGTGAGGATTTTCTTGTTCTTTAGTTTCTCGGGGTTATTGCCGGAAATCAGCTTTCCGTTTGTATTGAACGCCCAGTAATCTTCTTTTTTGTTGAAGCCGTATGGCACAAGTTTTTCCGTCCTTGTCGAAAGCTTACCCGAAGGCAGCTCGCGGATATTGTCGGAGACAAAATATTTGACGTTCGCAAGAGCGTTGAGAGAGGCGCGCTCGTCAAGTCCGTAATAAATCTGTCCCATCGGAATATTCAAATCAAGCTCATTAAAGAATTTGAAAATATTGGGATTGGAAAGGCTGAAGAAGAACTGTGTGGACGAGTTTTTCTCAAGCAGAGAAACGTTCCTGTTAAGTACTGAGCCCGTATAACGATAGAACTCACCGTTGTCGTACTTCTTGTGGAGCACAGCCGCCTCGTTAGACCTGAAACGCGTATAGTATTGCGAAATTTTACTGTACTTATCTAAATAATGTCCTTCGTTTTCCGCGGAAATTCCGTAGTAAGCGCTGAATCCTACTCCGACAACAGCGGCAACCAAAAGAATGATGCTTCTTCTGCGAATCAGCGCGTCGTTCTCTCTGCCGCCCGTCTGTGTCAGTATAACCGCCGCGACAACAAACAACGCGATAACCATCTGGACAAACACATTTTCCGAGAACGATATACGCGTCCAGAAACATACGCCCAGATATACCGCTATAACGCCGACGCACCACGCGGCTTTTTTTCTGCTCATATTGAGCAAATCCTCGGATGTATCGACAACTATATACGCGAGAATGAGTGAATACGCCCATAGCCAGCGGTTTGACGCGTAGGACATTCCGTTGAGGATTTTACTTGCCAGCGGCAACAAAGAAAACAGCGTGAGCGCTACAAACGTAATCTTCAGCAGCGTGCGCTCTCCCCTCTTGGAGAACAGCGTAACAAGCGACGGAACGGCAAGACCTGTGAAACCGATATACAGCCACATATCGTTGCCTTCTCCGAGCGAGATAAACGAGCTTAGATACTTCTTGTAATACTCGGTAATATAGAAGAAATTAACCTTTACTCCCGCCTCTCCTCTCGGGTCTCCGATAACTTGGAGAACTACGGGAAGCAGGATAATTGCCGCCATAACAACGCCGAATACAGCGTATCCCAAAAGCTTGAGCAGGTCGATTACAGCTTCTTTCATATTCCGCTCTTTGCGGGTTACAATAAGCTTGAGGAAAACATAGAGGACGGTAAAAATAACTATCATATAGAAGAAGTAGAAGTTGCTTACCGCCGAAAGGAAAACTCCGATTATATAAACAATCGGGGATTGCTTTTTTAGTATCTTATTTACGCCGACAATAATAATCGGCAAATAAATCATCGGGTTGATAAAATACGGATGTCTTGTGGACGCGAAGAGCGCGAATCCGCCGAACACATAAACTACCGCTCCCGCCAGAATCGTTACTTTGGAACGATTGCGGTCAAAGTAGAAGCAGAGCTTTGAGAACGCCAGCCCCGCAAGATACAGCCTTACAATTATCAGAATATGATAGAGAATATACGTCTTGCTGCCGGGTACAAAAATCGAAGTCAAATCGAGCGGGTCGCCGAAAGAGTAGTAGTGAAGTATCTGGATAATGTCGCCGCCGTAACCCAGTCCGAATGAATATGTGGGAACAGTAAAGGTGTGGTTGACAAAAATATTTTTAAAAAGCTCCCTGAACCATACTCCAAAATATATGAGAGAGTTCACGTGCTGGTTTTTACCGTCGGAACTCCATATCATTGTTTTTCTTTCAAACAGGAAATAGCAAAAACAAATAACGCACACGAAGAGGAAAACCACCGTGTACATAAGCCAGTAGTTGTGTGAACTCCTTGTTTTTTCCCTTGGAATCGCTCGTTTTGGTTTAGCAAAAATACTCAAAAGTAAACTCTCCAATACTATAAAATAATATCCGTTCTTATATATAAACACTAATAATAGAATTTTATCATTTTTCGAGCTGTTTTTCAAGCTGTATTGCTATAAAAAACCAAATTAATTTCTGCGTTGTAAATAGATGTGACCCATTTCAGGTAAAAAATAAAGTAACGATATGGTAGAATGTTTTTGCCTGCCTTTGGAGTGGAGCGTAGCGCAA
>CACZYC010000019.1 GCA_902785365.1 uncultured Ruminococcus sp. | reverse complement strand
TTTTGTCAAGCCTTTTATTAAAAATTTCTTAAAATTGTTTCAAAAAAAACAAGGCACCCACTTTTCGTGAGTGTCTTGTTCCTTAACTAAATGATATTGGCCTGAGCGTCCTTTTTTTTATTAATAGTACTGATAGTAATAGTAATAGTAGTAACCGCGTTTTCCGCGTTTTCCTTCGTGAGTAACACCTACTCGGATAAATCCTAAAGGCTTAGCTTTGGTTACTTTAATATTCTGGATAAGCTTTTCAATATCACCGTGAGTTGTTTTACGCTCACGCGTAACAAGAAGATATCCCGAAATATAATCCTTTAACAGCAGAGCGTCGGCAACTACGCCTACGGGAGGCGAGTCAAAGATAATGTAATCATACTCTCTGTTTAGACGCTCCATAAACCTTGTAACCTCAGGAGAGCAGATAAGCTCAGAAGGGTTAGGCGGAATTGTACCGGATGTAAGAACATCGAGACAAGGTAAAACTTCGTGATGAACAACATCATCGAACATAACCATTCTACCGACCATATCCGAAAAGCCCGCTTTGTTCTCAAGCTTGAGTATGTTATGAATATTAGGTCGACGAAGGTCACAGTCAATTAAGATAACCTTTTTACCCATCTTGGAGAATGAAATTGCAAGGTTAGCCGCGACTGTACTTTTACCGTCACCCTTTGCGTAAGAGGTAACACAGAAAGCTTTTTTATCGGTAGCGGACAGCGAAAACATAATATTAGTACGCGCCGACTTATAAGCCTCAACGATAGCGAATTTACTTTTTTCGGAAAGGACGTTTTTGCTGTCCTTTTTATTTCCGCTTCTTTTCTTTTTGCTGTCTTCTTTTACAGCTTTATTTTCTCGCATTTTTTGTCCGGGTAATTTAATCTTCATTTATATCACCTTACCCTTCCTTCTCAAAGTCAACAATCTCAGCAAATACAGGTAAATTGTACAGCTTAGCCAAATCATCACCGGGTTTAAGAGTTGTATCAATAATCTCAAGGAAAAACGCGAGTAATATACCGAGAACTAAACCTATAGCCAAGCCTATTAAAGTGTTCTGGTTGATATTAGGTGATATCGGAGTGGTAGGAGCCACCGCGCTCGTGATAGTATCTACCCTACCCTTGTCCTTGCCGTAAAGAGAAGCAAATGTTTTGGGAGCCTGCTCAGCAAGCTGATTTGCGACATTAGCGGCAACCTGAGGGTTAGCGGATGAAGCATTGAAGCGGATAAAGTTCTGTTCCTCTACCTGTTCAATATCAACAGTCGCGTCAGTCATCAGAGAAGTCATATCAGGAGAATTGCTGAAAAGGATAACACAGTTCGCCGCGATTGTTGAAGACGCGCTGATATTACCTGAGTCAATACGTCCTTTTGTGTTATAACCGTTATAGCTGGTTGTGGGCTGTGTGCTGTAATACTCGGAATAGTTCTGAACCATAATAAGCGAAGAAGCCGAATATACAGGAGTAATAAAGAAACTCGAATAGCCGTACGCGATTAGCGTCACTAAAGCAGCAACAAGAATAATCAGCTTGATATGACGCAAAAGCATAGAAAGTATTTTTTGAGGAGTTAGATCTTTTGGCATACTTTAACCTCCCAAATCAAAATCTAAACATACGCATTAATTATAAACCAAGCTCCACGCTTTATATTTCTAATATAGAATTATGAAAATAATTTTATTTCTAAAAAAGAATAACCGTCTGTTATAAAGACGGTTATTCGTGTATTATATTTGTTATTTCAAAACATTCATAAGAACACCTGCCGCAACAGCGGAACCGATAACACCTGCTACATTCGGGCCCATTGCATGCATAAGCAGGAAGTTTCCCGGGTTCTCCTCCTGACCTACTCTCTGGGAAACACGAGCCGCCATAGGTACAGCGGAAACACCTGCTGAGCCTATGAGAGGATTAACTTTTCCTCCCGTAACTTTATACATAACCTTGCCGAAAAGCACTCCGCACGCGGTACCCATCATAAACGCTATAAGACCGAGAGCAATGATTTTTAATGTGCTGAGTGACAGGAAGTTTACGCCTGTCGCGGTCGCGCCGACAGTTGTACCGAGGAATATCGTAATAATATTCATAAGTTCGTTTTGAGCTGTCTTTGAGATACGTTCGCAAACCCCCGACTCTTTAAGAAGATTACCGAACATCAGCATACCGACAAGAGGAGCAGCATCGGGAAGCAGAATAGAGATTACTACAACAATGATTACAGGGAAAATAATTTTTTCGAGCTTACTTACGGGACGGAGCTGTTCCATTACAACAGCTCTTTCTTTTTTTGTTGTAAGCGCTCTCATAATAGGCGGCTGTATAATCGGCACCAAAGCCATATATGAATAAGCCGCAATAGCTATTGAGCCGAGCAGTTCAGGCGCGAGTTTAGTAGTAACATAAATCGCCGTCGGGCCGTCAGCTCCGCCGATAATTCCGATAGCGCCCGCCTGTGAACCTGTAAATCCAAGGAAAATAGCGCCGATAAAAGTAATAAAAATACCAATCTGAGCCGCCGCGCCGAGAATAAAGCTCTTAGGGTTGGCGATAAGCGGTCCGAAATCTGTCATAGCGCCTACGCCAAGGAAAATAAGCGGAGGATATATGCCGAGTTTTACACCTTGGTATAAATAGTATAACAATCCGCCGTAATGCGGAACATTATAATATGTTACGTTATTTATTACCGTCGTAGCGTAGCCTTCGGTCGTTCCTTTGGCTTTTATACATTCCGCCGCGCTCATCAATGTGGTTTGAGGCGCCTCGGTAATCGCGGGGTACAGATTAACGAGAAGCATGCCAAAAGCGATAGGAAGAAGCAAAAGCGGTTCAAACTGCTTTTTTATGGCAAGATAGAAAAGCGCGCACGCTACAGCTATCATCACATAGTTTCGCCAGTCGAGCTGAACAAGACCCGAGCCCTGATATATGCCCTCAATGGCATTCCAAAATCTTTCAAAAATTTCCATAATATCGGTTCCTTTCTAATAATCAGTCAAAAATCAAAAAGGTTGATTGCTTTCGAGCAAGCCGGCTCTTGCCCAAGCGGACTGCGTTTTGTGCCGCTTGATACTCTTAATCTTAACCTTTTGTTTGGAACCGTACATTGTATATACAGCCGCGGAAATAACAGCAACGACTTCATCAGAAACACCTGTTTCAACTTTTTGGAGTTGTTTTTCAAAAGCAGGTTTGCTTTTTGTTTTTGTTTTTTCTTCCGCGATAATTTGTTTTTGTTTCTTTAATTCTTTTTCGGCTTTTCGCTGTGTCGATTTATTCTGAGCATTTGATACGATTGTGCCGTAAAGCCAAATAATAAAAATCAACAGAAGCAAAACACCGAAAACAATAGCGAATCCCGTGAGAAGCATTGAGGCGGAAATGGTGAATTTGCCCATCAAATCCATAAATATACCCCCATAATAAATATTCATACATAGTAATTATACTTAATACGGAGGCAAAATTCAAGAATAATATTAAATTTTTTTAAAATTTTAAAGTATTATGCAAATAAGACCGTTACAGCCGTTATTAATTATTTTTTCTATTGTCTCCCCTATTTTGGCTCTTGCGTCAGAAGGCATACGGTATAGTTTGTTATGTAAACCTTCGTTCACAAGCTCATGAACGCTCTTGCCGAATATATTGGATTCCCATATCTTAATCGGGTTTTCCTCAAATTCTTTGAGCATATATGCTACAAGCTCCTGACTTTGCTGTTCCGAGCCTACAATCGGTGTTACCTCGGTTTTAGTATTCACCTTCATCATATGAATTGACGGAGCGGAAGCTTTAAGCCTAATACCATATTTACCTGATTGTTTTATAATTTGAGGTTCTTCGAGCGTGAGTTCCTCAATAGTCGGCATTACTATTCCGTAACCTGTATCCTGCACCTGCTGATACGCCATAGCGATTTTGTCGAACTTTTTCTGTTTGTTTGACAATTCGGTAATACAATCCATTAACGAACATTCATCATTAATTGACAGACCGGTACGTTCAGACAAAACATCATAGAACAGGTTCGAAGGAATAGTTACAGAAACGCTCGCCTGTCCCCTGCCAAGATTCAAATCCGAAAGGCTGCTATGCTCAATATACTCGCATTCAGCTATTTCATTAAGCGCGTCCTGAACCTGACGTATTTTTTCAATTTTAGTTGCCGCCGATTTTATAGATGTCATTATTTCCGTTTTTAGCCTGTGTTCCGCGGGAAGCGAAACTATCCATTTAGGGATATCAACATCAATCTCTTTTATCGGAAATTCAAACAGAAGCTGAGCAAGTATACGTTTTATTTCAAGCTCATCAAGCTCCATACAGTTAACAGGCACAACGGGAACCATATATTCCGCGCTGAGTTTATCGGCAAGCTCTTTTGAACTGTCCGAATCAGGATTTACACAATTGAGAAGTACGATAAAAGGTTTATTTATCGCCTTAAGTTCATTTACAACGCGTTTTTCCGCTTCAGCGTACTCACTTCGTTCTATATCGGTAACAGAACCGTCGGTTGTAATCAGTAAACCGATTGTGCTATGGTCTGTTATAACCTTTTTTGTACCTATTTCAGCAGCCTCACCGAACGGAATCTCCTCATCAAACCATGGGGTTTTGACCATTCGCGGATTGTCCTCTTCAATATAGCCCAAAGCGCTGTCGACTATATATCCTACACAATCGACCATTCTTACGTTAAGATTGGCTTTATCCGACAGCGTTATATTAATGCTTTCCTCAGGTATAAATTTGGGCTCAGTTGTCATTATTGTTCTGCCGCCCGAACTCTGAGGAAGTTCATCAACCGTCCTGTTATATACGCCCTCATCGCTTATATTAGGCAGTACAACGGTATCCATAAACCTTTTTATAAATGTACTTTTACCTGTACGTACAGGGCCGACTACGCCAATATATACGTCACCGTTTGTTCGGCGTGAAATATCTTTATATACAGATCTTTCTTCCATTTTATTTCTCCTTTACACTGTGGGAATAAAGAGCAATGTCGGTTCTTCAAACGTTTCTGCGACGAGCTCATTTTCTGAAATAATCAGATTTTGTTTTGTATTATACATTTTAGCGATATCCCAAATGTTTTCACCGCTGTCCGCGTAATAAATGCTCATCGCGCAGGTTTTCTTGCTTAGATGTTTGTTATCATCAACATTTAGAGCCGATAACGCGTTAAAGTATGAGCTTCTTTGAAGCAGGAAGCTGTAATTTAACTCACAGCGGATTTCCATATCATCATTATCGCCGAGCCTGTAACTTATGCTGATTACCGATAAGTCGGAGCATAGAATACAGTTATAATCATTTTTGAGTTCCAGTTCTTTAGAGACATCTACGCTTCTTTCGATATAAACAGGCTCATTTTCGGAATTGATGGCCAGGATTTTTAAGTTGATTTTTGAATTAATTATAAGATTATCTTTATTAATATTTGTTGTCAGCGGACAAACGGAAGCGGTAAAATCTAATATTTCCAAGATTTTAATATCATTTAGGTTCACACTGTCTTTATGCATAAATGAACCGTTGAATATCTTTGTATCACTCGGAATACTTATCCGCGCATACTCTGGTTCCGAGAAAAACTCAGTATTATACGCGTCAGTTGCTATGGTAACTTCTTCGGTCGAAAAAGCAATAATAGAAACGCAAACACGTGAATCAACATTCACAAGCGGGTTCTCGGCAAGAATATCAGATTTCAGGCTTAAATCTGACGACATAACATCAAGTCTCAGACAAACCTCACAGTCCTCGGTAACACCCGGGCTGTCAATCACTTCGGAAAACGGTATAATATAATCAAGGTGTTCCGGCTTACCCGATTCTATATCGGATATATAAAGCAGCCGTACATTCAACTCGCCGTTGAGCATTATTTTATCAGGGATAATTTTGTAATCAGTAACTTTCGCTTTAATTTCATTATCAACTATAAGCTCAATAGGAGGTTTCCCCGAAATTTGTATTTCATCACTTACAGAGAACTGCTCGCTGGATAAAGAACATAGTTTAGAAGCGTTTATATCCGTCTTTTTAAACTCGGTATTCTCCATTTCATCGGGATAGCCGAAAGAGGTGCTGCCTTTGGCGAACACTCTTGCGTATAACGAAAACGCTCCATGAACCGTTAATCTGCGACGGGATAACGCTCGGCAGTTAATATATTCACATTTGACCGACGTATGAACGGCGTACTCCTCGGGCACGTCATTTAATCTGAAGGAGGTCGCGAACGGCAAAGTCTGTTCACACACTCTCATACCGCCCTTTTCGCTGTCGATATAAAGAATACTGACTACTGTATTTCCCTCTATTTGAAGCTGTCCCGCGTTTATATTACGGCTGAATATCTGCGGGGTTATTTTACAACGCAATATTTTTTCGATATCGGGACAATAATCGGGTAAAGTAAAGTCAATATCCACAGGCTGCTCGCTGACTGTGTTGAGCGTATCAACTAATGACGCTAAAGACTTTTGGGGAAGATTTAATTCCATAAATTTTTCTCTCCTTTTAAAAACTATTAAATACTATTATTAAAAGGACAAATTTAGAACATCAAAAAATAAAAAGTCTCCCGAAGGAGACTCAATTAATAAACTTCCTTTGCTATTTTAGGGATTTTAAAAATCTTCCTTAAAAAGAACGATATGAATTTCGGGTTTTCAATAAGTACAACTTTCATCCTCTACCTCCTGCATAGTAATATAGCTAAAACTATTACGGTGACTAAGGATACTATCAAAACCCACTTGCACGGCAAAACAGTCGCCATGAGCAGTCCTACACCAAAAGCAAGCGCCAATGAGATTTGTTGTCGATAAGTATACATTTAATCACCCTTTAGCATTATATACCGAAAATGAAAAAGTGTTACTATTGCAAAAGGTATAAAAAAGCGTTATAATCAGCGTATCAGATTAACGAGGTAAAATATGAGAACCATTGAAATCAAAGAAAACGACGGCGGTCAAAGGCTTGATAAGTACCTTAGTAAAAGATTTAAAACTATGCCTAAATCGCTTATGTACAAATATATACGCACAAAATACATTAAGCTGAACGGCAAGAAATGCGACAAAGCCGATTATATTAAATCAGGCGATGTTTTAACGCTTTATATAAAAGAAGAATTCTTCGAGGAAAACCCTGAGAAAAAATATGAATTCACTAAAGCTCCTTATAAGCTTGATATAATATACGAAGATAAAAACATTATACTTATAGATAAGAAACCCGGAGTAATAGTTCATCAGGATAAGAGTTACCATTTCGACTGCCTTGTTATGAGAGTACAGCACTATCTGTATAAAAAAGGCGAGTATAATCCCGAGGAAGAAAAAGCGTTCACACCCGCTCTTGTCAATCGAATCGACCGAAATACAGGTGGAATCGTAATAGCGGCAAAGAACGCTGAAACGCTTAGAATCCTCAACAAAAAAATTAAAACCCGCGAAGTAGAAAAGTACTATATGGCATTGCTGTGCGGTAAGCCTAAATACGACAGCGGAATAATGAAGGATTACCTTATTAAAAACAGCTCGACAAACAAAGTAAAAATATTTAAAAAGCCTGTTGAAAACTCTAAAGAAATAATAACTGAATACAGAGTTTTACAATCAGACGGGAAAAAATCTCTCGCTGAAATCAAGCTTCACACAGGAAGAACACATCAGATAAGAGCTCATATGGCATTTATCGGATGTCCGCTTGTAGGCGACAGTAAATACGGCAAAAACAACAAGAACTTTATTAATGACAAATACCAGGCGTTGTACGCTTATAAAGTTAAGTTCAACTTTATAAACAGCGCAGGTAAGCTCGATTATTTAAACGGCAAAGAATTTGATACAAATAATATCTGGTTTTTGAAAAAGTAAAGGGTGGCAATTGCCACCCTTTTATGCTGCTTTTTTATTGCTTTTAAGAGAGAACTTTGATTCCGTACCGTTCTTGAGCTTAATATAATTCGGATAATGACGAACTATTACCAAGAGAGCCGACAACGCACAAAGAACCTCTACCCAACCCGACGCGGGTCCGAGGAAGAAAAGAATAATCGGACAGGAAAGCGCCGCCATACAGGAAGCTACCGACATATACTTAAACAGCCACAAAACTACAAAGAATACTATCATAGCGAGAACAGCCATTCTCCAATCAACAAACCATGTAGTCGCAAAGCCTGCCATAAAAGCTTTTCCGCCCTTGAATTTGTACCAAACAGGGAAACAATGGCCAAGCATACAGAACAGACCTGAATAAGCCGCGCCGAACTGCCACATTTCAAAACGCTGTTCAAATACAAAAGCAGAAATAAAAACAGGTAAAGCTGTTTTGCCGACGTCAATAAGTATTACGGACCACGAAACAATACCGTTGCCGTAAACACGCTTAAAATTCGTAAAGCCCGGGTTTTTGCTTCCTTTTTCACGAATATCTTCTCCGTAAAAAATCTTTGAAAGAATTATCGCGCCGTTAACTCCGCCGAGCAAATAAGAAACTATTGCGCTTAAGATCATTACACTTATCATACGTTATACTGCTCCACACTCTTACCAAATGAAAAAATCGCGAGAGCCTCAGGTCCGATAGAAGCTCCGATGATCGGGCCGATATAACCAATATATGTCTCGATGTTAGGAAGCTTTGCTTTAATCATCTTTTCAAGCTCAACCGCGTCATCTTTCGAGTCGGCATGAGTGATATAAACACACTGATCATCAGCGTCGGTAATGTTCTCAACAGTAAGATTAACAATCTCCTGCATTGAATTAAAGCGTCCTTTAGCCTTTTTGATAGGAACATTATCGCCTTCGGTATTTGAGATAATAACAGGCTTGACACCAAGAAGATTTCCGAAGAAAGCGGAGGTGGCTTTAACTCTGCCCGCGCGTTTCAACGCGTCAAGAGTATGAACAGTAGCGTACTGATTAACATTGTTGCGGATTTTTTTAATGCTTATTGCTATCTCGTCAGCGTTCATACCCTCTTCTCTGAACTGTGACGCTTTAATAGCCAACAACCCCTCGCCCATACAGGCGTTGAGAGAATTAATGCAATGGATTTTTCTGTCGGGATATTTTTTGAGAAGGTTCTTTGATACAACCTTGCCCATCTCAACAGAACCCGAGAGCTTTGAAGAACAACCGATATAAACGATATCATAGCCCTCCTCAAGCACCTTAGTGAATTCAGTCTCAAAAACCTGAGAAGGCACCTGAGTAGTTGTGATACGTTCTCCGTTTCTCATAATATCATAGAATTCCTTCGGAGTATACTCAACCCAATCAAGGTTAGCTTCCTTTTCCTCACCATTATAAACAGTGTTCATTTTGACATATTCAATGTCATACTTTTCACGCAAATCCTTGGAAAGATCAGAACAAGAATCTGTAAAAATCTTTACTTTCTCCATTTATGTCACCTCTCAAATTATTCTAGAACCAAAATATAATCATAAATCGGCTGTCCGCCGTATATTGAAACTATTTCGGTACGTTTATACTTGGCTCTTAACATTTTTTCAGCTTCACGACAATCATCCTCGCTGACAGAATCGCCGTAAATCAAAAGCAAAATATCATAACGTGAAGCGTTAAGCTTTTCGGCAAGAAGCATAAGAGCGTCCTGCTTATCTCCGTCATCGACGATTATTTTATCACCGACAAAACCAATGTAGTCATCTTTTGTAACAGCAATACCGTCTTTCTCGGTATCTCTGACAGCCTTTGAAATTACGCCTGTTACAACTGAGTCTATTATCTCTTTCTGCTCGTTTATAATATCATCCGTAATACCATAGGATGTATCCAGCATTGAAATAGCGGCATAACCCTCGCCGACAGTTTTAGTCGGAATAATTCTTATTTCAGCCTCATTATATAATTCAGCAGCCTGCTGAGCGCCTAAAATAATATTACCGTTGTTAGGATATACAAGGATAGTTTCTGCATTAACCTCTTCAAAAGCTTTAATGAAATCTTCAGTCGACGGATTCATACTCTGACCGCCTTCTACAACAAAGTCACAACCGAGATTAATAAAAGTTTCTTTAATGCCCTTGCCGCTTGCTACGCTGACTATACCATAAGGCTTTTTAACGGACTTTTTCTTGAAAGTCTGTTTCTTAACACTCTCAGTTTCATTATGCTGGAGAGTCATATTCTCAATTTTCATTGTTAAGAACTCGCCGAACTTCTGACAATAATCCAAAACTTCGCCGGGTGTCTTTGTATGAACATGAACCTTAATTATTGTTCCGTCAGCAAAAGTAACAACGGAATCCCCTATTTCGTTAAGATGTTTTGAAAAGCTGTCGAAATCAAAGTTTTCAACATCTATCTTCGAATTTTGAAGCCTGAGTAAAAATTCAGTACAATATCCGAACTCAAGCACGCTGTCCGAAGTGAACATATTAACATCAATTTTATGTGAAGATACCGATGCAGATGATACGTGGGAGATTTCCTTGCCGTTCAAAGCGTCGTTCATACCATTAAATATGCATATTAATCCCGCGCCGCCGCTGTCGACGACACCCGACTCTTTCAGAACATCAAGTAAATCGGGAGTTCTGTCAAGAGAGCGGTTAAACTCGGCAATCAAGTCTTTAAACAGGCTTTCATAGCTGCTGTCATCGGTTATTCTGCTATCAGCGTATTCTACACCTTCACGGAAAACAGTAAGAATTGTTCCTTCAACTGGTTTACTGACAGCTCCGTAGCTTTCTTTAACGCCGCTTTTAAGCGCGTTTCCAAAGCTTTTTAAATCACATCTGTCTATTCCGTTCAGTCCTTTAGCTATTCCGCTGAATATTCTAGACAAAATAACTCCGGAATTTCCTCTCGCCGAAAGAAGCATACCATCCGAAACAAAGGAAGCTGTTTTTCCGAGAGACGCTTCGGGAATTACTGAAAGTCCGCCCTCAGCAGTCATAAGCATATTATCACCCGTATCGCCGTCCGGGATTGGAAAAACATTAAGATTGTTTATATCTTCTTTGTTTTCGGCAAGTTTTGCCGCGCCCGCGTTGAGCATCTTTAGAAACATATTACCGTCTAAATACTTTACCATAAAATCACCGTAAAAATACAAATATATAGATTTTCACATATACCTTTACTATTATAGTTGAATTCTAAAAATATTCCATAGGCAAATTAACACAAATGTAAGCTTTTTAGCACATTTTTTTGGAAATAATTCGAAATATGTCAATAAAAGAAAAAGCAAACGCGTAAATGCGCTTGCTTTTTACAAACAAAATCAGTAATTTTCTGCGTGAAGTTCAAAGAATGAACGAGGATGGTCGCACGTAGGACATACCTCGGGTGCTTCTGTACCGACAACAATGTGTCCACAGTTGCGGCATTCCCATACCTTAACTTCGCCTTTTTTGAATACTTCCTGCATTTCAACGTTTTTGAGCAGTGCTCTGTAACGTTCTTCATGCATTTTTTCGATAGCGGCTACACGTCTGAATTTTTGAGCGAGTTCATTAAAACCTTCTTCTTCAGCGGTTTTGGCAAAACCTTCGTACATATCGGTCCACTCGTAATTCTCGCCATTAGCTGCGTTCTCGAGGTTTTCCGTAGTTGAGCCGATTCCGTTGAGCTCTTTAAACCAAAGCTTAGCGTGTTCTTTTTCGTTATCAGCTGTTTTCAGGAAAAGCGCGGAAATCTGCTCGAAACCTTCTTTTTTCGCTTTAGAAGCAAAATATGTGTATTTGTTTCTGGCTTGAGATTCTCCCGCGAATGCGGCCTCAAGATTTTTTTCGGTTTGTGTTCCTTTATAGGGGTTGTTTGACATTTTTCCTCTCCTTTAAATCATTCTATGTTTAATATAAAACATATCATACTAAATATACCAAAATATAATGATAATGTAAATACAAATTTTTTTACATACAAATAATTGACACCGCACGGTTTATGCCATGCGGTGTTTCTTTAAAACCTCTGTATATTTTAACCAAGCATCTTTTTAGCTCTGGCAAGATAAGCTAAGAAGAGAATATATGAAA
This sequence comes from uncultured Ruminococcus sp., assembly GCA_902785365.1. GTDB lineage: Bacteria > Bacillota > Clostridia > Oscillospirales > Acutalibacteraceae > Ruminococcoides. Next base: position 28,153 of record CACZYC010000019.1, on the reverse strand, counting down.
CAACAGAAAGCAAAATGCTAATGCACGAGAATACAGCGGCTATAATTCTTAAGAATGGGAACGGATACATAACAGCGAAAGTAATAGCGCCGAGAATAGCAAAAACATATATAGCAGTAATTACTTTAAAAAGAGTAGCGCCCTTCATTACCATTTCACTGTCACCGATATCAGCAGCAAGATTCATAACACCTTGAATAATAAGGATTGTAGCAACAAGGTCAGCAATCTTGTTAATACTATCACAGATGTTAAAAATGGTAGTGTTGCTTGACTGGAAGAAAGAACCGATACAAACAAAAATCATACCGACAATAATGCAATACAAAGCATATGTAAAGTATTTATTGTCCTTGCCCGCTTTAGCAAGACCTACAAGTTTAAGTATAGCTGCAATAATCAATACAACAGTGCCGCCAATAGCGAATATGCTCATAAACGCAAATGAACTAAGTCCTGTAACAGCGTTATCGGAATCAACACTCGCGCCGAGAATAATCAAAAAGAAGGCTGATAAACCTATTGCAACAACACCGATAATCTGAAGAATTTCAGCGGTAAAAAGTTTTTTTACGCCTGAAAAAGCGTTAGGAAATCTCATTTTTTCATATCTCCTTGTAATAAAATTTTTGTAGAAACCAAAATAAATACATTAGCCTCATACAACTCAATTTTACAATACGAATAAAAAATATTCAATAGTATACTGAAAATACTAAATTACAATTTTGTAAAAAACAGATTTATTAAGTTTAGAAATTTTTCAAAAAAACATTTATCATAATTGACAACAATATGTTTTTTGTATATAATATAAAAGCACTTGGGGGTATAGCTCAGCTGGGAGAGTGCTTGACTGGCAGTCAAGAGGTCACGGGTTCGAGCCCCGTTATCTCCACCAATAAAAAGTCCTTGAAACCCGCATAAACAGTGGGCTCAAGGGCTTTTATTTTTGCAATATTATAATTCTTTAATTTCATTAAAATACGTTAAAATACGCTAAAAAACACTAATTTGTATGCCGTTTTGTATGCCACAATTCAGAGCTTGAAACCCGCATAGAATATATAATAATTAAGAATAAAAGAACAAATTTTCTTCAAAAAACATTAAATTATTCATTGAATAGTATCTTTTTTGCTTCATTTTTCTTAATTCCTGCATTTGTTTTACGCCTTGATTCCCCGTTTATCTCTATTGGAGTACACATTTCAAGTACTCTATCATATACACGCTGTAGTTTTATATCTTTTGGCTTTTGTAGTTGCTCACGGTTTAGATTTGTAGTTACAATTAACGGCTTGTTAGCCTTATACCGCTCGTCAATAACTGTAAACACTTGCTCCATAGAGTAATCAGTGTCGCGCTCCGTTCCTAAATCGTCAACTACAAGTAAATCCGCGTTTGTTAGATTAGCTATGTAATTGTTCTTATCACCTGTTGAAAACAGCTGATTCAGAATCCGCGGGATAGATGTTACCACTACAGGTACGGCGTATCGTTTAATGATTTCGTTTGCTATACACCCTGCGTAAAAACTTTTTCCCGTTCCTACTCCACCATAAAGCAATAAGCCGATATTGTTTATAGAAACCTCGTTCCACTTATCGACATAACGTCTTAAGTAAATAGAATGTTTAGAATCAGGGCTATCATCTGCACTAAATGAACAATTCATTAGCTTTAAATCCTGTATTCCTGACTTTTGCAGACGTTCAATATACATTTCCCTCTTTGCTTTTTGGATTTCTTCTTGCTCACGCTCATATTCAGCTTGTCCACACGAACAAAGTACACCGACCTCCCGTGTTGTACCTTGAAACTCTATTTTTTTACGTTTAGGCGTGTGGCACTTACCACAGTAGTATAATCCGTCTTTAAGGTAATCCCCATCAAGTATAGGAATTCCAACTAATGATTTAGCCCCTATTGAATTTATAATCTCATCCATAGTTATCACCTCAATACAAATTAAAATCATCTTTAGAATAATATTCTTGATTATTCTTTTCCTTATTATTCTTATTATATTGTTGCCACTTGCTTGCCGTTTGCTTGCCACTTGCTTGCCGCTCGCTTGCCGTTTTGCTTGCCACCCCTTGATACTTTTCGTAATTATTTATAGTAATAATCGTAAATTTTGAGGTTGAACGGCTTGCCACTTCGCCTGTCGATTTTAAGTGTTTTATAGCTGTACGAATATTTTTAGGCGATAATCCTAATTCATTTGCTAAATTATTATAGCTTGTAACAACTTCTCCGCGCTGTATAGTGATTTCTTCAAAATTAGCAGCGGAAATATTTGCTTTCATTAACAAATGTATGTAAACGCGAGCGGTATTACCGTCTTTATACCAACGCCAATTCTGTAAGCTCCGATATAACTTTATGTATGTGTTGTCGCTTAACACTGTAAGCCCCCTCAAGTGTTATTTGATTCTGTTAGGGATTGTATATAGTCCTTATTAAAAAACCACTTGCGACCAATTTTTGAGCCCTGTATCAGTCCTTTGTATAGCCATTGTTTTACTGTTATATCTGAAATATTGAACACTAAAGCTACAGTGTGTAAATCTAAAAGAACAGGGAGTTCTTCCCAGTTTGTTATAATAACTTTTTTTGCCATAATAAAAATTACCTCCATATATTTACAATGCCGCTGCCGTGTGGTAAAATATAAACACACAGCGGTAACGCTGATTTATTCGATATGTGCGTACTATCTCTTAACGCGGGAGCAGTACGCACTTTTCTTTTTTATTCTCTATCAGGTGTAATCTTGAGTTCGATTTTAGTAATCGGTTTTTCTCCGATTGTATCGCGTATAAATTCAAATCCTTTAAGAAAATCCTCGTCACTTGTATTATCGTCAAGTAACATTGTAATAAGTCGCTTACAAGCCGCCTCTATAATCGTAATAGAGTGTCCGTCATTTTCAAATGGCTTGTTAAGCTCTGTAAGAATAAAATGAATTAAATTATCCATAATAACAACCTTTCTAATCCTCGTTATATCCAAAAATTATTCTATCTATTAAACCTCTTACTTCTTCACGGTCAACCTTTTCAGGTGGTTTTCTTGGAGTAAGTTTTTCGTGTGGTGGGAATACACTGTTATCGTTTAACTCACAAATCATTTTTTCAAGGTCAAGAGCTGCTTTTCCCATTTCATATTCGGTAGTGTTGCGTTCATAGCAAAAGTACCTTATTAACTCATCCTCGGTAAGCTCATCCCAGTATCGCCCAGCTTTAATCCACTCCCACACGTCCGAAAACTCTGTAATCTCCGTGTTTTTGCTTTCTATTTTTTGTAAACGTGAATTATAATCCCTCATACAAAGCCTCACTTTCTTCCTGAATAGCCTCAAGGGCTTCAATACGCTTGATAATATCTGTTACCTCCACATACCTTAGACAATGCCGTAAAAGGCTGTCAGAGGCACTAACGCGTACAGTAGGTGGGTTTTCAGTATCAGACATAACCGCGCTTAAGGTGTCTACAGCTAAAGAGATATTATTTTTCATTTTATCAGCCGCAGCGGTCAAGACTTCAAACTTTCGTTCCTTATATAACTTTGAAAACTCTTTGCCCTTAAGTCGGTCACGAATTACCGATTCCGAACACCCCAAAGCCTTAGCCGCTGCCCTTACACTGCCATTTTGTAGCAAGGCGCAAATAATCTGCTCGTCTGAAAACCTCATAGATTAACCCCCTTTATTCGTAGCGGTTTTGCATTTCTTATAGAATCTATGTATCGAATTTTCGATTAGCAAAATCTCACCATCATTTACTTCGCCGCCTGAAACATAGCGCACAAATGCAGCGGCGTGCCATAAATACGAAAACTCACAAAGAGTTTGCTCCGTGTGATTTATCACAGCGTAACGCGGCTTACCGTCTTTAGCCGCTTCAATTCGTATTATCTCATACACGTTTTTCACCGTCCTTAGTTGCCGCTATATCGTCAACAAACGCCTTGAATCTCTCTGAATCCTCCGCACTAAATGTTTGACGCAACTTCCTACTGAAATAAGAATCGGTTACATTGAATTTTTTGGCTATTTGCCAAAGTCGCACACCTTTTCCCGCTGCATACAGTTTTAAATCTTCGTTAATCATAAATAATTCATCCTTTCGCTTGATTTTTCATAACTGTTATGATACAATGATTATACAACAAAGTTGTTGTTTAAACCACAAACTAGTTTAGGTTGTTTTAGTTTGAGAAATGGAGGTTAAATGATGTCAAATAATCAAAATCCAAACAAAGAATTGGCAAAACGTTTTAAGACACTTAGAATAAAGAATAATTTAACACAGGAAGAATTAGCTGAAAAATTGGATTGCTCAACTCAAACCATTTATAATTTAGAAAACGCGAAACGCCCTATATCTAAAAGAATGGCAAAGCTAATATCTTCAAGTGAAGTTTTCGGAATACTAGATGTTGATTATCTTTTGGATGAAAACGTGCAATATAAAAGTGTAGTTGAAAAATTGATGTTTTCTTGGAAAAAGACTACTAAAGAAAACAAGAGAAAAATGGAAATTGTGATTACACTTGCAGAGTTAAACGGATATGACGTTGAATTCAATGAGCCAAAAAATAATAGAATAATTACTTATAATAGTGAACCAATTACAGATGAAGAAATATATGAATCAATTTCAGTGCTTAACGAATATGTTTTATTAAAAAAGCACGGTAAAGTATTATATACATTATCGATATTAGACGTTTGGAATTTAGGTAGCAACTTATCTGAAATATTTATGGCAAATGTTAAACTTTGCAATAAAACAAAAACAGATTATTCGGAATGGAGAATAGAAAATGGCTAATAAAAAAGAATACCGCACTACTGTCTATGTAGGTACGGTAAATAAAAAGGCTATACGAAAAAATGTAAGAGCAAGTTCCCAAAGGGAGCTAAACGAAAAAATAAGAAGATTAAAGTATCAGATAGACAACGGCAAAGACGTTTATACTCGGGCTTATTTCGGCGTGTGGGCTGATAAATGGCTTAATGAGGTAAAAGTGCCCTCGGGAATAAGTAACGGCACTATGGCACAATACAAAGCTGCTATAATGCACCTTAACCGTAAATATGAATTTACAGAGCTTAAGGATATAAAACTTTCTGACTTTAACCGCTTTATGATAGAGCTTGCAAAGAAGAATCCTACAACAGGAAAGCCAATGTCAAAACGCAGCCTTGAGAATATTAAAAAAGTTGCGTGTGCTATATTCAGGTACGCTATATCTAACGACATTTCAGGTGTAAAAGATTTTTTTGATTCTGTTACTATTTCAAAGACCGCGCCCGTTAAAGAGCGTAGAGCCTTAACAGAGGTAGAGCAACAATGGATTATTGATACCGAACACAGAGCGCAGCTCCCTGCTATGATAATGATGTTTTCAGGATTGCGCCGCGGGGAGGTTATCCCGCTGCTATGGTCTGATATAGACTTTAAGAAGAAAACAATATCAGTTAATAAATCAGTAGAATTTATAAGTAATCAGCCCATAATAAAAAAAGGTGGTAAAAGTACAGCCGCCACACGGATTGTACCTATACCACAAATATTAGTAGATTATCTACAGAGTTACAGAGCTAACACAAAAATCCTTTCAAATACAATTTGTTTAAATAATGATAATAATATGTACACGAAAACAAGTTGGAAAAGAATGTGGGAGAATTATTTATCAGTTCTTAATGAAAAATACGGTTATAATAAAGAGCTTATAGAAAAACACAAAGCTAAGTATAAAAACAGTAAGCTGCCAATGAGAATAGAAAACTTTTCCGCTCATTATCTCCGTCATACATTTGCTACTATGTTATATCTTCAAGATGTTAATGTAGTAACTGCAAAACAGATACTCGGTCACGCTAAAATACAAACGACCGTTGACATTTATACAGACTTAGAACACTTCAATAAAAGCACCTTATCAGACGAATATAAAGAGCGGCTAAAGAATGAATATTTGATTTCAGCATAACAGCAGCGGAATACACCAAAAAAGTAAAAAAATGTGCCATTTGTATGCCGTTTTGTATGCCGCTGCTTTTAGAATTTGGCTTAAATACTGGCTTTACAGGCGTTTTATACCTTGACTGGCAGTCAAGAGGTCACGGGTTCGAGCCCCGTTATCTCCACCAAAATAATAGAGACACCGTTTGGTGTCTCTATTATTTTTGCCTCTAACAGGGCTCGAAAGGGTGTTAAAAAACAGTCCTGTGGACTGTTTTTAGCCCGTAGCTTTAACCGAGCTTTATCAATATAGAGGTGGTAACAGGCGAAACGAAACTTTTTTAATTGATAAAACGCAGTTATCTCCACCAAAAAAACAAGGACATCATCTTGGTGTCCTTGTTTTTTGCCTCTAACGGGGCTCGAAAGGCGGAAGAAGACAACAGTCCGGTGGACTGTTGTCCCGCCGTCGCTTTAGGGGAACTTTACCAATATAGAGGTTGTCACAGGCGAAACGGAACGCAGGTAAAGATGGAACACAGTTATCTCCACAATAGAAATAACGGGGCTCTAACAAAATGTGCCGAGATTTAAGCGATAGCGAAAATCGAAAATAAGAAGCATTTGCAATGCAAAAGAAAAAGGACACCAAGCGGTGTCCTGATTTTCTAAATTTAAGGAACTGAATATTCGCCATTGGCTTCAAGGTCAAACCCCTGCTCGCCTTGACCCGGATACTGTTCTGTACCGTCGTTAAAAATAACATAAGCTATATCCCAGTCATTCTTAACTTTATAGGTATATGTGTTTCCGCTCTTTTTAGTCATAGCGTTGCCTGGCCACGTAGTTTCATTGTTATCGCCAAAATATATATACGCGTTTATATCATTTCCCCAGGAATCGGGTTTAGTGAATGTAATTGTATCACCTTTCTTTACACCTTTGCCCTCAAACATAAGTTCAGGATTGGTAAAACAATACTTCATATATGTCTTTTGACCACTATTATTTTCGCCTCGAAGAATTAAAGTGATCACACCATTCTTAGCATCATCGGATTTGAGGGTAATTCTGTCCCCGTTTTTGTATTCTTTTTCTTCGCCGTCACCTATAACGTAAGTGGCTTTCTTGGCATTTTTGCTTTCCAGCTTAGCGTCAACCGTTTTGCCATCGAAAATAATCTTTGTATCATCACTGACTTTTACAGTGGCGGGAGTGTCGCGCTCAACATAGCCGTCATTATAGAGAACAACTACTGTTTCCTCGGGAACATTTGATTTACAAGTTATTTTTCCGTCCTTAACAGTATACTCTGTTTTACCGTCAACACGGTCAACGTATGTACCGTCAGCAAGGTCTGTTTTCATATTAAGTTTCAAGTCGCCTGCGGTATTTATAATAACAGCGCCCTTATTACCTCGGCAGATTTCAAGCGCGGAATCATCGTCATCGGGATTATAGAAAGTTTCCTTCTCTCCTACCATAGCGTTTCGGAAGAAGTTAACCTCAGCTACACTTTTGTCTTTATAGAACATATCGCCGCTTGTGCCGATATAATTCATAGTTCCCCACTGCTCGTCTAGTGAATTGCCGTAGGGACGGTCAAAGAACAAAGGAGTTCCTTTAGCTCTTGCCGCTAATATAGCATACCCGAGAATAATCTGTTTATTATCCATCTGAGCCCAGTTGCCGTCATTAATATAGTTATCGTGGGACTCAACCCATGTAACACAGTTGCTGCTGCCGCCCACCTGAAATTCCTTGACAAGTGAAGCGTATAAATTATTGGATGTAATTGCGCTTCGGATTGAACCGCCTAAAGCGCTGGCGGTAGTGGCGCCGATTGTCTTGATATAATCAGCTATACGGTCGTTATCACCCTGTAAAACTTCGCCGTAATTGAAAATCCTCTTGGCATCTTTGATTTCTGTTGTAACTCTTTTCCAGAAATTATTCTTAACGCCCTTGGTTTCTGTAGGATCATCAGCAAGCGCGATATGCTTAGCGCAGTCATAACGGAAACCGTCCGCGCCGCATTCTATACAATCATTAACAAATTTAATATAATAGTCCTGGAAATCCTTGTTTTCGGTATTAATATCAGGAAGTCCGCCCATCTTATATGTTGTACACTGCAATCTGTCTCCCCAATTGGTAATATCCTTATCAGAGTTCTTGTGATAAAGTTTATCCATTCCTCCTACCGCGTCAATCAAATTCTGATTTACAGACTCAACTGCGGGGGTGGTGTGGTTGGGAACAGTATCAACAATAACTTTAATACCATATTTATCAGCTTTTTTACACATTGACTTGAATTCATCGCGTGTTCCGAGCTGGTAGTTGCCGATTTTAAAGTCAGTAGGCTGGAAATGGTAATACCATTTTCCGTCGCCGTACAATTGCATTCCCCCGTTTTCACCGACCAGGCATTCATTTATCGGAGAAGTCTGTATTGTGCTGAAGCCTGCAGCGGCGATGTCTTCAAGAGAGTTCTCGATTGTTTTGAAATCCCAGCAAAAACAATGTAGAATTGTACCTTCTTTGATATTCGCTGTAAGACTGTTATCTGTTGCGCTTGATTTTGAATCAGAGGATTTGTTGTCACCGCAAGACGTCAGACTTAACGCAGACACAGATAAAATAATTATCGCAAGTATAATTGATGTAATTTTTTTTGACATAATATCCCTCCAGGAATTTGATAATCTAATAATACCATAAGATTTATATAATGCCTATATCCAAATGCAACAAAAAATTTATAAAAATATATACAATTTTAACTATGGATTTTTTTATAAATATATGTTAGAATAGAATAGATTAAAAGGAGGTTTTTCAAAATGAAAAAATTAATTGCTATTTTTATCGCTGCTCTTATGGTAATTGGTTGCTTTTCGGTAATGGCTGCTTCAGCTGCTGACACAGCATTAATTACTGTAGACGGCAAAACTTACACAGTAGATATTGGTAATACATTGACTTACACTGTAAACTTGAAAACTTTACACAAGATCACTAACGGTGAATTTTATTTAGGTTACCCGCAGTCTGTACTGTCAATTGCTAATGACAGCGATTTTGATTTCCCTGTTGTCGGCAAAAACAGCGTCACATACAATTACAACGAGAACATTAATAATGAATTCAGATTTAATTTCTCAAATCAGGCTAATCCCATTGACTTTACAAACGACGGCGTTCTGGTAACAATAAACTTTACTGTTATTGCCGCTGGTTCAGGTTCAATCGGATTCATCAACGAAACATCATCAGTACCCGGTGAACTTACAAGAGAAACAGTCCTTAGCTGGGTTGATACTGATTATTCGATCAACGACGAGCTCTCGAACGCTACATTTACAGAGACTCTTACCGGTTATAACACTGATGTACAGCCCTCAGAAGTAACTCAGCCCTCAGAAGTAACTCAGCCCACAGAAGCAACTCAGCCCACAGAAGCGACTCAATCTACCGTAGCTCCCGATCCTACAACAATCTCTGTTAAAGCGGCTAAAACTTCCATTTATGTGGATGGTACAACAAAAGTTACCGCAACAGTTAACAATCCTGTTGGCGCAACTACTTTTAAGTCAAGCAACACAGGCGTCGCTACCGTTAAAGCAAGCGGCAATGTTGCCACAATAACAGGTAAAAAGGCAGGCTCTGTAACTATTACAGCAACAAACAACGGCAAATCTGCTTCCGTAAAGATTAAGGTTTCCAAGAAAGCTAATCCGATGACTGTTAAGACTAAGGCTTGCTCGGCAAAGGCTAAGAAGAACACTACTATCAAGAAAGCTACTGCGTTTACAATTAAAAACGCTAAGGGCACTGTAACATTCAAGAAAACCAGCGGCGACAAGAAAATTACAATCAACAAAAAGTCCGGCAATATCACTGTTAAGAAGGGCCTGAAGAAAGGCAAAACCTTTAAGCTCAAGGTTAAAGTTACTGCCGCAGGCAATACAGCTTATAACGCAAGCACAAAGGCTGTAACGGTCAAAATTAAAATTAAATAATCAAACATAACAAAACGGAGTCTGTTTAAAAACAGACTCCGTTATTTTTTTCATTAAGATAAAACTTTGACAGATTTGTTTTTATCTATATAAAGGATTTTCTCTCTTTCCCCCTCTTTGAGCGGGGATTTCTTTTTGTCAGCTATAATATTTCTTCCGTTTGTCATTAATCCGTAAAAATCATTTTGCTCATTATCGGTCGAGTTGTACTCTGCTTTAATCTTGTTGTCTATTAAATTATAGCTGTAAATACATTTAGGGGTATTGTAAAAGAAGTAACCGTCAATATAACAAAGTTTAGAAAAAGAATTGGTATACTCCTCATTATCTACGCTGTACCATCTATCCTTTATGTTGTCAACAACTTCAATTTTATTACCATTACGGGCTATAAAAGCTGAATAATTTTTGTTCTGATAGTTGTTATCTATATAATAGTAAACACTATTCTTAACATAAATGCAGGACAGAATACCACGAAAAAATGATGAATCGTAAGATTTGGAGGAACAAGTATATTCATTTTCATAGGTGACGTCTGACTTATAGCCAATGTGTTCCTCATATTTGAATGAATCCAGTTTGCTGTCGCTGATAAGAAAACATTCATGAGAAACGTAACCGCAGGTATCAGGTGTAGGGTCATCATCAGTTAAATCCGCGTGATACCACTTTTTATCGATCTGTACAAGATTCCAACAATGATGTTCCATGACATTATCTAAGCATTTATTGCTGATTCCCGCTTTATAAAGCAAATAGCTGTACGCTCTGGTGTAACCCTCACATACGGCTTCCCTGTTCACAAGCGCTCCGTACGCGGTATATACCAAGCCTTCACCTGACTTATACTTGCAATCACAAATAATCTTATCGTGAATGGTTAAAGCCTTTTCAAAATCAGACAGGTTATTATCAACTTGCTTTAAAAAGTCATTTACGGTATTATCAAATTTCTTAATATAATCAGGGATTTCATTTTTTCTGACGATGTATTCCGGATAAATATAAAATATTTTATTGTTTATATCATAATCATAGTTAAAGCTGGCAGCGTCAGCGTAGAAAATGTCCGGATTTGTAAACAAAGCCGACCTGTACACCTGAGGAAGATCATCAATAGATACGCCGTATTTTGAAATATCTATCTTAGATTTCTTTTTTCTGAGGGATTCGGCTATATAACTTTCTATGCCTTTATAGTTTTTTTCGACATCGGGTACGAAAGAGTAAATTTGCGCGGAAACTTTTTTCGGGTTATTATCAACGGATTGCGTGCCGCAGGAAACGGCAAAAACTAATAAAGGCAGAATAAATAATATCAATTTTTTCAAAAACTCACCTGATTCCACACAAATCCTTGACAACTTCTCCCGCGATTATGAGACCCACTACGGGCGGTACAAATGACATACTCCCCGGGATTTGTTTACCGTTAGCCGCTTCTTCTTCTGTTTCACCGACAGGAATAAGCGGTTTTTCTTTTGAATACACTACTTTAAGCTTTTTTATTCCGCGTTTCCTGAGTTCACTACGCATTACTCTGGCAAGCGGACACATAGAAGTTTTAAATAAATCATCCACCTCAAACAACGACGCGTCCAACTTATTTCCAGCACCCATAGCGGAAATAATCGGAGTATTAGATTCATTCGCTTTCATTACCAGTTCTATTTTACCTGTAACGGTATCAATTGCGTCAACTACGTAATCATAGCTTTTAAAATCAAATTCATTCGATGTTTCTGGCATAAAAAATGTTTTATAAGTATTAAGTCTGAGGTCGGGATTGATAGTGAGGAGTCTCTGCACCGCGGCGTCAACCTTGAATTCATCAATTGTATTGTGAGTGGCGAAAATCTGGCGATTGATATTTGTCAACGAAACCTTATCCTTATCAACAATATCAAGCTCGCCAATACCGCTTCTGACAAGAGCTTCGGCTGTATAACCTCCTACACCGCCAATTCCAAAAACTGCGACACGCGAGGATTTTAGCTTATTTAAGCCGTCTGAGCCAATCAAAAGCTCAGAGCGCGAAAACTGATTAGGCATAATTTTTCTCCTGTTTGAATTTATAAAATAATTATACTTAAATTAAAATAATATTTCAATAATTTTTTAAAACACTTGACAATTTATTAAGCATTTGATATAATACCTACAAATCAAGTAGGATTACTAAGTTTTATTTTTGAGGTGATGTAATGAATTACTATAAAGTATATGAGCGATGTTAATTTTTGACTAATGCTGACATAAATATATAATAACTAATTCATTATAAGGAGTATAACAATGAAAATATATAACAAAATAACTGATTTAATAGGAAACACACCGCTCTTAGAGCTCAAAAACTATGAGAAAAACAATAATCTTGAAGCTACTGTTATAGGAAAGCTCGAATATTTTAACCCCGCAGGAAGTGTAAAGGACAGAATCGCCCGCGCTATGATAGATGAAGCCGAGTCAAAGGGCGTTCTTAAAGAAGGCGCAGTAATTATTGAACCTACAAGCGGCAATACAGGTATCGGGCTTGCGGCGGTTGCTTCCTCAAGAGGATACAGAATAATACTTACAATGCCTGAAACAATGAGCATTGAACGCAGAAATCTTTTAAAGGCTTACGGTGCGGAGCTCGTGTTAACTGACGGTTCCAAGGGTATGAAAGGCGCTATCGCCAAAGCTGACGAGCTTGCCGCTGAAATACCTAATAGCTTTATTCCCAGTCAGTTTACAAATCCCGACAACCCCGCTGCGCACGTTAAGACAACAGGTCCCGAAATCTGGAATGATACGGACGGCAAAGTTGACATATTTGTAGCAGGCGTCGGAACAGGCGGAACTGTTTCGGGCGTTGGTCAATATCTGAAAAGCCAGAATCCCAACATTAAGGTTGTAGCGGTAGAACCCGCCACCTCCCCTGTTTTGTCAAAAGGAACCCCCGGACCCCATAAGATTCAAGGTATCGGCGCGGGATTTGTTCCTGACACGCTTGACACAGAGATTTATGATGAAATCATTACCGTTGAAAACGAGGAAGCTTTCGCGACGGGCAGAGCACTTGCTCAGAATGAAGGATTACTTGTAGGTATATCGTCAGGCGCGGCTGTATTCGCGGCAACAAAACTTGCCCAAAGACCAGAGAATAAAGGAAAGACAATTGTAGCCTTGCTTCCTGACACCGGTGAGCGTTATCTTTCCACACCGATGTTTTCAGAAACATAAACAGATATATTAAAAGCGGAAACCTCATGGTTTCCGCTTAACTATTATATTACATAATCATTTGAATAGCTTTCTCTTTTATGATCGAGTATATCCTGAAGAGTTATGCCATCAAGGTATTCGTCGATAGTGTCTTTGAGTCCTTGCCAAACAAAGAGAGTAGCGCAATCGTCACGACGTTTACATTCAATATTGTTTTCATCATCTATACACGCCAAAGGAGAAAGACTTCCCTCGGTCAGCCTGAGAACGTCTCCAACCGTCACTTTGCTCGGAGAAACCGCCAGTCTATAGCCGCCCTGAAAACCTCTGTTGGTCTGAAGAATATGTGATTTGTTAAGAACAGGAACAATCTGCTCCAAATACTTTTTTGAAATATCCTGGCGTTTTGCTATGTCCTTGAGGGCAATAAAACCGTCGTTCTGATACTCCGACAAATCAACCAGCATTCTTAAAGCGTATCTTCCTTTTGTTGAAATACGCATTTGTATTCCCCCTTAACCTACCAATTTTGTAGTTTTTTATATTCTAACACAAAAAGCTGATTTTTACAAGAAATTTGTTGCTTATTTTTTATTTCTCATATATAATATAGAAAACGGAGATGATATTATGAACAATTCGGATAAGCTTGTAGACAAAATTCTTGAAAATTACGACAAACACGAATTTACCAAAAGAATAGACGCTGACAATATTGTCAGCCGTGATGTGCTTATTAACATTGTAAAGGAACTCAGAAAACTCCTCTTCCCCGGTTATTTTGATAATATGAAAATCAGAAGCGGATATGTAAAATATCTGGTTGGCGAAAGAGTGGAGTATATCGAATATAATCTTACACAGCAGGTTGCTAACGCGCTGAAAAACTATGTTGATAACTGTAAAGAGAACTTTAGTGAAAAAGCTGAATGCCTGGTTCACAAATTTTTAGGGAAAATTCCCGATATACGCGATTATCTCGACAAGGACGTTCAGGCTGCATACAGCGGAGATCCCGCGGCTTACAGCACGGAAGAAATTATTTTTAGCTATCCGGGAATATTTGCCATTACAGTTTACAGAATAGCTCATGAGCTTTGGCTTTTGGGAATCCCTATGATACCGAGAATAATGTCAGAATACGCTCATAACCTTACGGGTATTGACATTCACCCCGGCGCGACTATCGGCGAATTTTTCTTTATTGACCACGGTACAGGCATTGTTATAGGCGAAACAACGGTAATCGGCAATAACGTAAAAATTTACCAAGGCGTAACGCTCGGCGGTCTTTCCACAAGAAAAGGACAGCAGCTCAAGGGCGTAAAACGACATCCCACAATCGGCAATAACGTAACAATATACTCTAACACAAGTATTCTTGGCGGCGATACTATTATTGGAGATAACGTAGTAATAGGCGGTAACGCGTTTATTGTTAAATCCATATCCGAGGGAATGAAAGTCAACATCAGAAATCCCGAGCTTGAATACAGCGTTGACAAAAAGTACGAGGATGAGTTTTGGGATTGGAGTATCTAAAATGAAAAAGATAGTTACACTGCTAATTATATCAATAATAATTATGTCCTTTGCGGGTTGTTCCCTGTTCCCCACATTTAATAAGCCGACAGAGACGACTGAAAGCACATCTAAGGAAACATCTGAGGAAACGACTGCGCAACAAGATAATCAAAAGGTCACAACTACCGACGAGTTCCCGACAATTGACGACGATGACGACGATGACGATGGCACCGAAACCTATACCGAACCCAACGGCAGATGGAGCGTAAAGCTTCCTGAAGTTTGGGATGAACTCGGCGATATGGTTGTATCGAAAAGCAGCGGCATAGACTATGTAAATTTTGTTTACGAAAAAGCTTATGACGACTACGGCGCGGGACGTGTATTCGCGATATGTACAACCGACGCTGATAATAAAGTTGATGTAAGCCAGTTACCGCACGGCGAAGAAATATACTTGGATAAAAATATTCAGATATATGTTGAATATCCGACTGACGTACAGTTCGGCGGAATTGACGGTAGCAAAATGGAAGAGCAAAAGCCCGAATATGACGCGTTAAAATCAACGATTGAGGATATTATAGATTCTTTGGAAGTTAATTAATCTGAATAATTGACAAACAGCGGTTTATTTGATATAATAACACTGTTGTCAATACGCGGATGTAGTTTAGTGGTAGAACTTCAGCCTTCCAAGCTGATCGTGTGGGTTCGATTCCCATCATCCGCTCCACGAAAAAAGGCACTCATTGGGTGCCTTTTTTTTCGTTACGCGGAGGATGGGAATCGAAGCCGAGCGTTAATAAATTGTCCCAGTGGGACAATTTTATCGAGGAGCGCTGATGAACCCGTCCTATAACACACACTACAACAAACGAGATGAACATCTGTAAAGATGAACATACATCATCCGCTCCACAATTATTGACAAAATTTAGTTTTAATGATAAAGTTATAAAAATGAATATATTATAATTTCGAGATTTACGTTCTCGGCGTTCACTGATAATTCGTTTTTAAGTGATAATTCTGTTATATTACCCAAGCTTGTTGTTTGGGCGATCACTGTCAGTTTATCTCTTTTTTTAAACTTTACCCTCTTCCGACCTTTTTGCCGGACAAGACGGCAAAAAGCCCACCTTCCCCCAAGGGAAGGCTATATGATTAACTAAACTATATATAAAACGGGATACCGATTAAGTGTCGGTATCCCTTATTCTTTATTATTACAACGCCGAGAAGCCGTAGCTGTTAATCAAAGCTTCTATTTTTTCGCCGTTTTGACAGTAAGGACACTGATGCGGCTTAAAACTTTGGTACTCGTCAAGGTCGTTCGGGTCAAAAATAGAATGAACAGGATGACCGTCGCACTCGTCAACAGTAGCAAATATAGCCGAAACACCTACAACGCGACCACCGTAATACTTTATAGCGTCAATAGCCGCGAGCGCGCTCTTACCTGTTGTGACTGAAGCCGCGAGAATAAGCACATGCTTACCGACTAATGTCTGAGTAAGATTATCTCGGAATATCATTTGTCCGCCGCCCGTAAATTCGGGAGAAACGATATAAATGGTTTGGTGAGCGTTCATATTCATAAAGTTATCCTGAGTAAGCTCGTCGGCAACAACCGCGCCGATTACTTCAGTACCGTCAAGGCAAAGAATCGTATCTACAATTGTATTAGAACGATAGGCAGAAACCATTTCTTTTGCCACAGCTCTTGCCTCGGAAAGACGATTCTTCTGAGTAGTAACATCAATATAGTAGTTGGTGTGGCTGTGCATTGTTGCAAAGTGACCTTTTCTTACACGAAGAAAAACATTTGGATTTTTTGTCTTGATTTTAAACTCGCCTGTCATAGTTTTCTCCTTTTAGATAACTTCCAGTTTTATATCATCATCAGCAATAGTGACATTTATGCCCGCTACATCACCATCACGGCGGTTAATGAGCTCAGCAGTAATTTTGTCCTCGATATGCTTACGGATAAAGTTACGCAAATCACGAGCGCCACTGTTACCGTTAGCGCCATTCTTTGCCACATAATCGCAAACGCTGTCGTCATAAGTAAAACGAATAGCCTTTTCCATAAGAGGTTCTTTGTACTCGCTTAACATCAAATCAGCTATATCACGGTAATTTTCGGCTGTCAGGCTATGGAAAACAATTACCTCGTCAACTCTGGCAATAAACTCAGGACGAAGGAACTCCTCAAGACCTTTCATAGCCTTTTCACGAGCCATATCATCCTCTTGTTTACCGAAGCCGAGAGCATTTTCGCGGCGTTCGGAACCGGCGTTGGACGTCATAACAATTACTGTATTCTCAAAGTTAACATTTCTGCCGTGAGCATCGGTTACTCTGCCTTCGTCAAGAATCTGAAGCAGAATGTTCAGAACATCAGGATGAGCCTTTTCAATCTCGTCAAAAAGCAGAACGGAATAAGGACGGCGGCGAACCTTTTCGGTTACCTGTCCTGCCTCATCATAACCGACATATCCGGGAGGCGATCCGATGATTTTACTTACCGAGTGCTTCTCCATAAACTCGGACATATCAAGACGGATGAGAGTTTCGGGAGTATCAAATAGCTGCTGTGAGAGCACTTTTACAAGTTCGGTTTTACCAACACCCGTAGGTCCTACAAATATAAATGAAGCGGGACGACGGCGAGGAGAAATCTGCACTCTGCTGCGTTTGATAGCAGATGAGAGCGCGTCGACCGCCTCGTCCTGTCCTATTATCTTCTTTTTCAGTTCCACATCGATATCCGCGAGTTTAGAAAGCTCGTTTTCACGGATACGACTAGAAGGAATACCTGTCCAAAGCTCGATAACCTTAGCGATATCCTCCTCAGTGACAGGGGCGTTGACCTTATCCATATCAATTTCAGAAAGCTGTTGGTCAATCCTGGCGATTGTAGAACGTACCTCAGCAACCTTCTCAAAATCAATATTTTCCTCGCTTTCAAGGTCGGTCATAGTTTTACTGTACTTTTGTTTTTCAAGATTGAGCTTGTCATAACGCTCCAGCTCTTTATTTCTCAAAGCCGCGCAGGCACAACTTTCATCGAGCAAGTCAATTGCTTTATCAGGTAAAAATCGGTCGTTAATATATCTCTCGGAAAGAACAACTACCTTGCGAACTGCGTCGTCGTTAACCCACACGCGGTGGTGAGCTTCATAATAACCTTTAACTCCTTTAATAACCTCAATAGTATCAGCGATGGACGGCTCCCCTACCTTTACAGGCTGAAAACGACGCTCAAGCGCGGAGTCTTTCTCGATATGCTTACGATACTCATTAAATGTCGTAGCGCCGATAACCTGAACTTCGCCGCGTGAAAGTGCGGGTTTAAGGATATTTGCGGCGTTCATTGTACCTTCACTGCCATCACCCGCGCCCACAAGGTTATGAACCTCGTCAATAAAGAGTATAATGTTACCCGCTTCTTTGATCTCTTGGGTAAGACCTTTTATACGGCTTTCAAACTGACCTCTGAACTGAGTTCCAGCTACAAGAGATGTAAGGTCGAGCAGAAAAATTTCCTTGTCAGCAAGTCTGAGAGGCACATTACCCGCGGCAATTCGCTGGGCGAGTCCCTCAGCTATAGCGGTTTTACCGACACCGGGTTCACCAATAAGACATGGGTTATTCTTTGTTCGACGTGAAAGAATCTGAACAACACGCTCAATCTCTTTATCTCTGCCGATAATATTATCAATTCTGCCTTCCTTAGCCTTACGGGTTAAATCCTCGCAGTACAAATTCAGGTGCTTACGCTTTTTATCCTTAGCGGCGTTCTTGCGGCGTTCCCTGTTGCGTTCGCGACGATCAGAGCCGCTGTTTGTGCCGTTTTCATTATTACTATTGCCGTTGAAAAGATTATTAAAGAACGGGAAAACAGGAGTTCCGCCCGGTGTGAAATCACCGTTATCCTCATTCTGCTCGTTGAATTCCTCCATCTGTTCAGCGAGATTTTCAACATTCATATTCTCCATCAGGCTTTTCATTCCGTCCTCGTTGAGGAGGTTGTTCATCTGATCCTGAACAGTCTCAAGGTCTTCGTCAGAAAGACCCATTTTATTTATCAAATCCTCGACAGGCTTTATGCCGAGCTCCTTGGCGCAGGTAAGACAATAACCTGTTGTTGGAGCATCCGAGGAAGGATTATTGGAAGAAACGAACACAACAGCAGGTCGTTTTCCACATTTACTGCATAACATAACATTACTCCTTTTCTGAGTTGTTTGGGTTGTTTTTAAGTTTAATGAAAATCAAAAAATACTCAATAAGCGCAAATATCATCATAGCGGCGGTAGCTCCCAAAAGGACAAGGGAAAGAATCGGATTTTCGTAATTAAACGCCGCCTTTAAAAATACTATTAATGCCACTGAAATATAGAACATAACCGTTCCGATTTTACCATACCAACGTGCCGCCGGAGGCTTTATATCGCTTTTCAGCAACACAGAAGCTCCTATTACCATTACAACGTCTTTGATTATAAGAATAGCCACAACAGGCAGAACAATCGGACAAAGAATAACTATACAAATCATTATCGCAATCAGGGTAAGCTTATCCGCGAGGGGGTCAAGCATTTTCCCTAAATCGGTAATCTGATTGAATTTGCGGGCAATATAACCGTCAAAGGCGTCTGTCAACCCCGAAATAATTACGGCAACCGCTGCCGCGATATAGTTTTCGTTTAAAAAGAAAATCACGAACGGAATTATCAACGCAATCCTGAATAGCGACAAAATATTTGGAATTGTCTTTAAATCCTTTAGATTTATGTTCTTAATCATAATACCTCATTACCTTATCAAAATAAATACCCATTTTTATTTTTTTGTTCATTTAATACCCGGAATACTTGAGAGCAGCTGCGCAAAATCCCAGTAATAAATTGAACTGAACAAATACGATGAATCTATAAGTTCTTTGGAAATGGTTGGATCGTTTGAGAATAACGAAACAATTTTTAAGACTATGATACATATAATAACAATTAGTACGCCTTCGCCTAATCCCAAGACAAATCCAAGCAAAGCATTTACCCATTTAATTACGGGAAGTTTAAATAGTTTTAAAATTTTTCTGCCTATAACAAACTTTAGAATAAGCATAAATATTATAAACAAAAGAATAGTAAAACCAACGCTCAAAAAGGAAATCAGAACAGGGGTGATTATATTATTCACAGTTGACATTGTAGTTGATTGTGTGAAATGAGAAGCGGAATTAATTGAAGTGGCAAATCCTTTCTGAGTTATTCCCATTCCCGCGAGCATAGCAGAAAACACACCGGGCAAAGTGGTAAAAATACTCTCTGATACCTTAGATGAATTAACCGAAGACGACTCAAAGGAAGATTTTACGCTTTCGGTGATTGAACTTAATATATAATTGTTATATACAAATTCAGCCAGCAGTTTTCCGCTGAGATAAGCGAGAACACCGGCAGCAGCCAAACATAATAAACCGTATATTGTTTTTGCTATTCCGCGCTTAAGACCTATCAACGCAAACAAAAGAACAATTGAAACTATAATTATATCAAGAATCATATTACTTAAACTTTATCAACTTATTAATGTCATTAATACCGAGGATATAAGCTTTATCTATATCCTCAAGCCGAACGGCGATAGCGCCGTTACCCGCCTCAGCTTTGCCGAGCTTTTTGCCTTGTGTATCATAGATGTAGCAAACACCCGAGTCCAGTATACCGATTCGGTTTTTATATATACTCAGAGATTCAACGGCGTGCTTTGTGTCTATTACTTTCAATACCTTACCGGAATTGTCAATATACTGGAGAGAGCACATTCTGCCGTCGCCGCTTCGAGAAAGTGATAAAACGAGAGAATCGGTATCGTTATCTATATCATACGCCGTAAGTTCCATATTGCCGTAATCAATCTGGTTAAGAGTCCCTGAGGCGATATCCAACATATAAGCAGTGCCGGAACAAACCATACAAACCTTTTTACTGCTCAGATACTCAGCGCTGTATACAAAGTTTTCTTCCAAAGTAAAAGTAGCCGCGGGTTCTTTGCTGGAGAAGTCAAGCAAATAAGCTATACCGGACATGCTTCCGCCGTCACCCGATACACCGCACGCGATACAGCCTGTACCGTTGTTGTTGAGAGCTACACAATTTATATAATACTTAGCGAATGAATAAGCGTAAACCTGTTCATTATCCTTGTTATAGACAATAATCTTGGAAAGATAGCCGTCCGTCTGATGAACAATACAGTAATCGCCGTTAGCATTAATATCTGCCGTAACAAGATATTTATCGCCTTTGGTGGTTTTCAAAGAACCGAGTTCCTTTTTGTTTCCTATCGCGTATCCGTTACCGCCCATATTGTAAACTATTACATTGTCACCGTCACATTTGAGCATAGGCTTAGAAAAGCTGTGACGAGTATAGCATAATTCGTTACCTGTTGAGCTGAGACTGACATACGCGGTATCGGAAATATACGCTACACCGTTATCGCAATAAAAATTCCCTTCACTGACAGAACTGCCAACAACCTTAACAGGATATCCTTTGTCATGATCGCCAAGTATATCGTACCTGAACCAATTGCTGACTTTTTCGGGAGTAAGATTATCTCTGTTAGCAACAGCAAAAACTATTAATCCCAAAACTATCATGATAACAACAACAATAATAATACGTTTTACGGCCGTTTTTGAGATTTCTACATCCTGCTGTTTATATTCCTCGAGCGGCATATCCTCGTAGCTGAGGACTTCACGTTTCGATTTTTTCCTTTTTTCAATACTATCGACACTGTGACGGTGTCCCTTCTTAAACTTCATATTTTCCCCTTAATTATCAGTAATTAACTTTATCGAGATATAAGCCGCAAGCCTGAGCCGTAGCCCCGGCGTATGAGCGGTCCTGTTTGATTATGATTTCAGGTATAGCGTCAGGTGAAATTTTACCCTGAGCTATTTCGAGCAAAGTCCCCACCATAATCCTTACCATATTGTACAGAAATCCGTCGGCTTCAACAGTCATAACTACTAAATCTCCGTCACGCTCGACGTTAAAACGTTTAACATCACGGCACATATCGCCTATTTCTCGTTTATCAAGCGTACAAAAAGATGTAAAGTTATGCTTTCCGACATAATCCTGAGCGGATTTGTTGAGTAAATTGACATCCAATTTATACGGATAGAATAACGCGTATCCGTTTAAAAACGGATTGCGTGTATCACTGTTCCAGATTTTGTACTTATACTGCTTACTTTTGCAATCATATCTCGCGTGGAAATCATCGCTTACCTGTACACAGTCAACGCAAGCTACTGTATTCGGCAGCCATCGGTTAAGCGCGGCTTTAAGTCTTACGGGTTCAATCGGATGAGAAATTTTTACACTGATACAATACATTAACGCGTGAACACCGCTGTCTGTACGGCTGCAGCCTTTTAAATCCCTGTACTCTCCGACTATTTTAGTGAGAGCATTCTGAAAAACTTCCTGAACAGTAATTCCATTCTTTTGAATCTGCCATCCGTGAAACTGTTTGCCGTCGTATGAAATTGTAATCAGAAGATTCCTTAGATTTTCGCCGCAAAGAATATGTTGCATAAAATTACTCCGACTAAAAACAGAACGGTAACCAAAATACAGGCAACGTCCAGCTTATTGATTTTCAGAACTTTCATACGGGTTCTTCCGTCACCGCCCTGATAACAGCGACATTCCATAGCTACCGCGAGCTCATAAGCGCGTCTGAACGCGGAAACGAACAAAGGTATAAGCACAGGTGTCATAGCTTTGATTTTTTTTATCATACCGCCGCTTTCCATATCGGCTCCTCTCGCTTTTTGAGCGGACATAATCTTATCGGTCTCCTCTAAGAGCGTAGGAACAAACCTAAGCGCTATGGTCATCATCATAGCTATTTCGTGAACCTTGATGTGGAATATCTTGAGAGGTTTCATAAGCCTTTCAATCGCGTCGGTTAAATCGGTAGGCGATGTTGTAAAAGTAAGACATGAGCTGATAAAAATAAGACAAATGATACGAACAGTTACGAAAATCGCACGGTAGATACCCTCAAGAGTGATTTTAAATATACCAAATTGAACAAGCGGATCACCGCTTCCGTAAAAAATATTAAGTATCGAGGTTATCAAAATAATTACTATAATGACTTTAAGACTCTTTAAATACATTTTTACGGGTATATCAGAGATTAATATTATAGCGATAACTGAAGCTGTTACTATTCCAAGCGACACAAAGTTAAAGGCGCAGAATATCAGAACAATATATGTAATTAAAAGCAGAATTTTAACACGGGCATCCATCCTGTGAATAATGCCTTTTCCCGGGATAAACTGTCCCAAAGCAATGTCACGAGTCATATTACACCCTCCCTTTTCAGAAGGTTGACTACCTCTGAGAAAGCCTGTTCAACAGTCAAGACTCCGTCGGTAAGGTCATAGCCGCGTTCTCTGAGCATTGTTATTATCTTAGTAATCTGCGGAACTCTGAGCCCCATGCTCTCGATTTTCTCCACTTGGGCAAAAATGTTTTTGGGAGTATCGAACATTTCAAGCCGACCTTTGTTCATTACCATAACACGGTCAGCTATTCGTGAAATATCCTCCATACTGTGGGATACAAAGAAGATAGTATTCTTTCTTTCCTTATGATAACCCATAATCTGAGCAAGAAGAACCTCTCTGCCTTTAGGGTCCAGTCCTGCGGTGGGCTCGTCCAGAACAAGCACGTCGGGATCCATTGCGATAACGCCCGCAATAGCGGCTCGGCGTTTTTCTCCTCCTGACAAATCAAATGGAGATTTGTTGAGAAGCTTGTCGGAAAGACCGACAAATTTCGCCGCCTTGCGAACTGTTAAATCTATTTCATTTTCATTCAGACCCTTGTTACGAGGTCCAAAAGAAATATCCTTATATACTGTTTCATCAAAAAGCTGATACTCGGGATACTGAAAAACCATCCCGACCTTAAAGCGGATTTTGCGGATTTCCTTTGGTTTTTCCCAAATATCCTTTCCCTCAAGCAAAACCTGTCCCGAGGTAGGTTTTATAAGACCGTTGAGCATTTGTACAAATGTACTTTTGCCCGAACCCGTATGTCCGATTAGTCCGATTACCTCTCCCTCATTAAAGCAGACGTTCACGTCGTCAACAGCTTTTTTCTCAAAAGGTGTGTTAATTCCGTAGGTAAAGCTCAAGTCTTTTACTTCAATAATACTCACTTAAGCACCCCCTCAAGAAATTCAACACATTCCTCTGTATTGAGAGGCATTTTATCAAATTTCAAGCCAACGCCTGAGAGTTTATAACACAGTTCAGTAGCCTGAGGAACATCAAGGCTGTGTTTTTTTAAAAGATTAACCTGAGAAAAAACCTCGCGGGGAGTTCCGGCGGTTAAAATGTTTCCGTTATCCATAACAACAACGCGGTCAGCCATAACAGCCTCGTCCATATAGTGTGTAATTAAAACAACGGTGATTCCTAGCTCCTTAAGAACCTGAATAGTATTCATAACTTCCTCGCGTCCGTTTGGATCAAGCATAGCCGTAGGCTCATCAAAAACAATACATCTCGGTTTCATAGCGAGAATACCGGCAATAGCTACACGCTGTTTCTGTCCTCCGGACAGTTTGTGCGGAGCGTGAGTTCTGTACTCGTACATATCAACCATTTTAAGCGCAACATTAACTCTGCTGCGAATTTCCTCGGGCGGAACACCCAGGTTCTCGGGACCGAAAGCGACATCTTCCTCGATGACACTTGCAACAAGCTGATTATCAGGGTTCTGAAGCACAAGCCCTACATTTCGGCGAATTTCATAGGTGAGCTTTTCATCTGATGTAATCATATTATCAACAACAACTACACCCTCGTCAGGTATAAACATTGCATTAAGAAGCTTAGCCGCGGTTGACTTACCACAGCCGTTATGCCCGAGCAAAGCTACAAACTCGCCTTTTTCAATTTTGAGATTTAATCCGTTAAGAACATAATTCTTATCTTCATCGTAAGAAAACTTAACATTTTCCACCGAAATAAAACTCATTTACTTCTCCCAAATTACCGTTGAACCGCATGGCAGGCAAAGTCCCGACTCAGTCACTTTCAAACCAATTTCGTCAGAACTGACCTTACCGCCGAAACGGCTCACAAATAATACATTTAACAAATACTCCATAACAGCGGGAGAAAGCCCCGTCGTGTAGGAATTCAAAATCAAAAATGATGGATTATCAGACAAAACTTGTATGCATAATTCCAAAAAGGAATAAAGCTTGTCTTCTATTTTCCAAACTTCTCCGCCCGGACCTCTGCCGTATGACGGAGGATCCATAATAATACCCTCGTACTTATTTCCTCGACGAATTTCACGCTGTACAAATTTTACGCAATCATCGACGAGCCATCTAACAGGCTTATCGGCTATTTCAGACGCCTGAGCGTTTTCCTTAGCCCAATTCACCATACCTTTGCTCGCGTCAACGTGGCAAACTTTAGCGCCCGCGTCCATACAAGCCAGAGTAGCGCATCCTGTATACCCAAAGAGGTTGAGAATATTGAGCGGTCTGTTCTCGGACTTAATCTTTTTTTGAGCCCAGTCCCAATTAACTGCCTGTTCGGGGAAAACGCCCGTGTGTTTAAATCCCATCGGCTTCACATTAAATATCAGGTTTTTAAATTCAATACTCCAGCTGTCGGGAACTTTCTTGTACATTTCCCAACTTCCGCCGCCCTTATTGCTTCGGTGATAGCGCGCGTGAGCATTGTACCATAAAGGGTTCTTTTTCCCTGAACTCCATATTATCTGAGGATCGGGACGAATGAGAATTATATTACCCCAACGCTCCAGACGTTCACCGTCGGAGCAGTCGATCAGTTCATAATCCTTCCAGTTTTCGTATACTCTCATAGCAATTCCTGTAATAAAATATTATGATTCAAACAAAGTCGGTTGAGCGCTTTGTGTTCCGTTAGGGAACTCTACACCGAGGTGTTCGCAAGCTTTCGCGGTGATCATACGACCTCGGGGGGTGCGGCTGAGAAATCCAATCTGCATAAGGTAAGGCTCGTACACATCTTCGATAGTAATTGCTTCTTCTCCGATTGCTGCCGCCAAAGTTTCCAAGCCTACAGGACCGCCGCCATAAAATTTTACGATAGCTTCCAGCATTCTTCTGTCGTTGTTGTCCAGACCAAGCTCATCAACACCAAGTCGTTCAAGAGCTATTTTGGCTGTTTCGGCGGTTATAACACCATCGGACATAACCTGAGCGAAATCACGTACACGCTTGAGGAACCTGTTCGCGATACGAGGCGTACCACGGGAACGGGAGGCAATCTCCACAGCTCCGTCGTGTTCTATTTTGATATTCAGTATGCCCGCGCTTCGTTCAACAATCTGAGCAAGCTCATCAGTCGTGTAGAGTTCAAGCCTGAGTACTACTCCGAAACGGTCACGAAGAGGAGCGGTAAGCTGTCCCGCACGCGTTGTAGCGCCGACAAGCGTAAATTTAGGTAACGGAAGATGATATGATGTCGCCATCTGACCTTTACCCGTAATAATATCAATAGCAAAGTCCTCCATCGAGGGATACAAAATCTCCTCAACCGCGCGGCTGAGACGATGTATTTCGTCTATAAACAAAACGTCGCCTGTGCTGAGATTGGTCAAGAGAGATGCCAGGTCACCCGGCTTTTCAATTGCGGGGCCCGACGTAATCCTCACGGATACTCCGAGTTCATTCGCGATAATCGCGGAGAGTGTGGTTTTACCAAGTCCGGGAGGGCCGTAAAGTAAAACGTGGTCAAGAGTTTCACCGCGTTGTTTCGCCGCGTCAATAAAGACACGAAGGTTTTCCTTGACGCTTTCCTGTCCGATATAATCGTCAAGCGTCTTTGGACGCAAAGGATTTTCATTATCACCCTTATCCTCAGGGATTGAGGTTGTATCAACTATTCGGTTTTCAAAATCAAATTCATCAGAAAATTCAATACTCATAATTTATTCACCAATTATTTTCCGCCCATAAGTTTTAAAGTTTCGCCTATAAGCTTTTCTACGGGCTGTTCGGGATCAAGCGTAGAAATAAACGGAGCAACGTCAGATGAACTGTATCCAAGTACCGACAGAGCTTCAATCGCTTTCGGAACATTACCCGCAGCGGCGGGTACGGCGACAACGCCGTTAGCAGCAACCTCTACATCTGAACCAAAGTTGAATTTATCCTTGAGTTCAAGAACAATTCTTTGAGCAAGTTTCTTGCCTACGCCCTGAGCCATGGTTATTGTCTTTATATCGCCTGAAGCAATCGCCATAGAAACTTGCGACGGAGTTAAAGCGGAAAGTATAGCAAGCCCGACTTTAGGCCCTACTCCGCTGACGCCGATAAGATTCATATAGGCATTCTTTTCTTCTTCGGTATAAAATCCGAAAAGCTCCATAGCGTCTTCTCTCACGCTGAGATACGTATAAAGTTTAGCCTCGCTGCCTACGCTGAGGTTCTTTTGAGTATTCATTGTTGTAAAGCATTTGTACCCTACGCCGCCGCATTCAATAACGGCAACACCGGAACCGAGGTTAATCACTTCCCCGCGCACACTGTAATACACTATATATTCCCCTCTCTGTAGAGTTTACTTCTGAGTTCGCTGCCCGCCGCCTGACAATGCGTAATCGCTATCGCGAGCGCGTCCGCTGTGTCATCTGGCTTAGGAACAGTCTGTAGGTTCAGAAGTCTTCTGGTCATTTCCATAACCTGAGGTTTTTGAGCTTTTCCGTAACCTGTAACGGCAGTTTTTACCTGGAGAGGTGTATACTCAAAAATAGGCAGATTATTCTGCTGAGCGGCTAATAATGTAACGCCTCTCGCTTCGGCAACCATAATAGCTGTCTTTTGGTTAGTGGTAAAATACAGCCTTTCAATCGCCAAAGCGTCAGGTTTAAACGTTTTAATTATCTCTGAAACATCATCGTAAATAACTTTAAGCCGTAAGTTGAAATCCATCTCAGCGTCGGTAGTTACCGCGCCATAACGAATCGGACGAAAGCTGTTATTATTGTACTCAACCAATCCCCAACCAACTATCGCGTAGCCGGGATCAATGCCCAGAATAACCAAATTTCCAGCTCCTTTGCCGCTATTTGCGCATAATAACACATTATTGGGTATATTATATCACAAAACAGATGATTAAGCAATATAATTCAATATACTTTTATTATTACTAAAACAAAAAACGCCTCATTATGAGGCGTTTACAGACTGTAGAAAAACTCGGAATTCGTGAGAGCGGATTCCGAGTTTGCTGTATTTGTAGATAAATTTTTTAAATATTGTTGAAAAATGAGAAGAAA
>CACZYC010000018.1 GCA_902785365.1 uncultured Ruminococcus sp. | reverse complement strand
TGGAGCGTAGCGCAACGGAAAAGGCAGGCAAAAACATTCTACCATATCGTTACTTTATTTTTTACCTGAAATGGGTCACATCTATTTACAACGCAGATAGGAGGTTTTCACTTTTCAAAGCTGCCGCTTGACAGCAGTCTTGAATCCTACGCAAAAACGTTAAACAAATATAGCACGCGCTACCATACCTGCCATTGTACGGGTATGGAACAGTACAAATATATGAAGAAATATATGAATAAGCTTGACTATATATGTACAGGAAAAACAATTGAATTATAATATTAATATATGATTAATCAGGAGGTAAAAGTATGGGAAAAACAGTTCAGATAAGGTATTTCAGCGGATATATCCGCAACTTCAAAAGCTTATGTGATGAACTCGGAATCGCGCTTCCGCTCAGCCGTGAGGAACGCGAAAAGCAAATCCTCACCAAAGCATACGAAAAATGGGGCGTTAAGCTGACTGACCATATATACGGAATGTTTGCGATAGCTTTGTATGACGAGGAGAAGAATAAGCTTTTCTGTATACGCGACCAGGTGGGGCAGAAGCAGATGTTTTACTCGGTAATAGACGGCGAGTTTGTGTTTTCGGGCGATATTAACGAAATTGCCGCTTCAAAAGGTTTTGAGAAAAAACTCAACATGCGTATGCTCCAGCAATACCTTTTCTACGGATATCCCATAGGCTCCGAAACCTTCTATGAGGGTGTGTATAAGCTTATGCCGGGACACTATGTTGAGTGGGACGGCAAGAACGCAGAGGTTCACCGCTATTTCAAACCCGAGTTTGAACCTGACAACTCCAAGACTGTTGATGAATGGGCAAATGAGCTTGAAGAAGTCGTTGAGGAAATACTCTCCGAGGAGCGCAGCGACACAGAGCTTCCATATAAGGAATCCTTCCTTTCGGGCGGCGTTGATTCTTCTTATCTTCTTGCCGCGAGCGACGCCGTTGCCGCGAATACGGTAGGTTACGGAGAGTCCGGTTACGACGAATCCGACCTCGCGAGAAAAACAGCGGAAATTCTCGGCAAAGATTTTAACGTCAAGATGATTACTCCCGAAGAGTATTTTGATAGAATCCCAACTGTAATTGATAAGATGGGACAGCCCCTCGGCGACGCCTCCGCGGTTGCTTTTTCCATAGGCTGTAAGGCTGTAAAGGAACACGCTGATGTTGTTTATTCAGGCGAGGGTATAGACGAGTTCTTCGGCGGATATAACGCTCACAAGAGAGATATACCCAAGGAATGGACATATCTTACCTGCTCGCATATTATGTCGGTTGAGTTTATAAACTCGCTTATGCTCGATTATGACGAGAGCGTAAAGATAGAAGATCCCATTGCTTCCATCTGGCATGAGGTTCAGGGACAGGACGAGCTCGCCAAGAAACTCACAGTAGATATCTCGCTGTGGCTTGAGGGGGACATCTACCTCAACACCGACCGCACCAGTACAGCGTGCGGAATCGAGCTGCACACACCATTCTCCGACCTCAGATTGTTTAACGCGGCGCGGAAGATTCCCGCCGAGTACAAGTTTATGAACGACCAGAACAAGTATGTTTTCCGCAAGGCTGCAAGCAGCAAGCTGCCCGACGAGGTTGCTTTCAGAAAGAAAGTAGGATTCCCTGTGCCTGTTCGTAACTGGCTCAAGGATGAGCGTTATAACAAGCCGATAGAGGACAAGCTGTTCGGCGAAAGCTCCAAAAAGTTCTTTGACCAACAGCAGCTCAGAAAGCTGTGGGTAAGCTTCATCGAAGGAGAAGATATGTACTGGAATCGTGTGTATGCAATCTACGCGTTCCTGCTTTGGTATGATTTGAAATTTTAATAATCAATAAAAAAAGAGGAAAACTCAGGCTTTAAGCTGAGTTTTCCTCTTTTTTATATAAGTTTAGAACTGTTAAAAGCTGTCTATTAAATCCGCGAGCTTCATCTGAATCATTGTTGCGTCGCGGATATTAACTTTACCGTCTTTTGTAACGTCAGCGTAGTGCTTTCCGCGAAAAGTCGGAAGTTCATCCAGAATACCTGCTCTGAAAAGCTGTATAGTTGTTACGTCGCGGATGTTGATAGTTCTGTTAAGGTCAACATCGCCCAATTCATAGTTGTAAATAAGCAGGTAGGGAATTTCCTTTTGTTCGGCATATTCCTGAGCGTAAGAACCTTCGTTGCAATAGATAACCAGTTTATCGCAGTTTGTGAACGCGGTGTTGCTTATTGAGGTTACGCTGTCGGGGATTTCGATGTATTTCATAGAAGAACATCCCATAAACGCCTGGTCGCCGATTGAGGTCAAGCCGTCCTCGATTACCGCGTTTTCAAGTCCCGTACAGTTTTGGAAAGAACCAAACTGTACAGCGCCTATGCTTGCGGGAATGTTGAGGGTTTTGATTCCTGTGCATCCGTAAAAGGCGTCTATGCCGATAGAATTCAGATGAGTAGCGTTCTCAAAGGACACCGAAGTGATGACGGTGTCACCGAAGAACGCGTAATCATCAATCGCGACCACATTTGCCCCGAGCAGCTTTTCGGGAATCACAACGGTCTCGGAGCGGTCGTCATATTCGTGAATAACCGCTTCGCCGTTTTTGTTTATATCAAATGTAAAACCGTTCAGTGTGATATATGAGTCCGCGGCGAACACAGTTACACAACTGAGCATCATCACCGCAATCATCACACAAGATAATAGCTTAATAAGTTTCATAAGCGCCTCTACCAATCTTCGTCTAATTCTGAGCCGCCGCTGTAGGAGTCGGGAGCGTCCCAGCTGTCCCAATCATCGCCGCCGATGACGGTTCCGCCGCCGCTTTCCAAACTTCCTTTCAGCACATCCTCGAGCATCTCTACCCGAAGTATCTCGAACTCGGGAGAGATATATAAATTATTCATTTTTAATCTCCCCCTTATCCGTTTCTTAATTAGTCTTAATCTTCTTTATACGGGTCGTTGATAACGTCATTACTCTCGTTGTTTACGTTGGTGTTGGAGTCTATCGCCAAGTTTTTGTTGCCGATATCGTTCAGACAAACGTAAACCGAGTTACTGAGGGTTACATTGTTATCCTTATCAATCATATACGCGGTAACTTTCATTATCGCGGTTTTGTTTGTATAAACCTCTTCACCGTTAACGGTTTTGTGTGAGTTTTTATAATACTTACCGAGGTTCAGACGGTCCATATTTGTAAGATCGGAAGTAGAAACCTGGTTAATCTGAATCTTACGCGAGTTTTCTCCGTCGTACTTATAAGATGTCGGCTTGCTGCCGTTCTTAACGGCGAGCGCCGCTCTTCCGAGCTTCGTGTAGTCCGAAATATAAGTGTAGCTGTCAGGAGTAAACTCATCTCCGCTTGCAAGCTGATCGCAAAGCTCAAAAATAACGCCTATTGTATAATCGGAATTGTTCTGGATTGACGTGTCATTATCGCGGTAGCTGATTTCATAATCGCTGTAGAGCAGGTCTGTACTGCCGTTTGCGTTGATGTTACCGTTTTCGTCAGTCCAGCGGTTACGCGAATAGTCAATCTTCGCGATACATACCTCTGCGCCGGGAGTATATTCTTCCCAATCACCGTACATTGCGGTTCCGTACTCTCCGAAATGTGTCAGTCTGAATAACTGTCCGTCCTGAGTGTCCAGGTCACCGGTCTCATTCCAGATGTTTGACCAGTTTTCGCCAAGAGAGGTTGTACCGCTCGGAACACTGACGAATTTGACCTTGTCTTTAAGTCCTACAAAGGTTAAATCCTCGTCGGGGAATACAAGAGTGCCCGATTCGCCTTCGTTCCATGTCCACGCGAGCCAGTCCTCGTTGTTCTGAGCAAGCGCCGTTGGGTTCAGCTTGGCTGTTTTGCCAAATACAGGGCTTATATAGTAGTTGCTGAAGATTCTGTAGGTGAACCACGCGTCATAGCACTTGGCGATGACGGGACCGTTCTCCGACTGTCGGATAGCCCAGTAGCTGAAGTTATCGTTGTCGCGCAAATCCAGAACCGCAAGCTGCGAATCCATACCGCGGTGAGAGCCCGCCAGTGTTTGAATGGTGGAGTATTCTCCGTCCGCTGTAAGGCGGTAGTGAGCGTAAACCTTTTTGGTTTCCTGTTTAGCGTTTATAGTGACAGTCATGCGGTCGACCTGTTCAGCGGGATTTTCGGAGTCGGGATCTCCCTTCACGGAAGTCTTTTCAATGTAATCAGGGTTATCCGTCCAGCTCAAGGTCTCGCCGTGGTTGCTCTCGTAGGGAGCGTTTGCAAGTATGAACTCGTTACTGAGCTCAAAGTAACCCGCGTCGCTTACCGCGGCGTCAGGGTTGTTCTCGTTTAGCTGAGAAGCGGTCAAGTTGCCTTTCTTGACAAAGGTGCGTTCTACACCCTGACGGTCAATATATTTATAGTTGATTTTGTACGGCATCTCCGTTACTTCACGGCGCGCGTAAACAGCAATCAGATACTGATCTTTGTTTCTGGCGAGCTGTTGTGATAACGCGTCGGGATCCCAGCCGTCGGGGCTGTTCCAGTTGTCGTGTCTGATTAGCGCGTTATTATTACTTTTGTCAACCTCCCACCATTCGGCGAACTTGTATTTATATACCTTTTCGTCAATATCAGTCATACTCAGCGAGTAGCCGTCGTTGCGGTGCCAAGGGATTTCTGTATGATTGATATAACCGTTAGGAGCGGTGAAGGTTGCTTCCTTGCCGACGCGCTCGCCTGTGGGATGCACCTTATCCTTATCAGCAACAGACGTGTTGTTTTCGTTATTAACCGCTGTTTGGATATCGGGGGCTAACGTGTCGTCTGCAGCATTTCTGAATCCGTCTACAGTATAGTCGTCGGTGTAATAGAACATTACATCCATAGTGACCATATCCTGCTTGACCAGAGCGTAATACTTGGTATCTTTGTCGGGTAACTTGTTGTTTGTTCCCAAAAGATCCTTAGACAGAGTCGTATCTGCAGTCAAGCGGTTTTGCTCGGGATGATCCTCGTCATAGGTCGGCGTTGTGTACCAACCGAGGAAGGTGTATTTGTGCAGATGCAGATATACAGGATGTTGAGGATCGGTATTATCTATAACTTCGTTGTTGGTATCGTGGAAAACGATGTTCTGAATATCGTCATATTCCAGTACTGTCTGCATAGAAACATTCAGTCTGCCGAATTTCGGAGTATGAGCAGCGTCGTCATAATAGTCGGTCTCGGAGTTATCGTTGACGCAGACCATCTTGTAGCTGAGCTCACGCTCGATATCCTTGCGGTAATAGATTTTTACGGTGTTCCACTCCACGACGGGCTGAATAGTCAGGGAGACGTCGTTCAGCGTGCCGTCGTTGTTGGTGATACGGGTATAGTTATAGGTTTTTCCGTCGGCTTCATCAAGACCTGTGATATCAGTCTCGGGGTTGATGGTGATTTCCTGCTCAACCTGTCCCGTGTAGGACGGATCGTCAAAGGTCTTAAGCACACCGTCCCAGGGAGCTCCCGCCGTTGGGTCGGGGTCATCCTTATGAGCTTCAATATAGTTGAGATATGCCTTTTCGGCGGTATGGTCAACGTACAGATATTTGTATCGGTACGAGTTACGGTTGAAGTATATTTTGATAATCTTTTTGTCATCGTTCGAAATCGAAACGGTTCCGTTGTCGTTAACAAGTTGTTCAGGAACCTCGGTGCCGTCTGAGTTGATGACAGAGTATTTACAGCCGTTTGCTACGCGTGTAAAGCCCGCGTCCTCGAGTTCAGTCGGGGTAGTTGTGTTGAAGAGAGTATTTATTGCCAGTGAAACGGGCTGTCCCTGTGTGGCTATCGGTATAGTCCGAGGTTCGACGGTGTATAAGGAATATGTATTTTTGCCGATATCCTGAGTATAATACTCAACCTCATACAGGTAATCGTCTTCATTCTCCTCATAGAGGAAGGTGATGACGTTGTTTTGGAGCTCTTCCGCTTCGGCTTCGCTGCTGTCGGTGTTGCTTGAAGCGGTGAGGACGAGAGTCTGTGAAGCTGTCGTGGGAACAAAGCCTGGGATAATCTTCGCGTCCTCTTTTACTGACGCGTGGGTGCTTTCTTTTTCGACCTCATCGCGCAGCGGAGTACGCGTGGAAGCGTCAAGGTATTGCACCTTATAATGAACCTTCGATTTCTGGATATATCTGAAGGTCATGTTGTTAGGCGCGTATTCGTCATCGCTGTTATTCGCCTTGATGACCATAGATGAGGAGTTGTCAATCGGCCACCAGTTTGTACCTGCGTCCTCGCCTTCCTCAGTCCATTTGTACTCATCATACAGTTCGTCGCCCGACTTGGCTTTGAATGTCTTGGTTTTCCATACATAGGCTCTGCCTGTGGTCGGCGCGGCGATTTCCTGATCAGTATCGTTCGCGTTGACGTATTTAACCTTGTACTTGGCAACGTCCTTTGTTACCCACTCGGCGAACAGCCGCAGCTTGGCGTGGTCGCCTGTCGCTTCGTCGTTCAGCGCGGTTACAGGCACGTTCTCAGGCTCGTAACGAACGGGAACGCGGTTGCGGATGTAGTACCAGCCCGCGAAGGAAGCGCCCTCGGCTATAGGATTAAGCTTTGGTCTGGGGTTGTCGGGGCTGTCATCATCGACAGGTATATAGTGATTCGGCACATAAGAGCCGTAGTCAACGTTGATATCTCTGATATCGTTTTCTTCATCATCCTCGCCGAGCTTAACTCTCTTTTCGGGATGATCTCCCTTTCGGTCGATGTAAAAATCGTCATAGTCGTCATAGAAGATTACGTCAATCGACTTGGGAACCCAATGCGCGTAGAGGGTATAGTCGTCGGCGGGCATCGTCTGGGTGTTGAGGTCGAAGCCATCCTCGTAACGCGGGTCGTTGTACCAGCCGTCAAAGGTGTAGAAGTCGCGTCGGTTCGGGTCAAAGTACTCGGGGTCGGACCAGTAGTAGCGGTATTCGCCCGCCTCGTGACTATCTTCACTGTATGTATATGTCGAATTCATCGGCGCGCCGTACATAACCGTGTGGGTATGGTCGGTCGCTAATCGGTTACCGTTGCGGTACATGAGTGTGTATTCTCTGCGTTTGTAGAAGAACTTTATAATACAGCGGCGGTAATTATTGGTATCCTGTGACCAGTCTATTTCAGTGTTGTCTGTATCAAGAGTGATCAAGCCTTTCACCGTACGATAGTATTCAAGCTCAAAACCCGTCATAGACGTCGACGTCTGGTTTGTATAAACGGCTTTGTTTCTGTCCGCTAAAGATTTGTTCCTGTCATACTGATCACCTGAATCGATGGTCTCATAAACGTGATCGGTTGATAAGCCGTACCATTTTGTTTTACTTACCCATGAGCCGTTTTCTTCAACCTTGGTTGAGAATTGTCTTACGTCGGTGTAAACTCCCTCATTGAGCAACGCCTCTGTTCCGCTGTGCTCGACAATCTCCACTTCGCGGGGGAGCAGCTCGGTGTAGTTCTCATAGCGGAAATGCAATACACGTGTGATGCTGTTGTTCCATTTATCCGTGTCGCTTGAATTAGTCCACGATATCAAAAAGTGCAGTTCCGTATAGTCAATATTATTCTGCTTCATCGTGTTACGGGCACTCTCTGTGAACAAAATACCCTTGTCGAGCTTTTCATAAATGCCCTTGACGGTAAAGTTACCCGAACTTTTACGATCTTGATAATATTTGTTATAATATTCGGTCGCGATACTGCCCGGATAACATATTTCCGCTTCACCCGCGCCCTTCCTGTGTACCGTATTGAGCGCGTCGATCAGCCATTTATCCTTCAGCGGCTCGTTGTATTTAGCCTGCAACTGATAGTAATAGTATCGGTAATAACCTCCGTTGTGACTATCTTTAAAATCGTCATATCCCTCGGTCACAAGCTGCTTGTATTCATCCTTGACCGTGGGCAGACTATCAGCTAAATTCGGCTTCCACGAACCCATGGCTATCGCTTCCAGTACATTCTTACTGGTTGTTTTCAGATATTCTTTTTCTGTTGAATTATGGTTAAATTGCTTGGTAGAATTTGTCAGGCTGATCTGGTTCGGGTCAAGCGCACCGTTTGTGTATCCCTGACGTGCATAATAGAACTTCAGGGTAAAGGTCTTGCGCTTGAAGAATACGTTGAAATGAGTTGTACCGTCGCCTCGTACCGTGACAGATGTATCGGTAACATACCTTGGGTCAGAAGTGTTCTCGGCGGTATTCAACTCGAAGAAATCTTCGCAGCCGGTCAACTCGGTACTTGTACCTTTACTCATATCATTAAAGTCGATAATTGTGCCGTTTATGTCGTATTTGTACATGGAATCTTCCGAGTTGTTAAGCGCGTTATTGGGGTCGGCACTGTTGAGGTTGAAGTGAAAGAAATCGGTGATGTTGAGATCGTTCGCACCCTTTATAGCGTTGCCTGTCATACCTTCGGCTTTTGCTTTTTGCGCGTAGTTACGAATTATTGTGTTTTGGTTAACCGTAGTGCCCGCTACAACATCGCTCATACCTCTGTTGTTTTCAACCTTATCCACGTCCTTGGTAGCAAGAACGGAATAACCGCCGCCCTCGGCGTTTTCAAACCAGTACGCTACCGAGAAGGAGGTGGTACCTGGCTCCCAGATAGCTCTGTAGTAAGTGTTTTCAGGTCGAACGTGCTGCTCGCCGTCCAGCTGAATCAGGTTCTCGTCTGCCGTAGCGTCTTCTTCGCTCATAATAACGCTGTCGGGATAATTATATTTTTTGGTTTCTTCGTCGTAATAATCGTTGGAGTTTGTATTCGGCTTTAGATATACCCAGTCCTCACCGTAAGTTCCTTTGGATGAATCGGCGCTCGTGCGCGCCCAGCCCTTAAAGGTATAACCCATACGTACGGGTGTATCAAGGCGATAAACTGTGCCGTATTTTGCGTAAATGGGCTCAACGCCGTAACCGCCCTCACCCAGATCAAAGTTGACTGCGTAGTAGTTGCGGTCATAGTAAACTCTGAACACAGTTGAACCGTCGGCGGCAATCGCGTCGGGCTCGTGGAACAGGCTTGTGAAGCCTTCTATTTTTTCCGCTTCAAGGTCATCAGGGGATGAGCCTGTTTTGCCGAGGCGGTTCTGGTTTTTGTCGGTACGCTCTCTGTCGAGAGTATAAAGGTCGTCATAGATGTTCTGCAGGTAATACCTAGCGGCATAATGAGTCAAACCCGCGACGTAATAAACGTCATAGGTGTAGTCTTGGTCGAGAGAGTTGGTCTCGATATGTATTTTTTCCGCGCTGACGCCGCCCGTAGGCAGCTCGGCGGGGTCATTTTCGTCGTTAGTTAGTATCATAGGCTCAAAGCCGTTGACATTCGGATTCGTTATATCGTAGTTTAATGCATCTCCCACCGTGAAAGTAGCGATGTACGGGTCGTGAGCGTGAGCACCGTTGGTAAAGTGATAATTTACTCGAATTGTGTGGTAGCTGCTCGCGTAAACAACCACAGAGGTTATGACCGTACCGATGAGTACAAGAAGCATTGCCACAACAAAGAGCAACACCTTTTTTCTCGTGCGTAAAACTGCCATAATCCCATCTCCTTTTCTCGTTAATTTCGGCTCCGTTTTTGACCTGTGGAGCCACGTATATTTCTAGTATTCGCTTTCTATTATAGCATTTTTATACAAAAATCTCAATCGATTATGTACAAAATGACGATTTTGTGAACGATTTCGTATAGTCTTACAAAGGACAGGGGTAAAATAATATCTTTTTATGCACTATTTTACAAAGGCGAAAAAGGTTACAACAAGGTGCACAATAGAAGGGAAATATGAAGGATTTGACTGGTAAAATTCACGGACGATAATTTTAACTTTTTGTCTCGGGACACGCATTGTAATGCGATTTACGGTAAAAAAGGCAATAAAAAAGGCTGTCAGCTGACAGCCTTTTTTGCGGTTATTTTATTCTTGATTGGTTTGTAAACCAAATCCAGCAATTTTTTGATTCCGATTGGCACGAAAATTCCGCCCGCGAGATACAGCAGAGCGTACTGTTGTAATCCGTTCGGAAGATAGTAGTACCAGATATTCGATTTGAGAGAAATGAAGTTGAAGTCGGAAAACAGCGGGGTGATAATACTGATTATCGCGAACAGCCATTTTACGCACATATATCCAATCATCTGATGAATCATTATGCTGTAGGTGTTGTCCGCCACCAGCAGCACGGGCTTCCAGTGCCTTACGGCGGGCGTGAGCAGCTTTGAAACTCTCAGCCAGAACGCTATGCCCGTAATAGCGGTGATATAGGGGACAATGGGACCGTGGTTGAATTTAACCATTGTTGACGGGGTATATTCGAGGTCTTTGAAAAACGTAAGCAAAATCAATTGTACGCCGAAGATAATGGCAAAATAAGCTAAGCTGTTGAGATTGTCCTTTGCTTCGAGTTTGGCTTTATAGAGCTTGCCCATCTGATAACAGGGCAGGAAAAACATCGAGCGTGTTACAAGCCGCATAAGTCCCATATTGTTTCCGCTTATGGCAATATTGATTCCGATAATACCTACGGCAAGGTAGAGCACGAAAATCAGGTATTCGTTGTCGAGCTTTATCAGCTTGAGCAGTTTTCTGAAAAGCACATTGAACACACATACGACGAACAGCGGATATACAAACCACGAACCGAGGTTATACCCGAATGCCTCGCCGTCAACAAACGGCATAATAAACAGGTTGTAAGGATTGACCTTGGCGCCGATTGTATAGCCGAAGTTGTTCATAAACAGGATGAACAGTCCGTACACTATGTTCCACAGATACGCGGGAATAAGAAGTCGCTTGGTTCTTTTCCAGATGTACTTTACGGGAGAATCCTCGTACTTATCCTTGTAAAAATATCCTGAAATAAATACAAGCAGAGCTATGTTGAACGAGTAGGTCGGAAACCAGTCGTAAGCCGTCGGCAGCGCGCCGTGATAGCAGTGCCCCGCCACAATGATTATGATTCCGATAGCAGAAAGGAGCTTAAACTGAAGATTGATTCCGGCGTATTCGGTATCCGGATTTTTCGGTAATTGTTTAGCTTTATCTTTGCCCATTTTAACACCCTTTTTTCATAATTTAGAACATTTAAATTATAGCTTCTTGAAATACGCTTGTCAATAATTTCGCTCTTTTATTTCGTCTTGCAAAAAACGGCGGTTTATGGTTAAATAATAAAGAAGTTTAATGCTATAAAATAAGGAGAGCGGATATGAACAAAAAGATTCTGGCGGCATTGATTCTGAACATTTTTGTAGTAGTATGTACAGCGATAATTACTACGTCATATTATTTTTACTGCAACAATCCGCTCGTGGAGACAGGTTTTGATTCCTACAAGTTTTTTACCACGGATTCCAACATCCTCGCGGGACTTACGGCGCTTGTTATGATTCCCTTTGAGATTCAGATATTGCGTGGAAAGCGAAAAAAACTCCCGCATTTCGCTGAGGTTCTCAAGTATATCGGAATGACCTCTGTAATGCTGACATTCCTCACGGTTATGATACTGCTCCTGCCTCTATACGACATAAAGTACCTGCTTCTTGGTACAGCGTTTTATATGCACGTGGCGGGTCCGCTCGCGATGTTGGTCACGTTTATTTTCCTGGAAACCGACTCAAAAATAAAACTCTCCGAATCCTTCCTCACGCTTTTGCCGTGCGTTTTATACGGCGCGGTATACTTCATTGAAGTCGTGATAATCGGCGAGGCAAACGGCGGATGGATGGACTTCTATACCTTTAACCGCGGCGGTTTCTGGTATATTACCGCGATTGTGGTTTTAGGCGTTGTGTTCCTGATAGCGACAGTGACACGGCTCATTCACAACAAAATGGTCAAGGTAAATTCGGATGAACGGAGTGAAACGGATGATAAGAAAAGCTGAAAAGAAAGATATTCCAAAGCTGCTTGAATTGCTTGTTCAGGTCGATATGGTACATCACAACGGCAGACCCGATATTTTTAAAGGTCCCGCGACAAAGTATAACGACAAAGAGCTCGAAGTAATCCTGCAAGACAAAAATACCCCTGTGTTTGTATTTACGGACGAAGCAGACATACCGCTCGGTCACGCTTTTTGTGTAACAAAACAGGTTGTCGGGAGCGATTTGCTTACGGACATAAAGACATTGTATATTGACGATATCTGTGTGGACGAAAACGCCAGAGGGAAACACGTCGGAAAGGCTCTTTTTGACTATGTTGTAAATTACGCCGGGGAAAACGGTTTTTATAATGTTACGCTCAACGTGTGGACATGCAACGCCTCGGCGATGAGCTTCTACAAATCTATGGGTATGAAAGAACAGAAAATCGGTATGGAGATGATTTTGTCGGCAGACAAATAACGACAAACGCGCCGAAATAACAGGGTTGCCGCGGACAAACTCTTTATTAAATTTGGAGGAATTATGCGATTTTCAGAAAATCCGAAGCTGAATCTTTCGGTTTTGAAACAGATGAAATCAATCCCGAAAACCACTATGCGGTGATACGAAGCTCAATCTGTACGGGCGAAAAAGTTGCGGGATTCAAGAATAAAAAAAGCGGAGAATTCCGTGAAGTAATGCTTATTCGTTCGCAAAAGGATATTGAGGAATTTAAGCGGAAATATAAGGTGAACAACATAAAAACAGAGTATTGATACGGAGTGAAAATGGAAAAGTTTTTCAATATAAACGAAGCGGGCAGCAGTATCAGCTGCAAGCTGTATTGTAATGATATCAGAGCTGTCGGAAGAATAGTCATTTACGGCCACGGGTTCGGCGGTCATAAGGACAACAAGGCGGCTCAGAGATTTGCCGAGTATGTTATGAAAAAGCACAAGGACATCGCGGTTATTACATTCAACGCGCCTTGTCATGGCGACGATGTAAAGAAAAAGCTGATTCTCGATGACTGCGGCAAATATATAAGCACGGTTGTCAAATACGCAAAGGAGCGTTACAAAGTTGAGGAGCTCTATTCGTACTCAACAAGTTTCGGCAGTTATCAGATTTTGAAATACATTGCCGAAAACGGCAATCCGTTCAAAAAGGCGGCCATGCGCTGCCCCGCTGTTAATATGTACGATGTGCTCTCCGCGGTCATAATGAACCCCGCGGACATAAAAGCGCTCAGCAGGAACAAGCCCGTACAAGTAGGCTTTGACCGAAAAATCAAAGTTACCCAATCGTTCCTCGACGAACTTAAAGAAGCAGATTTGACTAAATATGATTACCGCAAGTACGCGGATGATATTTTAATCCTCCAGGGTACCGCTGACGAGGTCGTCTCTTTTGATGTTGTCAAAGCGTTTACGGAAGATAATTCAATCAGATTTATCCCTATGGATGGGGCGGATCACCGATTCCAGAATCCCCGTGTTATGGACGAGGCAATCAAGCTGATAACCGAGTTTTTCGGATTTTAAATATTTGTTGAATTGTCAGCAGCAATGCATTATAATATATATATCAAATAAAATGAGGTGTCACTATGAATAACGAACTTGTTAATAAAATCAATTATGCCTATGAATTATGCGATGAGCTGGACGGCTTGGGATACGGTATAGGTTACGGCTACAAACAGAGGGACGCTTTCCATATGAACCTCTCTAATGTTATAATGTATTTTTCTGTTGAAGACGGTAAAGTAACCGATAAGACAGTATCTTTACTGAAGGATTATCTTGGCATAGAACAGCCCAAAGAAATGCTTGACGGTCTTTATAAAACTATGTTTGTAGATAACATTATTTATCAGGACAAAGATTATTCCGCCATGGTGCCCGCGGAGATTCAGTCTTTCGTTATGACTGATAACAAAATTTTCGCGTCATCAAACGACGATACAAAATCCGTCGCGGGATATACCGCGGATTTGTACAATTCTTTAGGCGAAGAGATACTCGCCGACGCCGACGACAACGCTAAAGCCAAGTTCTCATCGTTTATGAAAATCATAGTTGATTATATCAACGAGAATTTAGCGTATAATTATAGTTTCAATTTTTAATATACAAACCGCAAAAAGCCCTGTCAGAAGATTGACCTTCTGACAGGGCTAAAATATTGCAAAAATTATCAGCGAGCTGCCTTTGCTTCCAGCTCTTTTTGCCTTCTTTCCTCAGCGAATGTTTCTTTGTTTCCCATATGCGGAAAGACAAGATCCATATATTCATCCGTGAAAACCTTATCGCAAAACGCTCCAATAGCGGTTTTGGGTGGGATGTTTTTAGCGCGCATGGTTTTTCTGGCAATAGAGACACTTGTAAGGATTCCGCCGATTGTCATAATCACAAAAAGAATTATTGTGAGTTTTTTACCGGCTTTTTTTGGTATTTTCTCAATCAATCGGCTGATAAACGGATAAATATACCTGAGCCACAGAAGCCCCAGAATACCCCAGACAACCGCGTAGGCAAGGTTGGTTCTGCCGTCAATATTGAACGGTGTATCGCTGTAATCCCAGCTTATTGTTCCCAGTATCATTTCCTGGAAATAGGAACATAAGAATTCAAACGCCGCGCCGATAAACGCGGAAGCCAGAAATACAAGAAAATTATTTAATTTGTACAGCTTATAGAGGCAGAGAGTAATCAAAACCGCGCCGCCGCCGTAAACGGGAATAAAAGGCCCTATTACCATACCTGTTCGTATCTCAAAGTGACCGTCAAATATCAGAGCATAAAAGGTTTCGAGAATTGTTCCGAAAAGGCTTCCGATAAAAAACAGCCAGAACAGCTTTGAAAAGCAAAGCCCGTAAGCAAAAGGTCTATCCTCTTTATTTTCAATAGTTTTCTCATAAACCTCGCGGTTTCTTTCCATTACGCGTTTATGATATTCTCTGATTCTTTTGAATCGTGTTCCGCTAACGTGGGATTCTTTTACAGTTTTCATAAATACCCCTTATATTTAAAATCTCCACTAAATATATTATTATTCTATCACGGATACTATGATTTTTCAATCCTGTTGCAAAAGCGTTTTGTATGTGGTACGATAAACAAGTATTTGACGACATACAATAGCAGACGAAAGGAGGATACGTATGGGAATGAACAAATTACAGGCGAACCTGTGCCTGTTGTGTGTAACGCTGATTTGGTCTACGGAAGTAGTTATATTCGCGTGTATTCCCAATGATGTTCTGCCCTTTGCCACAACCTGTATAACAAGTCTGACAGGAGCGGTTTTGTTGTTCCTCGGTTTTTTCAAGCGAATAATCGCGGCTTTCCGCCAGGACGGGTTAAAGCTGGTGAGGGATTGTTTGCTGCTCAGTGTGCTCGATTGCTCCTATAATGTTATGTATATTTACGGGCTGGACGATTTTGACGTTTCCACAGGAGCTTTTACGCTGTCGATGACGGCTGTTGTTCTGCCTGTTATCCTGCTTATGAAAAAAGAAAACGTTGATATCAAAACGTGGATTTCCGCCGGATTGGTGTTGGCGGGAATTATGTTCGCTCTGGCGCGAAATCTGTTTGACATCAGCATTCCGGGCCTACTGTTGATTTTCGGCGGATGTATTATCCGCGCCGTCTTTATTGTACGACTGAACCATTACGCCAGAAAATACGACGCCATAGCGATTGCTTTCTCATATACTTTGCCGGTAGCGTTTATCAGCTTCATTATATGGGTGATTATACAGCCAGCAACCTTTGCGGCGATTCCGTGGAATAAAGAGGTAATCGCAAGCTTGTTTATCTACTCTTACTTTGTGGTCGCTCTTGCGAAGTCGCTTAACATATTCGCCCAGCGGCGAGCTACGCCCGCTTCGGCAACCATAATTTATTCGTGCGAGATAATCTTTTCGTTGATTTGGGGGCTGACCTTGCCCGAAAGTCTTATTGACCCGGCTGCGCCCGACGCATTTACATTCATCGGTGTAGCGTTTATCGTTCTAGGCAATATGGCGCAGCTTGCGGATTTTTCCAAGCTGAAACGCCGAAAGGAGGCGCAAAATGGGACTTCTTGACAACAAACGCCATCCGATATTAAGCGGTGTTTTATTGTTGCTGATTCTCGTAGGAAGCTATCTTATTGTTGCCATTCCGTTTAAGGTTATGGAGGTCATTCCGGGGTTCACGGATATCCGTCCCGTAATGCTGCTTCAACCGATATACGGACTCTTTTTTGGAATCATCGGGTGTTTAGCGTCAGCAATCAGCAACCTGATTTGTGATATTGTAAGCGACAGCCTCAGGTGGTCGAGTATCGGCGGTTTCATCGCGAATTTTCTCGGCCCGCTGGTTTTCTATCTTTTCTGGACACGAATCTCAAAAAAAGATTTTAACATCAGAAACGCAAAAAATCTGTTGATTTATTGCGCGGTTACTCTGTTCAGCGCATTGGTTCAAACTGTAATAATTACACCGATGGTCAAGCTGATTTATCCCGATATACAGGGTACGCTGTTCGCGCTGTCTGTTATGGCAAACAATACCTTGTTCCCGATTTTTCTTGGTATACCTATAATAATTCTCTTACAGGAGGAACTCGGATTACATCCTAAAACAAAAAAAGAACGGCAATAAAAGCCGTTCTTTTTGTATTTATTAACGAAACTCGATAAAATTCATTTTTTCAAACCCTGTCGGTAACGGTATCGTACACATATAGATGAAAGCAAACACAAGACACACAACCGCAATCGACAAGACCGCTATCCTGTTCGGCATAT
The DNA here is from genome assembly GCA_902785365.1 of uncultured Ruminococcus sp. Taxonomy (GTDB): domain Bacteria; phylum Bacillota; class Clostridia; order Oscillospirales; family Acutalibacteraceae; genus Ruminococcoides. The sequence continues at coordinate 26,102 of CACZYC010000018.1, read as the reverse complement.
TTTTGAATGTGCCGACAATGCCGAGCAAAAACAAAGTCAGTGAATAGATGACGGTCACAAGCATATATGAGTCGCCTTTAGCGTTATCGCGTTTTCCTTCCTCAAGCAGCTCTTGGGATTTATCGACGGTTCTCTGAGCCGACTCAAAATATTTTTCTTCTATACCGGGCATTTCAAACGGATTGCTTCGTTTGTTTTCCTCCATCCATTTCAAGCCTTCAGCCAGAATATCGCTTATATTATTTTTCTTGAATGTATTAACTTTCTCTTTTATGAGTTTTATTTTTGCCCGATCTCCGTCAGCCTTTGCCTCTTTCAAATCATAGTAATAATCACTTAAGGTGTTCCACACCATATAATCGGCAAGGTACGCCTGCATACAAAGATTGTATTCCGCCGTGCCCTGTGACGCCGTGTTATTGCTCTTTGTAAAGTTGATGGACTGGATTCCGCCGTGAAGATGTCCGATCCATGAAGCCCATGCCGAGAGCAGTGTGGTAATGCCGAGAAGAATCGCGACGATAGTTTCGAGCCTTTTTGCCGTTTTGGCGGTTTTTCTGTCTTTGAGCGCGTTGCTTGGAGGGCTGTCGTTTTGATTGACGGTTTCGCTGTTCTTTATTTCGGTTTCTTGTTTTGCCATTATATGACCTCCTACTATATCAAAGAGTATATCACATTATTAAGCGGTATTCAATAAATACTTCAAACAAATGAAAGAAAAACTACACTTCTATATTTCAATTTGGCGTTTTTATGCTTCGATTTTCTTTCCCGAACTCTCGGATTCAAAAGGAGGATGTTTATAAATTAAGCTCATTCAAAAAGTGCATATTTCACACATAAATATTGAAGTTAATATATTGTTTTTTGTGAGATATGGAGTATAATTATTTTCAGTCGTAAGATCGGACATCAAGTACAAGCTCATCAAAGGCTTGAATATCGGCTTTGCAACGGAAGCGGTCAAAACAGTAACCGCGTATTTGGTGAATACAGGCTATAAAACAATCAAAGCGTGGTGCGCGTACGACAATATCGGTTCGCGTAGAGTTTTGGAAAAAAGCGGATATGTCTTGAAATCAACCGATGAAAACGCTCTTAACATAGACGGAAGAATTTACGACAGATTGAATTTTGAATACGCGGATAAATGAAAACTGACGATTATATGCCCGCGAGGGCGATAAAACAGCTTGACTAAGGCGGAAATGAATGGTATCATTTTAACGGCCCATATAGCAAAAAACACAATTATTTATGAAAGGTTTTTTATGAAAAATATTAAAAAATCTCACAGACTATCAAAAAGAATTATAGCCCTTACATTATCCGTTATGACAGCGCTGATTGTGCTGTCCTCCTGCGGCAACACCGCTCCCAAGGATAACACCGCTGACAGCAAAACAGCAGCTAATAGCAACCTTTGTATTGAGGATCAGAATATCGTTGATTCACCCAAATGGCTCACAAAGCTCGACGCCGCAAAGGATTGCGAACAGCTCATCGTTGTAGCGGGCGTGGGTGAGACAACCTGCTATGTAAGTATGCATGAAAAAGATACCAAAGGAAAATGGAAGATGCTTCTCCAGACGCCCGGTTACATCGGACTCGAAGGCATGGGCAAGGCGGACTGCAATCACGCTATCACCCCGATTGGTACTTTTACTATCGATAAGGCTTTCGGCATAGCTGATGACCCCGGCTGTAAGATGGAATACACCAAGGTGACAGAGGACGATTACTGGTCGGGCGATGTACGCAAGGGCAAACACTTCAACGAGTTTGTCAGCATCAAAGATATTCCCGACCTCGATCTTGAGGAGAGCGAACACCTTATTGACTATACCTACGAATACACATACTGCCTGAATATGGGATACAACAGCGAATGTGTTCCTGAGGCGGGTTCTTGTTTCTTCTTCCACTGTATGAGCCTTGTAAAGCCCTACACAGGCGGCTGCGTCGCGGTCAACGAGGCTGTTATGAAGCAGATATTGCAGAATGTTAAAGAAGGTTGTAAGATAACCATCGACAAAGCGGACGCTCTCGGCATTGACCTTGATGAAGCGCGCGATTTCGCGAACAAAAACATATAAGCGACAGCAAAAGCTGCAGCGTCTACCTTCAACGCGGGCTTCCTTACTCTCGCGGGCATCGGCGGACTTGCGCTGGGTGTTCTCGTCACCACTCTGATTATGCTTCCTAAGCTTAGAAAGAGAAAAAAGAGACAGCCGCATAAACGGCTGATAAACAGGGATCAAGCGCCTGTTCCACAGGCGCTTGAAAAAATATATTATTGGAGAAAAAATTTGGGATTATTTGGAAAACAAGAAAACAAAGCTGCATCAAATATGAGCAGTAAAAGTCATTTGGATATCAAGGTTAATAAAGACGGAGCAGAATACACATTCCTGCTCAACGGCAGACTTGACACAATAACATCTCCCGACCTCGAGGCTAAGATCAACGAAGCGACCCCTGACGCTGAAAAGCTGATTTTTGATCTTTCCAAGCTGGATTACATCTCCAGCGCGGGACTCCGTGTTCTTCTCGGAGCGACACAGGCTATGGAAGATAAGGGAGAGATGGTTGTCTGTAACCTCACTGAGCCTGTTAAGGAAGTTTTTGAGCTTACGGGCTTCAGCCGTCTGTTCACCATTAAGTAAGATATATAGGGTAGGCAGAAATCTGTACGATAAAAGCCATGGTTCGGATTGCTCCTGTTACCCTGACGGAGAGAACTTATGATTAAGAAACTTAAAGATATTAAAATATACGGATTAATTTTTACCATATTGTCAACCCTTTTTGTTATGTTGTCCGGCACTTCCTTTTTTATCGAAGCAAGACTGCAGCAGTATCTTTACAATATAGGCATAGATTCAATGGGCGCGATTATCTGCGCGGCGCTGTTTTACGGATGTATGAGGCAGGGAGAAAGCGGAATAAAGTTCTTCAGGCTCCTTATTATTTCGGTATGCGCCAGCTTTGTAGTCAACGAAGTAATCGGTTATACCGTGCTTGTGCCTGATTATCGTATGGCTTGTTTCGTTTTCTGCTTATTGAGCAAGCTTATCGATCTTGCGATGATCTATCTGTTCTATCTCTACGTAAGAGAAACGCTCGGTTTTGAGGGTAAACTTGCAAATGTTGTGGAAAAACTTATCCCCATACTATTGGTCGTTCAAACAATCGTTTTGCTGAGTAATATAATAACACCTGTTACCTTCACCGTTGACGCCAAAGGTATGTATCATGAAACCGATATTTATATAATCGAGGAAATTTTCCTCGGCGTGACATCCCTTCTTACGACCGTATTGATATTTATGTCTCACAACCCTTTCAGTCAGAAAGCGGCTGCTCTGACATTCATCTTCTTACCGCTTATCGAATACGCAATTATCGGCGGCAGTTTCGGCGAAGCTGCCCAGTACGGTATCATTCTTATGTCGCTTATCATTATGTACTGCGTCATCTCCAATGTTAAGAGCAGAAAGCTTGCGGCGACGGAGACCGAGCTCAATATGGCTACAGAGATCCAGGCGAGTATGCTCCCGTCGGATTTCCCCGCTTTTCCCGACCGCGCGGAGTTTGATATTTATGCTTCGATGGATCCCGCAAAAGAGGTCGGCGGAGATTTTTACGACTTCTTTATGATTGACGATGACCATCTTGCGATTGTTATAGCGGACGTGTCCGGAAAGGGCGTTCCCGCGGCGCTGTTTATGATGTCGTCAAAGATTTACATCAGCGACCATGCCACTATGGGAGGATCTCCCGCGGAGATACTTGAAAGAGTTAACAAACTTGTTTACGCTAATAACGACGCGCATATGTTTGTAACTGTATGGCTGGGAATACTCGAAATCAGCACAGGCAAGCTTATAAGCTCGAGCGCGGGTCACGAGTATCCTATGATAAACCAAAACGGCAAATATGAGATTCTTAAAGACAAGCATGGACTGGCGGTCGGCGCAATAGGAATGTCCAAGTATGTGAATACTGAAATACAGCTCAAAAAGGGCGACAGCATATTTGTTTACACCGACGGCGTCGCTGAGGCTACAGACGTTAATAATGAACTTTTCGGTACTGACCGCACTATTGAAGCGCTCAACGCTTTTCCGCAAGGCGCTTCTCAGAAGGAGGTGCTGGAGGGCGTCCGCTCCGCTGTTGACGCTTTTGTAAAAGAAGCGCCTCAGTTTGATGACCTGACTATGGTCGGATTGAGATACTACGGTCCTCAGAATAATACAGCAGCGGAGGAACAATAATGAAGGAACTTATAGTTGAAGCTGACAGGATGAATCTCTCTGAGGTACAAGCATTTATAGACGAACAGCTTGAAGAAGCGGGATGTCCGATGCTTACGCAGACGACGATAGACATAGCTGTCGAGGAGCTGTTCGTTAACATCGCAAGCTACGCTTACGGTGACGGGAGCGGAAACGCTGCAGTTCAGGTATCTGTAAATGAAGAGCCGCTTTCTGCAGAGATAACCTTTATCGACAACGGCAAGCAGTACGATCCTCTCGCAAAGGCTGATCCCGACATAACGCTTTCAGCCAAGGAACGCAAAAGAGGCGGATTGGGTATCTTTATGGTCAAAAATACTATGGACAGTGTGAGCTATGAATACAAGGACGGCAAGAATATTCTGACCATAAAGAAAAATCTAAATTAAAATCTTATTCCGCAAAGGGCTGACATACGGCGAGTTCTATCCGATTTATATGATAAGCTACGGAATTTTCCGCTTTATTACGCAGTTCTGGAGAAAAACATTTTTTCAGTTTGGACCGCTTCACTTATCACATTATTGGGCAATATTGTCCGTGATAACAGGAATCGTTTTTCTCTTGTTTATGATAATATAAGCAAAGTAACTGCAAAGACAAAGACTGTTAAGGTTAAAGTGAAATAAGACTTTTGAAATTAGGTAATTAAACCTATAAATAAAACGATAACAAAAAAGCACAGACAATCCATTGATTGGAATTGTTTGTGCTTTTTTATAGAATTAAGCTTTTGCCATATTTTTGATTAACACTCTTTCAGGACTATGGCTGCGGGAACTCAATCTTCGGCAGACGGCGCGTGTATCGGTCGGATACCGTATACGGAATCTTTTCGTTATCGAGTATCTCACAGAAGCGATCTAAAGGCTCGCGCTTCTTGTCAATAAGTTGAAAGGTGAGACAGAATTTATCCTTCAAAGCGTTCAATTCGAGCATAAGATCGCCGTCAGTGATTGTATACAAACCTTTGATGTGCTGATCCATATCACCCCAATCGACTTTTCCGACATAGCTTATCGTACTGTTGTCGCGGGGATCACTGCGGAATGTACTGTTCCTGGTAGCGTATTTTTTCTTCGATTTAAGATCGGGTTGCGCGTCCACACCTCTGTGCACTTCTTCTAGCTTTACGAAACGCTCAACACTCAGCTCCTTTTGATTCTGCTTGATGATTGCGCCTCGCGCGCGCATATTGAGCTTTTCGATGGATTCGTCCTTCATATCCCATTCATACCGGATGTGGATAAATCGGACAAAATCACGGTAGGAGTCATCCGCGCCTATATCGCTGCGATAATCAGCCGCAATTCTGACGGAGAGATGGGTGCCTTTCTTTTCTTTCAAAAAACGCGCCGACGCCTTATACATCATAGCCGCGAGGATAGTATTCGGGGAACCGTCAATTCTTGCCGCATAGTCCATAAACTCTTTGGCAGGAATCTCAATCTGATAGTAGTAGTTATCCTTCGCAAAGGGATTGAACATATACTTGAGAGTTCTCATTATCGCAAGATTCGAATCACCGCCGTCGTAGCGATAAATCGGCTCATCTTTGGGGAGAGCATTTACGTCGGGGAATACTAATTCGCCTTCTGCTACGGGTGAACCCGGCAGCTTGAGGTCTTTCGGGGCGGCAAGCTCGCCGTACTTTTTGAGCATATACTGATACAGCGTTGCCTTGAACCAGAACATACCGCCGAACGCGCCGCATACGGAGTGTGAGAAATTGAACCATATACAGTCATCCCTGTATGTGATAACAAATAGTTGACCGTTGACAGCCTTACTGCCTAAGACAAGCTTTTCGTCCTTTTCGGGCAGTACGGCAATCGGTCTGACGTTTTGGCTCAGGGTGTAGTTTTGCTTTTCGTCAAGTCCGATTTGAACCTTAAAATACGGGAATCTTTCGATTGCTTCCTGTGCCGCCTGATTCAGCATTTCCGCGTCAACCTTAGCGTCGAGCTGCACCTTGAACCTGACGGTAAAAGGTATCTTTTCCATGTACTCGTATAACAAATAGATATCAGGATTCATACTCATTGATTATTTTTCCTTTTAATTTTCTTTGAGACCTAAAAATGTTTAAAGTGCAATAGTTATTCTGCAATATCCAAAATAGAGTTAAAGCCGGTTTGTTCCAGAATTTCTCTAACGACCGAATTGATACCGGATAGCTTCACTCCGTTCGGGCATTCCTGTTTCATGATTAGCAGAACGCGAAGACCTGCCGATGAAACATAACTAAGCTCGCTGCAGTCTATCACAACAGACCTAAGTTCATTTTTCGCTTTGACGCGTTTAAACATCGCCAGCATATTGGGAGCAGTCAAAGAATCGACTCTGCCTTTCAGACACAGGTTTAATGTGTCGTTTGTCACAGAAGCCTGCATATCAAAGCTTTTGGTTTTCAAATCATCTGTGTCAACTTCTACATCAGTATCCATCAATGTTATTTTCCAGAAGGAACATTTTTGCATATTCTGTTTAATTGCCTGAGCCTGAGCGGGTGTGATACTGCTAAAGCTTTTCAGTTCGGGCATATTATCCGCGACAATAATACGTTCCGCCTTCAACCCGTGACTTGCTAAAAACATCATCGCGTTTTTCATTTTCTGAGCCGTATCGCCTTGGGAACTGACGTTAAGCGAGTTCTTTCCTACGTTAACATCCGATTTATCCTGCACTCTGTTTAGACTTTGCATTAAGATTTCCTTGAATCTTTCTCCCGCAATAGGCTGCAGTGTCAACAGGTACTGCAAAGAGGCTTCGGGATCGGAAGTCAGCCAGTAGCCGCCGTGTTCTTTAAGGAGCATGCGGATATTATCACACAGGGCGCCTGCTTCGGAATCCGAAAAATACATCAACAAGCCTTCGGTCGTGATACATAGAGGACCTTCAGCGTCTTTAAGCGCATTTTTCAGGGATTCTCCGTTAGTGGCGTCCACACCGCAAAAATGCACCAAAGACTGCTTATCTTCATCGATCATGGATAGAATCACAGGCTCAGCCTCAGCGATTGCGGCGGGAAGATCTAAGCCGTAATATGTGATACCCTTTTGTGATATCATTTTTGCTCGCGGTGTGTATCCGCAAGGCAGATCCACGATTGTTTTATAACCTAAATGCTGAGCTATCGCGACAGAAGTACGATAACGTGTTTCAAGCATAATATTATTCAAAGCCATTAGTTCGGGAGAAGTTTTTGAAGTTGCGCTGTTCTGCGTTTGTTCAAAGGTCAGGTTAAGTTTCTCGACAATTTCAGCCGCATCTTTATCTCCTAATGCCGCAAGCTGAAAGACCGTCATTTTGGCGGTGTTGAAAACAGGGTTGACCTGTTCCAATAAGTTTAAATCCATAATTACCTTCCTTTTTTGTGTTGTTAGGCAACAAAAATGCTCATTCAGTTTTGCCCTATAAATCGAATACTATCACAGCATATAGAGAATGTCAATGTAAAGTGAATATACATTACTTTTAGAATAATTTAATCAGAATCGACGCTCGGTTTTTGCAGTTTTTTTCTGTCGTATATCTTTTTGCTTTTGATTACTCTCGTTGTCGGCTTCATGCCGTTCCAATCGCGACGTTTGCGAGCGTGGTATTTCTTCTGTTCTTTTTTGCTTTGTTTTTCAAGTGGAATCAGTTTCATTTTATTCTCCTCAACGGTAAATACGATACAGAACAAAGCCTCCGCGTCTTTGATAACCTGTGTTCCATAGCTCTTTAAGGTTCAGCCATTGATAACTGCTGTAAGTCACGGCTTTGACAAAGAAGCCGTTATGTGAATCGTCATAGCCGTTTATCAAAAACCAATGCCAGACATAGTCTTTATACTTTCGGTTGCTGTGATTCAGAATCAGCGTAGGAATCGGGTATCCGCTGTTAATTTGTTGTTTGACTGTTTCCTGCGCTTTCTCGAAGGGCTCATCTCCGCTAAAGGGCGTCATTGTCAGCCTTGACTCACCTCTGTCACGCAGGAATTCAGCATACCCGTCTATAAAGATTTCGATTCTGTCAATACCCGACATACGAGGTGAAAGATAAGGCTTCATTTCGTACGCAAAATTGACATAGTCATCCTTAGTGAGCTTCGCGGCGTTTTCGGGAGCAATTTTTGATAAGCCTCTATGCAGCGCGAAATATATGCTGCTGTCACAAGCAGTCTCCGCTCCGCAGCCGCCGATACGCATCATAAATGTCGGGAACCAGTCTTGATTACCGCCGTAGGAGTGTCCAATTTTAAAGTGTTCAAGTTCGTGTTTCATATCAGTTTCATCTGCCAAAAATATACAATCCGACCGTAGTCGTTCCGCTCGCTGAACATTTTGCCCCTTATTAAAAAGAGCATACTTTCATAGAATATAATTTTATGTTTTCTTTTTCAAGCTGACGCTCTGAAGCAAAATTCCTCCGATTATCAGCACGAGAGCAAATACCGCGTTAATTGTGATTTGCTCCTTCAAAACGAGCCAAGATATGATAATCGAGATGAACGGAACAAGGTAAGCGAGGTTTGCTATTTTTGCGGAATCGCTCGCGCCTTTCAGCGCAATCGCCCACAGAAGATAAGCGACAGCATTGACTACAATTCCGAGCCACGCGATACCGAGCCATTGTACGCCGATTATCGGCTGCCATTTTTCAAAAAACAAACTCATAACAAACGAGCACGCTGCAGTCGTAAACCAAATCCACATCATAGTAATATTCTGATTAAGGCTGTGCTTTTTGTTGAGCACCGAAAAAAGTCCGTAGCAGACCGCCGCGGTAACGCACGCGATTATTCCGAACAATCTGTTGCCCGATGAGCTTGCACCGCTGCCGAGCGTGAGCACAACAATTCCCGCGAACGACATAAGCATAGCGATAAACTTCTTTATCGTAAACTTTTCTTTAAGTATAATACAGGCGAATATCATTATCATCATAGGCCACAGATAGTTAAGAATACAAGCCTCCTGTGAGCCGAGCTCTGCGATTCCGTAATAGTATAGCGCGGAGTACATAAACAGGCCCAGGAACCCCAAGCCTGCCATCGTCAAATAGTCCTTGAGCGTATAGTTCTTCATCTCTTTGATTGAGCCGTTAAAAATATTCAGAATCAGCAGGAACACAAACGCGAACGCGCTGCTTATCGTGAGCGCCTGAAGATTCGGAATATCCCGAAGCACGAGTTTTACAACTGTTGCCAATGTTGACCATATAAGCACAGTTATACCCGCGTATAAATAACTTTTTTTCATATTACATCCCTTTGGCTTCCTAAATGAAACCTACTTTTGCAACTGCTATAAAATGAAATAACTATTTTCCTTTTACGCTTTTCTTAATCGGCAGCAGCATCCTCGTCTGCTTTTTGTATTCGGTGAAGCCTTCTTTTGCCGACTGTCTGCCGTCAGCCATGGGAATACTTACCGTCAGAAAAAGAATCGTGTTGGCAACAGCTCCAGAAATAAGATACCAATCATTGGGGTAGGAGCAGATCGCCATTAAAGCAACGCCCCACCACATCGTTATTTCTCCGAGATAGTTTGGATGGCGGGAATACTTCCACAAGCCTGTGCGGATAAAATTGCCTGTGCGGTTTTTACGGTAGCGGTGCATCTGCAAATCAGCCGTGCTCTGCAACGTAACAGCGCCTATCGGTATAATGAACGCAATCACACTGAATATGCTTGTCTCGCCGTCGTTCATAAAAGCATGGCAAGCCGGCAGGATACAAGCGTAAACTATCAGAGTAGGTACCATATGTATTCCGATAAAATTGATTATCGGGTAAAAGACGCCTGTTTTCTCTTTGAGCATTGTGTAGCGCCAATCCTGATGATTCAGCCCTTTGAACGTGTACGCCCAGTTCGCTGTCAGGCGTACTCCCCAGAGAGTAACCGCAATCAGCAAAAGCACTCTCAGAAGATTGAGGTTTCTGCCGAGCGCAAAAGCAAAAAGAATAACGATCGGCTGAACGCTCCAGTAAGGATCGTAGACCGAGGCGTTTTCGAATATTATACTGAAAACAAAGGTAACGACGGTCGCGGCTGTGTCGGCAATCAACAGACTGAGCCGCCAGTCCAATCCGAGCGAGTTATAAACAAAAACTCCGACAGCGGCTGCGATTACATAAACCGCAAATATTATTATGAAACTCAAAACTCGGCTTTCTTTTATTTTTTTCATATGATTTTATGTCCTTTTTATCAAATTATATTGCAAAGCTGCTCGGTAAATTCCGATTGGTATTTGCAATTATGATAGCAAAAAAACGGAAAAATGTCCATAATAAAGAGCGCCTTTTGACGAATAAATTCCGCCCTGCCGAACTTCGGCAGGGCGGGGCTACGGTTTATCAATTTGTATCAGATTGTATTATGCGTTGTATACTCTGACCATCTTTACTTTGAATAATTTATATTCGCTGATTCCGACTTCATAATAGGTTCCGAGTATTGATTTCAGCCACTCGTCATCCCACTGCTGATAGCTGAAGAGCTTGAGGTCAACAACTGCCTTGTTTCTGTCACCCATGCGGATGGCCTTGACGGTACCTACTCTGTCATAACCACAGCATTTATATACGCCGCCGTTGAAGGATTTGTCTATCTTGGAATTTCTTGTTTTGCTGATGTTTACCTTGTCGCTGAGGATGATGTAGCAGTCACCTGTCACATTTGCTTTTATGCGCATATCGGTTGTCAGATATTCATACATGCTTCTTGTGGGGAATTTTGTGCGGACGTGATCGGCAATCGCTGTAAGCTCTTTGATAGTCAGAGCATTTTCCTTAACCTTGCCTTCGACGTCAAGATGATCGTTGTAGTCATTATCCCATACATAACGGCGACCTTGATTGTAATCCAGGCGTACTTCTCTGCCTGCTGTGTTGGCGTTCTTGTTGATGTATACAGGTCTGTCGTACTTTGTCTGGAATTTCTTTGCTCCGTTAGCTGCCGCGATCAGGGCAATAGAAGCGTCATCGTCATCAAAAGAATGTCTGTACTGGTCGAAAGTGTCATAGAGGGTGAGGTCATGTGCCGTATTGAGCTCATTGATGTTTGTTTCGGTGAACTGGGAAACCGCCTTGACTGCCGTCTGGCACTCCTGCATAAGAGCTACCGCGGATACGTACTGCGTCATAAGAGCTTCCGCAGTGGGGAGAACCGCTCTGTAGGCTTCTCTCGCGAACATGGAGTTGATGGCTTCCTTTGTATAGAGAGCCTTGAACATATCAACATATGCGGGATCTGTGCCGTCCATTGACTTCATAATATTGTAAACGTATGTTGTAATATTGTCGTATCTTGTTGTTTCTGTCAGAGCTGCAAGACGCATAATCTTCTGGCTCTTGTTGAATTTACTGTTTGTTTCTACAGCCTTGATGTCCTTGACAAACTTTACAAGCTGGGAACTAAGTCCTTTGAATTCTCCGCGGAGCTCGCTCAAATCGGCTGTGTTCTGTACCTTCTGCGCCATCCATGCGGTGTTCTTGTTGATGTTTTCGTTAAGCTCATTGACCTTTGCGTCGAGCTGATCGAGCTTGTTGTCAATCTGATCCAGCTTTTCGTCTATGATCTCCATGGGGTCCTTATCGTCCACACCTGAATGGAATAAAGACTTGAAGGGGGAGACTAAAATGTTTGCGCCCGGGAACAAATCTCCGATGGCGTCGAATGCGGCGTCCGCCGCGTCAATTCCTATTTTCTTACCTGTTTCTTCTGCGGTTGCCGCGCTTACCGTTACCGATGCGGTGCTGAATGACATTGCTCCTACTGAGAAAACCGTAATTGCCGATAAGGCTGCCGCGATTAATCTTGTTTTAAAGTTGTGTTTTTTTGTTCTTGTGTTTTTCATTGTAATCTCTCCTTTTTGAATTAAATTTGTTTTGTTTGTTTTTGTTAATGTGTTTGTGTTTGATTTGAATAAGTTTTTCATTTTTGTTTCTCCTTTTAAAATGTTGTTTTGGTCGTCGGATTTGTTTTTCCCTTGACTGTGACTAAAGTATATCAGGTCAATCTTTGCAACTTCTTTGCAAATATCAGAGATTTTTAAAAAAGTTTAAATTTTTCCATGCCGTTTGTCGGTCCTAAGCGTCAGGCCGCGCACCGCAACGCAGTTGACGCGGCAAAGGCAGCGGGCGTAAAGCAGATCGTTTATACCTCGCTTGTCAATGCCGATGACGAGACGAACCCGAGTTTACTCTTGTATTCCTACACCCCGATTATATACAAAAGTGATATAATAGCTTGATAAAAAACTAAAAACTCCCTGTCGGAAGGCTGATTTAAACCTTTCCGACAGGGATTTTTTGCGCCGAAATCTTACAAAACAGCGTATAAACACAAAAAAGACTGCCCTTTTTGAAAAACTCTTTATTTTTTGATTGGTTTTTGTTATTATAAAAGTATAAAAACAGTCAGGAGGTACGATTGTGATCAGACATTTATCAAAAAGCTTTTTAGCGCTTCTGTTATGCGCTATGATGTTGCTATCGGTTGTTCCAAGCGCGTTTGCCGCGGATGATGAAAGCGGCTCCGACGCTCTCAAGGACGGAACCTACGCCGAGGGCGAGGTTCTCGTTATGTTCAAAAACGGCAGCCTTGAGCTGAAAGCTTCAAACCGCAGGACGCTGAAAACAGTCAGGGCTATGGATGACGTAGCTGACGATTTCGGCTCGTCTATGGAAGCCACCGACACCGAAACAGCGGCGGCCGCAACCGTCGCGTCACAGAAGGAAATTTTATCGGAAAGTCTGGGCGATAATTTTGTTATCAAGGACACAGTGCTCTTTGACGACAGTCAGACAGCGGACGGTCCCGATGTCAGCTTGGTGTCGTCGGACAGATACTCCACCGCGGAAATGATAGAGTTGCTTTCCTCAAATGACGATATCTCATTTGTCGAACCCAACTATTATACCGAATTATCGTCGGTTGATTACAGCCTGAACGACGCTTACGCGTCCTATTCCTATCAGCTCTACGGACAGGATTCAAAGAATACCGAAAGTGAAAAGCCCGCGAATACAAGAGGCTTTAAGGACAAGCAAATCAGTATCAACGCTCCGACGGGCTGGCAGGAGTACAAGGAGTCAATGTCCGAAAATGAGGAGACGGTCGTAGCGCTTCTGGATACGGGTATTGACGACTACCACGAGGATCTTGCGGATGTGCTGTGGCACAATCCGGGTGATATCGGTCTCAGCGGAGATTACGGCTACGACTTTGTCACTAATTCCGATAACCCCGTCGATAATGACGGTCACGGAACTCACTGCGCAGGCATAATAGCCGCCCAGGCGGATAATGAAGTCGGCGTCGCGGGCGTAGCAGGCAAAGCGGGCGTAAAGGTTATGATGCTCAAGGTCATCGGCGACCCGGGAGTTGACCGTGAAGGAAACCCTGTCAATGCGTCAACCACATTCGCCTCCATCGGAGCTCTCGCTTATGTGAAGAAGGCGAAGGAACGCGGCGTAAATATCGTCGCGACGAATAACTCGTGGGGCATAAGCGGAGGCATTACCTCGGGTATGCTCGACACCTACTTCACCGAGCTCGGCGAGCTGGGCGTTATCAACATTATCGCGTCGGGCAACGACGACAAGGACAACGACCTTGACTCATTCGTACCCGCCAACACAACCAATGACTATACAGTTACGGTTGATTCCGCCAACGAGGACGGCACAAAAGCGGCATACTCCTGCTACGGACGCGCCTCTACCGACCTGTTCGCGCCCGGTACAAACGTACTTTCAACCGTTAGCTATAAAAGTTATCTGCCGTGTATCCAGTCGGCGGAAGCTCTGCCCGAGGACACTCTCTGCTACGGCGAGTTCACACCCGACATTAAGCCCGACGGCGAGGGAAAGGTAACGCCTGTTCTCGGCGACGACGGAGTAAGCGACTATGAGGGAGTAGACGCGTTCGGCGCGGCTGAGGTCAAAGTCCCCGAGGGAATTACCTCTACTCTGGAGACTGTGTCAGAGCACTCCTTTAACGATTCCAAAAAGGCGGGAACGCTGAAATGGACTTTGAGCGGACTAAAGGAGAACCCGGACGGTTTCGAATCCGACTGCTACCTGTACTTCCCTTACGATAAGGACACGGCGGCGACCGAGAAAAACAGCTACGCTTCAACCATTTGCGAATGGAAATTTAACGACGGCGAATATATGAACGGACTGCTCACATTCGGCGACGTCATAGTTGACGGCGAAGGTACGGCTGAATTAAACGACGAAGGCGTGGGTGTAACATCCTATGAGGTTATGAAGAGGGGACAGGGCGTTCAGCGCCACTTCTACGGCAAAAACCTCGCCGCATACAGCGATGTTGAAGGCAAAGACTACGGACTCGGACTGCGCTTTACGTTAAGCGATGCCGAATATGACGTGGACAGCATTTCATTTTATATCGACTCTTTAGCTGTCAGCAGAACAACATACGACGATAACGACGTACCCGGTGATTTCTACGACATTATGTCAGGTACATCAATGGCGACTCCGGTGGTTACGGGAGCCGCGGCGCTGATTGCCGCAACACACCCCGAGTATTCAGCTCTGCAGGTGAAGAACACTCTGTTCTCAATGGTAACAAAAACTTCCGAGCTGTCCGACCTGTGCTCTACAGGCGGATATATCGACTTTGACAATATTACAAATTCCGCGCCCGTCATAAGGGAAGCAAAAGCGGACGTGACAGACCTCTCCGACATTAAAGTCAAGCTTATCGGCGACAACTTTAAAAACGAGAATAACGCGGGCAAGCTGACGGTAAAAAGAATATCGGGTGAGTCTGAGCCGATTGAAATCGGTCAGACGAAATCCGCTTCGTCACCCTACGCCGTGTGGGAAGATGATGTGATTACCATACATAACGCCGACGGACTTGTCGGAAGCTATCTGAGTTTTGAGGCGACCGCCTCGGACGGAGGATCAGCGTCGGGCAAATTCTTTGTCACTAAGGGTGAAAAAGCGTATACTCAAGTGATAGAGCCCACCGCGACGGTAAATGAACAGTTCGCCGCATTAAATCTGTTCTCCGACGGAAGGGATCTTTACGCGTCTAATCCGTACGGCGATTTCTACAAGCTTATCAACGGCAAGTTGGAAGAGCTTGAAAACGCGGGAATGGTGTCCGCCATGTTAAAGTCCGATTTCTACAATAAGGAGTTGGGACTTTCGGAATTTGATAGATACAACAGCAAGCCATCCATAACCTTCCTTGTAAACCCGGTATACTGCGACGGTTACGTTTACGAATGGTTCTCGATGAAGGTGGCGAGTATGAGCGTTCCCGCTATCCTGGCGCGCTGCGATATTACTTCCGATTCTCCGAGCTGGACGTTCTCGCTCTGTGATAAAACCCAGTCGGAAATTGTCAGCAGCAAAATCAATGAAAACAGTGAAATCAGCGGAATAAGCAAGGCGGTATACAACGGAAAAATCTACTTTATCGGCGGCTTTGGCGACTGGTCGGAAGAGAGTCAGGCTGAAAAGGCTGAGAACGGGTTGTCGAGAACAGTGTACTCCTTTAATCCTTCGGAGGGAAGGATTGAAAAAGAATCCGCTATGCTGCCTGCCGAAAAAGGATATCTCTATATGAGTTTTATCGAGTGGAACGGCGCTCTGTACGGATTTATGGGGCTCGGTGAGCCAAAGGATAAAGGCGAGTTCATCGATGACTACGCTTTGTCGGACGATATTCTGAAGTTTGACGGCGAAAAATGGAGCGTGCTCGACTTTAAGATGCCGAGGACATTCAGAATTTTAGCGTCAAACAAGCTCGGTAAAAACGACCTTACGATTCCCGCGCTCGGAACCTCGAAGGACGGTATCATTATCGCAGGCGTCAGCGTCGACGGATACGGCGATACGATGCTTTTCGACGGCGAAAAGCTCAGTCCGCTTTATTACTCGTGCTATGACGGAATCTCCGACGCCTGCTTCAGGAGCGGAGCGTCAACCGCCGACGGATTCTACGTCACAAATATGCTTGCTTTGGACGACGTGCCGGGCTATAATCTCGTTTCACTGCCGATCGGCAGCGGCAAGGAGCTTCCTCCCGAAAAGGCTCCCAAACTCAACAAAACGAGCCTGAGCCTCAAGGCGGGATCCACAGCCGCGTTAAAGGTAAAGGACGGCGATGTAAAGATATGGACGTCCTCAAACAAAGCGGTCGCAAAGGTTTCCGACGGTACCGTGACGGCGCTCAAAAAGGGCACGGTTACAGTCACGGCTAAGCTCAAAAGCGGCGAAAAGCTCACCTGCAAGGTTAAGGTGACTTCTTCGCCGAAGCTCTCAAAAAGCAGCATTACCGTCAGCAAAGGTAAGATCAAGACGGTTAAGATTATAGGCAAAGCAAAGAGCGTTAAGAACACCTATACCAACACAAAAAACGCTAAGGTGCTCTCAAAGAACACCGCCTCGACAATCAAGGTAAAGGGCTTGAAAAAGGGCTCGACAACTCTGAAAATCATGGTCAACGGCGTGCCGTTAAAACTGAAAGTCAAAGTTAAATAAACGAAACAAAGTCCGCTCGGTGAAAACGAGCGGGCTTTTTTAGGTATGGAGCTCGATAACGTTGGCGAAAATTTCAAGGACGTACTGACCAATACAGGTCTGGCTCGATTGTTGCGCCATTTGAGCTAAAGGTTCTGTAACGTTTCGCTGCTTTCTGTTGCTTTTATGTCTGTTATTGCACAAAAACGAAAACAAATCAAAAATTATACAATAAACCAGTTGGTAAAATCAATAATCCAAACTTCTTTACAGCATACCTTTCCTTGTTTGGAATAAAGTAAGTATATGCAATTTGAACTTGTGCAAAATTCGCACAAGTTCATTTGATTTTTTTATATAGTTAAGCCAATCAGCGAAATCGGCAAAAACTATAAGATAGATGGTACGCGTGATTTGATTCCGTTTTGTCCTAATTGCCATATGGTTGTACATTCAAAAAACGCGGAAACTGTCGATGGGCCAAAACAAAGGCTTACTAATGAAAATTATTAAAATAATTAAGGCTGAGAACTACATCTAATAGCTTTCAGACTTTTAAATTCTACTTATTAAACGAACAGGTTCTTATGTATTGCCTTATGTCGGCGCCCTGTTTCAGATAGCGCAAAAGTATCTCGGCGCAGGCGCGGCTGTCGCTGTCCGCCTGATGGTGGTTCAGGCTGATGCCTAAGCGTTCGCAGTCATCATTCAGCCTGTGGCTCATACCGGGGTAAAGCCTCCTGCCAAGCTGCACGGTGCAGGTGTAGCGCGCGTAGGGCTTCCAGTTTATCCGATAATCGCGCAGGCATTTTTTCAGAACATTCATATCGAATACCGCGTTGTGCGCGACGAGCAGTCCGCTCGACATAATCGGCTCTATCTCTTTCCAAAGCTGAGGAAATTTCGGCGCGTTCGCAACCATTTCCTCGTCGATTCCCGTTAAATCTATATTGAAAGCGTCGAACCGCTGCTCGGGATTTACGAGCGAATAAAACTCATCGACAATAGCGCCGTCCTCAATGACGGTGATTCCGATAGCGCTCATTCTGTTGTTATAATAGTTCGGCGTTTCAACGTCAAACGCGATAAATCGCGACATAATAGCCTCCTGAATCTTCACTTTCCATTGTTTAACAATTCTCCGTAAAGCTCTTTGCTTAAGCTGAAGATATCATTGTCAAACAATACAATAAATACATTCATTTCGTTTGCTGATAAAAAATTACATATTTCATTTACCGCTATTTGCAGCGCTTGTTTTTTCTGATAACCGTACACGCCCGCCGAGATCAGCGGAAAAGCAACCGTACCGCAATGACTCTGCTTTGCGAGCTCAAGAGAGTTTCTGTAGCATGCAATCAGTTTTTCTTCCTTGTGATTGCATCCTCCTCTCCAGATAGGTCCAACCGTATGAATAACATACTTACAGGGGAGATTATACGCGTTTGTGATTTTTGCCTCACCCGTCTTGCAGCCTCCCAGTTCTCTGCATTCTCGCAACAAATCGGGACCGGCAGCTCTGTGAATAGCGCCGTCAACGCCTCCGCCGCCGAGCAATGTAGTATTCGCGGCGTTTATTATAGCGTCACATTTAATTTTTGTTATATCATTTCGGATAATCTGAACAGGCATAATTTATCTCATCTCCTCGGGGTTAGAGTTAATAATATTTTACATTGTGCCAAGCTATATGTCAAAGGTATCTTCGTCATCAAAGTCCGACTCGCTCTCCGAATCGTCATTCATCATTTCCTCCATAACGGCAAAGCCCGTGGCTTCTTCCATAAAGTCTGTGTGACCGTCGCCGTCGAAGTCGAACATTCCGCCAAAAATATCGTCAAACATATTGTACCTCCTTAAATTTGCTTTTTTTCTGTTTCAAAGCTTTGCTTTTATCAAAGCAAACAGCGCACAGCGCTGCAAATTCAGAAGGGGAACACTTTCCCTTTTGAATTTGAGATAATGTTATACGCCTTTAGAGGCGGGGACATTATCCGATTTGTTATACCGCTTGAATGAAAAAGTGAAGTTAAGGTAAAAATACGTTGACCACACTTTTCGTCCAAGCACGGCTAAAAATTAGCCTATTTTGACACCTAAATTGTAAAGAAGGAGTTAAAATGTTTA
This sequence comes from uncultured Ruminococcus sp., assembly GCA_902785365.1. Classification (GTDB taxonomy): domain Bacteria; phylum Bacillota; class Clostridia; order Oscillospirales; family Acutalibacteraceae; genus Ruminococcoides. The sequence goes on along the minus strand of CACZYC010000018.1, from coordinate 7,178 downwards.
AAATATACAGTCGTCAAAGCATAGCAAAGCTGACAGACTGCCCTAAGATTTTGTCAAAGTGAACCCAACCTGTCTTGAATAGAAATTATGGTTTGGTCACTGCCTGCATAATCTTTAGTTTACTTTTTTAATAATGCGGGATTAAGATTTACTTCATCAGAAGGAATCTGTTTTAATCCCATAAGCTCCAAAAGGAGCTTTACTTCCTTGCGGCGTTCGGTTTCAAACGGAGTATTTCCGTTCAGCTTTTCACGGCGCGTACTGTTGATGTTGTTCATAAGCAACACCATATCATCCTGTGTGTAAGGACTAAAGCTTTTTCCCTTTGGCAAAACATATCGGATATATTCGTGGTTTTTCTCTAACTGTGCTTTCTGCCACGAAGCCTGAGGATCACAGTAAAATAATCTTGTGCGTTTCTCGCCCTGATCTGTTTTTTCAAGCTCCTGTGTGTATTTGAACTCACTGCCGTTGTCGGTCAGAATTACAGGGAAAATTTTTCTGAAGGTTTCTACTCCGACAAGACTGGTCAGATAATCGAACTGTTCAACCACAGTTGCGGCTTTTCCGTCTCTCATAAGTATAATCAGCATAAGATTTGATTCACGGAAAAGAAACGTCAACATACGCTTGCCTTGTTCACGGCAACCATTTACCGTATCCATTTCTACAACCTTAGTATCGGGATGTTTATCCATATACTTCAAAAAATCCGTGTATGTTCTGCTCTGACGGAACTCCTGATTCTGAAACGCTTCTGATTCCTTACGCTTCTTTTTTCTCTGTTTGTAGGATAACTTTCTGCGTAAATCAAAATTAGTGATTTCCATACACCCAGTGTCAATATACCGATAAAGCGTGCGCTGGGAAACACCGATTTCATCGCCGTGTTCAGCAAAGATATGCGAAATAGGCTGCCCTTTGCGTAACAAAGGAGCTACGAGCTTATTAATTCTCTCCAAATCCTCTGGATCTGCGTGAGTCTTGCTCCTTGCTTTTGAATATCTGCGTTTGGATACCGCATCCGCTTGATTTGATATGTAGTATGCTCTGTCTTTCTTACACTTTCGTCTTTGAAAACAGACGTTACACACATATGGCGGTTTAGACAACAAAGAACAAGGCGAGTTGTCATATCGACCGCAAATTTCAATGCAATTAAAATCACGACAACGCACACAATTCTTGTTGCACTCGGTATTTCCACAGAGATTTCGTCTTTTGCAGGTCCCCGCAAACACACAGTCTTTGCCGTATGGCTTTTCACCGGGCACAAGCGTTCTGTTCAAACGTATTTCATTTGATATTGAGTGTGCTGAAATCCCTATCTTTTCAGAAATTTTCTTAAAGGATTCTCTCTGGTAAAGACCGCTTTCAATAGCAATTCTTTGTGATAAATTTATTCTTCTCATTTTGCCTGCTTTCCGCAGGCAGCAACCTTAAACATTTTATCACTTAGACCGTCAACCTTGACTGAACGCTGAAAAAATGCTGTCGAACTTTTAAAGGCGACGGAAACTCAGAAATATCCAACGTTTCCCGCCTTAAAAAGCCACAAGTTTAGCATTTTTTCACCAACCCGTCAAGGTCTAGCCGCCTGCGGCGGTGACTGTTTTGTGGCTCCGAAAATCTTGAAATATCCAATTTTTATGGTGCTGTTTTTGTCAAGGTGAGCTTAAACTAACTGAGCAAATTTTTCGAAAAAATCGTAACTTCACTTTGGCAATTTAGGGATTTGTTATACCCATTATATCAAAACCGCTGTCCCATAATCGGGTCTGTGCTGTGGAATCCGATGAAGTTAATTGTAAAAGCAAATATTTAAGAAAAACTCACGCAACCAAGAACAGATTGCGTGAGTTTTTTAAAGTCCTTTTCTTTGTTTGGTATAAAGTAAGTATAGCAATAACTAAGCTTTAGGTAGTTAAAAGCTATGCTTAAAACTAGGCTCGGAAAAAAGTTTCTTTCCTTGTTTACGCCGTATATAAAAAGCACAAACAATTCCAATCAATGGATTGTCTGTGCTTTTTTGTTATTGTTTTATTTTTGGGTTTAATTACCTAATTTCTTGAAAAGTCTTATTTTACTTTAACCTTAACCGTCTTATCAACGGACTTAGAGTTGTATTTTTTGTTACCCGTTGCCTTTACCGTAACTTTGATGGTGTAGGTGCCCTTCTTGGCTTTCTTCCATCTCTTGATTTTAAGTACGCCCTTCTTGGAAATTGTGAGATACTTTTTGATTGCCTTCTTGGCGGACTTAACTTTAAAGCTAAGCTTACCCTGCGCCTTTTTAACAGTAAATGTCGCGGCTGTCTGGGACGCTTTTTTTACCTTTTTAAGCTTGACAGTCTTTGTCTTTGCAGTCACTTTGATCGGGTTGGCTTTCTTTTTGGTAACGGTTTTAGCGGGATCGTCCGCGGGCTTAACGCCGTAGAACTCGTCGATCATTTTGCTGTAAGCGGCAACGTCATACAAGCCTGAATAGTCTATACCGCTTCCATCGCTTGCCTGCTTGGTCAGGTCATAATCGAGTTCAGCACCGTTGTCAACGTCCTTGTTGTCCTTGGTGATGAACTTATTATAACTTGACAGCGTGTAGAAAAACGTCTCGGGAGTGTACGCGATCAAAAGCGAGCAGGCTCCGCCTCCGCTTCTTTCGCCGAGGATCGGGAAGCCCGCGTCCTTCGCGAGACAAGGAAGCAGATTACCGCAGGAATACGAGATGTTAGATGTGATAAAGGCGTATTCAAAATCATAATAAACGCTCTTGTCGAGGTCGTTGATATCCCCGTCTAAATTCAAATCAACATCGTTATCAACTCTTGTGATGTTACCTGTAAGCGTCTGAATTTTTCTGTATGAGGTAACATAGCTGTCCTTGTTTTTATTGGTGATCATAGCCATGATATACATAACGACCGCCGCGTTGCCGCCGCTGTTGCAGGAAATGTCTATAACAAAACGCTTAATTCCCTTTTCCTTTGCGTAGTCAAGAGACCATTTGAAATTATAAACCGCCTCGTTAACAAACGAATCAAATGCGAAAACAGCTGTACCTCCTGTAACATAAAGCTTTGATGCCGACTTGTCATCCCATGACTTTACAAGATCATAATCTTTGTATTTGCCGCTTCGGAATTCCGACATAGCTCTGCTTTTCTGACTTGAGGCAAGAGTGTTCATCGCATAGTTTGCCGCAGCTCTGTCACGGAAATCCTCTGAATCGGCTAGTTTTTCAAGCTCATTATATATAGCAGTTCCGGGAGTAATAAACGATAATACCGCAGGGTAATTTACCGCCGTATGACCTCCGTCGGAGAATACTTTTCCGAGATAAGCAGTTCCGAGAACATAATCAACCATATTTTCCGATAGAAGTAATTCTTTTGCTCGACGGGTATCGTCGTTGTACTCGTCCAGCGCTTCATCAAAGCTTTTTTCTTCGAGCATCGACGCGATTTCAGCCCGGGCGGGTCTGCCGTAAAGCTTATCAATCGCGAAGCACAGGTCGTTATAAGACAGCTCGACCAGATTCTTGCTGCGTTTTAGAGTATTATAAGGCGTAGTGTTCTGGAAATAACAGTTTCCCATCGCTATATCGGAACTATGGATAAAATAAACATCGTTTTCGCAATACACCGCTGTATTATAGGTCGCGCCGAAAAGAAGTCCGATTGTCGATACGGGGAAATAGGTTTTTCCGTCATATTCGATAATATCAATTTTATAAGGCGAAAGGTCAAGATCGAGACCTTTTACTTCTCCCTCGTTTACAGGCGCGTGCTCCTTGACGTAAGACACGTCCAGTTCGGTACCTTCCGCGTTCTCCTTAGCTGATACAAAGCCCTCGAAACTATCGAAATGGATAGTATCCTTTTGGGGGTCGACAACCATCGTTCCCTTTGGATTGGTTACCGTGTAAGTGCCGTCCGCGTTCTTTACTTCGGTCGGCTCGTCAACATAGATTTGCTTCAGATAATCAACGGTAGAGATAAACGCCATATCAGGCATTACAGCGTTCAATAAACGCAGTAACGCCGCACAAAAACATATTAGTATTCTTTGAGCATCTTTTTGGCTTTGCCGAGGTAGTATATCTGGAAAACGTAGAGGAATACGGTAAAGCAAAGAGATAAGCCCGATAACCAGTTAACGATACTTGATCCGAAAGCTGTAGATTCAGCTCCCAAGCGAATAAAGAAATTAAGAATGAATGTCAATATGTATAAGATAACCAGAGTCGTGAGTATATCTTTGCCGTGCTTGACCATATCAGGTCTGCTGCATTTTACAGACAGAGCCATCAGACCTAAGATAAGGAAAATAGTTGCGAGCATATTGCAAATATTTCCCACCAACGTCAGGATAGTGTAGAGCCATCCAAAGAAACCTGTCTGGTTTGCGAAGAAAGACGCCGCAACGGTAAATACAATACTGAAAAGCACACATAAAATAGCTCTCTTAAAGCTAACCTCGTCCTTGCCCGCCTGGAAATAACCGACTATACTCATAATTCCCGCAACGGCAATTATAATACCTGCAACAAGTACACAGGCTCCCGTAGCGATAATAAGAGTATCGGAAGTATTGTTATCAACGTTTCCTGAAACCGCTATAAAGCTCAGTACCATACCAACTCCGCCGATCAGTGCGGCAATTAACGAAATGATTTCAGCGTTAAAAATCTTGCTAACGCCTTTTGCTGCGAATGGAAATTTCATTTGTTTCTCTCCTTAATTTTTTCATATACATATATATGCATACAAATTGATATTATCATAGATTAGAGAAAAAAGCAACATCTTGTGTCAGACCGACACCTCACGAATATATTGAGGAAGAATAAGGCGTAATCTTTGATTAGGCATCGCAAATTCTGACAGGACTATTCCGCAAACCTACTGTATCACTGTATAAACCGTGTTTCTCTATCGCTATATTCTTTTCAGAATATTTTGATGATATTCAATATGTCTTTTATGTCTGTTATGGCACAAAAACGACTGTTTTGAACTCCAAACAGGTACTTCAAACACCAAATTCTGAACTCGAAGCAAGCAGAAAATGGCAAAGAAAAACGGCTTAAACACAGTGTTTAAGCCGTTTTTGTCGTGAAGAATAACTCCTTGTTTGATACAAAAGGTAGTACCCAATTTTTACCTTTTTGAAAAAGAGTAGTAAACGTACTCGAATAAGGAAAACAAAAGCGACACGGGAGGTTCTTTGTGGTTTACAAAGTCTTGCTTATGGTGTATTATTGAGTAAGATTAATCGGAATATGAATGAATTTTTTATTTGTTGCTCTTGGCGGCGCTAAAAACAGTATCAGCTCAAAAACAAAGTAGTAAACGAAGTGAACAGTAATGAAACAAATACAGAGTATTATCAGCCTCTTTCTTACATTTATGAAGATCGGGCTGTTTACCTTTGGCGGTGGTTACGCGATGATTCCGCTGATTCAGCGTGAAACCGTCGATAATAAAAAGTGGATAAGTGACAAGGATATCCTTGAGATTGTCGCAATCGCGGAATCGACGCCGGGACCTATCGCTATCAATGCGGCTACTTTTATCGGCTTTCGCGTAGGCGGCTTTTTAGGAGCGATGGCGGCGACTGTCGGCGTGGTGTTGCCGTCATTTACTATCATAGCGGCGATTTCCTATATCCTTGCGGCATACCAAAGCGTCGTCTGGATTCAATACGCCTTTAACGGTATACGAGCAGGCGTTTTGGCATTGATTGTCAGAGCATTGTGGTCGATGTATAAGCAGAGTCCGAAAGGATTTTTTTCTTACCTGATTATGTTCGGCGCATTTGCGGTGACCGCGTTTTTACCTGTCAATGTCGTCTTTGTGATACTGTTCTGCGCGGCGGCGGGGATCTTGAAGACGTTGATAGTCGGCAGGAGGGACAAACGATGATTTGCTTTGAGTTGTTCCTCACCTTTCTGAAAATCGGATTGTTCACGTTTGGCGGCGGTTATGCCATGCTGCCGATGATTCAGGAGGAAGTAGCGGCACACGGCTGGTTGAATCAGAGTGAGCTGATAGATTTTATAGCCGTAAGCGAGAGTACGCCGGGGCCGTTCGCAGTAAATATCGCTACCTTTGTAGGCACACGAACCGGCGGCATATTCGGTGGCTTGTGCGCGACACTCGGCGTGATACTTCCGTCCTTTGTGATAATTTTGATCGTCGCGCGGTGTTATCAAAAATTCAAAAGCAATAAGATTGTCAACGGCGCGATGAACGGTTTAAAACCGGCTGTAGTCGGCTTGATCGCAGCGGCGCTGCTATCACTTGCACAAACTGTGTTCTTCCCGGCAGGATTGAACACGGCAGTTTTTGGCACAGCGCAGTTTTACGTTTCGCTTGGTATTTTCGTTGTGGCAGTTGTACTGGCGTTTAAAAAGCTCCACCCGATCTTTATTATCTTGCTTTCGGCAGCTATCGGGGTTATTGCCGGAGTGATCGAAACGTGTTGAAGCCCACCGCCGAAATAGTATATTAACATATTTTGATGCAATCGAGTTTCTCAGAGAGCATAATGCAGTTCCAAATATTTAAGCCGTATCAAAAACTGCGGCGCAAAACAAAGAAAGGGTTTCAGTGGATTCAGTATGGAAAAATTTACCATGCTGTAACAAAGAATAGGAAAATGTTTTAATGAGTTATACTATGTGGTTCAAATATTCTTCGACATTTAAATAATGGATACCGTTTACTTCGGTTGAATCACCGCGATAGATTACAGACTTCCTTTTAATAGGTCCATAATGATGTTCGGTGATTCTGCATTTTTCTTCATCGTTAAGATGCTGATATTGCTTCGAAACAAGTTTTGTGCTGTGCTTTATCTCAAATATTTCACAGCATATATTTTCGGGATCGAATATAACCATATCGAACTCACCGACATCAAATTGCAACTTGAATACATATTTGTCGGGATTGAAGGCTTTTGTTTCAAAAAGAACGATATCCTCCATCATCCTTCCCGTGATTTCACTAAGCAGTCTATCTATTATTCTTTTTCTGTCAATAGCTGAAAGCTCATTAAACTTATTGTCGAGCATGGTGTTTTTTATAATTTCTTCTGCTTGAGAGTATCGCATGCCCGGTTGAGTGATGATTGTTTGCTTGTTGCTGTTGCCTGTGTTCGGGAGTGATACTAAAT
>CACZYC010000017.1 GCA_902785365.1 uncultured Ruminococcus sp. | reverse complement strand
CGACTGTTACCGAATGACATACTCAAACGGCTTGATAAATATGCTCGGTGACATCTTCGCTTCCATCCCGAGCGACTTCCATTATTACTATACGCCCGACTATATTAACGAAATCAATCCCTTCAAAAAGCGTGAGCTCGAGCGGCTCCTTGGCAGACGTATCACCAATGAGGCGTTTGTTTATTACAGTACGCAGGAAGGATACGAGCGGGAAATGGGATTGAGTTTATAAAACTTAAAAAAGTTTGAAAAAATGTCTGGATATTCAAAATACTTTGTGATATGTTGTGCTTGCAACAAAACGGCGCGGTCAAAGCTGACGCGCGTATCAACTAAAGAAGAAAGGAGAACCAAATGGAAAATACTGAGAAGAAAACAAAAATCAACAGCGTTCATTATTGTTATATCGGAACGGACGCTCAGTTTGAAAGCTTCGTCAAAAGCGTAGTAAAAGACTATATTACAGACAACAGTCTGCTACCTGACGAGCCTCAGAAACTAAAAATTCCCGATAAAAAGTCCGCGTAAGGAAAGGAGAAAAAGAGATGAAAGTTTGGTTATATTACCGCCTCTCGCGTGATGAGGACGAGGAGCTTAACTCGCTATCGAACCAGAGAAGCATCCTTGTTGAGTACGCCGAAAAGAACGGGCATGAAATTGTCGGCGAGTCCTTTGACGACAATGTCAGCGGTATGCACTTCAACCGCGAGGGTATTAATAAAATATATGAACAGGTCGAGAACAATGCTATCGAGGCGATTATCGTTAAGGATATGTCTCGACTCGGCAGACATAAAACTCAGACCGCGCTCTTCATTGATTACCTCAGGGAGCACGAGGTGAGAGTTCTTTCAGTCACTGAAAATCTTGATACGAGTAACGAGGACGACGATTTGATTATCGGATTCAAGGGATTGTTCAATGATATGTATGCCCGTGATATATCTAAGAAGGTTCGTGCGGGAATGGTTCAGAAGCAAAAGCAGGGCTTTGTTATGATACCTCCGCTCGGTTACTTCAAAGATAAAAACACGGGTGAGGTCAAGGTGGTTGAAAAACATGCGGAGATTGTCAGAAGAATATTCAATATGTATCTGGAGGGCTATGGCTTTAGTGCCATAGCCCGTATCCTTAACGAGGAGGGAATAAAATCTCCCGCGTACTATCAAAAGAAACTGCTGGGGAAGAATCTCGGCTACAACAAACCCAAAATCGGATTCAAATACCTGTGGGATAACACAGGCGTAAAACGCATTCTGGTAAATGACTTCTATATCGGAACGTTGACTTGTCACAAAACATATAACAACAAAATTACTCATGTTCGTAAAGACCTGCCGAAAGAGGAACAGATTGTACACGAGAATTTTGTGAAGCCGATTATATCCAAAGAAAAGTTTGAGCAGGTGCAGAAGCTGATTGAACAGAAGCGGGAGGGTAAAGTCAGGGCGAGCTCAGGCAAGCCTTGTCACCGATACTCGGGACTGCTTAAGTGCGGCGACTGCGGTTCAACCTTCGTAGCGATAAGGCGCAGGTGGCGTAATAAGCCCGAGCGAATAGAGTATAGCTGCAACGGTTATCACCGCTACGGCAAAGGAAACTGCACACCACATAGGATTAATGAAAGCGAACTGGATGAGCTGGTTTACAGTGAAATCCTCAGAATCAGCGAACAGGCTAAGGATAACTACGATAAGGTTGATGAGGAAGTAAGTAAATGGCGCAAGCAGAAAAACAGCGTGACGAGCAAAATTAAGAGCTTAAAGGGCGAGCTTGCCCAAAGAAAAACTGACCAGAAGGAAATACTGCTTGAAAGAATCAGGGACAAAGAACACGCCGAAGTATATGACGAAATGCTCGAAAGCTGTGAGAGCGATATAAAGAAAATAAAAACCGAAATATATGAAATTGAAAATTACGATGACACTATCAGGAAAAGAAAGGCTGAGATGAAAAACACTCTGGAAATAATGGAGGAAATCGTTGCGGAGGGAGCATTAAGCAATTCAAATCTGAGACAGCTGATTGATAAAATAGTAATCTACGAAACTGCTGACGGTCTGGATATAAGAATAAGAATCCAGGCGAATTTCACAACTCATATGAAAATATATGACGGTGAGGGGGAGCAGCAAGCGGACTTGGAAGTAATAGATCACATAATTCCAAATGCTATGAAGCGGAGAATGAAACCCGAATAACTTGGCAGACGCGTAAGGTTTAGCAAATCTGATTTAGCGAATATCACTAAAAACAGGTTGATGAATTTGTAGAGAATAGCCAACAAATTCACAAGCCTACCTTATGCGTCTGCCAAGGATTTTTATGCCATAAAATGCAAAAAAGCCAGATAAAATCTGACTTTTCGCTGGTGCGGATAACAGGACTTGAACCTGCATGAAATCGCTTTCATACGGACCTGAACCGTACGCGTCTGCCAATTCCGCCATATCCGCAAATTTATCTCAACAGGGTAAATACCCTGCCAAAATCTATAATATATTAACTTTTGATTTTACACAGACGTGGCGTGACCTGAACCGTACGCGTCTGCCAATTCCGCCATACCTGCGTATATAAGTTGTTAACGCAAATCGCTATATGGTAAGCTCGCGTCTCCCCGTACAAAATATAGTCGTCTCTCTTCGCCCTTGGAGCGGGCTCGCGACACTCCTTATTTTGCACAGCGCTTTTGCTCCCTTTATCCGCCACTGGCGGCGGTCGCAACGCTACCAATTCCGCCATACCTGCGTATTTCAACTCGTCCATTATATCAAATAACGGACGAGTTGTCAATTTAATTATTTTTTATTTGTAATACTAAAGTCAGCGTATTTTCCGAGGTCGGTCAGAGTGATGTCATGTCCCATAATGCGTGTGCTCAGCGGAGCTAGCGCCCTGAAGTCGCCGTAGTGGTTTGTCAGGTACTCCTTATACTTGGCGGGGACGGGCATTTTGTATCCGCAGAAGTCTACGCGAATCTCATTTTCGACAAATGTTTTGTCAAATCCACCCTTGTGTACGCTCTTGCCCATACCGTCGTAGAGGTAGCGGGCTTTCTTTTTGTACTTGAACATCTCGAGTGTAAACAGAAGCATTCTCATAGAGAAGCGGAGGGGGAAGATGTTTTTAAAGAAATTGGATATAGCCGACTGAATCTTTTTGCCGTTATAAACTTTGCGGTGGTTCCATTTGTTGAATACCATAGCCAGCCAGAAAAGCGTCAGTTTGCTGTGAACTTTCTGCCCGAGTTTGGAGTTCGCGGTTTTGTCGTGACAGAAGATATCAAAAGCGAAGCCGTTTGACATATTCTTGTGATACTTTGAAAAGTCAGTCGCGAAAACCGTGTCGGTAATTCTGAGCTTGGCGTAAGCGTAGTTATAGTATTTGTCCTTTTTGGGGTCGCTGAGTATCATACCGTCGGGGAGTTCGTCGGGCGCGACTTCGAGGAACTTATCGTAATCCTCGCGCAGCATCATAATATCCACATCGTCATCCCAGGGGATAAAGCCCTTGTGTCTTGCGGCGCCCAGCAGCGTTCCGCCGCCGAGATACCACTGAATATTGTGCTTCTTGCAAATCCTGTCAACCTCAAGAAGATACGCAAGCAGAATCTGCTGGATAGCTTCGAGCCTTCCGCCGTGCTCGTCGGGGAATCGGAAGTCGTCTACATTGCCTTTGGTATAACTCATAACGCTCAGCTCCAGCGCGGTTTTGAGGTCAAGAACGGGGGAGAAGCCCGCGAAATCAAGCTTGCCGCAGTTGAGTTCAACTCCGTCAAACGAGCCCGTTTCTGTCATGGAGATTTTTGCGTTGCCTGCGAAAATATCATGAAGCATAGCCGCGAGCGCGCCTGTTGAAGCGGAGGAGTTGACGCTCGAAAGGTTGTATACACCGCTGAGCTTCTTTTCGACAGAGTAAACTATGGCGTTTGTTATATCACTCATATAGGTGAATGTGACTTTGTGCGCAGTGCTGTAAAGAGATATTTCTTTACCCTCAGCTACCGCTTTAAAAACATTACCCAGTCCGTTGTGAAGCTCGCTTCCCGCGGCGAGGACTACGCCTGTTCTGAAAACAGTCAGCGGGAGCTCTTTATCCGCCAAAAGCTTTGTCATCAAATTCTCGACGGTACGCATAAGCTGTACATCGTAGTTGTCCGCGTTTACAACACCCGATTCATTCTCGGAAAACGCGCGGTATTTGTTGGCGGGAGTGCCGTATACTCTGCTGTCGGACAGTAGGATAACGCGCTTGGTTTTTTTCTCCGACGCGAGTTTAGCAAGGTCGCATACCGCCTTGGTTTCAGAGGCGAACTCGTCCATATCGCCGTTTATTCTGTGAGCGCAAAGACCTGTGTGAATTATTAAATCAATCTTTTGCTTTAAGGCGGAAACATACCCGCTCTCGCAGAAACTAAAGTCGTCGCGCTCCTGTACTCCTGTGGAAATATCGTTGACGTCGCTCGCTAAAATCACTTTTATTCCAAGCGATAGTTGGTCATTGAAAACGAGCATTGTGTAAGCGAGATTTTTAGCCGCTTCATGTCCTGAAACGAGGACGGTCTTGCCCTTGAGGGAGTTTGGCTTGAGTTCGTTCATCGAGGGAGTGGTCGCCCAATCCTGTTCGAAAACATTGAGAATTTCCTTCATCAACATCACGCCTCACCGCCTTTCTCGGACATTATGTTCAGCGTGCGTACTATGCCGCTCTTTAAATCAAACTCGGGTGTAAAGCCGAGGTTTTTGAGCTTTGTATTGTCAAATATTCTGAGGTTCGAGTCGATAAACGACAGGGAAGCCTGTTTGTTTTTGTATATGACTTTAAGCTCGCCGCCGTAGATTAACTCGGAGCATTTTTCGGCGAGAATAACAGGGCTGAGCACGTCATCGGAAGCAATGTTATAGAGCTCGCCTTTTTCGCCGTTAAGCAACACAAAAAACAGCGCCGCCGCGGCGTCCGCGATATATGTTACGGTCTCGGGCTTCTCGCTCTGGTCTACTACCACGTTGCGGTTGCCCTGAACATTCCTGAAAATCTCGTGATAACGCTTTGTGCCCGCGCCGTAAAGCTCGGACATAACCGCGAGCTTGATGTCCAATCCCTTTTCACGCGTGAGTTTAACAGCAAGGGACTGCACCATTCTTTCCGTCTGAACACTGAAGCCATCTTTCTTTGAAAAATCCGAGTAGCCGTAAGCGTCGGACTCCGAGATTTTTGACTTGCCGTTATACACGTCGCCGTATATGTCGGCGTCAGCGGCAATCAGAGCTTTCGTGCCGTTGCTCTCAATAAAGTTAAAGAGGTTGACTGTCGCGCCGAAAGACTCAAGCTCGTCAAAGCTTTGAGTGTGTATAATGAAGTCAGCCGTGTCAGCGCCGAAGTAAGAGTAATCACGGCTCACGACAAAGTCTATGTCACCGCGATAGGTGAGCTTGCCGTAGCGCGCGAAGATTTTGTCGTTTGTGTCAACCGCAATAACCTTGGTGCCGGCGTTGTTCAAATCGTTGTTTATAAGCAGAGCGCAGGAAAGATAAATTCCCAGCGTATGAGCCGCTCCCGTGATGATTACAGTCTTGCCCCTGAACGGCGCCATATTAAGGCGTTTGGCGAGGGAGAGCATATCGTCATATAGATAAGGCGGAAGCAAGTTGTTTACTTCAAATTCCATATTGTTCTCCTATATTTTTTAGTGGTCAGTGGTTAGTGGTCAGTGGTTAGTAATTGTTTTTTCTGAAACTATATAAAACAAAGCCTTGTGTTATAGCAACTTCAAGGCTTTATCATATTATATCATTACATCATTTTTTAATCGGACACAAACATTTAGGCAGAACTCAGGTTTTCCCCGAGCGCAACTATTCACTGATCACTGATCACTGTCAACTGCCTTATCGCCGTAGTGTTCTTTTCTGAAATTCTCAAGTTTAATTTCGTAATCGGCAATTTCTTTCTTGAATGTCTCTACTTTCGCGATGTGGTTATCCAAGGTCTCCTGTTCGTCAATGAGCAAGGACTTGTCCTCAGCGTTGTCAATAACCTTCTTCAGTTCCTTGATTTTCTTTTCGCGCTGAGCAATCTGGGACTTGCGCTTATCCAGAAGATAGACGAGATGAGTTTCCTTTGTGGGACCGTCAAATATCTTTTTGCCCTTCTTTAGGAAGATGGATCGTTCGCAGATTTCTTCCACAGAGGAGGCGTTGTGGCTTACATAAAGTACAGTAACGCCCGTCTCAATAATCTGACGGATTTTTGCCTTACACTTGGTTTTGAACGAAGCGTCGCCGACGGCGAGAGCTTCGTCGATAACCATAATGTCAGGTGAAATATTTACGTTAATCGCGAAGCCGAGACGCATTTTCATACCGCTGGAGTATGTGCGCACAGGCTGGTCGATATACACGCCCAACTCAGCGAAATCGATTACGTTTTCTTCAATTTTGTCAATTTCCTCGTCCTTGAGTCCGAGGATATAACCCTTGAGGCGGATGTTCTCGCGCCCTGTCATTTCCAGAACAAATCCCGCGGTGAGCTCAAGCAGAGCGGCAACCATTCCGTTGACGTGTATTTCGCCCTCGTCGGGGAACGTAACGCCCGTGATGTGTTTTAACAGCGTGGATTTACCGCCGCCGTTATCACCCATAATGCCGACAGCCTCGCCCTTGCGGATTTCAAGAGAGACATTGTCGAGAGCCTTGTGTGTTGTGAGCTTCTTGGGCTTTTTGAACAGCGCACGAAAACGCTCGCTGTCATTTTTGTAGAGCGTATATGTTTTGGAAACGTTTTTTAAGACTATAATAGGCTCAGAGTTCATATCGACTTTGCGTCGATGCATATTCTGAAAAAAGCTGTCCATAGCTAAACTCCTAAAAGAAAAACTTTATATTTCCGTGTTAGAGAACGTCGGGGATTTTCTTTCTGAGACGGTTGTAGTTGTAGACGCCGAGCAGGAACACGGCGATAAACTCAACCAAAAAGATTACAAACTCGGTTTTGTATTCGAAGAACCAACGGTCATAAAGCAGAGCGTTTCGATAGCCGTTGATGAAGAAGTTCATCGGATTAAACAGCATAATCTGTCTTAACGGAGTGGGGAGGTCGTAGCTGTTGTAAACAACGCCTGTCAGCCAGAATACACCCGACATAACCGAGGTTATGGCGTTTTCGAGGTCGGGAGAGAACGCGCACATAGGAGCGGTACTCCACGACAGGAAAAGGAAGAACAGGAACATTGCGGGCATATAGAAAAGAATCTGAAGGTTATACCAGCTTACGCCCCAGAATATAGCTACGTAAATATACATCAGCCCCGTCAGCGCCAGATGAACATAGAACCTTGATATCGTTGAGAAAGTCATAATGGTGGAAACGGGGAAGTTGACCTTGGTTACATACTGGCGGTGACTTCGTATATCCTTGGCGCCCTTGACAATACTGTCCGAGATGAAGAACCACGGAATAAATCCGACAAACATAAACAGGAATCTGTCCAGCTGAAGGTCGTGACCGTGAATATCTACGTGAACAGTACCGAGATGACGGATGCCGACAGAAAAGGCAAACCAGTATACGAATATCGTAAAAGCGGGTTTTACTATCGCCCAGCCGGGACCGATAGCCGCGCCTTTGTATGTTTTGACAAGTTCAGTTTTAGCGAGCATCATAATCTGCTTACCGAAGCCTTTGTGCTCCTTGATAATATCTTTTAAGAAAACTATCTCAATCTCCCCCTTTACCAAACTTTCAATCCTGTATAAATGCAGTTGCATACTAATCCAACATATATACAATTATTATAATTCTAAATTTATAATTTGTCAATTCGTATTACGATAATGTATTAATTTTATTTTATTGATTTTGAGACCGTGATATGTTATAATTAGCCACATCTTCAGGAGTGATATTATGAAAAAATCATATATACATCCCTTTGTGGAATTTATACGCATAACAGCAGACGCTTTAACAGGTTCAAATCCGAAAAGTGACGACAACAACAGCCGGGAAATAAATGACTTTAAGGATTTTTCGGACGATTACACCGATTGGGTATTTTAGAGAGGTACGCATTGTGAAAAAGATAACAAGTATTATTCTGTGTTTACTTTTGGCTGCTTCTTTGTTCTCTGTCAGTTTAGTGTCACAAGCGCAGGAAGTTATAACCTATCACGCTAATAACTCATCAGCCGCGAGCGATATATTTGAGAAAAACGGAGCTTATGATATCCCTGACGTCGGAGGGGAATATATTTTCAAAGGCTGGTATGACGGCGCGGGTGAGGACGCTCAGCCTGTTGACTTTGACAATATTACCTCCACGGGTGATGTTTACGCTCATTGGGCGGAAATCGGCGAAGTAACCCCCGACGATTCCGATCCCCAAAAGAGTGAAAGGGAGACATACGGCGGTTTTGACACATTGGGCGTTCAGATGAAGGCGGGAGAACTGTCCGACAAGACAAACGGCGGAATCCGTTTTGTCGCCTCGTTGAGTAATAATTTGCTCGGAGAACTCGACGCGCTTTCCGATATGACTGTTCAAAGCGGTTCGTACCACGATAACGTTGAATACGGTTTTGTAGCCGCCAAGGAGAAGGCTTTAAACGATTGGGTTACCTTCGCTGAAAGCAACGGTCAGGATATGTCCGCTTACAAAATCGGATACAATGGCACAAACGTCAACGGTGTAGATACAACCGCGCATACTGTTAATTATCAGGGTGTTGTCAGCAATATGGACTGTACCGCTTCGGATTATTCCACAAGTTCAATAACCGATTTTAATAAATTTGACGATTACAGGATTTACACATTTGCCGTTACCTATGCTGATTCACAGGATATGACAGATGTAAATATTGTCGCGCGGGCTTATCTGAGATACTATGACGCGAACGGTCTGCTCAGGACTGTATATGACGACTATGACGGAACAAATACCTACGGCGGTCTTTCCGTAAGTTATGACACTGTTAAGAACAGCAACTATTATTCTTCGTTCAACAAGATGGTTAACGACGCGAGGAATGGCACGACCGCGAACGCCGACAGCAACTCACTGAACGCGGTATGTTCTATGTATCTGAGCGGGGGAACGGCGTATATAAAACTGGTCAGGAACGCGGATCTCGCGGGAAACACGCTTATCAATTTTGACGCTGACCTGAATCTTAACGGGAATACATTCAACGCGGGAGATTATTTTATACGCTCGACAGGCAGTTTTAATATGTATAACGGCACCTATAACATAGGTTCGGCAGCAGTTTCGTTCTCACAGCATTACGGAGAATCCAGCACCATTTCAAACGTGAGATTTACGGGCGAAAGTATAAATGCGGGTTCGCTTTTCCAAGGTCTGTTTATTACAGGAGCAAACGCCAGTGTAACCGACTGTTCATTTAATGTTACCAACAGCGCCGCGAGCTTCTACAATATTGTTTTCTTCGGTTCGGGTTCAAACAACGCTGTTGTTACGGGCTGTACCGCTGATATAAAAAGCTCGGGCACTTACACCGCGGCTGTTTACGCTAACAAGTGCAATCTGGAAGTCAATGACTGCGATGTGAATATCGAGGAAACCGACGATAACAGCGCCGCGACAATCTATGGTATAGGCGCGTGGGATTGCGACAGTATTGTGCTGAATAATGACGATATTTCATTCAAGGGCGACGGCGATAATTTAAGAGGAGTATACGCAAGAAACAACGATGGGACAGATACAACTTCCAGATATTTTGAGGCGAACAACATCAATATAAATATGGACATTGACGACCTGAAGTATTCCGCAAAGAACGATGAAACAAAGAGCGACGTCAGAGGACTGTATCTTGGACAGGGAGAGGAGAGCAATCTCGACGATATCAGTGTGGATATAACCGCGAAAGCTCCCGCTTACGCTCATATTTACGCGACGAGCTTCGGCGAGAACGCTTCGGTTAAGGCAAAGGGGCTTCGTGCTGTTGTTGATGTTAAGGAGAAAGCTACCATAAATTCTTTTACATCTGTTGTAGGATACGGTATATACGGACTTATAACAACAGGAAATTCTAATACCGAGATTTCCTCCGCGTATATCAAAGTGCCTATCGGTTACTACATTAACGTTGACAACAATATCGGAATTTCAGCTCACGACAACTCGGTGGTTACTATCAGCGAGAGCGACGGGGATGTCTATGTTCAAGGCGGTAACGCCGCGCTGAATAACTTTGATAATTCAAAGTATTATATCTCTGGCGGAGATTTCTGTTCGCAGTCGCACGGCGGAGGATATTTTGGCGCTAACGCTGAAATAACAGGCGGTAACTATTATGTTATAAACGAGGGCGAGTATGTCCCCTCCGAGGGCGGAATGTATGTGACAGCCGACGCCGTAGTTAATATTACAGGAGCGACAATAACGGGCGGCAAAAGCGGATTGTGCACCAGAAGCAATTATAACGGAACGGATAACCCGACCGTTACAGTCTCTAACACTGCCATAAAAGGCGGAGCATGGGGCGTTCGCTGCGATGTCGGAACAATTACATTGAACTCAGGCGTAACAATAACAGCGGATAATCCGTTGTATCCAAACGGCGGTACAATAATCGACAACAGATAAATTTGATAATGAAATACAGCGCCGCGAATTTCCGCGGCGCTTTTGTTTATAGCTATATGAAAAAGCGAAGGCGCGCACACCGTAACGGTGTACACGCCTTCTATGATAAAGAATGGATGAGCTAGTTATCGTAATTCTTCATTGCTTCAAGCCCTGTTTGTCCTGTTCTTACCTTTACAACTTCCTCTACGTCATATACAAAGATTTTACCATCGCCGATATGACCTGTGTAGAGCGTCTTTTTAGCCGCTTCAATTACCTTGCCGAGCGGTACGGTGCAGATAACAATATCAACCTGTACTTTTGGCAGGAGGTTCGTTTCAATCTGAACACCACGGTAATATTCGGGCTTGCCTTTCTGAACACCGCATCCAAGGACGTGGCTTACTGTCATACCCGTAATACCTATCTTCATCATCGCGTTCTTCAAGGGCTCAAGCCTTGATTCGCGGCAGATAATTTCAACCTTACTGATTTTAGGTGTACCGTCGTCAAAGACAGGCATTCTCTTAACAGGGATAGCCTCTGCTTCGGGAGTGTCGCCGCTGACAAGTACGGGAGCGGGGGAGTCGCCTTCGTCAAGATACTCGGGAGTCATAGCAAAGCCTGCGTACGCTGACGGCATATTGTGTTCTGTCTCGTCCAGACCTGTGATTTCTTCCTCGCGGGAAACTCTGAGTCCCAGAATCTTTTTGATAGCGAGGAATGTGATTGTGATAGTCACTACTGTCCACGAGGCAACCGCTAAGAAACCGACAAGCTGTAAGCCTAAAAGCTCAAAGCCGCCGCCGTAGAACAGACCTACGAGCTTTTGTCCCGATGCGTTGGCGATAGAGTAGCCTGGGGCTGAGTCTGTGGCGAAAAGACCGACAGCGAGCGTGCCCCAGATACCGTTTATCATATGTACCGCGACAGCGCCGACGGGGTCGTCGATGTGGAGCTTGTAGTCAAGCAGCCATACGCCGAATACTACGAGCAGTCCCGCTACGATACCGATGATTACAGCGCCGAGAGCGTCCGTTACGTCACAGGGTGCGGTAATCGCTACAAGACCTGCAAGCGAGGCATTAAGACACATACTTACATCGGGCTTGCCGTACTTAACCCACGTGAAAATCATACATGTTACTGTCGCAAGAGCGGGAGCGACTGTTGTTGTAAGGAAGATTGAACCGAGCTGTTCGACAGATGTAGCTGCCGCGCCGTTAAATCCATACCAGCCGAGCCACAGGATGAACACGCCGAGCGCGCCCAAAGCGATGTTGTGACCGGGGAAGGCGCCGACCTTGACTTTGCCGTTCTCGTCTTTTCTGAACTTACCGATACGAGCGCCGAGGATTTTCGCGCCGATTAAAGCTGAGATACCGCCTACCATATGGATAGCGCAGGAACCCGCGAAATCGTGGAAACCCATCTGGCTGAGCCAGCCGCCGCCCCAAATCCAGTGCGCCTCAATCGGGTAGATAACCGCTGAGATTACACCCGAGTATACGCAGTAGGATAAAAACTTTGTACGTTCAGCCATAGCGCCCGATACGATTGTAGCCGTTGTGGCGCAGAATACGAGGTTAAATACAAAATTTGAAAAATCAAAGCTCTTGTATGCCGTAAAGATATCAAACCCCGGCTGACCGATTAAGCCTACTAAATCCTCACCCATGAGAAGTCCGAAACCGATAAGGATAAACGTTACCGTACCGATACAGAAATCCATGAGGTTTTTCATTATAATATTGCCTGTGTTCTTTGCTCTGGTGAAGCCTGCTTCGACCATCGCGAAGCCCGCCTGCATCCAGAATACCAACGCCGCACCGATTAAGAACCAGACGGCAAATAGCTGTTCGTTTGTCATTTGAGCGACAAGTTCTTTCATTGCTGCATTCATAAAAATTACTCCTTTTTTTAATTTATCCACGTCTTACCTGAACGTGCCTATCAAAAATTCATATCCCCCTTACGCTATTTAGCTTTAACAAGTTTTGGATAGAATTGAAAAGTTCTGCTCCTTGGTTTATTACACACCAAAGAGGATCTCGCCGTAGGAGGGATAAGGCCAGTACTCTGAATATGTTTCGGATTCCATACTGTCACCTAAAGCTCTGAGCTCCTGCATAAGTTCAAATACAGTATTTCTGTAATACTTGGCGAGAGCCAGATTATCGTCAGTGTAGTCGCCTGACATTTTAACCGCCTTGTCGAGTTCGCTTGTTTTCTTGACGAATTCCTCAAGCTTGTCGGACAGGCTTTCAAGTACCTGTTCCTCAGCATAAGTTGAAAGGCTGGAGCTTACGCTCTTCTTGACAGCGACAGCTTCCGAAAGCTCCTTTGCGAATGTCATAACTGCGGGAGCGATATCCTTTTTAGCCATCTGGAGCATTGTCAGAGCCTCGATGTTGAGGAGCTTTGCGTATTGCTCAAGTTCAATCTCATAGCGTGCGCGCATCTCTGCCTCAGTTACGATGCCGTTTTTCTCGAATAAATCGACGTTCTTCTTGTCGATGTAGTGCTCCATTGCGTCGGGCAGACTCTTGTAGTTGCAAAGTCCGCGCTTCTCGGCTTCTACAACCCACTCGTCGGAGTAGTTGTCGCCGTTGAAGATAATCCTCTTGTGTTCCGTGAGAACCTTTTTGATGAGCGCCTTGAGCGCGCTGTCGAGGTCTTCGGCGTCTTTTAATTCAGCGTAGAAGCCCTTGAGCTCCTCGGCAACCATTGTGTTGAGCATATAGTTGGGGCAAGCGATGTTGAGTGATGAGCCGAGAGCTCTGAACTCAAACTTGTTGCCTGTGAACGCAAAGGGAGATGTGCGGTTTCTGTCGGAATTGTCCTTCTTGAAGTCGGGCAGAGCCTCAACGCCTGTTTCCATTCTGGCGGCTTTATGGCTCTTGTAGTCCTTGCCTTCGATAATGCTCTCTACCAGAGCTCCGAGGTCGTCGCCTAAGTACATCGAGATGATTGCGGGAGGCGCCTCGTTAGCGCCGAGACGGTGGTCGTTGCCCGCTGAGGCGACTGTAATTCTGAGAAGGTCCTGATACTCGTCAACCGCTTTTACAACCGCGGCGAGGAAAAGCTGGAACTGCAGGTTATCCTCGGGGTTCTTGCCGGGTTTGAGCAGGTTTTCGCCTGTGTTGGTGGAGATTGACCAGTTGTTGTGCTTACCTGAACCGTTGACACCCGCAAAGGGTTTTTCGTGAAGCAGACATACAAGTCCGTGCTTCTCGGCGATTTTCTTCATAACCTCCATAGTCAGCTCGTTGTGGTCTGTGGCGATGTTAGAGGTGCTGAATACGGGAGCGAGCTCGTGCTGTGAGGGAGCAACCTCGTTGTGCTTTGTCTTAGCAAGCACGCCTAGCTTCCAAAGTTCCGCGTCAAGGTCGTGCATAAACTCGGAAACTCTTGTCTTGATTGAGCCGAAGTAATGGTCGGCGAGCTCCTGTCCCTTTGGAGCCATAGCGCCGAACAATGTTCTGCCCGTATAAATTAAATCGGGACGTTTGTCATACATTTCTTTATCTATAAGGAAGTACTCCTGCTCGGGGCCTACTGTTGTTGTAACCCTGTGCACGTCTGTTTTGCCGAGCAGATTAAGTACTTTAACAGCTTCGCTTGAGAGTTTTTCCATTGAACGGAGCAGCGGAGTCTTTTTGTCGAGAACCTCGCCTGTGTATGAGCAGAATGCTGTCGGAATATATAATGTTTCATCTCTTACAAAAGCGGGGGATGTGGGATCCCAGGTTGTATATCCTCTCGCCTCAAATGTGGCTCTGATACCGCCTGAGGGGAACGAGGAAGCGTCGGGCTCGCCTTTGATGAGCTCTTTGCCCGAGAATTCCATAATGACTTCGCCTTCACCCTTGGGGGAGATAAAGCTGTCATGTTTCTCGGCTGTTACACCTGTCATAGGCTGGAACCAGTGGGTGTAATGGGTGCATCCCATTTCAATAGCCCAGTCTTTCATTGCGTGGGCTACCACATTAGCTATAGAAATATCGAGGGCGTCGCCGTTCTCGATAGTTTTTCTCAGCGCTTTGTAGACAGGCTTGGGCAGCCTTTCCTGCATTTTAGCGTCGTTAAATACGTTCGCTCCAAAGTAGTCGGATACTTTTTTCATTGTACACACTCCATTCTCTTTTTTACAAAGCAAAGGTGTATTTTCTGCTTTGTTTTACGCCGATTAGTATAAACTAACCGTTTGCGTTTGTCAAGTGTTTTTTGCAATATTTTTTTATTTTCTTGCAAGATTAGAGCGTTCTGTTTTCTATTATATATAGAAAAATTAAAAAATGAATTTTTTGTTTATTAAAATTGCAATTTCCCCTTGACAATCCTGCAAGAGGGTTGTATAATGCTAAAGTAATATTTTGCGATTTAAAGTGATAAAGAATGGAAAGGATTGGTAGACATGGCCGCAAAGGGTTTGTATTCCCCTGCGTTTGAACACGACAACTGCGGAATAGGAGCGGTTGTCAACATTAAGGGAGTAAAATCTCACGGTACAGTAGAAAACGCTCTCACTATCGTTGAGACGTTGGAACACCGCGCGGGAAAGGACGCCGAAGGCAAAACAGGCGACGGCGTAGGTATCCTGCTGCAAATCTCTCATAAGTTTTTCAAGAAGGCTGCTGCCGATATAGGCATCAGTCTTAAAGCCGCGCGCGATTACGCCGTAGGAATGTTTTTCTTCCCTCAGAACTGGCTTTTACGCAATCAGGCAAAGAAGATGTTTGAAATCATCGCCGAGAAGGAAGGGCTCAAGGTTCTCGGATGGAGAAGAGTTCCTTATAACGAAGGCGCAATCGGCAGCCGCGCTCTTGAGTGCATGCCCAGTATTCAGCAGTGCTTTATCGAGCGTCCCGACGGGGCAAAGAGAGGCATTGAATTTGACCGCAGACTTTATGTAGCGCGCAAGATTTTTGAGCAGAGCAACGAGGACACTTATGTTGTTTCGCTGTCGTCAAGGACTATTGTATATAAAGGTATGTTTTTGGTCGGCGATTTGCGCAACTTCTTTACCGACTTGCAGGACGAGGATTTCGAGACTGCTATCGCGCTGGTTCACTCCCGTTTCTCAACTAACACTAATCCGAGCTGGGAGAGAGCTCATCCGAACAGGATGATTGTCCACAACGGCGAGATTAACACAATCCGCGGCAACGCCGACAAGATGCTCGCGCGTGAGGAAAATATGCGCAGCGAACACCTTAAGGGTGATTTGGACAAGGTAATCCCCGTAGTAAACGCCGAGGGTTCCGATTCCTCCATGCTTGACAATACTCTGGAGTTCCTTGTAATGAGCGGTATGGATTTACCCCTCGCGATTATGATAACCATTCCCGAACCATGGGATAGAAACGATACGATGAGTTTGAATAAAAAGGACTTCTATCAGTACTACGCAACTATGATGGAGCCTTGGGACGGTCCCGCGTCTATCCTGTTCTCCGACGGTGATATTATGGGTGCCGTGCTTGACCGCAACGGACTGAGACCGTCACGTTATTACATAACAGACGACGATAATCTTATTCTTTCCTCTGAGGTGGGCGCGCTTGCGGTAGAGCCCGAAAAAATTGTCAAAAAAGACAGACTCCGCCCCGGCAAAATGCTGTTGGTTGATACAGTCAAGGGCGAGCTTGTGGATGATGATGAGCTCAAGACACGCTACGCGTCGCGACAGCCCTACGGCGAGTGGCTTGACGCTAATCTTATCAAATTAAAGGATTTGAGAATCCCGAACACAAAAGTTCACGAGCACCACAGAAGTGAACGCAGAAAGCTCCAGAAGGCTTTCGGTTACACATATGAGGACGTAATGACCTCAATCCTGCCTATGGCAAAGAACGGCAGCGAGCAGATTGCCTCAATGGGTACGGACAGCCCCATTCCTCCGCTTTCGAGCGAGGTTCAGCCGCTGTTTAATTACTTTAAGCAGCTGTTTGCTCAGGTAACAAACCCGCCGATTGACGCTATTCGCGAGGA
Organism: uncultured Ruminococcus sp.; assembly: GCA_902785365.1. GTDB lineage: Bacteria > Bacillota > Clostridia > Oscillospirales > Acutalibacteraceae > Ruminococcoides. The sequence continues at coordinate 26,923 of CACZYC010000017.1, read as the reverse complement.
AATTGTAACCTCGACTACTGTATATCTCGGCGAGTCGGGCAACATCCTTGAGGAGAAGCCCGAGAACTGTAAGGTTGTCAAAATCCATAACCCGATTTTGTCATCAACCGATATTTTAAAACTTAAAAATATGAGGGAGAACGGCTTTAAGGTTGCCACAATCCCTATGCTTTATTATAAGAATACGTCGCTCAAAAAGGCGATTCGCCGCCTTTATATCGAGGCTGACAAAGCGTACAAGGACGGCGCGAACATCCTGATTCTTTCGGACAGGGGAGTGGATGAGAACCACCTCGCTATCCCGTCGCTGCTCGCTGTTTCAGCGCTTCATCAACACCTTGTTTTGTCAAAGCGCAGAACTTCCTTGTCGATTGTCCTCGAGAGCGCGGAACCCCGTGAGGTTCACCAGTTCGCTACGCTCCTTGGCTACGGCGCTACTGCAATCAATCCGTACCTTGCTCAGGAGACCATCCATGAGCTTATTCACGATGACTTGCTCGACAAGGACTATTACGCGGCGGTGGACGACTACAACGACGCAGTGCTTCACGGAATTGTAAAGATAGCTTCCAAGATGGGAATTTCCACAATTCAGTCATATCTCGGTTCACAGATTTTTGAGGCTATCGGTATCAGCAGTGAGGTTATCGACGAGTACTTCACGGGTACTGTAAGCCGTGTGGGAGGTATCACATTAAAGGATATTGAGAAGAATGTTGACAAGCTTCATACCAGGGCGTTCGACCCGCTCGGACTTGAGACGGGCGACGAGCTTACCTCGCGCGGAAGCCATAAGTTCAGAAGCGGCAGAGAAGATCATCTCTATAATCCTCAGACTATCCACACTCTCCAGACGGCAACGCGTACAGCCGACTATGAACTGTTTAAAAAGTATACGCATATGATTTCCGAGGAAATGGATCCTGTAAGTTTGCGCGGGCTTCTTGACTTCAACTATCCCGAAAACACCGTCGAGCTGGACGAGGTAGAGAGCGTAGACGATATCGTGCGCAGATTCAAGACAGGCGCGATGTCCTACGGCTCAATCTCTCAGGAGGCTCACGAGGCGCTGGCTCTCGCGATGAATATGCTCCACGGTAAATCAAACTCGGGTGAGGGCGGCGAAAGCCCCGAACGCCTCACAACAAAGGGCACAAAGCATAACCGCTGTTCGGCAATCAAGCAGGTAGCTTCGGGACGTTTCGGCGTAACGAGCGAGTACCTCAACTCAGCCGATGAAATTCAGATTAAAATGGCTCAGGGCGCGAAGCCCGGCGAGGGCGGACATCTTCCGGGCAACAAGGTCTATCCGTGGATTGCAAAGACACGTCACTCAACCCCCGGGGTATCGCTGATTTCTCCGCCGCCTCATCATGATATTTATTCTATCGAGGATCTGGCGCAGCTTATTTACGACTTGAAGAACGCCAACAAGAACGCGCGTATTTCCGTAAAGCTCGTATCCGAGTGCGGAGTAGGCACAGTTGCGGCGGGCGTCGCCAAAGCTGGCGCGGGTGTAATTCTGATTTCAGGTCACGACGGCGGCACGGGCGCGGCTCCGAGGAGCTCAATTTATAACGCGGGCCTTCCGTGGGAGCTCGGACTTGCCGAGGCTCACCGGACTCTTATTATGAACAACCTGAGAAACAAGGTTATTATAGAAACCGACGGTAAACTTATGACAGGACGCGATGTTGCGATTGCCGCTATTCTCGGCGCTGAGGAGTTCGGCTTTGCTACGGCTCCGCTCGTAACTCTCGGATGCGCTATGATGAGAGTGTGTAACCTCGACACTTGTCCATTCGGTGTGGCAACACAGAATCCAGAGCTGAGAAAACGCTTTACGGGTAAGCCCGAATACGTGGCGAACTTTATGCGGTTTATCGCTCAGGAACTCAGAGAATATATGGCTAAGCTCGGCGTGCGTACCATTGACGAGCTTGTCGGCAGGACAGACCTGCTGAGGACTAAGGATAACCTCTCGGAAAGTCAGAAAAAGATTGATTTATCCGCAATCCTCAACGCCGATTTTAAGGGCGAAAAGGAAGAATATAAAAATAAAAACCTCTATGACTTTAAGCTCAGCGAGACTCTGGACGAGCGTGTGCTCGAAAAGCAGTTCAGCCTCAGCAAAAAGAGCGGACAGAGCGTAGAGCTTGAAGTTAAAAACACCGACCGCTCCCTCGGTACAGCGTTTGGCTCGGAGATTACAAAGAAGTACGGAGATTCGCTTGACGAGGACAGATTCAAGGCTGTCTGCAACGGTTCGGGCGGTCAGAGCTTCGGCGCGTTTATTCCGAACGGTCTGACACTTGAGCTCGAGGGCGACTCAAACGATTATTTCGGCAAGGGACTTTCAGGCGGCAAGCTTATACTTTATCCGCCTAAGGATTCCAAATTTAAGGCTGAGGATAACATCATTGTCGGCAACGTGGCGCTCTACGGCGCGACGTCGGGCAAAGCCTTTATCAACGGCGTCGCGGGCGAACGCTTCTGCGTGCGAAACTCGGGCGCTACCGCGGTTGTCGAGGGTGTCGGTGACCACGGTTGTGAGTATATGACAGGCGGATGTGTTGTAGTTCTGGGACGTACAGGCAAAAACTTTGCCGCGGGAATGTCGGGCGGTATCGCCTATGTTCTCGATGAACACCATCACCTCTATCGCAGGCTTAACAAGGAGCTTGTGGAGTGTTCCGAGCTTCATGAAAAGGTAGATATAGAAAAAGTCAAAGCGTTGATTACGGAGCATGTCAAAGAGACAGGCTCTGAAAAGGGCAAGAGAGTCTTGGCTGACTTTGACAGCTATCTGCCGCTGTTCAAAAAGATTATCCCGCATGATTACAAGAGAATCATTGAGGAAATTGCCGCGAACGAGGCAAAGGGACTTGACCTTGACCAGGCAAAAATCGAAGCGTTTTATACACTTGTAAAGGAGGAGCAGTAATGGGTAAGCCTACAGGTTTTTTAGAATACGAGCGTGAGGAAACCCGCGCGTACTCCGTACAGGAACGAATCAAGAATTTCAACGAATTTCACGAATGTTTGTCACCCGACGAACGCCGCAAGCAGGCGGCGCGCTGTATGGAGTGCGGAGTTCCGTTCTGCCAGTCGGGTATGAACATCGGCGGAATGATAAGCGGCTGTCCGCTTAACAACCTCATTCCCGAGTGGAATGACCTCATTTACAGGGGCAATATGGAGCAGGCTTACAAGAGGTTGAGAATCACCAATAACTTCCCCGAATTCACCTCCCGCGTTTGTCCCGCTCTTTGCGAGAAAGCGTGTACCTGCGGAGCTAACGGCGACGCTGTAACGGTAAGAAATAACGAATACGCCATTGTCGAGACCGCCTACAAAAACGGCTGGGCAAAGGCTGAACCGCCGAAGGTGAGAACAGGCAAGAAGATTGCCGTAATCGGCTCAGGTCCCTCGGGGCTCACAGCCGCCGACCAGCTGAACAGACGCGGTCACAGCGTCACTGTATTTGAGCGAAGTGACAGAGTAGGCGGGCTGATGATGTACGGTATCCCGAATATGAAGCTCGAAAAGACGATTATCAATCGTCGTATTGATATAATGAAAGCGGAGGGTGTTGAGTTCAGAACAGGCGTGAATGTCGGCAAGGATATTTCCGCAAAAGAATTAAAAAAAGAGTTTGACCGAGTTATTCTCGCTTGCGGAGCTTCAAACCCGCGCGATATCAAAGTTGATGGGAGAGAAGCCGAGGGAATTTACTTCGCGGTTGATTTCCTCAGGTCGACCACAAAAGCCCTGCTCGACAACGGTTTGCAGGACAGTACATATATCTCCGCCAAGGACAAGAATGTTATTGTAATCGGCGGAGGCGACACAGGCAACGACTGCGTTGGAACCTGTGTGCGTCACGGCGCAAAAAGTGTATTGCAAATTGAAATGATGCCGAAACTCCCCGACAAGAGAGCCGAAAACAATCCGTGGCCTCAATGGCCCCGTGTCTGCAAGACCGACTACGGTCAGGAGGAAGCGGCTGAGATTTTCGGCAGTGACCCTCGTATCTATAAGAGCACAGTAAAGAAATTTGTTAAAGATGAAAACGGAAATCTCAAAGGCGTTGTTTTGGTAAGCCTTGACTTTGAAAAAGATGAAAAAACAGGACGTATGAATATGAAAGAGGTTGAGGGCTCCGAGAAAGAGGTAAAAGCTGAGCTCGTACTCATCGCGGCAGGCTTCCTCGGCAGTGAAAACTATGTGACTTCGGCTTTCGGCGTGGAAGTGGACGGACGCACAAATGTTATGGGCGAAAACGGCGGCCACAAAACCAACGTCGAAAACGTCTTTACGGCGGGCGATATGCACAGCGGACAGTCTCTGGTAGTCAGAGCAATCCGCGACGGTCGCGACTGCGCCCGCGAGGTTGACGAGAGCCTTATGGGGTATAGTAATTTATAAAAAAGGCTTCCCTTGGGGGAAGCTGTCGAGCGTAGCGAGACTGAAGAGGGTCCATTTTTTAAAAAGCTCGCTATTTCATACGTAAGAATAAAAACTATTTTACAAGTGGACCCTCTCCCAACCAAATCGCTTATGGCGATTTGCCCACCCTTTCCCTAGCGGGAGACAGCAACCCTTTTGTCGGCGTTGCCGACATTTCCCCTAATAGGGGAATTTCCCGAGGGAGGGCTTATGCTTTAACTGACGAGGAGAATTTAAAATGGCTAAATTTATTTTTGTAACAGGCGGAGTTGTTTCGGGACTCGGAAAAGGAATCACCGCAGCGTCGCTCGGACGGCTTCTTAAGGCGAGAGGCTTGCGCGTAGCCGCACAGAAGCTGGACCCTTATATCAATGTTGACCCGGGTACTATGAGCCCATACCAGCACGGCGAGGTTTATGTTACCGAGGACGGCGCCGAAACCGACCTTGACCTCGGTCACTATGAGCGTTTTATTGACGAGGATTTGAACAAATACTCCAACCTCACCACGGGAAAGGTGTATTCCAACGTCCTCGCAAAAGAGCGCAGGGGAGAGTACCTCGGCAAAACTGTCCAGGTTATTCCGCACATTACGGATGAAATTAAACGCTTTATTTACAGTGTTGGCAAAAAAACCGACGCTGACGTTGTAATCACTGAAATCGGCGGTACCATAGGCGATATTGAGAGCCAGCCGTTCATTGAGGCTATCCGTCAGGTAGGTCACGAGGTCGGACAGGACAACCGCCTGTATATCCACGTTACGCTTGTGCCGTATCTGAAAGCTTCGGGCGAGCACAAGAGCAAGCCCACCCAGCACAGTGTTAAGGAGCTTCAGGGACTGGGAGTATCACCCGATATCATCATCCTCAGAACCGACGAGCCTATAACCGACAGAACGATTTTCGACAAGGTTGCGGGCTTCTGCAATGTGTGGCCTGACTGTGTTATCGAGAACCTTACTTTACCCGTGCTGTATGAGGCGCCGCTTATGCTTGAAAAAGCTCACATTTCGGATATTGTCTGCCGTGAGCTTAATCTTAAATCCCACAAGCCCGATTTATCGGATTGGGAGCATATGATAGAGCGCATAAAAATGCGTGAAAAGAGCGTAAATATCGGACTGGTCGGCAAGTATGTCGAACTCCACGACGCATATCTCAGCGTTGCCGAAGCGCTTCGCCACGCGGGCTATTATCTTAATTCAAAGGTGAATATAAAGTGGATCGATTCCGAAACCATCACCGAACAAAACGCGGACGAAGTTCTTTCCGATTTAAACGGAATAATTGTCCCGGGCGGCTTCGGACACCGCGGAATCGAGGGTATGATTCTGGCGGCAAAGTACGCGAGGGAAAACAACGTACCGTACTTCGGAATATGCCTCGGAATGCAGGTAGCCGTCATAGAGTACGCGCGTAATGTAGCGGGAATAGAAAAAGCTAATTCGGGCGAGTTCGCTCAGAATGTGCCAAAGGTCATAGATTATCTGCCCGATCAGAGCGACGAAATTGATAAGGGCGGTACGCTCCGCCTCGGAGCCTATCCGTGTGCGGTTCAGGACGACACCACAATGCTGAAAGCATACGGTAAAAAGGAAATCAGCGAACGTCACCGTCACCGCTACGAGTTCAACAACGATTATCGCGAACAGCTCCAGAAGGCAGGCTTAACGCTTTCGGGACTTTCGCCCGACGGCTCGCTTGTCGAAACTGTGGAGCTTAGCGACAGACCTTTCTACGTCGGTGTACAGTATCATCCCGAATTTAAGAGCCGCCCCAATAAACCCCACCCGTTATTTTCGGCGTTTATCAAAGCGGCATTAACCTAATATCTCATTCTAAATAAATCAAAAGTCACCCGTTCGGCGGGTGACTTTTGATTATTCGTTATTATTTGTCAGTTGTTTCATTGTCTGATAAATTGTCTTTGCTACATCCTTGTTTGAGATTGCCTGAAGGTTCTCTTTCATCTCACGGCGGCTTAAGTCGCTGTGCATAAGATCCAGACAGGCGTTAGTGATTTCGTCAACAGAGGCTCCTGTTTCCGCCGCGCCTTTTTCCAGGAAATAGAAAAGATTAGATTTTTCGCATCCCGCTACCGCGTCGACGAATACCATCGGCAGATTCTTCATTTGCGCTTCTGTCACGCTGGCACCTCCCGGCTTGGTCAGATATAAATCCGCGCTGTCCATCAGGGTTCCCATATCATCTACAAATCCGAGGATGTGTACGTTTTTATTTTCGCTGTATTTGCTGTCAAGCTTTTGAAAAAGCTTTTTGTTTCGACCGCAGATGATAGACATCTCCCAGTCCGAAGGCATTTTTTTGGCAATATCGATAATCAGCTTTTTCATTGGCCCGCATCCCATACTGCCGCCCATCACTAAAAGGTGTTTGTGTCCCTGCATAATACCCGCGTTGGTCTTTGCTTCCGATTCAGCCTGAGAAATCAGGAACATCTGCCTGACGGGAATACCGTAGGGAATGATTTTATCTTCTGTAATTGTTTCGTTAGTAAAATCTTTTGTCAGCGACGCGTCGGGAATAAAGTAGTAATCCAGGTTGCTGCTCTTTGTTCCGGGGCTGCATGTGTAGTCTGTGGACACAAAGCAGGTTGCCAGCTTCATCGGGTGCTTGTTAAGCATATCGGTCAGCATAAAAGCGGTAAAAGGGTGCACACAAATCACCGTGTCAAACCCGCCCGAAACAATGTATTCATACATTCGCTCGCTGCCTTGCGTCATAAAGCGATAAACAGTTGATCCGTCCTTGAAAACATTGGGGTGCTCCTCGGAATAGCTGTATCCGTACTTGAATAGCCACGGCGTATAGCGGTAGACAAAGGAGTGCCCTTTTGAAATAAACTGAGACGCTTGGTTTGAAATAAATTTCAAGCCGTCAGCGCACACACATTCCTCACCGACAGAGTCGTAATACTCTTTAATAGCCTTAGCGCAGGAGTTGTGACCTTCTCCTGTGTTACAGCTTAATATCAGGGTTGCCATTTTTTTCACTTCCAATTCAAAAGCAACAGAACCGTTTTTTCGCAAAAGTCCTTTTGCTTCACCCGTTTTCTATAATCATATAATCAACTCCGATTATTATGATAACAGATAAACCCAAAATTGTCTACAACCTCCGCTTGGATTACGTGGAGTTTTTTCTCCCTTTTTCTTACAGCGCTGCCAATATTTTTACATTGATAATCAGCCTAAATCGCGGTAACATTAAACAGACGGAAACGTCAGATTATATGAAGGGAGCTTTGTTATGAAGCGATTCTCAAAATTTTTATCCATAGGTCTTTCGGCTGTGATGCTTGTGTACGGCTCAAGCGTTATGGCGGGCGCTGCCTCAAAAAACAGCGGACAGGTAAAAGTAATTAGCTGTACGACAGCGAATTGCAGGAACGCTCAAAAAATATTAAATCAGTTAAAATCCGGCAAATGCTGTAATTTGAGCGCTCTGATAAAAAAGAACGGCGGCTTTTGCCCCGACGGCAACTGTTCCACGAAAACGTCTGTCAAAAAAACCGCCGCGCGGACCAATAAGTCCTCAACCGTTAAAACTGACGCGTCACAGTTTAATGAGACGTATGAAGCTGAGGTAATCAAGCTAGTCAACGCTGAAAGAGCAAAACAGGGATTGTCGGCTCTGAGCAAAAACGACGGCGCGGTTAACGCGGCACGCGTCAGGGCAAAGGAGATTGTTTCCTCGTTTTCACACACAAGACCCGACGGACGCTCATGCTTTACAGCGGCTTCGGATTTGGGCGTTACTTACCGTACAGCAGGTGAGAATATAGCCTACGGTTACTCCACTCCCGCGCAGGTTGTAAACGGCTGGATGAATTCCGAAGGTCACCGTAAGAATATTCTGTCCAAGTCTTTCAACAAAATCGGTGTAGGCTGTTATTCGTCAAGCGGCGTATTGTACTGGTCACAGTTCTTTATAGGATAAAACTAACCTCCGTTTGGAATACCAAGCGGAGGTTTTTGTAGACATCTTTCGATTTATCTGTTATCATAATAATCGGAGTTGGTTTTATGATTATTGAAAGTTTGCTTGAACAAATGAGTGAAGTAAAAGAACTGTTTGTTATAGTAACTGTTCTGTTGCTTTTGTATTACGTGGGGCTGACCGTCGCTGAATGGAATCTGTTCAGAAAAGCGGGGGAAAAGAGCTGGAAAGCGCTGATACCCGGTTATAATTTATTCGTGTCCCATCATCTTATAGGTATGAGCCATATATGGTTTATACTTGATATCGTCTTTTGGGCGGCTGAGGTTATGCTGGAAATATTCAAGGGAACTCCTTTGTGGATAGAGGACGTTTTCTTTTCAGTCGCGGCTATCTTTACAATTATTTCGGAAATAATTCATATTATGAAATTGTGTTATTGCTATACGAAGAGCGAGCTTTTCGGTATCGGACTGTTTATATGCCCGCCGCTGTTTTCGCTTATACTCGCCTTTGGCAAATCGGAATATAATCCTCCGAGGTCGCGTCGCCATCATAAAGAGAAAGGTTAAAAGTAAAACCCCCGCAGGCAAATGCTTGCGGGGGTTTTTATGGAGGCGTCGACCAGATTTGAACTGGTGAATCAGGGTTTTGCAGACCCGTGCCTTACCACTTGGCTACGACGCCGTATTTCATTGTATGCGAGAATATAAAAAATATCACTTGAAATTGCTCTTTGCAGCTCAATCTCAAGCGATAGATGGAGCGGATGACGAGGCTCGAACTCGCTACCTCCACCTTGGCAAGGTGGCGCTCTACCAGATGAGCTACATCCGCATATGGTGCCTTCGGGTGGAATCGAACCGCCGACACAGGGATTTTCAGTCCCTTGCTCTACCGACTGAGCTACAAAGGCACAATTGGCGACCCGGAACGGGTTCGAACCGTCGACCTCTAGCGTGACAGGCTAGCGTTCTAACCAACTGAACTACCGGGCCATATTTAAGTCAGTATGCAAAACATATGACGTTATTAACAAGGTGGTGGGAACTACAGGGCTCGAACCTGTGACCCTCTGCTTGTAAGGCAGATGCTCTCCCAGCTGAGCTAAGCTCCCACAGCGTCACTGATTATCAGCGACTTAGTTATAATACCATAACGCAGTTTAGATGTCAATAGTTTTTTGAATTTTTCTTATATAATCGTCGTAAAACTATGACCTCTCTCTGATTATTTCCTCAATTTCATCCTTTGAAAAGGTGTATTCCTTGTTGCAGAACTGGCATTTGACCTCAGCGACGCCGCTTTCGTTTACGCAGGCGCGGATTTCGTCGTCGGGCAGTCCCTTGAAGTAGTTTTCGATAACCTCTCGCGAACAGGAGCAGACGTAGTTTACGGGCGTTTCGTCGAGAACCTCAACCTCAAAACCTTTTAGGGCGGTTTTACATATGTCGAGTATACTCATACCCTTGGCGAACATTGTTGTAACGGGTTCGAGCTCTGATATGTTTTTCTCCAGCTTTTCAATGGTATCCTCAAAAGCCCCGGGCAATAACTGTATGAGCAGTCCGCCCGCCAGAAGCACCTTGCCGTCCTCTTTGTCGAGCAGTACGCCCAGAGCGCAGACCGTGGGGATTTGCTCAGATGTGGCAAAATAGCCCGCTATGTCCTCGGCAATCTCGCCGCTGACAATTGGTACCTGTCCTATGTAAGGCTCGCCTGAGCCATAGTCTCTGATTACGCCCAGCGTACCTTCTTTGCCTACTGCTTTGGCGACGTTCAGCTTGCCGTTGTCATAGTATTCGGTGGGGCAGTCGTTGTTGCCCACGTAACCGCGCACGTTGCCGTTTGAGTCGCCCACAACAAACACGGTGCCGAGAGGTCCGTCGCCTTTTATACTCAGGTTGATTTTTGCCTTGCTTTGTTTGAGATTAGCTCCCATCAGCGAGCCCGCCGCCAACATTCTTCCGAGAGCGGCTGTCGCGACGGGGGAGGTCTTGTGCAGACTTTGAGCCGTAAAAACTATGTCGGAAGCGTCAACCGCCGCCGCCATTACAGCTCCGTCACTTGTAATACATCTGATTATTTTATCCATAGTTAATCATCTCTGCTTTTTATAATATATGTCAGTCAAAACGATATTGTCATCCTGAGCGTTAGCGAAGGATCTTAAAGATTCTTCGTCGCTTTGCTCCTCAGAATGACAGGAGAGCCAGCCTTAAACTTAAAGGGCTGACGTCCCTGTTTCGGTTATTTTTTTGGCTGTGAAAACAATTCGCTGTTCGTTTTCGCGCGGCTCGTTAAAGCCCATATCTCCGTAAACCGCCTGAACCTCAAAGCCCGCTTTGTTGAGAAGCTCTGTCAGTTCATCCCGAGTGTACGCGCGCTCGGAGAAACTCTCATCATATCTGAAATAGCTGTCGCCGTCGGGCACAAAAAAGGTGAGGTCTATATCCACGACGTTATTTTCCTTTAAAGAATTTTGCCATACACAATATACGTTGTCGGTGTCGTAAACAAAGGTGTTGTCCGAAAGAATCTCTCTATGCTTGTATATCGTGTTGACGTCGAACACAAACAGTCCGCCTTTGTTCATAAACAGGGACACGCGTTCAAAGGTTTTTTGCACGTCGTCGATATCTGTCAGGTGGTTTATGCTGTCGAGCGAGCATATGCAGGTGTCAATTGTGCCGAAAAGGTCGAGCTCCTGCATTTTCTGACAAAGAAACAGCGTGTCTGTATTACTCTCCAGCGCTTTTTCCTGAGCGACTGCGAGCATTTCCTCAGAGGCGTCCGCGCCGTAAACGTCGATTCCCATTTTGGCGAGTTCCAGAGTAAGACTGCCCGTGCCGCAGGCGAGGTCAAGGGTGAGCCCCGCGCGGTGTCCGAATTTGGCTAAAAGAACGGCGAGGTACGCGGCGCGTCGGTCGTAGCCGACGTTAAGCGTAAGCTCGTCGTAAAATTCAGCAAAAATACCGTAACTCATCACTTGTTAATGTCGATTCCCATATTTGAGAACGCCAGCATATAGCCGTCCGTGTCCTCGTTGAGGGAACGTTTAACGCGCGAGATTGTGGCTGTGGACGCGCCTGTCTGCTTGACAATCTCTGAGTACACAACCTTCTCAGTAAGGAGCTTTGCGACAACAATGCGCTGGCTCATAGCGTTGAGCTCGGGCTGGGTGCACAAATCTTCAAAGAATCTGTAGCAGTCCTCTTTGGTTTTGAGTGTTAAAATCGCGTCGAAAAGAAAATCAGTCTGGTCGTTTTTTAGCTTTGAGTTCATATCTTATCTCCTTTTTCACACACTAAATCGCTAAATTATAAAAATATTTTACCATACGAAAGTGGATTTGTAAAGAAGATTTTATCTATTTAAAGTGTGAAATGTAAAAAGCCCTCCCCAAGGAAGGCTTTTTTCTACTCGCCTTTGATTTGTTTTAACGCCGACTTTTCAATGCGGCTGACCTGCGCTTGTGATATGCCTATCTCCTCGGCGACTTCCATCTGGGTTTTGCCTTTAAAGAATCTCAGTCCGATTATCTTTTTTTCACGGGGATTGAGTTTTTTTATTGTGTCACGAATCGATATTTCGTCAATCCAATCCCTGTCGTCGCTGACGTCGCCTATCTGATCCATAACATAGATTGTGTCGTTCCCGTCCGAGAACAGCGGTTCATACAGGGACACGGGGTCCACAATCGCCTCCAGCGCGAGCACAACCGTGTCTTTGGGCACATCCATGGCTTTGGCTATTTCCTCAACGGTGGGTTCGCGGTTCAATTCTCCCGTGAGCTTTTCTTTGACCTGCATAGCGTGATAGGCGGTATCGCGCATTGAGCGGGATACTCTGACGGAGTTGTTGTCGCGGAGATATCTGCGCACTTCTCCTATAATCATAGGCACTCCGTAAGTTGAGAATCTCACGTTGAGGTCGGGGTTAAAGTGGTCGATGGCTTTAATCAGTCCTATCACGCCCACCTGAAACAGGTCGTCGGGGTTTTCGCTTCTGTTTTGAAACCGCTGAATTACCGACAGCACCAGCCGCAGGTTGCCGTTAATCATTTTGTCGCGAGCGGCTTTGGCTTCCTTTTCGTTTCCGCCGCGTATTGTTTTTAACAACTTTGTCTTTTCGTCCTCGCTGAGAACTTTTAGCCGCGAGGTATTTACCCCGCATATTTCTACTTTGTTGTACTGCAAAAAAACAGCCCCTTTGATAATACTCTGTAAAAAGTATTGCCAAAAGAGCTGTATTAAATTCAATTATTCGCTTAATTCTTTTACAGAATTATCATCGCCGTTTATGTTCTGTACACCCGAGAGCTTGCGCTGGATTTGTCTGGTGCGGACGCCCACGAGCTTGTCAAGTTCAGAGTTAGCCTGATTGATTCTCTGCTGAGTAGCCACAAGTACGTCGTTGAACTTGTCGAACTCTACCTTAACATCGCTGAGAATCTTCCATACCTCGGTGCTGCGCTTCTGTACGGCGAGCGTCTTGAAGCCCATTTGCAAGGAATTGAGCAGAGCCGCCATTGTGCTGGGACCCGCCACGTTGATTTTGTATTTGCGTTGAAGCTCCTCGACAAGACCGCGGTTGACAACCTCGCTGTACAGTCCCTCAAACGGCAGGAACATAATGGCGAAGTCTGTTGTGTTCGGTGGAGCAATATATTTGTCGCGGATGTCTTTGGCTTCGCTCTTGATGGTGATTTCCAGAGCCTTTGCGGCTGCGGTGATTTTCTCCTTATCGCCGTCCTCAATCGCGTCACGCAGAGCGGCGTAGGTGTCGCCCGGGAACTTGGAGTCTATTGGCAGATAGATGAAGCCGTCGTCCTCGGCGGGGAGCTTTACGGCGAATTCTACAACATTCTTGGAGCCGCGCTTTGTGGCGACATTTTCGTCGTACTGGTCGGGGGAGAGAATCTCCGAGAGAATAGCGCTGAGCTGAATCTCACCGAGAATACCGCGCGTTTTGACGTTTGTGAGAACCTTTTTCAGGTCGCCTACGCCGACGGCGAGATTCTGCATTTCGCCCAGTCCCTTGTAGACCTGCTCGAGCCTTTGATTTACCAGTTCAAAGCTCTTGTTCATCTTTTCCTCAAGAGTGTTCTGCAGCTTTTCGTCTACGGTTTTACGCATTTGTTCAAGCTGCTTGTTGTTGTCCTCCTGGATGTAGGTTAGCTTGGTTTCAACAGACTTGCGGATGAGGTCGAGCTTCTGCTCGTTTTCGATCGAGAAAGTTTTCATCCTGTTTTCCTGAGATTCAGAAAACTGCTTTTGATTCTCGGAAATCATATCGCCCATACTCTTAACGGATTGCTGAGTTGTGGCAGTGAGCTCTTGCCTTAAGAGGCTGAGCTGTTTTTGGTTCTCCGTGCTTATTTCAGCCACAATTTCGGATGTGTCGCCCTTTTTGTTTTTGCCTGCGGTTATAATACTCACGACTGACAAGACAAGCGATACAACGCCTATTGCGATTAATATTATTAGTAATGTAGTTTCCATATTCAATTCCCTTATAGTTTCTTTAGTAATCAGCGAATATAAATGGGTGCGGGCGGAGCCCGCCGATTACTGACCACTGATCACTGACCACTGACCACTGCCTTACGACATCAGCTTTACAAACTGCTCCTGCATATATGAGTAAACGTCCTCGTCAACATCTCTGAATGTGTAGCACTTGTCCAGGTAGCTGTCGGGAGGATACACAAGTTCGCTGTCAGCGACGTCTTTGTCTATAAGCTGTTTGGCGCCGTCTACGGGAGAAGCGTATGTGATGTAGTCCATATTGGCGGCGGAGTTTTCGGGCTCAGTCATAAAGTTGATGAACTTGTACGCGCCGTCAATGTTCTGAGCGCTTTTCGGGATACACATCGAGTCCACAAAGAGGTTGGAGCCTTCCTCGGGAAGTACGCCGACGAGGTCCTCGTTGTTGGTCATCATTGTGTAGATATCACCCGCGTAATAGGGAGCGATTGCCGACTGGTTGTTTTCCATTTCGGTAAAGGTCTGGTCCATCGCGTACTTTTTGAGCAGCGGCTTTTGTTCCTTGAGTTTTACGGTTGCCTTGTCAACATCGGCTTTCGTAAATGCCGCGGGGTTGATGCCGCACATCTGCATGGCGATGGCGTAAGCGTCGCGGCTGTTGTTGAACATAAGGATTGAACCGCTGAGGCTTTTGTCCCAAAGGCTGTTCCAGCTTTCGGGCTTGCCCTTGACCATAGTCTTGTTGTATACAAGCCCCGTCACGTTCCAGCTGTAGGGGATTGAGTAGTTGTTGCCATTGTCATAATCCATATTTGTGAATCTGTCGATTATTTTCTTTTGATTGGGGATTTTTGCAAGGTCGAGTTTTGTGAGGAGTTTTTCGTTTTTAAGTTTTTCCACCATATAATCCGAGGGGAAAACAACGTCATAGTTTGAGTTGCTGGACTTGAGCATATTGTAGAGCCCCTCGTTGGTTTCGTATGTCGTCAGATTAACCTTGATGTTGTATTTTTCTTCAAACTTCGCTACAACGTCAACAGTTCCGCCTGAGCCGTCTGCGAAGTATTCTGCCCAGTTGTATACGTTAATCTCGCCGTCATAGGAGCTCCCGCAAGACGCGAAAAGCGTTGCGAGCCCTCCGAGTAAAAGCACGGCGAGAGCCATACTTATTATTTTTTTCATAATATACCTCCAAATTAGCGTTTAGCATTTGATAGTCAGTGACTAAAATATAAATGGGTGTGGGCGGAGCCCGCCAATTACTGACCGCTTTTCACAATATATCCATTAACAGTCATTGAACAAATATAAATGGGCGTGGGCGAAGCCCACCAATTACTAACCACTGATCACTGACCACTGCCCACTGGCTACACCCTCACGCCCTGCTTCTTTTCGGCGCGCCTGTCCTTGATATTGATTGCGACCATAATCATTACAATAGCGATAAACAGCAGAGCCGACAGCGCGTTGACTTTCGGCGATATACGCTGATGAGTCATTGTGTATATCTGTATCGGTAAGGTCTGAAAGCTCGACCCGCGCGTGAAGTAGGTGATTACAAAGTCGTCCAGAGAGTAGGTGAAGTTCAGAAGGAATCCCGTGAATATTCCGGGCATCAGCTCGTGGATAACAACTTTCCTGAACGCCTGCCACTGGTTGCACCCGAGGTCAAGAGCCGCCTCGTACGCGGAGTAGTCCATATGCCGCAGCCTCGGTATGACGCTGAGCACAACGTATGGCACACAAAAGCTGATGTGCGCCAGAAGTACCGTCCAGAATCCCATCTGGAAGTGGAACGTAACGCCCGCTATTGTGAACATAAGCATAAGCGATACGCCCGTAACAACGTCGGGGGAGAGTATGGGCAGGTTGCTAGCGTTCTGTATGAGCACACGCTTTTTGCCCGTAAAGTTGTTGATCCCTATAGCCGCCATCGTTCCGAGCACAGTGGCAATCACCGAAGCCAGCACGGCTATGAGCAGAGTGTTCCACAAAGCGTTCATAATCATTCTGTCGTTGAACAGCTCGGTGTACCATTTCAAGGTAAAGCCCTTCCATACGGTGGTTTTGCCATCGTTAAAGCTGAAAAAAATCAGCACGATTATCGGCATATACATAAAGAAGAGGATGATTGCGGTGTAAATTTTCCAAAGTTTTTTCATGTCGCGATCGCCTCCTCGTCACCAAAGAAGTTGAGGATAATCAGGAAAAACAGTATCGCCACCATAAGTATAAGCGCGATAGCGGAACCTGTGTTTTGGTCGCTCCAGAATATCTTGTCTATTACGTCGCCTATCATAATGTCCTTTGTGCCGCCCAGATACTGCGCCACAAGGAAGGTGCTCGCCGAGGGTACAAATACCATCGTTACGCCCGAGATTATTCCGGGTACGCTCAGAGGAACTACAACCTTGCGCATAGTCACAAACATATTCGCGCCCAGATCTCCCGAAGCCTCGATGAGCTGATAGTCGATTTTAGACATAACGGTGTAAAGCGGAAGAACCATAAAAGGCAGGTACTCGTACACCATTCCGACTATAACGGCGCCTTGGTTTCCTATGAGCTGAGTGTGAATACCGAGCAGTGAAAGCATTGTGTCTATGGGACCGTTGTTCTGCAAAAGCGTAACCCACGCGTAAATCCTGAGCAGAAAGTTCATCCACATAGGTATCATAATCAGCATCGTTATAAGGTTTTGTGTGCTTCTTTTGAGCCTGCTCATAAAGTATGCGAGGGGATAGGACAGCGCTAGACAGATTACGGTTGAGATAAAAGCAATCCATAAACTGTTGAGGAACACGTTTGTGTAGCCGACAGCTTTTATAAATGGCTCAAAGCTGAAATTACCCGAACGGTCGGTGAAGGAGTAAAGCAGAATCAGCACAATTGGGATAACGGTGAATACCGCCATCCATATAATATA
The DNA here is from genome assembly GCA_902785365.1 of uncultured Ruminococcus sp. GTDB lineage: Bacteria > Bacillota > Clostridia > Oscillospirales > Acutalibacteraceae > Ruminococcoides. The sequence continues at coordinate 10,094 of CACZYC010000017.1, read as the reverse complement.
AGGAATAGTGGGGCGTTTAAGTCTCATCTTTCGCCTCCACGGGTTTTATTACAGCCTGATTGAAGTCGAATTTCAGCGGAACATAGGTCGCCACCTGTTCGTCGACGTCGCTCTGCATAAGCCATTTCTGCTTGTCGGATTCGAGTATGATTTCGTTGTGCTCGCCCTTGAAGATGACAGACTCGATGTAAACGTCGTTGAGGTCGCCCACACCGTCGCCCGCGATTGACAGGGCCTTTGGCGGAAGCTGAATCATAAGACGGGCGCCTTCCTCATAATAAACGCCGTCAATACGTATTGTGCTGTCCTCAAGAGTGATTTCTATATAGTTTTCGCTTTCGCTTGAGGACACAACCTCCGCGAAGAAGGTGTTTTCTTCCGCGAGGAAGAGCTTGTTCATAATCTGAATGTTAAAGGGAATAATCTTCATACCGATTTTTGAGCCTACGGGGCTCATCTCGGTTGAGTGAATTATCCACTCGCATTTGCCGACCATAACAGTCATTTCGTAGTGAACGCCCTTGAACACAACGTCCACAACCTCGCCGACAAGCTTTGCCTGTTCGGGCGGGACAACTTCAATATCCTCGGGACGGATTACAACGTCAACGGGAGTGTTCACGCCGAATCCTTTGTCAACGCACTCCAGCTCTACGCCCAATAGCTTAACACGGCAGTCGCCCAGCATTGTGGCGTTAAGGATGTTGGCGTCGCCTATAAAGTCGGCTACAAAGGCGTTAACAGGCTCGTTGTATATGTCGGCGGGGGAGCCGATTTGCTCAATTGAGCCGTTGTTCATAACCACAATTGTGTCCGACATCGTGAGGGCTTCCTCCTGGTCGTGGGTAACATATATAAATGTAGTGTCGGTCTTTTGCTGGATGAGCTTGAGCTCGTCCTGCATATTTTTGCGGAGTTTAAGGTCAAGCGCGCCCAGAGGCTCGTCAAGCAGAAGAACCGCGGGGTCGCATACCAGAGCGCGCGCGATTGCCACTCTCTGCTGCTGACCGCCCGACAGCTTGCTGACGCTGCGCTTTTCGTAGCCTTTGAGGTCAACTATGGAGAGCATTTCTTTTACGCGCTTTTTTATTTCATCCTTCGGAGTCTTTTTGATTTTAAGCCCAAAGGCAATATTATCGAAAACGTTGAGATGAGGGAACAGCGAGTACTTTTGAAACACGGTGTTTACGTTCCTCTTGTGGGGCGGAACACCGTTGATTTTTTCGCCCTTAAAGAAAACCTCGCCGCACTCAGGCTCCAAAAAACCGCCGATTATCCTCAGCGTGGTGGTTTTTCCGCAACCCGAAGGACCCAGTATGGTCACAAACTCCTTGTCCTTTATGTCGAGATTTATGTGATTGAGTATCATTTCTCCGTCAAACTCTACGTAAATATCCTTTAATGATACGATCATATCGTTTTTAGCCTGTTTCATTTATCACCCTCCGAGTATTAATGCTTAATTCTTAATGCTTAATGCGTAATTATTCATTAAAATTATAGTAACTTTAATATTAAAAGTCAATAAAATAAAAGATTTGATTTTGTGACAGATTTCAATATGTTCAAAATTGTCAATTCACACAAAATATTTTGATTTTATTCGTTGAAAAAGGATATATACATCTTGGTTTGTTTTTGCTATAATAGTAAATGTAAAAAAACGTATATTTACGTTGAATTTAGAAAGGAGCTTTGAAATTATGAGAAAACTCAAAGTAATTTTAAGCGTTGCTTTGGCGTTAGTTATGCTAAGTACATCGTTCGCTTTTTCAACAATGGTTTCAGCCGCTGACGTTAAGGCAAACGAGACTGCTCAGGAAGCTAACTTGCAGAGCAAAGTAGAAGACGGCGTAATCCTCCACGCGCTTTGCTGGAGCTACTCCGAAATCGAAAAGAACATCCCCGCAATCGCTGCGGCAGGCTACACGGCGGTTCAGACATCGCCCGTACAGCAGCCCAAAGATATTAACCAGTCCACAGACGTTGCGGGTCAGTGGTGGAAACTCTACCAGCCCGTAAGCTTTTCAATCGCAAACAACAGTTGGGTAGGTACTAAGTCGGATCTTACTTCTTTGTGTACAACAGCTCACAAGTACAATGTTAAGATTATCTGCGACATCGTATCCAACCACCTGGGCGCCAGCAGTGAGGAAAAAATGCCTCAGTATCTGGCTAAAGAGATTCAGACTTATGAGCCTACAATCTGGGGAGGCAACTCCTCCAACCCAGGACGCGCCAATAATAACCAGTATTTCCATTCGGACTTCTCGAACGCTTCCGACGGTTCCAACGTAACCACAGGCTGCGTTACAGCTTGTCCCGACCTTAACACAGCAAACGACTATGTTCAGGGCAGAGTAAAGAGCCTGCTCAAATCTTGTATAGACTGCGGCGTTGACGGCTTCCGTTTTGACGCGGCTAAGCATATCGAGACTCCTTCCGACAGCTCCAATTCTTCAAACTATTGGACAAATGTCCTCGGCGAAGCCAATTCCTATGCTTCACAGAAGAACAAGTCAATGTTCTACTATGGTGAGGTTCTCAACACTGTAGGTAACAACAGACCCGCTTCTAACTACACTAACCTCAACAACGGCAAATATAAGATTACAGATAATAAAGCATCTGCTACAATCCGCGGCGCGGTAACAGGCCACAACGCTTCCTCAGCGGCAAGCGCTTCGTTCCCCGTAACAGGCAACCAGGAGAAATCCGTACTCTGGGCTGAGTCCCACGATACATACCTCGGCAACGGCGACAGCGAAAGCACAACAGGCGTTTCCGACCAGGATATCGTCAAGACATGGGCTCTCGTAGCGGCTCGCGCAGGTTCCACACCGCTCTACTTCGCGCGTACAAACAATATGCAGATGGGCGGCGCGGCTACAAACACCAACTACAAGAGCGTAGCGGTTGCTGAAGTTAACAAGTTCCATAACAACGCGGTTGGTAAGGCTCAGAAATTAGGCTCCACAGGTAACTTTGCTTATGTTGCAAGAGCAAACACAGGTGTTGTAATCGTTAACTGTAACGGTACATCCGCCACCAACGCTTCCGTAAGCGGCACAGGTCTCGCAAGCGGTACATATAAGGATATGGTTACAGGCAATACATTCACTGTAAATAACGGAACAGTTACAGGTAACATCGGTTCAACAGGCGTTGCGGTTGTTATGCAGAGCACAACAACACCTTCAGTCTTTGCCGACAAGGAAAGCCAGACATTTGAGGGCGAGAGCATCACAACAAAGCTCACACTCAATAACGCTACAAGCGGTACATATCAGCTCGACAACTATACTCCTGTTACTTTCACAGGTTCTCCCACAATCCGTCTGGGTAAGGATTACAACTACGGCGATACATTCACACTCACACTTACAGCCACAGACGGCACTAAGACAACAACAACCCAGTACACCTACACCAAGAAGCAGGCGGCTTCCTCGGGAGTTTATGTAATTCTTCCGAAGTCACTGATAGACAACAAATCAGGCGGCAAGAACTGGACAACTCCCATGTACTGCTATGTATATGACGAAGTCAGCCAGTCCTCATATCCCAAGTACGCTAACGCTTCATGGCCCGGTGAAGAAATGAAGTACGACGCTAACAAGCAGGTTTACTACATCGAGGTTCACTCTGATTCCTGCTATAAGACAGCAAGCTCAACAAGCTCACCTGTTCTGGATAACTATGACCTTGCTCATTCGACCAGAACCCGCGTAATCGTTTCCGACTCCGCTAAGACAGCGGGCGGCGTATCCGCAGGTAACAAGTGTCCCGCAGGTGACACAGCTCCGGGCTTCAAGCTCAACGGAACATCTCACCAGTATAAGCAGCTCTTCGGTGCAGAATCCGCTGCTTGGGAAACATCTACAATCGTTCCCGGTCAGGAAGCTCCCGTATCCGCTACAGACGTAACAAAGGGTAACGCTACTGTTCCGCCCACACAGCAGACACAGGCAACACAGCAGACTCAGGCTACGGAAGCAACACAGCAGACACAGTCTACACAGGCTACTCAGGCGACCGGCGGTGAGACATATTACTACGGAGACGCCAACCTTGATAAAGTTGTAAACATCAACGATGTTACAAGGATTCAGCAGCATCTCGTAGAGGCTCCCAAGATTACCGACGATCTTGCTCTTGAGCTTGCGAACGTTACAGGCGACAACAGAGTTTCTATTCAGGATGCCAACTATATCCAGCGTATGCTTGCCGGCATGAGCAATATAGGCAGAGCGGGTACTGTTTATACCGGAGGAAGCACTCCGACACAGGCTACTCAGGCTACACAGGCTACACAGGCAACACAAGCTACACAGGCTCCCGCGTCTACATATACATTATATATTAAGACAAACCTGACATGGATCAGCGCTATGGGCAGCGAGCCTTATGTATACGACAAGGATACAGGCGAGTCCTATCTTATGGTTAAGGACGAAAACGCTTATCCCGAAGTATTCACGGCTGAGGTTCCCGAAACTCTTACAAACGCTTACTTCTACAGAGCTATGAGCGCTCTCTCGGATCCGAGCACGGGCTACAATACCGTTGACAATATTTCGGTTTCCAAGACCAACAACTGCATTACTCTTACAGAGGCGAGCAAAGTCGGAGAGGATACAGTATTGGGCGCTACAACAGGTCCTTATGTTCCCGAGCAAAAACCCGCTAACGGCGTAAGCACAATTTATGTTAAGAACAATAAGGGCTGGTCAGCCGTATACATTTACGGTTGGGCAAAAGGACTCAACAACCAGGCGTACGCTATGGAGAATATCGGCAACAACGTCTGGAAGTTTGACCTTCCCGAAACAATCTACGGTGACTCAGGCGATTTCTTCCTGTTCAAGGACACCGAGACAGGCTGGGTTAATCAGACGGGCAACCTGAAGATTACCGGCGGTAATGACTTCTATGACCTCAACGCGGGTACTTGGTCTAAATACACCGGATAAATCATTATGTGATTAAAGGAGCTGGCTCAGGTCAGCTCCTTGTTTTATCTGCCGGGCAGCGCTCCTCGCGCTTTATTATATTAATATGTATAAAAAAACAACCTTTGTCCATAATATGGGCAGAGGTGATTTTTTTGGAACTTTATAACGCAAAAAAGAGAAAACGCAGTACCAAGGAACGCGTAGGTTTTTATACCGCGCTTTCAATCTGTCTTGCCGCGGTAGGTATGGCGGCATATTCAACATATACAAATCTCTCCTCGGACTATTCCGCCGCGGATACCGCGTCAACTGTCGCCGTGAACAATGTGGTGACGGGAGTGGCAGAAACCGATGATACAAAAGCCTCAAAGGCTGAACCCGCGTCCGAAACCGAGGAAACCGAATCCAAAGCGACGGAGACGCGTTATGTAGAGGAAACGGCTCCGTCCGAGACAAAGTCGGCGCTCGAAACAATGCTTTCGGTTGACACAAACCTTATCTATCCGCTGGACAACGTCAAGATTCTGAAACCCTATAACGAGGATACCGAGTATAACCAGACGCTCAATGTGTGGGAGGCTCACACGGGTGTGGATTTCGCCTGTAAGGAGGGCGACAGTGTGTACGCTATGGCTGACGGCGAGGTCGTAAAGGTCTATGACGACGACTTTATGGGCAAGACGCTGATAGTCAAATCCGCAACCTGTACAATCTACTACAACGGGCTGAAGGACTTCACCGTCAACAAAGGGGATAAGGTGGAGCAGGGCGACACAATCGCCACAGCCGAGAACGTCCCCGCGGAGTATATGGACGACAATCACATTCATATAGCCGTAAAAGCGGGCGGACAGTATATTGACCCGTTGGAGCTCATAGCGAGTGAGGAGTAGGAGAGAGGCAGGAAAACGCCCTCACTGTCTCAACAGAAAGGGACTGACCGAGAGGTCAGCCCCAAATATATCTTATTGTATATGAAAATGTTTTGTTCAAAACACTAAAAGGGGCCGGCGTTTGCCGACCCCTTTGGTATCAGATATTATTATGAAATAAGACTTTTGCCCGCTATGCTGTACTGAATGTATGTTGCGTCGTGGATATTCAGTTTGCCGTCACGGTTGAAGTCCGCGAGGTTAGCCTGCTCAACGTCGAAGTTAATCAGGAATACCAGTCTCTGCTGAATCATTGTAACGTCGTTGATATTTACAGAGTTGTCGCGGTTAACGTCGCCGAAAGCGTAGCTGCTGTGGAATGTTTCGGTTTCTGATGCCTGTGTCTGCTGTGTTTGCTGTGTAGGCTGAGAGTCAATACCGGGATAATATGTTTCAATAGGTGTTCCCGAAGGTGTGCTTGTTACGTTGTTCTTCGTTGTGCCGCCGTCTGAAACCGTGGAACTCTGAAGTGTGAATATAGTGTCATCGCTGATTGTGCAGTCGATTGTCTGCGGTGTGCCCGAACCGATACAGAACAGAACATTGGGAACGTCAGCTGGGAGTGAATATGTATATACTCCGCCCGAACCTGACATCGCGACTCCGGGCCATGTAGCGTTGGCGGTTGATGTTCCGCCCCAGTAGTAAATCTTGGGAGTGCCCGACCAGCCGCTTACTCCGTTTGTCTTGAATGTAACCTGATAGCTGGTGGACGGATTCTTCTTGGTGTATGTCAGCTCGGCTGTTGTCTTAACCGTTGTGCCTACATAACCTTTGAGTGTTACCTTGTAGGTCGCGCCCTGTACGTCAGCGGCTGTACCGAAAGTAACCTTCTGACCGTTTACATACTCAGTCTCGGCGCCTGTGTTAACACTGTATGTAGCGCGGTCAACATTTCTGAATGTGAATGTTGCCGTAAAGCTGTCTGTCTTGTAGTAACAGCTTGATGTACCGCCTACCATGGGCTCGTCGCTGTAAAGAACCGCGACGCCTGTGCTGCCGATAGAGCCTGAGATCTTGTCGTTGCTTACTGTAAATGTGCCGCCCGATACTTTATCTGTATATGTACCGTTTGCCATTGTGTGAACAGGAATACCTGAGATGGTTCTGCTTGTGCCGTTGTTACAGTTGATAAGAACCGCGCCGCCGTTTGCGGTTTTGCTTCCGCGGCCGATAACAGCGATATTGGAACCGTTGTCGAGATACTCGCCCTGACCGGAATAAACATTATTGAATTCATTAACAGCTTTAACCGCGGTGGAATTGTACCAGAGAGTTTTGCTGGCTACGCCGAGCTTCTGGCTATTACTTGCGGGACGAGCGAGGAACATTGATGTGATTCCGTCACGAGCCGCCATAGCCGCCCATCTCTTGTTGAGCTCTGTATCGCTGGCGTTGCTTTGACCGCCGTTTGCGCTATTGCCGTCGGAGTAGTTGTCGTGAGACTCGCTCCAGAGTACAGCCTGGTTCTTCTGCTGGGTTTCAACAGTACCCGAACCGTCGGAACCGATTGAAAGGTTCTGAGGAACAACGCTTGCCGCGTTACCGCCGTTAACGTTACCGATAATGCTGTAATAAGCGTTGGTGTTAGTAACCTTCATATACGGGAAGTACCAGGAGGTCATTCTGTAAACACCGCTGTTGTTGAGGATTTCACCGTATGAGAGCAGATCCTTGCCGTAATTATCCTGTGCGTAAGTTTTAACCTTGCCTACAGTGTTCGGCCAGAAATCGGATTTATATTTTGCGAGATCATTAGGAGTCTCAATATGCTTAGCCGCGTCAATACGGAATCCGTCAATACCGCAGTCAACAAGCTCTTTCAGATAATCATAGATAGCGTTCTGAACTCTGGAGTCCTCAGTTTTAAGGTCGGGAAGACGGGATGTACAGCCTCTTGTAAGGTCATATGTACTTGCGTCCTGACTGAACCGGTTCTTGTCCTCTTTGTAGGTCATATTGAACCACGGATTATGGAACAGCGCGTTGTTGTAAATTTCGGGCTCATATGTCTGAGCCTTGGGTGTAACGTGATTCATCGGGTTTGTTGATGTTTCGCTGTCCTCGTTGTCCTTTGTACCCATATGGTTGATAACCGTATCAGCGATAACCTTAATACCCTTTGCGTGAGCAGCCTTAACCATAGCTACGAGGTCGGCTTTCTTTCCGAGGGCGTTGCCGTCACTCTGGTTAATCTGGAAGCCTGCGGGCTGATAGAACATCCACCAGCCGTTCTTGTTATTGGACTGTTTTACCAAAGCGTCGGATGTTGTTGTTTTGATTTCATTCGGAGGTGAAATCTGAATTGTGTTAAATCCCTGCTTGGCAATGTTGTCGAGCTCGCTCTGAATATTTGAGTAGCTCCAGTTCCACGCCTGAAGGATTGTAGCGTCATCATTCGATTGAGCCATTCCGTAGGGGTTTGCGGTAATGCCCGAATAAGTGTCGGGAGCCGCGCCTGTTCGGCTCTTGTCAGTAGATACCGCTGTTACCGAGTAGTTAGCGACAACAATACATGTCATCAGCAAACATACTACTAATACAGCGGAGATAATCTTTCTTTTCATAATAAATCCTCCTGATAAAAACTTCTAACAAGGTATAAAAACCTTTGTATCACTATATATGATAATATATTCTGCTAAAAAATACAATTCATTTTTTGTACAAAAATTATACTATATATATGTATATAATGCCAGTTATTGTTTCAGCAGGTAGTTTTCACTGACCACTGCCCGCTGAAAAATAAAAATAGGTTGCCCGAAATGAGCAACCTAAGTTTAAATCATATACTATTGGTTATCTTTCACTTTCGTGCCATTCTTCATCACTAAAAATGAAATCGTCCAAATCACCGTCAATATAAATTCTGAACAGCATCGAAACGCACCTCCTTAAATATAATGAAACGGAGGCGCGGACTTTACTCCGTGGCCTTTAGGTAACCCTGCACCACACTCACAGTCTGTTGTACGGTGAGCTTGGTACGGTTAACGGACAGGTCGTAGTTCTCCGGCTCGCCCCATTTCATACCTGAATAAAAATTGTAATAGTTTGCCCTTGATTTATCGGTTTTGTGGATTACCTGAGCGGCTTTTTCCTTTTTTATTCCCTTGACTTCAACGGCTCGTTCAATTCGATAGTCCATATCGGCGCAGATAAAAAGTCTTACAATATTCTTTTTATCACGTAAAACATAGTCGGCGCATCTGCCTACAATTACACACGGACCTTCGCTCGCGATTTGTTTGATGATTTTGTGCTGAAGCAAATAAAGCCTGTCATTTACAGGTAAACTGTCTCCGCTGTAACTGTTGCCGAAGGAATATAATCCCATCGAAAGGGAGTAGAGCAGGCTGTTGGTCGCCTTCTCGTCAACACTGTTAAAAACTTCGGGGTCCACGCCGCTTTCCCTAGCCGCGAGGGATATAAGTTCCTTGTCATAGCATTTTATGCCGAGAGCTTTAGCCAGCTCTTCGCCGATTTCACGACCGCCGCTTCCGAATTGCCTTGCGATGGTGATAATTCGTTCATTTGCCATAACAACGTGAACCTCCTTTTTCGATAAATCTTAGGGTTTTGAACTATTATATGCATTTTACACTAAAAAATCAACTATTTTTTACAAATTCGTTAATATTGCACAAAAGAATTATAACGCCTTTGTATATAATACCATTAAATCCGTTCAATGTGCATTGTATGCGGAGCGCGGCGTTTTTATAACAGATATCACAAAAAATACCGAAAAAATTTTTTATGATTATTTATCAATTTTTTTGTAAAAAACACTTGACTTTACCCTTGTAATGTAATATAATTACAATTGCGCTACCGTGAAATATTACAACTATGTAATATGTTTGCGATAAGCGGCGCGAACCTTGAAAAAAGAACAACGAAAGTAAAGAAACCCGAAATTCTTTTGAGTAAGAAAAGCCGAGGTTCGGAGCCCTCGATTAACGACTGGCGAGGACTAAGCTGTGAAGAACACAGAGTGTTCGAAACAGATTAGACGAGTGGGAGTTAAGAGAGGAAAAGCGAAGAACAACGAGGCTAGACAGCTTAAAAGTAAAGTGAAGGAAACACTTAAAAACGGATAATGAACACGTTAGTGTTAATATGAGCTAAGAGCTCTGAGATAGGTTTGAGTATCTCTGAGGAGATATTTAGATACAATATTTTAGAGAGTTTGATCCTGGCT